>JBCBZT010000029.1:0-102216 GCA_039815185.1 Cyanobacteria bacterium P01_A01_bin.123 | reverse complement strand
GTGGAGGTTGCGCGGTGGTGGGTGTTAGTGTGGTTTTTTTTTTTTTTCCCACGGCTTGGCGCCTCCACGCCCCGCCCGCCCACGACAGGGTTGTGATCGCTGAGGGGTTCCCAGTCAGGCCCAGATAGCACCTCAGCCGATTCGAGGTAGCGGTACCAGCTAGCCGGTACAAACAGGCCGTCGCAGTGGTAAGGCTTGGACGGGTCGTTGCTCCACCGCAGTGTTTGCGGCAGGTTCTGGTTCGGGTTAGCGCTTTGCCAGCAGTTGATCAGCCCCATCTCTCTCTGGAAACGGGCCATCAGCTTGGGCTGATTTTGCTGTAGCGCTTCTGAGGGGTGCCGGAACCCGACAGTGAGGTTGAAATCGCCGCCAATGATGACGTCTGCTCCGTTAGATACCTGGGCCTGGATAGCATCAAGGATGAAGTTCACCTCTTTGACGTAGCTAGAGCGACCGCTGGGCGCGTGAACGCTATACACATAAAGCAGCTGTCCCGACCTCGAAGGTGCGCTAAAGTCGGTGACGCAGACGCCAGTAACCCATCCCGCTAGCCCTGCTGACAGCGGGGCTAACGGCGTGACCTGACCGTGCCTCACGTAAACCGCGCTACCCCACGGCCTACCTGCGACCGCTTTCCAGTGAAGCTGCTGTTTTTCGTCTTCGTAAGACGGCAGGTACTCGCGGGGATGCAGTGTTTCTTGCACAAGGAAAATATCTGGCTGGACGTCAGCAAAGATCTTCTGCCAGTGAATGCGTCGGCCTGCCTTCCCGCCAAAGCGTAAGTTATAAGTCGCAAGTCTCATACCGCGATCAACCCAGGATGTTCAACCAACAACGGACCTTCTGGAATGAACCGTGAAGCGTAGGCTGTCTTTTTGCCGAGCCCCTGAAAGTCGCTAACCAGGATGGGTTCTCTCAGCTCAATCAGATCTTGAACCAGCCAGAAAATGGCCCAGGTTGGCGCGTCATTTTTGGTTGAAGGCGGCGCGATTGCCTCTAACCCGGTGACCAGATGCTGCTCGGGTACTGGAGCTAAAATCGCAAAATCTTGTGTGATCAAAGTCTGCTCCATCTGCTCCATCTGCTGCTCCTCAAACAACTCATTTCACTAGCTTTGGCGGGATCAAGTACTTGACATCCTCTCCGGCCTGAAGGCACGGAGATTCGCCAGAATAGCACTAAGCTACGTCCGAATAGGTAGACGGTTCAACACGGATTGTGCCACCAGGGATCTTATGCCCAGATAAGAGCACGATAGCGAGTTGTTGTCGAGCTTACAGCTTAGCCCGCGACAACCAAATCCTTGAGCAAGCGACGATGAGGCGTAATCAATTCTCCAGATTTGACAACCCAGGCTGGGCTAAATCTTTGTGGTGCGATTAACTGTTCGCCTTTGGCATCGCGGCAAATCCAAGGGGCATCCATTTTTTCTAACACTGTGATATCGGCACGGGTGCCTGCTTTTAGGGTGCCGAGGTCAGCTTCGGCTTGAAGAACAGTGGCGGGGTGAAGGGTGACGGCGGCGATCGCCTCCTTTAATTCCATGCCTAATGCAACCAGCTTCGAGAGCGCTCCACAGAGGCTGTAGTCGAGGGTGGCGTCATTGTGGGGAGTGGCAAAATCACCGTGGACATCGCTGCTGATTGTGTATGGCATCAGTCCCTGCTCCATCATGCGACGGGCGATCGCAAAGCTGAAGTTGATACCGTGTCCCAAATCAAGGCGCACCCCTTCCGCAATTGCTTGCACAAGAGCTAGAGAGGGAGTGTCGCGATCGCCCATCAGACCATCGGGACGACAGCTATAGCAGTGGGCCAACAGATCACCCGGCTTGAGATGCGGCAGGACGTAATCAATGACCTGTTCAGGGGAAGGGCGATTTTCCTCCACCACGGCAAAGAGTTCGCCCGTATGCACATACAGCGGCAACTGCGCGGCATCGGCGGCTTGGCGTGCCAGTTCAATCACCTGGGTACCCCAGCGAGACAACGCGCCTGATTCGCCATGAACTTTGAATCCGCGTACTGTTCCTGGATTCTCTTGGGCGAGTCGCCGTAAAGCATCAAGATCAACCATGTCGGGGCTGTGCAACGCCGGGGAACCCATGCCGCCCTTCAGTGCCCCGGCTAGATTGACTGAAGGAAAACAGCGCACGTCCGTTTGCGCCTGCTCCACAATATTGGCTTTGAAGCCCAGAAATGTCAGCGGGCCACAACTGCCCTGGTCAACCACAGTCGTAACGCCCGCGTTCACACCCACATCATCGGGCCATAGGCCAAAGTCCGTTACCCATTCGTAAACATGAACGTGGAGATCGATGAAACCTGGGCAAACGAGTTTTCCGGTGACGTCTTGAGTAGCTTTAGCGGTGTAGGGTGGCAATTGGGGAGCGATCGCCGCAATTTTGCCATCGCGAATCGCAACATCGTATGGCCCATCCAGGGATTGACTGGAGTCGATAACGTGTCCGCCAGTGAGAACGAGGTTGTAGGTTTGCATTGGGGCTGGGCTTTGAGGGCAAAGGGGGCTTTTAGGATGTGTGGGCGGGGTTCCAGCCGTCAGTTATGGAAGTGACAGGCTGCCCAGTGGTCAGGGGCGACTTCGTTGAGAGTGGGCATGAACTGTTGGCATGTTGCTTCGCCTTTAGGGCAGCGCCCATAGAGCCGACAGACGTTGGGATCGGGGTTGATGGGGCTACGGGGTTCGCCGGTGAGGGGAATGGGATGGGGTTTGGCTTCAAAGCTAGGAATGGCAGAGATCAGAGCTTCGGTATAGGGGTGGCGGGGCTGGTTGAAGACTTGCTCGACGGGACCCGCTTCAATGATTTTGCCCAGGTACATGACGAGGATGCGATCGCACAGCAGCCGCACTACGTTTAGGTCATGGGACACAAAGAGGTAGCTCATGCCCAACCGTTCTTTAAGGTCAGCGAGGAGATGCAGAATGACGGCTTGGACGGAGACATCCAGTGCTGACGTGGGTTCGTCTAAAACCAGGAGATTGGGATTGAGAGCGATCGCGCGGGCAATTCCCACTCGGGCCTTTTGGCCCCCAGAGAGCTGGTGCGGAAAACGGCTCAGCAGTTCTTGGGGTAAGCCCACAAGGTCGGATAACTCAGCAGCGCGGGTTTGCAGTTGAGCTTTGTTGCGCCCACCTGCTAGTCGTTTGATGGGTTCGGTGATGGTGTCATAAGCAGTGAATCGGGGATTTAAGCTATCGGTCGGGTCTTGAAACACCAGCTGAATGCCCTTGCGGTGAGGACTTTTTGGGAATTGACGCACAGTGACAGTGCTGAGAATCGTGTCATCAAATTTGATGGTGCCGGAGGTGACATCCAGCAGACGGGTGATTAGTCGAATCAGGGTGGACTTACCGCAGCCCGACTCTCCCACCAATCCAACACTTTCACCCGGACGAATGTCGAAGGAAACGTGATCGACGGCGTGCAGGTTCGCGCTTTTGCCAACGGGGAAAGTTTTGCAAAGGTCGCGCACTTGCAGCAAAGTGTCGGTTTGGATGAGGGAGGCCATGGGATTTGGAGCTAAGTAAGCATTGGGATTGCAAGGACAAGGGAGCTAGCGGGGCTCTGGGGCGGTAGGCAAAGATTTATTTTTTAACGTGTTCCTGCTCCTCTGCTCTGTTAATCATTCCAGTGGTTTCCAGCAGGCGACATGATGCTCTGAAATCGGCTGTTGGCGAGTCAGAGGGGCTTGGTCGCAGAGGGCAGGTTCGTAGCGATCGCACCGTGGGCTAAATCGACAGGGGGGAATGCTCGTCGCTTTAAGGTCAGGGAGGTTGCCCGGAATGGGAATCAGGTCTGCAAAGGCTTTGTGGGGTTCGGGTGTGGCGGCGATGAGTTTGGCGGTGTAAGGGTGACGAGGAGATTGAAACAGTCTGTGGGTGGGGGCAAACTCGACGACGTGTCCGGCGTGCATGACAACGATGCGATCGCAATATTCTGACGCTAGTGCCAGGTCATGGGTGATGAGAATGGCAGCCATCTGTTGCTGGGTCGCCAGATCTTTAATGAGATTCATCACCGTGGCTTGAGTGGTCACGTCCAGACCAGTGGTGGGTTCATCGGCGATCAGCAGTTTTGGGGAACAGGCGAGGGCGATCGCAATCATGATGCGCTGGCACAGCCCACCGGAAAGTTCGTAGGGATAGGCGTCATAGCGCTTTTCTGGGTCAGGAATGCGGACGCTAGCCAGCATTTCAATGGCGCGATCGCGGAGGGCATTGCCGGATAAATCGGTGTGGCAGCGCAAAACATCGGTGATCTGCTTGCCCACTTTCCGAATAGGGTTCAGCGCCGTACGGGGGTTCTGAAAAATCATCGACAGTTCTTTGCCGCGTAACTGTCGCAGGGAGGATTCCGGCTCTCTGAGCAGGTCGACGGCGACGCGATCGGTTTGAAACAGCGCCTTCCCAGCAGTGACTTTACCCGCTCGATCCAACACGCCCATTAAAGTAAAGGCGGTAACAGACTTACCCGAGCCACTTTCCCCCACAATACCAACAGTTTCCCCCGGTTCAATAGCAAAACTGACCGCTTCTAATGCCTTTACCGTCCCAGAACGAGTGCGGAATTCTACGTCAAGATTGTCGACGGCCAATAGCTTTGTCGAAACGGTTGCCGCTGAGGTTGGTGGTGGCGAGGAAGACGGGTAAAGCATCATGGCAGAAAGAATGGAGGAGCAGGGGGGCGGGGAAGATGAGGGGCAAGGGAGCGAGAGGGGATTTGGGAAAAATTAGAGAGAAAGAAGATTATTCATAATCCGTCTTCGTGGTTGATATGAGTAGGACAAAAGGCGAGGGAGCAACAGGGGCTTTGGGGGCAGAGACTTGTTGACATGCTGTTGGAAAAAGCAGCTCGATTAGAGGTTTTAGCTCCCCTGCTGCTCACGCTCCCCTGCTCCCTCGCCCTTATTACGTACGCATTCTGGGGTCAATCAAGTCTCTGAGGCCATCGCCAAGTAGGTTGAAACAAAAGACGGCTAACATCAAGACAGCGCCGGGGAACAAGGCCAACCACCATTCCCCCGACACGATGTACGTCGCACCTTCGGCGACCATGATGCCCCATTCTGGTGTGGGCGGCTGCACCCCCAATCCAATGAAGGAAAGACCAGCGGCATTGAGAATGGCCCAACCCATATTCAGAGAAATATGGACCATCATTACAGGAAGCACGTTCGGGAAAAGATGCCGAGCCATGATGCGCCATTCGCTGTTGCCCGTAAGTCTCGCCGCTTCTACAAACCCTGCTTCCCGCCGCACCAGAATTTCGGAGCGCACCACGCGGGTGTAAAGGGGCAGGTTGATAATGGCAGTGGCGTAAATAATATTGGCGACAGTGTTACCTAAGGCTGCGACGAGACCCATGGCGAGGACGAAAAGTGGAAAGGCCATGAGTGTGTCAATACAACGGGAAATGATGCGATCGCTCCAGCCGCCAAAGTATCCCGCACAAGTGCCCAACAGGCTACCGACTATAAATGAGAGGAACACCGCAACTACGGCAATGCCCAAATCCAAGCGCGTGGCGACGATCACCCGGCTGAGAATATCGCGACCCAGTTCGTCAGTGCCAAACCAATGAGCTGCGGAGGGTGGTTGTAGGGCAACAGCCGCATTGCTCGCGAGCGAATCGTAAGGGGCGATCGCTTCGCCAAAAATCGCAAACAATACAAACACCAAAAACAGCGCAAAGGCCCCAAAGGTGACCAAGTTCTCGCTAATGACATAGCGAGTGTGTTGGAAGGTCGTGGAGGTCATGTTTCAACTCCCGCGCGTGGATCAATCACGACATAGAGCAAATCAATCAATAAGTTCAGCACGACATACAGCAGTGCCATGGTCAGAATGAAGCCCTGAATCGGGGCATAGTCTGAGGCAACCAGGGCCTCGACCGCATAGGAACCGATGCCTGGCCAAGCAAACACCTTCTCCACGAGAATGTTGGCGCCCAATAGAAACGAGAACACCACCCCCAGGGTGGTAATCACGGGCAACATAGCATTACGGAAGGCATAGCCAAACAGCACTTGTCGCGGTGGCAAACCGCTGGCGCGAGCGGTGCGGATAAAATCGCTGGACAACATGCCGAGCATAGAAGCACGGGTTACCCGAGCCAACGGAGCCAACGCAAACAGGCCCAGCGTGACGGCAGGTAAAAAGAGCTGGGAAGCAGCCGCCCAGAAGAGTTCTAAGTCACCTGCCAGTAAACTATCAATCAGATACAACCCAGTCACGTGAGTGGGTGCACTGTAAAGAATATCGAGTCGACCCAGCGGTGCAGGCGCCCAGCCCAGTCGATAATACAGCATGTAGATGAGGAACAACCCGGTAAAAAAGGTCGGGAGAGAAACGCCAGCAGTGGCCAGTATGCGCACGCTGTGGTCAACCCAAGAGTTAGGCCGAGTGGCGGCGAGAATGCCTAGGGGGAGCGCCAGAGCGATCGCAAATACTAACCCCGCTAACGTCAACTCCAGGGACGCCGGTAACCGAGTTGCCAAGTCAAAGACTACTGTTTGCCCCGTTGTCAGAGACGTACCCAAATCCCCCTGCACTAAGTCGCCGAGATACAGAAAGAACTGTTCCGGCAAGGTCTTATCGAGTCCCAAGGTAGCTCGCACGTCCTCAATCGCTTCCGCTGTGGCAGCCGGTCCGGCAAAAAACGCCGCCGGATCCCCCGGCAGGGCTCGCGTCAACACAAACGTCACAATCACCACGCCAATGACACTCGGTATTGCGCCCAGGATACGTTGACCAATAATTTTGCCGGTGGAATGAGCCATGTTGTGCAGGGGCTAGTGGATCGCGGAATAAGCCCGGTGTAAGTCAGGGCAGGGGAGCAAGGGGGATGGGGCAAATAGACAACCTGTTGAAGCAGGAAACGAGCCGGGCTTTCTAGCCTTTAAAGCTCTTTCGCGCCTTACGCTCCCTGTGCTCATCAAGCTCCCTTGCTCATCAGGCACTACGCTTTCTCCAATTGCCGGAAATCCAACTGCCGATGGAACCAGTACTGATAGCCGGTGATGTTGGGCTGCATGGCGACCCCGAGTTGAGGCTGCACCAGCGGCGCGCGAGGGACTTCCTGCCAAGCCATTTCGATAAAGCCTTTGACGTTGTCGTCGTACTCTTTATTGCCCGGTTCAGATGCGAGGGCGGCCTCAATCTTGGTATCCATCTCCGGATTTTTGTAGGAGCTGCCGTTAAAGGTAGCGTCTTGCCCGTGATAGGCGTAGAAGAAGAAGTAATCCGGATAGTTGAGCCAGCCACCAAAGTTATTGATAATCATGGGACGGCTCTTTTCTACCAAGACGGAGCGGAAGTTGGCACCAGGGACCTTTTCAATGTTGACGGTGATGCCCAGTTCGGCCAGCGCTTCTTGAATTAGCACGACCGTCGGCTCGGCCCATTCTTGGGTGCCCATATTGAAGGCAAGGGTCGTTTCAAACCCATCGGGATAGCTGGATTCTGCCAGGAGGGCTTTGGCCTTCTCCATGTCGGTGGTGTACGGGCTGGGTTGAGGCCAGTCAATGGTTTCGGGCTGGGTAGAGCCACCGTACATAGGTACCGCCTGGTCATACAGGGCGGTATCCATGATGGCATCATAGGGAATTGCGTAGGACACGGCCTGCCGCACTTTCACATCACCAAAGGGGTTGTCTTCCCCATTGAGCTGAGGGTTAGCATGCATATCGACGGAATACAAGCAGTTCTCAATCGGGGTCGAGATCACAGTGAAATTGCCCGTAGCGTCTAGTTCCGTCTGGTCTTTTTCCGACACGGTGAAGTTGACATCGACATCCCCTTTCTCTAGCAGGGCGCGACGGTTGCCCGCTTCGGGAACGTTCAGCAAAATCACTTCCTGAATCTGGGGCATCGGGCCTGATTTCCAGTCCTCAAATCGCTCTAGAACGATGCGCTCATTGGGCTTGTATGCTTTGATGGTGTATGCCCCGCTCCCGGCATCATTGTTGTTGAGCCATTCCGCGCCCCAGGGGTCTTCTTCAGTGAGATGGGGTTCTACCAGTTTGGCGTTGATAATAACGGGAATCGGCACCGCCATGTCCATCATGGTGAGCTTATCGGGACGCAGAAACTTCACACGGAAAGTCTGATCGTCCACCACTTCAAACTGATCGGGACTTTCGAGGGCGCCGGCTTTCATCTGGAAGCTCGGGAAACCACCAATGGAAACAGCACGATCAAACGACCACTTCACATCGTTGGCGGTGACGGGAGTGCCGTCGTGGAAGGTGGCATCGGGGCGCAAGTTAAAGGTGACGGACATGCCATCTTCGGCCATTTCCCAACTTTCCGCCAGTTCCGGTTCTAGCACGGTGTAGTCGTAGGAAATAGAACCGTCGTCCAGGGTCTTTTTGCCAAAGGTCATGAGGCGATCGTACATCACCCAAGAAACCCCATAGGCAGGACGGTTAGTGCCAACGCGGTGCAAGTCCAAACTATTTGGGAAGCCGCCGCCTTGCACCACCGTGAGGGTGGCATCAGATGACTCAGCACCGCCTTCAGCTGTGTCCGCTGGGGCAGCACCTGGGGTTGAAGCAGAATCATCGCTGCTACACGCTTTTAGGCCACCCGCCAGGGTAAGGCCAGCGGCAAATCCCATACTGGTTTGAATTAAGCGTCGGCGTCTCATGGCAGTTAAAAATTGGAGGGCAGTTCTAGATACTCTGCTTGTGCAAGACTGTTTGCAGCGATCGCTTTACCAGAACCCAAACGAAAATTTCAAAAATAGTAAAAAGCGCTACAATTCAATTCGGAAGCAATCACAAGCCATCTAGAGTTAAACGTTAATCTATGGCTTGCCTTAGCAAATTTTTGAGAAGAAATCGGGAAGAAATCGGGAAATTCTTCTGATGCAATCTTGGCAGTGTCGGCTTCGCTGCCGACTCAATGAGGTCTTCGTACAGCATTGGACACAGCCTAAATGCCCTGATTGGAAACTACTTTCTCGATTCGTGCAAGAGGTCTAATATTTCCGATAGGATGAATCGCTAAGTCATTCATTGCTGTTGATGGGATGCTTGCGGTTTTACGACATTTACCCACCGCTTTAATTGTGATGCTGGGCCTAGGGGCAACGCTGTCTACAACAGTGTGGGTTGAGCGTTGGGAAAAATTATCGAAGCAGAGCGAATTTCAAAAGCAAACCAATAATCTGACGACAGCAGTGCAGCGCACTACCAACCGCTATACAGAATTATTGCTATCGATTAGTGATTTGTATGATGCGGCGGAAAATGGAGTAGATGAGGCCACTTTTCAGCGATTTGTGAGTCGCGCGATCGCCACCTATCCTGGTATTCAAGCGCTGGAATGGGCACCCGAGATTCCCCAACGAGATCGCGCTGACTACGAGCAGCAGCTCAAAACCGTCACCCAGAATCCGCAGGCGTTAATCACGGAGCGGGATAGCGATACGGGGCAACTGATTCCAGCGCGGGAGCGCAATCGCTATGTGCCCGTCACGTTTTTAGAACCCGTTGCGAGTAACGAGGTGGCGCTGGGCTATGACCTCGCCTCCGATGACACCCGCCGCGTCGCGTTGGAAATTGCGCGAGATACCGGTACGATCGCGACCACCGGACGCATTCAGCTCGTGCAAGAAACGAATGCAGACCAGTATGGGTTTTTGGTGTTTGTCCCGATCTATCAAGCCGTGGCGGCGACCCTACCTGAGCGCAGAGCAGCTATTGAGGGCTACGTGTTGGGGGTTTTCCGAGTGGCTGATGTAGTCGAAGAATCGTTGCGTGACCTGGATTACGACATCGATTTTTACATCCTTGACCAGACGGCGACTCCCCCGGATCAACTGTTGGGGGTTTACCAAACGTCAACCCAAAGCGTCAGCGCCGACCCCCAGGCGATCGCCGCCCTTGAACCCACCAGTTTTCTCTGTACGAATCCGAGTGACTGTACGCAAACCATTCAGCTCGGTCAGCGGCAGTGGCAGATCGTATTTGTTCCCCCGGCTTCGCGATCGCTCTTGTGGGGCACCTTAGCCACGTTGATTATTGGTCTACTGCTCACGACTACCGTGCTGGTTTATTTTTTACGCTGGCAAAGCGAACTCCAGCGCACCCAAGAACTGAGCGAACTCAAACTGCGACTGTTTTCCATGGCCTCCCACGAACTGCGTACTCCCCTGAGCATTATTTCGGTCTCAGCCCAGTCCCTTGAAACCAGCCTTGATGAGCTACCGCTGGAAAAACAGGCGAAGAGCATCCACCGCATTCAACTGGCTGCTCAACGGATGGGGAAGCTGGTGAGTGATATTTTGACCTTGACTCGGGCCGAAGCTGGCAAGCTCGAATTTAACCCCGAAATTATTGCCCTAGAGCCTTTTGGCCAAGAGCTGTCTGAGCAAATTACGTGGCAAGCCGGACAAATCCTGGTAATGGAGGGGAATGCGGCTAAGGCCCAGATGTTTGCCGACAAGCATTTGCTCACGTTGATTCTGATTAACGTCTTGTCCAATGCCTCTAAATATTCGCCGGAGCGCAGCGTGATTCGCTTGGTGATCAACCAGGCCAAAAACACAATTTGCTTTCAAGTGACCGACCAGGGCATCGGGATTTTAGCAGAAGAGCGATCGGCCATCTTAGAGGCTTTTTATCGCGGCAAAAATGTCGGCACTGTTTCGGGAACTGGGTTGGGGCTGGCCGTGGTCAAAACCTGCGTAGACCGGCACCAAGGCACCTTGGAAATTACCAATAATCTCGATCAAGGCACCCGGATTACTGTGACCTTGCCGTATATGGAATGAAGATAGGCCAGTCACTTTACTCCTGCACCTACTCAACTGCCATCAACCGATAGCCCAACCCATGCAATGTTTCTACAAAATTACGTGGAGCACTTGCTTTCCGCAATTTCTGCCTGAGGGATTTGAGATGGGCCTTCACGGTTTCCTCCCCCGGTGGATCATCCATTTGCCAGATCGATTCCAAAATGAAATGGCGGCTCAACACTCGACGACCATGGCGCATCAGCAGATCGAGGATGGCAAATTCTTTAGGGGTTAATCGTAGGGGGGTGTCTTGGTAAGCCACTTCAAAGGTATTGGGGTTCAGACTTAAGGCTCCCCAACGGAGGGTGGTGCTAGCGCTGGTCTGCCCGCGCCTTAGCAACGCTCGAATCTGGGCGGTCAATTCAGCCAGATCAAAGGGCTTGACCATATAAGCATCGGCCCCGGCATCAAGCCCGGCAATCTTGTCTTGGCTGGTATCGCGCGCGGTCAACATCAGCACGGGCGAATCAATGTTGCGCGATCGCATGCGTTGGCACAAGGTCAGGCCATCAATGCAGGGCAGCGTCACATCCATCAGCATGAGGTCATAGGGTAACATCATCATTTGCTGCCAGGCCATTTCCCCGTCAGTGGCTACATCCACGGTGTATTGCATCGCTTCGAGAGCTTCTGACAGCGACGCTGATAAATGGAGATCGTCTTCGACTAGCAGGATTCGCATACCAAACCGGTTCCCCGTCTTAAGTCTCGATTAAAACTTGCGGCATCTTGATGAATGCAGGCATCATGGTGTGTTTCCTGGCGCAACACTGTAAGTCAGACTACAAACTAGTCGTTTCATTTGGATATCGGTGAGACGTTAGAGGCGGCAACCATGCGGGGAGAAATGGAGTGGTCGCCACTAGGCTTCGGCTTGGCCCTTAATCGATACTGATAAGACGCCCCTCGAATTTGATGCACGTGGTAGAGCCGCATTAACTCTGAACCATCATGGTCCTCAGCTCAGTGCTGTTGTTGCCCCTGGATTGTGTGGGTTGCTTGTGGGTTGTTGAAGTCATTTCTAGTCCTCGTTATTAGATGTACTGGTATCGGTCACAATTGGATGTACTGTCATCGGTCACGGGGTGAACTGCGCCACTTGCCCACCCCGGTAGACTCACCCACTCAGTGCTGCCACCAGTTCGGCCTTACGCAGGCGGTTGTACTTTGGCACTCGGTAAAGCGACGCGATCGCTTTGAGTTGGGGAATGTTGCAGCACCGAAACTCAGGGCCGCGCTGCTCGTCTTTGATATGGATATGGATTTAGTTACGGCTCGCAAGAAAAGCGAATATCGGCCTAGTGAGAATCCAAGCAGTTTGGAAAATTTATCGCCGCGAGAAACGCTCTATGACGAGCCCAAAAAGCAGCGTGAGGTGATGGTTACCCAGGATGGCTGGGACGGATTCAAGGCGAAAGCTAAGAAGTTAGGATTGAGCGCCTCTGAGCTTCGATCGCAGTTAGTGATGTCAATCAGCAGATACCAGTAATGAAGAGTGGATGCAGCAAAAGAACGATAGTCAAACTTGAGTCGTACGCCAAGGGAGTGTTCAGAAAACTGGGTTTAATCAGCCTGGAACCCTTGATTTTTCGTGCTCAAGACCGGGATTTACACAAAAATCAGAACGCTCCCTACGCCAAAACTGGAGCCAATTTCAAGACTTTAAAGAATACGTGCTGAAAGCCTTGACATGTCTTCGAAGTTGTCACCCATCATCCCAGACCCCATCATGTCTCCATTCATCATGCAATTGCCCATGGGCCACTGAGCGATTTGAGTTTCAGCTTGAGAGCCATCATGGGAACAGTGACTGCCACGACTAGCGCGAAGCAACCAATCACCAGTAAAACAAGTAAGTTTCGGTTCATATGACCTCTTCATCGTGACTCAATAGTAGAGAATGGCTTAGCTGTTTCTGAGAACACGACCCGCCTTCAGGATTAAGGCAGCAAGCCTATATCTCCTCACTCGGCGGTTGCTGATTTTTCCCAATCCCAATCCCTTTTTACTGTGCTTGAGTTCTTTCCATGCCCGTTTGACGCCTTGGTAAGCTTCATCAGTAGAAATCTTCCCGCCAGTTTCGAGAGCACAGAGGTAACTCACGCTCTGAAAAAATTCTTGGAGGTTAGCGTTCAAAACTAATTCTTCAGGGGTGAACTCTCCATAGTATTTACTACGAGGGCATAAAAACTCTTTTTGCTGGGAGATGGGGTGTCGTCTGAGTTCATCACTGCTCCCTGAGAAACATATTGAACCGCTATCTTGGCTTTACTGCTGCATGGAATAGCGATCTCACCTCTAATCCCCTTGTTGATTAGAGGTGAGATCGCGCTTGTAACTTGGCTAATGACTGCCCACTACTGTGAAGTTTCCCATAAAAAGCTTGTTGCTTCGATGAGCTGATCATACGGTTAATAATGGATAAAGTTTAATAGAGTTAAAGTTTTGCCACGCCGCATTAACTTTAGTAAAGGCTTAATCATCATGAATAGAATGGTTTGCTGGAAATTGCTTGTATTCGTGTCCGCCACTATCACTTCATCAACAATCCTTGCGCTCACTACTGCAAGTGCGAAGGCTTTTACATTTACAAGAACAGATGATCTTCTAATCTTGCCCTACGGAGATTCAAATACTCAAGGCTTCCCACAACCAGAAAGCAATGGATATCGAGAGTTTCTTAGCGAAAAATTGACTAAAAATGAATTCAACTTTGAGTTTGTCGGGCAAGGTGGAAGCGGCAGTTTGAAGCATCAAGGCAAGGGTGGGATTACCTTAAGAGAAATGGCAGAGGAACCTGGAGATATTCCGTCTGGGAACAAAGGTAATAGGCCATCGTTTATAAACTTTGGATCCGTCAATAATGTCACTAGTTTCATTGCCAAGAACAATGAAATCTCCCTTGATGACAACTTGATTGTTTTACTAATGGCAGGAACCAATGATGTCAGTAGCATAGGAACTAATCCGGACACGAAGGATTTGGATGAGGATCCACAAGATGCTTTTGATAGGTTGACACGGATAGTCGATCAACTATTGGATGAGCCGACTAAGATTGATGCTGTTTTTGTTTCAACAATACCGCCAGTCAATAATGCGAATGATAAAGATGACTCGATAGAATATAACAGCCTAATTAGAGAAGAATACCTGGTCAACAACCCTCGTAAAAACGTCATCTTTGTAGATCATGATGTTACCTTTCTCGATGGAGATATGTTAAAAGCGAATTTGTATAGGGAGAATGATGCAGAGCACCCCACAGCGGAAGGCTACGAAAAAATGGCCCAAAACTGGTTTGAGGCCATTGAAAGCGCTGCAGTAACGCCTGGCTCAGAGTTTTCATTTGAAGCTACTGCAGGCAGCATTACTGCTAATGGAAGGATTCTTTACACAGGTTCATTTGGCAGATTTACAGATGAAGGTATTCTTAACGATAATGCAACTTGGAATATTGATTTCACGGGCATAGATCAGAACACGCAAGAAAGGTTTGGATTTACCCTAACAAGTGATGGTTCCCAGTGGGAGTTTGATGTAGAAGGTGGTAGTGGTCCCAGCGGTAGTTCATTTTTCGAGGTGACTGCGGATGAATTGCGCTTCAATGCAAGCAACTTCGTAAACCTCGTCGGTACACCCTCAAATGCTTTTGGACCGATTGTTGGTGCTTCTACAGTCGATTTCTCTCTCTTCGGCCCTGATTCTGCTAGCGGGCAAGTGGGATTTGAACTGTTTGCCGTTGGAGGAGATGTTGGTACGGTACGTGAACCTTTCTCTGACCTAATCAGAACTGGGAGTGTAGATTTCCGTTCAGTACCTGAACCTGGCACGCTTTGGAGCTTAGTAACAATAGCAGGAATGACTTTGGGCTTGAAACGCAAATTCAAGCAAACCTGTTAAACTCATTGCCGGAGTCGCCCCCGACGATGGTCTACAGAACCGAACATGCAAGTTTCCCAGCATCCGGCTCCTCTGCGGTATTCTAGGGAAATTCGTTTATATGAGCCCAAATTCAGGGTAAATATAGGGTAGCCAAATACACCGATCGCTGTAATCCCTATGAATAGGTAGTAGAGCGATTGACTACAGCAGAGTATCTAATCGCAGCAGCGTATTCAGCAAAACGTTAGCGCCCTGGGCACATTGGTCTGGCGAGGTGTATTCATCTTCAGCATGGCTCACCCCAGCTTGGCTGGGGACAAAAATCATCCCCATCTGGGTAAACCGTCCGATTTCTTGGGCATCGTGGATGGCACGGCTGGGCATCGAGTAATGACTGAGTTGGAGGGTTTCGCAGACCGCTGCAATAGTTTCTTGGATCGCAGGACTTGCCAGGGTAGGATCAACCGCGTGTTGTGCCTGCATCTGAATTTTAGTTTGGGTCGTGGCTTCAATCGCTTGAATGCGATGCTGCAAAGCTTCGACCATCGCTTGAAGCGTGTCGGAGGATAGATCTCGCATGTCAATGGTCAGTTCTACTCGCCCCGGTACGATGTTGGCGGCATTGGGGAAGACCTGCAAGGACCCCACGGTTGCCACCTGATCGCCAGGGATGTCGATCGCCATGTCATGTACTGCTGCCACGAGTAGAGCGGCGGCATAGAGTGCATCTTGCCGCATCCCCATGGGTGTTGTCCCGGCATGGTTGGGCCGTCCGATGATCTCAACCCGGTAGCGTTGCAGACCGACGATGCCTTGTACAACCCCGACTTGACGCTGCACGGTTTCCAACACGCCCCCTTGTTCTACGTGCAGTTCTAGATAGGCAGCGATGTCTTGGGCGGTGCGTTGGGCACTAGATAAGGCATCCCAATCGCCACCAATGCGCTGCAAGCAGTCTTGAATGGCGCACCCGTCTAACCGACGAAACAGCTCCGGCTCGTGAAAATGCCCTGTCCCAGCCATGGCCTTGCTGCCAATCATCTCCCCTTCTTCGTCGGTGAAGACAATCACTTCAATAGGATGGTTCAACTGCTGCCCAGCATCATGTAGCGTTGCCACAACTTCTATACCCGCCAGTACACCCAGTGCCCCGTCATAACGCCCCCCGGTTGGTACGGTGTCAATGTGCGATCCGGTGGCGATCGCGGGTAGGGCTTGGGTACCGTTGTAGCGACCAATAATGTTTCCGGCGGCATCAATGGTAATTGTCATGCCCGCTTGTTCCATGGCAGCCATCACCCACTGGCGAGCTTCTAGATCTTCAAGGCTGTAGGCCGTACGACGGACGCCGCCGCTTGGCAGTTGGCCGATAGTGGCGAGGGTGGTTAATTGCTGTTGGAGGCGATCGCGGTTGATCTGCAATGAAGTGGTAATGGCCACGAATTTTACTTTGGAACTGACTGCCTTATCCTGACTGTAAAGGGAGCAGCAAGCTGTTTTGAGCATTACAGACAAATAGTTGTGGACGATTAAATACCATGCCCAGAGCCGCCATTATCCAACCCGATCAGTCCTATACCTTTGCGGACTACTTTAAGCTCAACTTTGCCCCACAAGACATTTTGGCGCATTTCAAGGTTTCGCTCCAACGTCGCGCCTTGCAATTACCCCGCTACACTGGTGCCCTCGATCGCCTCACTGATCTCAAGGCGCGAATTGAAGAAAGCTTGCCCCGCCTGAGCTTGACCAGTGAAATGGCCCGACGGGAATTCTTAATTGCGCCTGTACTAACTGATGTGTTGCACTATACCCAGGCTACTCTCAATGTTGAGTATCCTGTTGCGGTCAGTAACCAGCTCAAAGGCTCCTTAGACTATCTCCTGCAAAATGACCAAACTTTTTTGGTGATTGAGGCCAAAAATGAAGACCTGGAAAGGGGATTTGTACAACTTGCTGTCGAATTGATTGCCCTAGATCAGTGGATTGAGTCCGACCAAACTGTCTTGAAAGGGGCAATTTCAACTGGAAATATCTGGCAGTTTGGCCAGTTTAATCGACAGTCTCGTGAAGTAACCCAAGATCTCGAACTTTATCGAGTCCCTGCCGATCTGGACGATCTTTTGCGGATTTTAGTCAGCGTACTAGAACCTTAAGACTATGCTTGATGTCATCGTCAAAATCTAATTCGTCAGACAGCCATCTAATGAGAAACTACATCTCCAGGACAATTCTTCCTCCCCTTTTACTGAAAGATTTGAGGCGGCATGGCTGATTGTGCCAAGCGAGCAGATTAGTCAGAGGTACAAAGTGATCCAAATTTGATCAAAAAGTGATCTGAATCTTTTCCAAATACTCTATTTTCTTGCAGCACAATTTTTATATGCATCGGACGAATCCTCTCTTGCCATTCTGTCCGGAGTACGTTCTAGACTTGCTGGATTCTAACCCAGACCCGAAAATGCGATCGCTCTCTTCTCCAGCGCTGTTATATCCAGACTAAAGTGTTGGATCGACTTTGAAGACCAGAGCTTCCGCTCCGCTCGCCCTCCAGGCATACTAAAAGGGCACAGTCATGCCTGGAGGGTTTACCTAGTTCAAGTTCAATAGGCTTCAGAGAGCTCGCTAGACTCTGCCATCAACGCTCTCTGCTGCCCGAAAATTACCGAACGTCAATTCGCTTCCAGCTTTTGTTTCTCAAGGTAAATAAGACTCTTGAGACTGTCGAATTGGGTTTTCAAAGCAGTCATATTCCTATCATGAGATCTACAGGTAAAACACTCATGGTCGATTACGCAGATTTGCAAAAGCAATTAGAGCAAGCAGGCATTCAAAATCCAGATAAATTATTAGACTGTCAGAAAAAATTTGGTGGTAGAACTTGGAGGAATGGGGCTGAGATCATTACGTTTGGTATTGTTCAAGAAGGTTCGTATTGGTTTGTACCTGATGGGAAAATTCAGGTACAAGCATCCTGGGAAGAATACTGTTCGCTAGAAGACGATTTAGAAGAGGATAATTTAGAGGAAGACGATGAAGATTACTCTCCAAATATCCTTTTTCACATTCGTTTGCGCTGCGCTGATATAAATCCCCAAGATGAACAACTTTATATCGATCAAAACTGTGTCATTTATTGTTCAGGTGATCCAATCAACGAATCACCCGAGATGTTTTTCTTGCAAATAGACTTCTTGCAAGATTTTCAAGATTTGAAATGGGATTACGACAAAACACAAGAGATCAAACAGAAAAGCATACAGGATATTCCTGGAGCCTTGCTTCTGCCTGGAGTTTCAGATCGTTACAGCAAATTGTATGAAGATAGTGAATATATTTATTGCTTTATAAATGACAAAAGGAAGCAAGCTTGGCGGAAAATATCCAAACAGACAGCGCCAGCTCCATGATCACCACAGTAAAAAGGGATTGACAATCGCCTGAAATCATGCAGCCAAAAGGATTTCGTAAAGCAACTTTAAAGCTGGGAAATGTGACGCCAATTTATCCTGATTTTGCCCACCGACGCTGCAAAGTGGCTTAAGGAGAAGCCTGCCAGTTTTCTGATTCTGGCTGGCGTCAAAATAGCAACCCTTTCTCCTCCCCCCTTAAGCGCTGGCTGACTATGGCTGACCCAATAAGCGTTCTGTTGGTTGATGATCAGGCATTGCTCCGGCAAGCGCTGGCATCTTTGCTGGAACAAAATTCGGATATCAAGATTGTCAGTAACGCCTCGGATGGTCATGAGGCGATTAGGCAGGTTGCCCTGCATCGACCGGATATTGCTCTGATCGACGTTGAAATGCCTGCTCTGGATGGTTTGAGTGCAACTCAACTGATTACTCAACGCTTTCCAGAGACGAAAGTGATTGTGTTGAGTGCCCACGACCAAAATACTTATTTGGTCAATGCGCTGAAAGCCGGGGCCAAAAGCTACTTACTCAAGGACACGTTGAGTGAAGAACTGATCAACACCATCCGGATGGTTCACAAGGGCTATGGTCAATTTGGGCCCGGAATTTTAGAAAAGATGGTGGCAGGTATCACCACAACTGAGGAGGCTTCGTCTGAGGTCGTGGCAGAGCAAGATGCTTTAGCGGCATCCACACCAACCTCTGCTTCAGCCCACGGCATAGAGAATTCCGCACCGTCATCGGCATTAGTGCTAGGGTCGCCCCAAAGGAAACTTTCCAAGTCGTCGGTCACAAAGCTGTTGAACCGATTTGAGCCGGATGAACTATTGACATTTGTTCAGCAGTTGCAAGGGCACACCAAGACTACGATCGCCCTCAAGCCAATCCTGACCCAGCGCCTTGCGAAAGAGCCTACAAACCTGGCAGCGCTCTATTTGCAGGGTGTTTTAGCGAGTCAAGCCTGGCAACAGCCTAAAAAAGCATATGCGTCTTTACAGGCAGGGTTTCAAGCAGGAATTCAACAAGAAGTTTCACCCCATGCCTTGTGGTTGTTCTATAAAGCTGCTAGATCACTCAATCCAACCCTAGCGTTTAGCTGGCTGACCCATGTGGATAGTCCTTGGAATTCTCGTAAAGGGTTGCCGTTTTTGATTCGAGAAGCTGCCAAGTTATTTGGCAAAGGATCGCCTCAATATCGTTCGTTGTTATTGACGTATCGCATCCGGACCGTGAAAGCAATGATATTAACCCGTCAGAAGCACCACGCTGGGCAGCCACCAATCGTGACCCCAGGACATAACTCAGTCGTTCTGAGTGCAATTTGAACTATTGCGAGGTAACTATGATCAGCCCTACTGAACAAATGGATGAGCTAGCATATGTCGAAGAGGTTTCTATGGTTAGCCCGACGGAGCAACTAGATGGATTAGCCCATGTCGAACAGGAATTTGAGGACTTACAGGGTCTGATCAAACAGCATTTTAGTTCTGTGGAAGAACTGACGAAGATTCAGGCTCAACTCCGCGCTTTGGACCAATTACAAACAATGGTTCAGACGGATAATCACAAAATGACAGAAGCCCTAGAACAGTTTAAGCAAGGGCAGGCAGCCCTTAACGATCGCGTCGATGCCCTAGAAACTCATCTGGAACAATTCTCCGATAACTTCTCGCAAATGCGCCAAGCTTTCGAGCAGAGTCTATTGCGCTTAGGGCATTTGAGCAGTTCTAACCGGGGGGTGAGCAAACAACTTAAAAAACTGTCTAGGCGCTTGTACGCTACGATCGCCGTAGTCGGTTTAGGCATTATTTTAGGTTTGGTGTACTTCTTCTCCTAAGGCAGAAAAGTCGAAATGTTCGACCTTTGTTAATCAGGCCTTGGGCGATCGCAAACCCATTTTGAGACCACCGATGCCTCGTCGCCATTGGGGGGTAAGCTGTCATGGCAACCCGATCGAGCATATTGATATGTGAATATCCACGAAGGATTTTTACTCAAACACTTTTATGATTACCTTGATAAAGTCAATAAAATCTGCTCGGCAAAGCTCAAGGCATTGGCGCTAGCTCAATAGTTATGAGCTAAAAAAAGATGGAGAATTAAATTTCAAAATGGACTTTCTCGTTCCAGAAAAACTCGAAACAGAAAGATTAATTCTGAGACAGTTTAGAGAAGAAGACTGGAAAGATTTGCATCAATACTACGCTGATGCCATAGCAACAAAATACACCGTCGGTCGTGCCTTCTCAGAGGGTGAAACCTGGCGCACCATGTGCGGCATGATTGGTCATTGGCAAGTGCGGGGGTATGGCCCTTACACTGTTGAAGCAAAAGTCAGTGGCAAAGTGCTTGGCCCAGTCGGCTTTTGGTATCCCAACGATTGGCCTAGCCCAGAAATCAAGTGGGCTTTGGCCCCACAGTATTGGGGGCAAGGGTTTGCCAGTGAAGCCGCGAGGGCAGTGCAGCAGGTGGGTCGGCAATACATGCCCGATACATCACTCATTAGCTTTATCCATGGGGAAAATCTGCCCTCGATCCATCTTGCCGTGGCCATCGGCGCAAAATTTGAAAAAGAAGTTGAATTTCGGGGTAATAATTGGCACATTTATCAGCATCCACTGCCATCTGATTAGCCACAGAAATCCAATACAGCGAAACGGGAAAGAAATTTTATCGCCAACGCTGTAACTGCGAAAATAAAAATCTGAGATCAACGCCATGGTCAGCAAAACTAATGAACGACTGCTGGCAGGGTATATCAAGTGGTTCCACTAAAATGTAGACACTGTAGATGAGGCAAGGCGATGGTTCAACTCCAACCCGAACGACTCAAGCCCCCATCCTCCGATCAGCGAATTGTCCATTCCGGCATTACCTGGCAGCAATTTAAGCTGATTCGGTCTGGTTTTGGCGACACCCGCAACGTGCGCCTGTTTTACTACGACAACACCGTTGAGATTCTAATGCCGGGGCGCGATCACGAATTCTTCAAATCCATCATTGGCTTTCTGCTAGAGCTGTTTTGCCTAGAAACAGATACTGAGTTTGAACCCCTTGGTTCCACCACCCAAGAACGGGAGGGCGAAGCCGCCGCCGAACCGGATGAGTCTTATTGCTTTGGGGAGTCCAAACCTACTCCCGATTTAGTGATTGAAGTGATCTTCACTAGCGGTAGCCCTAATAAGCTGAATCGCTATCGGGCACTTCAAATTCCTGAAGTCTGGTTTTGGGAAGATGGCGTGTTTAGCCTCTATCGCCTGCGCGGCTTCGAGTATGAGCCCATTACCCAAAGTGGAGTTCCTGAACTGGGCACCCTTGATATGACGCTGCTCACCCGTTGCATATTGATCGCCCAAACCTCTCGCCTCGATGCGGCCAAAACCTTCCGTCAGGCACTCAAGTCTGAGTAGTCCAATTACCCCTTTCCCTAGTCGTCAGGGGTATGGGTAGTGCGATCGCTTAAGCGTCAAATGGAGCCAGTTCAACGATTGCATCCCAAAGTTGCACGTATCGTTTCATGTGTGCGTCACCGTCGTATGCGGCTGCATGTGGCCCATAAGAAAATACGGATTTAACAAAATCATCTGTGCGCACTACAAGTCTTGTGTAGGGTTGGTCTGTCCAAGCGCACGAGTATTCATCGTCTAGGTTGTTGAATTTGATGTTATCGATCAATTCATGCAACATCCCCAGTTGCTCATAGGACAATTGACGCTGAAGAATTATGTGTTCAGCGGAGTAATTCGGAGGTTGTGATTTGCGGACTCTTTGGCTAAGTAATCCGTTGTTGCTGATTGTCAGCTGCCAGGTTGATAAATCGTACGCAAATCCTGGGGATAATAGAGCCGCGCCGATGATGTCCTGTTCACTAAGTTCATGACTAGGTTTTGGATATGGGTAGGGCATATCAGTCAGCGGTTGGTTGGGATGCATAACGTTGCAGGCTGTTGCTCCGTCGGGTTGGCTTTCAAACTGCCATCGAACAGAACCACAATGACAAGCGCCTTGAATCATTTTGATAGCACCACTTTCAAATTTCAACCAATCTTTTAGCTCAATTCACTCAAACGTAGTGCGACCGCTCACTTTGTAGATACTGTTTTGAATTGAGGCTGTCAAAACAGTATCTACAAGACTTCTCTTCTCCAAGTTTGAATTTCATAGTAAAGCAATGGACAGTCGTTGATGATCGCTCTCCGAGTTCGGGACATTCCCAATGCTTCAAGTACTCGAATGGAAGCTTGGTTAGGCTCATCAACATCTGCCTCTACTTTCTTCAATCCAAGCACATCAAATGCGTAGCGAAGTACAGAAAGTGTAGCTTCCTTTGCATACCCCCGTCCCCAGAGTTGAGGTCGTGTGCC
Source organism: Cyanobacteria bacterium P01_A01_bin.123 (assembly GCA_039815185.1). Classification (GTDB taxonomy): domain Bacteria; phylum Cyanobacteriota; class Cyanobacteriia; order Phormidesmidales; family Phormidesmidaceae; genus JBCBZT01. Next base: position 79,735 of record JBCBZT010000029.1, on the reverse strand, counting down.
AAAAATTAAACTCGGTGAACTTTGTAATGAATGAAACAACCCTGAAAACCCTGCCATCTGGTCGTTTTGATGCTCGAAGAAGAGCCAAATTCCATAGCCGTGACTAGCAAAGCTCACTACACTCGCCTCGATGAACGACTTTGCTTCCTCATGAGTAATTTGTCGGTCGTCGAAGAGAAACCGTCGGACATCAGACTCTGTCCATAGCTGGTGTATAGCACCTAAATCGCTCATTTGACAGGGGCGCAAACTCAAACGTTCAGTGCGGAGCAAATGCGACATTAGCACGTTCCATAGGCGTTGCACGTTGCAACATTGTACTCGCTACCATCAGGCAAATTATCACTAAAATTCTTCAAGGATTGAAATGGATCCGCAATTTGAAGATCTTGTTGAAAGCGATCAAAACGGTTGGGCTCTAACTCGACCGTGATTCGGATCGATGAATATAAGTGTGAATATGGAGCAGGATCAAAACCCTCATCACATTTAAAGTCTATAGAGCGTCCTGCTTCAGACAATAGAAGACTTTCTACAGGCAAAGGTTTTGTCCACCGTTCCAACGAAGTGTCAGGCAAATCAGTATACAACAGTCTAAATCTGGTGCTGTTCTGCCCAGTTTTTAAGCGCTTCCAGAAAACTCAAAGCAGTCTTGCCAAACTCGGTGATTTCATAGGTGACTGCAATGGGGCGATCGCTCACTACCTCACGGGTAACTAAGCCTGTCTCTTCCATTTCACGGAGTCTCTGCACCACCATCTTTTTACTAGCGCCGCCCAGTTGACGCGCTAAATCATTGAAGCGTACCGGGCCATCTTTGAGATGCCAGAGAATCGACCCCTTCCATTTACCCCCCAAAAACCGCATGCCGCGCTCTATGGGGCAGGGTTCTAGACAAGGCTCTGAGACGTATTTACGGCCTTGGTCATCAGTGGTGATTCCTAAAGAAGTGCTCATGGGATGGGTGGTTACTAAAAGTAAACTGGTTGACTCTAGTGACTAGTCTGATTATGTTAAGTCACGTCAGCAGCAAATGTCATGGATCCCATCCCTGATGGGCTATTTACTACTGCGTATCCTTTCAAATCTTGAGTCATCGCCAGCCAGGAACCTCCTATGCCGATCCCCGATATCCATCTCTACACCGCCTCCACTATGAATGGCTGGAAGCCCGTCATTTTTCTCGAAGAAGCTGAGGTCGAGTACGAACTGACCTATATCGACTTTGGAAAAAAAGAGCAGAAGTCTGAGTGGTATATGCAGCTCAATCCCAATGGTCGCATTCCGACTATTGTCGATCGCGGCAATGATGATTTTGTTGTCTTTGAATCTGGCGCAATTCTTTGGTATCTGGCGGAGAAATACCAGAAGTTTCTGCCTACGAGTGACAAGGCAAGGTCGCAAGCGTTGCAATGGCTGATGTTCCAAATGTCCGGTATTGGCCCCATGATGGGCCAGGCTATGTACTTTCAGCGTATCGCGGCCCCCAAGGGTAATGAAGACCCATACGCGATCGAGCGCTTTGTGAACGAGTCCAGACGACTGTTAGAGGTGTTGGACAAACAGCTCGCGGGCAAAGCCTACTTACTCAGCGACGATTTCACCATTGTTGATATGGCGATGTATCCCTGGGCGCGGTCTTACCCCTGGGCCAAAGTTTCGGTCGAAGGTCTGGACAACCTGAACGCCTGGTTTGATCGCATTGATGCCCGCCCCGCCACCCAAAAGGCTGTCACCATTCCCAAACCTTTTCCGGCATTTTTTGGCAACGGCGATGAAGCCACCTCTCAGGCTGAAAATGCTTCTCGTTTTTAAGATATGAGGCTGCGATTTTGCTCTACTCCAACATCCTATCCTCACGAAAGAATCTGCCATGAAGAACGTTTTTATCATCAATGCTCACGAAGCCTATCCTTTCTCAGAGGGAAAGCTCAATGCCACGTTAGTCGATAAGGCCAAGACCCATCTGACCCAGAAAGGCTATGACATCAGAATTACCACGATGAAAGACGATTACGATGTCGAACAGGAGTTGGCAAACCATCAATGGGCTGATGCGCTGATTCTGCAAAGCCCAGTGAATTGGATGGAAGTGCCTTGGAGCTTCAAGCGTTATATGGACACCGTTTATTCCGCTGGTATGGGTGGACAGCTTTGCAATGGCGACGGTAGAAGTCGTCAAGACCCTAGCCAGCAATATGGCACTGGGGGCACCTTAACCAAAACCAAATACATGCTCTCCCTCACCTTGAATGCGCCTAAAGCGGCCTTTGATGATCCGAATCAGTGGCTTTTCGAAGGTAAGGGGCTAGACGATTTGTTTTGGCCGATGCATTTGAACTTTAAGTTCTTTGGCATGCAACCGATGGCGACCTTCGCTTGTTTTGACGTGATGAAAAACCCCGACATTGAGAACGATTTCATTCGATTTGAAGCTCATCTGAATCAGCACTTTGAGCCGCTACCGTTTGCTTAACTATATATTGGCTCTGGCTCACAATATACATTTCAAGTCAAGATTGTAGATTTTGAGCCGAACCAACGCTTAGCCTGGAAAGGTGGTTTACCTGGCATCCTCAGTGGGTACCACTACTGGCAGCTAGTTGCCTCAAATAACGACACCCACCTGATTCACGGGGAAGACTTCTATGGCCTGTATGTCTGGTTTAAAGGCGATCGCCACATCATGTCTTTTCGCTCCAGCTATGAAGCCGTAAATTACGCGATCGCGCAAAGGGTTTTAGCCCTGCATGCTAATGGCTAAAGTGGCTCAACAGCAAGTCAGACAGATGATTTGAGCTAACCCTGATGCCGACAAACAATAGGGCGATCGCGACTAGTTCACCCTGGGTAAGCCGTCGAGGTTTATCAGGTCGTTTTGCGCTGTTCATGGAACCTCCTATGGAGTGCGAAGACAGCAATAATTCCATTAAATAAATCATACTCATAACCACTACGTTTTAGCAAGTTGGCTTTTTGATGATGATGCAGCAGTCGGATGGCGGGCTATGTAGTACACGCTTGACATTTGTGCTGCAAAATACTACATTTGTAGTATAAATATTGTCTTCCTCTAAAACAAACGCCACAATGCACTTTCTAAAACCTGACCCCTAAGAAATCGAGTTAATCAGACATTAGACAGCATTGAATAGCATGAGCGAACATCGTTTGGGCGAAATTGTCATCGAACGCCCTCGGAGTGGCATGAAGATTAGCCTTAAAAAGCTAAAAGGCTTTAAGGAGCAGTTGCGCAAACTGACAGAAGAAGCCAGCGAAGATGGATTACTCAATCCCTATTTGATCAAGCCCAGAAACAAATCCAAATATCTCTCAGATCATTTGGGACCTTTGCGGCGATTTCTGCGATCGCATGTCGGGGAACCCTGGAATGATGTTTACAGTGAACTGTGTCAGCGGTTAGACACCAACACAATGGCAGGGCAGCATGTTCTCAGCCACGTCTGGGACTGTGTCGAATGTCACGTTGAACTCATTGATGGTGTTCCCTATAGCAAGCCCTACTGGGTTGGCTATCGGTCTTTGATCAGCCACTATCGAGATCGGTTCTACATCCATCCTGAGACCGGCATTCTTTGTGCAGCTGCCAAGGAACCCCGCAAACAGAAGCAGTCCAAACCGCCAACAGATGTGGTGAATATTGATGATAAGCATCAATACCGCAAGCTAAACGAGCTTTGGTATCTCATCACCTTCGAGGTGTTTCCCCCACCCCCCACTGACACGGTTGCCGATGTGCTACGAGGATTAGTCTTTCGCTGGAATGCAGACTATGTCGGAGGCCAGAGGGTTTACGCAGTCGGCAAAAAGCAGTGCAGCAAAAAAGAAATTCGATCCATCAAACTTCAAATTTCCCAACCCTAAATTTCATTAGAGGTAAGACCTATGGAACCCATTAATCCAAATTCCAAACTCGATGATGAATTTGCAAGCGACGGATTTAGAGACTTCGAAAATCTTGAAGCCTTTAACTTTTGAACCTTCAAGCAAACGCCGCCGAGGCTATCCTTCTGAGCGAGCAGTAAAGCGGGGTCATCGAGTTGTACATGGCGATAAAGAACTCCAAGAAAAGCTAGGGAATAATGACCTTTGCCCCTGTGGTTCTATGCAATGACCTGACGAACAACCCTTAATCTTTAGATTTGTAAATTTCCGAGCCAAAACTGAGCAGATTCTTGATGAATGTAGGAAGGAACAGGAGATGACAAACGATTCATCGATTTGACGGTGATAGCGACTTACTAGGGGCTGTCATCAGTCAAATCGTTCATTACTTGCAGAACAGCGGTTATAGCCCCTAGCTCGTTTAGTTGGGGCGGGCGTGGCAAGGCTCAGCCGTAAATCTTTCTGCGTTTAGATGACGCGCCATAGTCTCTTGTTCCTGATGTCTTATTGACCCTTAGAAACAAAAGCCCATGTTTATCGAACTTTGGTTTGCGTTTGTCATCGCCTCGGCCCTGCTGTTGATCATCCCCGGCCCAACTGTGCTGACTGTGATCAGTTACGCTTTGGCCCATGGTCGCCGCGCCAATCTACCCCTAATTGCAGCCGTGGCCCTCGGTGACTCAACGGCGTTGATTTTGTCACTACTGGGCTTGGGAGCCCTCCTAGCAACGTCTGCATTTTGGTTTGGCATTGTGAAGTGGATAGGGGGGTTGTACATCCTTTACCTCGGCATCAAACTGCTGCGGGCGGGGGTTTCACCAACTCAGTGGGCTATGCAAGTGCCAGCCAGCTCTCGGCGGCGACTATTTCTCAATACCTATCTGGTCTCAGCCCTCAACCCCAAAGGCATTGTGTTCTATGTGGCTTTTTTGCCGCAGTTCACAAACCCCAACGCCAATGTCACCCTTCAGCTGTGGATCCTCGCCATTACCTTCATCACGATGGCCGTGCTCAACGTGACGCTTTGCACGATATTTGCGGCATCAGCTCGCAGCGTTTTATCAACTCGCCGAGCCCAAAGAGGTTTCAACATCGCAGGCGGCTCATTACTCTCGGCTGCGGGCATCTATGCATTGATGGCTAAGCGCCCGACATAAAGGGAATTAATGGCAACCCTGATTGTCGCGGAAAGAAAACGTTTGTGATATTAAAGCGCTACCCACATGGACATTTCGCTGATTAATACATTAAATATTTTTCTCGGGCGGCCAAAGATTCGTGCATTTTTATCCCTAATATGGGTCATTTAAATCATTCAAAAGCAAAGCTGATATTGATGCCAGAGTTCGACAACTTGGAGTTGTTTCGTGCAGATTCCATGTGCTACAGCTATGCCCGTCATGCCCATCCAGGTTACTCAATCGGTATCATTGAGGCTGGTGTCGGCGGCAATTATTATCAGGGAACAACATACTTAGCCCCGCCTAAGAGCGTTGTCTTTATGAATCCAGAAGAAGCCCACACGGGCTACTCTGCCGAGGGACTGCCATTAACCTATCGAATGCTTTATCCCAGTCCTGAGCTAGTACATCAAATTGCACATGAGGCTCAAATTGCTGGTGCCCCATACTTTAGAGATGCGGTGGTTGAAAACCCAGATTTGACTTACAGTGTTTTTACGCTTCATACAGCCCTGGAACAGTCCAATTCTCGGCTGGAAAAACAATCCTTGCTGGTTGAAATTTTATCTGCCATCCTGCTTCATTATGGGGATGCTAAAACGCGATCGCATCGGCTGGGCAAAGAGCACCGTGCCGTTGATTTAGTTAAGGCCTATCTGGACGACAACTTCAGTGCTGATATTGCCTTAGCGCAACTGGTCGAGCTGACACAACTCAACCGATCTTATTTAATTCGTGTATTTCGTCAAGCGGTGGGTATGCCTCCCTATGCCTATTTAACGCAAATTCGAGTACGCAAAGCAAGGCAGTTTTTAGAGCAAGGAATGGCGGTTGCAGAGGCCGCGATCGCAGTGGGCATGTCAGATCAAAGTCACCTAACACGTCACTTCAAGCGCATCTTCGGCGTTACACCCGGTCACTATCGCAAGATGTCAACATCCTTCAAGACAGGCTAATCCTATGGGTTAGATACTCCGGGGCATGGTTTAGGTAAGCAACAATGACCCCAAACTTAGTTCAATATCCACAAGCCCATTATCTGGCTCAGATCAATGTTGCCTTGATGAAAGCCCCTCTTGATGATCCGATTATGGCTGAGTTCGCAGCGGCGCTTGATGACGTCAATACAGTTGCCGATCAAAGTCCAGGGTTTGTATGGCGACTCAAAACCGCGTCAGGCAATGCCACCGATATTCATGCCTACGATAATCCGAAAATGCTGGTCAATATTTCAGTCTGGGAGACTGTAGCATCACTCAGAGCCTACGTGTACAAAAGCCTACACGGTGATTTTTTCATTCGCCGTCGCCAATGGTTTGAGAAATACCAGGGCGAACACTTTGCCATGTGGTGGGTTCCTTCTGGACATTGGCCCACGGTTGAGGAAGGTAAGACAAAACTAGAGCATCTGACGTTACATAGAGATTCCCCTGACTGTTTCACCTTTGCCAAGCCCTATCCACCCCCATTAGATCTTTAAGGAAATGACTTTCCGCCTTCTTATACTCATGTTGGAGGCTCATTTGTGAGTTGGGGCTTTCCCGGTTTCTTCTCGATTTATCTCTAGAGTGTGGCATGGGCTTCAGGCTCAAAGAGACGAACGAGGATTATCCCATGAGTACGATACGCTTCCGAGCAGCCCAAAAGCCAGACTGTCGAATCATTGCTTCTCTCTACAGGATTTCGTCTGATGGGGTCGCTGATTATATCTGGTCAAAACTTGCGCAACCCGGTGAAGATTTACTGGCTGTTGGTCAGCAGCGTTATGAACGGGAAAATACACTCTTCAGCTATCAAAACTGCACTTTGGCAGTTCAGGATGGCGCGATCGCGGGCATGTTGGTTGCTTTTCCCATGGTGGTCGATGCAGATGCGGAACCGGAGGAAGACCCTGTATTAGTACCCTACAGCAAGTTGGAAGCCGACAATAGCTACTACGTCTGCGGAATAGCCGTATTTCCAGAGTATCGAAAGCAAGGCATTGGTACCCAGATGATGAAGGTCGCAGAAGCCCAGGCAATTACAAAAGGGTTTAGCAAGCTAAGCCTAATCGTTTTTGAGCAAAATGTTGTGGCTAAGCGCCTGTACGATCGTCTGGGATATGTCGAAACTGCCCGTGAAGCGATTGTGCCCCACCCGCTGATTCACTATACGGGGGATGCCATTCTGATGGTGAAAAAGGTCTAAACCACATCGTGGCAGAACCTCAATTATCACCATCTAGCAACCTGCCTAGCTCGCCTAATACTGAACCTTCACCGACTGAACTACCCCCTGTCGTTGGGGCGTGTTGGAGAATGCGATCAGCCAATCGAGAAAAGGGTAAGCTCTGCAGGTAAACAGTACCTGTGCCCTGTAGCGTGGCTAAAAATAGCCCTTCACCCCCAAAGAACATTGATTTTAGGTTGCCTGCCTGCTCAATACCGTAATTGATGCCGGGGCTAAAGGCCACTAGGCAGCCTGTATCAAGGCGTAGGGTATCGTTTTTGAGTTCGCGTTTGATCACGGTGCCACCCGCATGTAAAAACGCCAGCCCTTCACCCCGTAAGCGCTGCAAAATAAAGCCCTCGCCGCCAAAAAAACCAGCTCCCAAACGTTTATTAAACGCAATGGACAGCTGTGTGCCTCTAGCCGCACAAAGAAACGCGTCTTTCTGGCAGGTAATTTCACCGCCAATTTCATTTAGATGCACAGGAATAATGCTGCCTGGATAGGGTGCGGCAAAGGCGACGCGGCGCTTGCTGGAGGCTGTGTTGGTGAAATGGGTCATGAAAATAGATTCGCCAGTTAAAACCCGCTGACCAACGTTTTTGATCATTCCCATCAGTCCGCCTGTGGCGGCTTGGGAACCGTCACCCATACGGGGTTCAAAGGTGATGCCGTCTTCCATATAGTTCATCGCCCCAGCTTCGGCAACAACGGTTTCATGGGGGTCTAGTTCTACTTCAACAATCTGCATATCGTCGCCGAAGATTTCATAGTCAATCTCGTCGGTGCGACGATCACGTTGGCCCCTGTTCATGGGCGGTGGTGGTGGTGCCACAGGTGCAGTTTTTTGAAATAAGTTAGGTACGGCGGCGATCGCAGGTTGCCACTCTGACATCCCTTGAGTCCAGACCATCGTGTCTTTGTTGACAATACCTTGGGAGATCAGTTGACGGAGTTCTACCCCTGTGGCTTTTTGCTGTTGATTGGTCTCATCGACGTAGTTCCACATGCATTGAACCTCAGACTAAACAGCGCATGAATTCCTTAGCAAACCTTGAAATCAGTTTACCCAGGGTTTTTTGAACCTACCGCACTGCTGTTGAGATGAAAGAAATAAAAATATTAACCTATGACTAGGCCAAAGCAAGAAATTTAATAGTAGTCAGTCCGATTTATTGATAAAAACAACGACAGCACCCAGAACTGCTTTTCTGAATACTTTCCTCACATTTAAGAAGCCTATATAGAGATACTCAAATATAGTTAGCTCGGAGTTGATCGCTCCACTATATCCTTCGCATTTCTCTCAGCTACAACAAATAGGAAATATCAAAAAGCTGATTGGGTGCTGTCACGTTTTGCGAATCTATCTCAGACGTTAAATCGATGTCTAACCTCCTCTCTAACGTTGACTGAGTAACTGGCTCGGACTCGAAGCTGTTCACTTCTTATTTATTAGAGTACTCCCCAAAAAGATTAATTTCCAATCCTGATACTAAAGTTTATGCTTTCGCTTTTCTCTGATTAAAAGCATAAGTAAACTTCAATGAATTATCACGTTTACGATGACTTCAGTCGATACAGGAATACAATTGGTTGCTAGTGCGTTTGTTTTTGCCCCCGAGAAAACCTAAGTGGATACCCTTCACAAATCGGTCAGACGTTTGGCCTTCCGCAACAAAAATGTGAGTACCGTTTTTTCATGGGTCACGATGTCAGCGCGGCCCGTCATCCCAGGACGCAGGGCGCACTGATGACCGCCTGGCCCAGAGGCGATAGCAGTCTCAAAGTGTGGAACTGCCTCATCCCATTGGCTCAACCCATGTAGAATCGCCGCTAGCGCTGCTCCATCGGCAACGGTTTGCCCATGGTCTGGGCCGAGCAGGTCTAGATGGAGTTGGTACGATTTACGCGAAATCTGAGCGGGGTAACTTGCTCTAACGCACTCAAGATACTTTGTGCAACCTCTAGTTGATTTTGGGCTTCGGGGTAGCGAGCTTGGGCTTCTAAGCTGGTGAATAGATAGCTATGAAGTCTGAGCTGAACGGCTAGATCAATTGGCTCAGAGGAGAGTTTTTCTAGCAGTTGATTGCAGAGTATTTCTGCATCGGCATAGCGTTGCTGTAATTGCAGTTTCTCAATTTCAGCAAACTGAAGCGAAGAGTCTAAAACAGAATTCATGGTTATTCAGTGACATTTGCAATGACTATCCGTCGTAGGGATGCCCAATCAGAAGATCTCCCGATGTCGCTGCCCCCTTGCAAAGGAAGCTATTCCAACTGGGATGGGACTTGCCTCCTTTTTTCTTGGCGTAGCCTGCCCACAGGGCTTGGGAGGGAAGGGGGGATCTTGCTAGCTGCTAAACGTAGTCCAGTTTTGAAGAAGCGGTCTTACCGGAGGCAATACCTCAACCAAACCGTTAAGTGGGTTAGCGTAATCGTTTATGAGATAGAAGATCAGATGTTTTGCTTCCTCGTACAAGCCTCCAAACCCCGAATACTGCGGGCTTTAAGTCTAGTCTCCCCCAGTATTGGGGGACGGAAGGGGCCTCGGTATCTGAAACATAATTAGGACAACCTACTTATTGTCAGCGCCGACCCAACTGACGACTAGACCATATTGATGTAGGGGTTGTTTGGCAGAATTGGTATCTCCACATCTACCAATATCGCTAACGCATCGCCAGAAGACGAACTTTTGATCAGGGTGTCGGTTTGGTCTGCGACGCCGACCGTGTTGATGTGCTCGATGATGTAATAATCTAAGCCGAGGTCCAGCTCAAGGATGTCGTGGGTGGTATCGGCTGGATCATTCATCAGCTGGAAGCCGTGAATATCAACGGGGTTGCCGTCACCATAGTTACGGACTACAAACGTATCCTGGGCACCATCTGCGGTGGACTCGTAAATGTCGCCCCCCCCTTTCCCGTCGTAGCGGTCAGCCCCAGTGCCGCCGACTAGCAAATCAGCCCCAGAAGAAGACCCGATCAGGGTGTCATTGCCATCTTCGCCGTGGAGGGTGGTGTTATGTTCATAGGCGAACAAGTAATCATTGCCAGTGCCACCATAGAGCGTGCCAGAACCGTAAATCTCGTCATTACCAGCGCCACCGTAAGCTTCATTATTGCCATTGCCACCAGCGTCAAGGTAGTCATCGCCATCGCCACCCTCAAGATAGTCATCGCCGCCATTGCCACCATAGAGCCTGTCATTGCCTGCACCACCTCTCAGGTCGTCATTGCCATCATTACCGTAAAGGTTGTCATTGCCCTCGCCACCTCTAATGACGTCATTGCCATCGTCACCGTAAACGTGGTCATCGCCTTCGCCACCCCGAAGGATGTCATTACCTTCGTCACCGGCAATATCGTCATTGCCTTGGCCTCCCTCTACGATGTCATCGCCCTCGCCACCGTAAATGTCATCATTGCCTTCGCCACCAAAAATCGTATCGTTTCCGGCCACACCGAAGAGGTCATCGTCTCCCTCATACCCATGGATTTCATCGTCACCGGAGGAACCAGGGATAAAGTCATCGCCACTAGTGCCTAAAATCAGAGTGGCAACATCGTTGTTGGGGTCAAAGATGGGAAGCCCGCCACCTTTGACTGGTTCCTTCTTCAAAAGAAGGTCGTTTTGCTCACCAGACAATCCCAAGGGGGAATCGTCCGCTGGCAGCTCAAACTTTGTCTCATGGTTAGCAACAACAGGGGCAGCAAAGAGTGGATTTAGAACACGCTGCTCATCCATAGGGTTGACGATAGGGTCAGCAACGAGTGAAACGAAAACATCCTGCTCATCCATCGGTCTTCGTGTGATGGGGGTTAGAAGAATAGTCATAGATTTGCTCCTTAGAAACTTTTGGGATAGTTATTTAAGGCCATCAGCCTTGGGGTTAAGCTGCTGGTAGAGAAGGCACCCCATCGCTGCAATTCATTAAAAGGGAGAGCGATGGTTTATGCACGACAGGTGTCGATCAGCGCTATGATTTCAGCTCCTTAAAACATGCACAGTTCTGTTAACGCTAAAGCCGTTTATGAGACCTTGAAGTAATACCAAATCTCAGAAGTGCGGCGATGGATGCTGACGATCCCCCGCTGTCACCGCCCCCTTGCAAAGGGGGCTATTCCAATCGGGATAGGGGTTGCCCCCCTTTGCAAGGGGGAAGGGGGGATCTGCCCAGCTTCTAAGCGTAGCCAAGTTCTGGAGAACTATATAGGCACTGTAAATCGTGGTCAAATTGTTTCAATAATGAGATTAAACTGATGAATCAACGCTCTTTTATCATCACAAAGAATGCGTTGAATTTCAGATTAAACTTGTCCTGACTTTGTGCTGAGTTTGTCTTGACTTTGTGTCAGCTTATCAAAAGCGATCGCATCACTAATTAATCACTAATTATTTGAAGTAAACATGTGCTTTCATTGAGAGCTAAACCACATCCGATTTGAAACCTGGCGTCGGGGCGAGGGGCCTCTCGCCCCTGCAAAGGAAAAACCATGGATCTGGATGTGGACGCGGTTTAATACTAAATCTCAGAAATGCAACTACAGAGATTGAAGATCCCCCGCTGTTGCCGCCCCCTTGCAAAGGGGGCTATTCCAACTGGGATAGGGGTTGCCCCCCTTTTTCTTGGCGTAGCCTGCCCACAGAGCTTAGGGGGGAAGGGGAGATCTCGCTAGCTGCTAAACATAGTCCAGTTTTGAAGAATCGATCTTACCGGAGGCAATACCTCAGCCAGAATGTCCCCTTCGACTCCGCTCAGGGGACGGTTAAATCAATGACTAGACCATATTGATGTAGGGGTTGTCTTGCAGAATGGGTATCTCCACATCGACCAATACCGCTAACACATCGGTAGTTGAAGAACTTTTGATCAGGGTGTCGGTTTGGTCTGCGACGCCGAACGTGTTGACGTGCTCGATGATGTAAAAGTCGTTATTGAGATCCAGCTCAATGATGTCGTGAGTGGTATCGGCTGGATCATTCATCAGTTGGAAGCCGTGGATATCAACGGGGTTGTTGTCACCATAGTTACGGACTACAAACGTATCCTGGGCATTGTCTGCAAAGGACTGATAGGTATCGCCCCCTCCTAGTCCGTTATAGCGATCAATCCCAGTGCCACCAACCAACAAATCAGCCGTCCCTCCAAGACCGATAAGGTCGTCATTGCCGTCTTCGCCGTAGAGGGTACCAGAACCGTAAAGTTCGTCATCGCCATCGCCACCGTAAAGATTGTTATTGCCATCGCCAGCATAAAGTTCGTCATCGCCATCACCACCAAAAAGGTTGTTATTGCCAACGCCACCGCTCAGGAAGTCATCGCCCTCGCCGCCATAAAGTTCGTCATCGCCCCCCTGACCGTAAAGGTCATCATCGCCCTCGCCACCGTAAAGGTCGTCATCGTCCTCGCCACCAAAAAGTTCGTCATCACCCCCCTGACCGTAAATTTCATCATCACCCTCGCTACCAGAAAGGTAGTCATCGCCCTCACCACCATAAAGGTTGTCATGGCCTACGCCACCAAAAATGTCGTCACCGCCCTCGCCACCGCTCAGCAAGTCATCGCCTTCCTCACCATAAAGGTTGTCATCGCCTTGACCGCCCTCTAGGATGTCGTTGCCCTCGTTACCATAAAGTGCATCACCCCCCTCACCACCAAAAATGGTATCGTTGCCGTCGCCACCCAAAATGGAGTCGCCGCCCCCATACCCATGGATTTCATCGTCATCGGGGGAACCGGGGATATATTCAGCGTCACTCGTCCCTAAGATCAGCGTTTTATCAGCGATGCCGGGGTCAAAGACGGGAAGCCCGCCACCGTTGAGCGGTCTTTTTTCCCAAACAAGGTCGTTTTGCTCACCAGATAATCCCAGAGGCAAATCGTCCGATGGCATCTCAAACTTTGCCTCATGGTTAGCCACGACAGGGACAGAGAAGAATGGATTTAGAACACGCTGCTCATCGATAAGGTTGACGATAGGGTCAGCAAAGAGTGGAACGAAAACATCTTGCTCATCCATAGGGTTGGGTGGCATGTGGGCTAGAAGAATAGTCATGGGTCTGCTCCTTGGAAAATTTTTGGGATAGTTATTGAAGGCCATTAGCCTTGTGGTTAAGCTGCTGGTAGAGAAGTCACCCCCATCGCTTCAATCCGTCAAATGGGAGAGCGATGGTTTATGCACGACAGGTGTCGATCAGCGCTGGGATTTCATGCTCCTTAAAACGTGCACAGTTTTGTTAGCGCTAAAGCCGTTTGTGGGATCTTGAAGTAATACCAAATCTCAGAAGTGCGGCGATGGATGCTGACGATCCCCCGCGATCGCCGCCCCCTTAAAAAAAGGGCTATTCCAATTGAGATGGGACTTGCCCCCCTTTGCAAGGGGGGAAGGGGGGATCTGCCCAGCTTCTAAGCGCAGCCAAGTTCTGGAGAACTGGTATAAGCACTGTAAACCGTGGTTAAAGTGTTGAAATAGTAAGATTTAGCTGATGGATCAACGCTCTTTTATCATCACAAATAATGCGTTGAATTTCAGATTAAACTTGTCCTGACTTTGTGCTGAGTTTGTCTTGACTTTGTGTCAACTTTTCAAAGGCGATCGCATCACTAATTAAGTAGGTCGCCTTATATATTTGTAGGATGGGTATAGCCCAAGGCGCATCCCAGAAAAGCGATAGCATAACCCATGCGGGCGTTGGCTTACCCTGCGGGAAGCAAGCTACGTTCCTCAACCACAACCTACAAGTGCTTGTTTTATTTGCGGCAATCTACTTATTTGAATTAAACGTATGCTTTCATTGAAAGCTAATCCCAAATCTCAGAAGTGCAACTACAGATATTGAAGATCCCCCGCTGTCGCCGCCCCCTTGCAAAGGGGGCTATCCCGACTGGGATAGGACTTGCCCCCCTTATTCTTGTGTAGTCTGCCCAGAGGTCTTAGAAATGGGCTTACCCATGTTACAAAGATCCCTACTATCCTTAATTAGGATCAGGTTCGTTTTCTGTAATTGTGAGAACTGCCTGAGTCCGGAGTAATGGCAATAAACCTCCGCTGATCGTGCTCGCTTCTCGGTCTAGAACTTCAGCGAAAAGGCTTGATGGATTCATCTCCGAGTTCAGTTTTAGTTGGCAATTTTTGATTTGTGAGTTCTTCATTTCGATCTTCTCCAAGGTTCTATAGATCTGTTCTATGCAGAATTCGCTCAGAGGATGCTTTAAAGGTCTTGATTTTGGTAGCAAAACGCTTGAGATTCCCCTAAATCCCCCTAAGCCCTCTGGGCAGGCTACGCCAAAAAAAAGGAGGACTCAAAGGCTGTTTCCCCCCTTTTTTTAAGGGGGGTTAGGGGGGATCATGCAGTGCTTAATGGTACAGTCAATCACTTTTCAAACAGCCTCTCATTACAACGGCAAGTTGCTTGAGATTTAGGCAGACTAGTCAAGTCGCCACGATATGGTCCGCAGTTTGTTTTCAGCGTCACGCACGGCGGTCAACAAAAACTCGCGCCCGTTACGACTCACCCGAGATGAGGCCAGTCGGCTGGCCTGACCCGCAATGTCCGTGCCGACCCGCTCGATCTGGCCATTACTCTGCACTTTGTAAGCAATCATGCGCAGAATGCCGTCGGTGTCTTTAACCGAAGCAATAATCTGTCCCCCTTGAGCCGCAGTGAGATCGATGATGCTGGCAAAGCCCGCAGTGGTGGAATCCTTACGCTTGATCTGACCATTGGCGTCAACCTGCCAAGTAATCAGTTTAAGATTGGCATCTTCGTTGCTAAACGCTGTGACGACAATGTCTTTGCCACCCAACTGGGCTCGAACAATGTTCAACTCGCCCTTGATAGCACCGGCCTCGGCCTCGCCTCGACGAGAGAAGGTTTTAGCCGTCGAGTCAAATGACCAGGCAATCAGCTTTAGCGTGCGATCGCTCCCAGTGGTTGCACTCACCACCCCATCGAAGTCAGCATGGGTTGTGGTTACTGCGATATCCCGGACGGCCCCCGCATCAATATCGCCACGGCAGATAATGTTAAACGAGGGGGTCACTTCCCAAGCAATTAACTTCAAGTCATCCTGCAGGCCTCGGGTGAGTGTAATCACGCCTTTGCCATCGGGGAAGGGGGTTCCGGCGATGGCCTTCACCGGGCCGGCCACGGCATCGTCGCGTCGCCTCACCTGGCCAATGCTTGAAATCTCCCACGCGATCGTCTTCAGATTGCCATCGGCATCGCGAAAAGCCGTGACTGCATCGGCACTGCTATTGGGCCTAATCAGGTTAATTTGACTGGCGGCCCCGGCGGTGACCACCTGGCCGCGGGTCAGTGTGCCCTGTCCATTCACCAAGTAGGGAATCAGTTGCAGGTTGCCTTCTGCGTTGACAAACGCGGCAATGGAACCGTCTAGGCTAGCCTCCTTGAAGTCACCGCCAAAATCGGTATCCTGACGCAGGAACTGGGTAATCGCGTAGTTTGCCGGAACCTTCGCCGCAGGAACCGCAAGCGCAATTTGAGTCGAGAGGGACTCAAGTAAAGCAGTCTGATTATCTGTCTTGTCCATATTGAGGTTGGTGGCCACAGCGATATGGATACGACTAAGATCGGCACCATTCGAGGCGGTATAACCGTCTGGAAACATGGCGACATAGGCGGTTCCGGCATTGTGGATCCGGCCATTATGTTCTAACTTGCCGCGGGGCTCTCTTCCCCAAGCCATCTTATTCAGCTCTGAGTCGGCATAGGTGTCGGCGAGGTAAGCCGTGATGTAGGTCAGATCCTGAGCGGAGGCCCGGAATCCACCCGCTGCTAAACCCGTGCCTGAATTCTGAGGCTGAATGAAGACAGGCTTCTCTTGCTCGTTGTAAACGTGGCTCCAGGCCTGACGGTTGCCGAGTTCAGTGCTTTCAGGCAGCACCGCCGCGTGGAGACCGAGCGATCGCAGATAGTTGTTTATCGCATAGGCACGATAAGTCTTGCCAGACAGGGCTTCGATAATCAACGTCCATAGGCCGAAACCGTGGTTGGAATAGTTGATACGGGTCCCTGGTTTGAAGAGCAATTTCTTCGTTCTGAGAAAGTGTTTGTGGATTTGTTCGTAGGTCAGAGCTGCTGCATTGTTATTAGTAAACATGGCTGCAGCGCCCTTCGTATCGGGCTCACGGACAAACCCTGCGGCATGATCTAGGAGGTGTTGCAGCGTGATTTGGTCGTACCAATGCTTGTTTGGGTCAGAGCTGAGGGCAATATCTTCTGCAAAGCGGTTTTTGAATAGACCACTTGGCCCATAAAGCTTTTGCTGCTGAGGATTAATGCCCTTTGCCCGCATCAGCTGCCAGCCAGCAGGCCCCGTAACGACAGCTTTGGTCACACTACCAATGCGGCTGCTCATGAAAGGTTCCATGGCCTGCTTAGTTTGAACATTGGCCCAGCCATAGCCTTTGGAGAAGATTAAACGACCCTGTTGGGTCACTGCCACGGTTATACCGGGCAGGTGTTGCTGTTGCATCAGGTCTTTAACGAGGGCGTCTACCTGGGGTTCGAGCGTGCCCCAAGCGTGCCCGGAAGATCGAATGTTCATAAGGTTTCCTCAATTTCAATTGTTTTGAATGGTCGCAAAGATGGGTTAGACGAAGCTTTTAAGGCACCGCCTAGCATGAGGTAGATGCTTTCCTTGGGTGCTAACGCACCGGGAAACTTTTAAGCGATCTGCCTATCAAATTGAAGCTATTTTGATCAGGTCAGATTCCACGCTGCTTTCTAGACTGTTCTCAGCCAAATTAGCCCATCTACAGCATGATCATGATCCCTACCTCTCTGACTGTTTAGAGCAGAGAGATCTATTCCCACATCCTCCTCAACAAGCTTTTCTTGGAACTTGAGATCCTGAGGTAGTGTGATACCACCTCGAATCTGAGCCAACTGAATTTCTGTTAATGCTTGGGACAAACTATTCATTGATGAATTTTGACAAGGTGTCATTGTGCTTCTCCTTTTAGATAAGAGATAAAATTGGGCACTTTAAAGTGCATTTTTTGAATCAGCCACTGCAGTTTGTGATCAATGAATTGCTTTACGACTGACCATCGTGATGTTATGGTTGTCGGAGAGGTGCACACTCCCAACCGGACGCCACCAACCGTCGCCGCCTGCAATTGCAGAGAGTTGCTCTGGTGTCAGCTCGCTGAGAAGATCGCTGCTTTTAGCTGCTTCTTTTGAGGTCGATTTGTTTTGAAGCTTCATGATTTTCAACTCCTTGCTATTTTCAGTTGAAGCAAGTTTTTAGGGTGAGAAAAGCCCTTATCGATTGTCCGATCGCGAAAGCAAAGTCTCTTGTTGTTTACTGCACCCTCGATGTCAGCAGGGCCAATATTTGTAGGGGGAGATTCACTTTGGGTAACCTACTCATCATTCGCTTTGGGTTACACAATGGGCGAAAGAATACCGCTGAACAAATTATTCAATTCGGCCTCAGAACCAATACCACCGGGAGCGTTGTACTGGAAGAAGGCCACTTCGCTGCCACCCGTAGTCACTAGGTAAGCGCCAGTCGCAATGCCTAAGGAACCATGTTGGAACTCAAATTTGCCATTAAAGGCATCTTTGCCAAAACCCGGCAGACTAATGGTGTCACCATCAAAGTAATGAAAGTCATTGATCACGGTGAGCCCCTTGTAAACATCACCATCATCCTGCAGGCTAAAGAGATCTGCGCCGCCACCACCGGTCACATAGTCAATCTCACCGTGGTGATCTAATGCGCCCCCGTCGAGAACGTCATCCCCCTCTCCCCCAATCAGAATATCGTCCCCGTCTTTACCCTCAAGGCGGTCATTACCAGCGCCAGCGTCGATGAAGTTAGCCTCTGAGGTACCAATAATTTCGTCATTGCCATCCCCGGTGTAGACGTTTTCAAAGTTCTCAGCCGTTTCGCCCGCAAAATTGGTTACACCTGTCTTCATATTGAGCTCGTAACCAGCGTTCCAGAAGCGAACGTCTAATGTGTCTACCCCAGGCCCCCCATCCATGGAGTCATCACCAAAACCGCCATCAACCCAATCGTTACCGTCACCAGCTACGATAAAGTCGTTACCGCCATTCCCAAAAATTTTGTCATCATGCGACCCTGTGCTGATCATGTTATCGGTATCGGTACCGATGATCACATTGTTACCAAGGCCAGTTAAAACGTTTTCAAAATTTTGGGCAACTTCGCCTCGGACGTTGGTGTTGCCGGTATTCATATCCAACTCATAACCAGCATGCTCGAATACGATGAGCGTATCAACGCCCGTCCCCCCGTCCATCACGTCAGGGTCTTTGCCACCGTAGATGTTATCGTCGCCAGTTCCACCGTTGATAACGTCGGCACCTTCATCGCCATACAGTGAGTCGTTACCTGAGTGGCCGTTTATCGTATCGTTACCGGCATTACCGGAGAGCATATTGTCAGCGCTGTTACCCTGAAAAACATCATTTCCCGATCCACCCTCGGCATTTTCGATGAGTGATTTCTCATCTCTATGATCTTCACCACTGAAACTTAAGGCATTAAACACGTGTCCCCGGGCATATTCAGACCCATCCTTGTCGAGCTGAGCCCGTTGAAAATTGCCGCTGACTCCGTGCACTCCCACATCGAGATCGACATATTCTCCGGGTTGGAGGTTAATGGAGAGATTTGTGATGTAGTTAGAGAAATCATAGGTATCAATACCACCCCCATCCCAAATCGTGCGAAAGATCTGGTTGTCGATGGGTTTCCCTTGACCCACGCCGTTGATCGACATCTCGCCCGTGAGGGTTGAGAAGCTATAGACTGTGTCGGAACTGTTGTAATCGTAATTGGCCCCATACATCTCCTGCAGCGCCCTGATGTCATGCATCATCAGCGACTGGGGGTATCCCGAGGGTCTAAGGGAGACGCCATTTCCGGGATCCCCAATGTAGGCGCGGTAGGTCATAATCGAAAACTCCATTGAGTCATGCTGAGGAAGCAGGGCCATATTTGCAACCCCAGTCTTTTCATGGCCATGCACTAGCCCTACCGCATGCCCCAGTTCGTGCCCCAAGACGTAATAGTCGAAGTTTCCTATCTCTGGGTTAAGGAGCTGGTCGTTATCTAACCAGATATCCCCCGCTTTGAAAGAGCTCCCAGGGTAACTTGCAAGAGCAACAGCACCAGCATTGGCTGGATAAGTTGAGCGAGCGATCCGAATAGTTGCATCCCGATCTTCAGAGCCGGTTTTCTGCTCAAACTCGAGACCTGAGACGTTTTCAAACATCTCAATCCATTCAAGCATGGCACTCTGCTGAGCTGGGACAAGCTGTCCGAAACCGTTTTGGTAGACATCACCAGCGTCTAGATCATAATCATCTTCGTAGTCATTGCTAAAGTTATCGGTAAAGCTAAAGCTAACAACGTTAGATGCCCAGCTTTTTTTGTACATAAGGGCATCAACGTTAATACTTCCAGTTGGCGTATTGTTCTTGGTTGATGTCCCTGATCCGTAAGCCATGGTTTAGACTCCAAATATTTGAAATAAACAGCTTTGTCGCGAAGTAAAAGGGTATCGGCTGAGTAACGGATAAACGTTACTCTTAGAGGTTGGGTTAAGGTAACGTTGGCTAGCCTTACCGAGGCAATAAGCCAACACCGGCAACGGTCTCGTTGGGTTATGAAACTGCTAACTAACTCCTAGTATCAGTCCCCCAAAATGGCAGTAGGGCTCTCTAGTAAGAGAAAAGCCTATTGACATTGTCTGTATGGAAAGAGCACCGTTTCAGCCGAGAAACTCTGGTTGGTTTAGGCGGCAGGTGTTCATGGTTCTTAGGGTGAGCAAAATCTTCAGCGATCGCCCTATTGCCTAACTAAAACTTCTCATTACCCACCGCATCTTCGATAGTAGGTAGAGCTAGGTTTGTCAATGGAGATTCTCCTGGAGCTGGTGTATGTGATTGAGTAACAATTGTCGAATACTCATCAAATTCAGGATCGTGTGGGCAAGCAAAATTTTGGCCATTGCACAGCCTACTGGGAATAGGCTTGCCCACCCTACGAAATTACTGGCTCCTTATCATTACCAACCCAAACCGTCGCCGTGAGTCATGGTAAGGCTAAGCCGATGATTAATGCCAACTCCAGCTCCACCAGAAATCGTACTGATTTGAGTTTCAGATAGTTCTTGAAGAGTCAATTGCTTGTTGTCAATATCAATGGTCTTGGCAGCATCAGATTTGTTTGAGACATAGCGATCTTGCATTATATTTCTCCTGTCTAACAATAGATTAACTTGGCATATTTAAGTACCAGCTTTGACTCCAATAAAGCATGATTAAATTCCGGAATATTGAAGGAAAATTGAAAATAAAAAAGCATTTTTAGCGTTTCGCTTATTTTCTATTTTAGCTTCACTAGGATAATAATTTTTAATCGAGAATAAGTCGAGAAGAAAAGAAAATTTTCTTCCTTTTTTTGAGATTTTTAATAATTAAAAAATTTCTCAAAAAAGACATGAAAAAAGGCGGCTCAAGCTGTTCTTGAGTCGCTGTTTGGCTGGGCAAAAACATCGTTAAGCGCAAGTAGATAAAGCAGTATGCGTTTGACAAATGGCAAGTTCAGTCTCTATTTCAAGCGATCTTTGCCATCATCTCGTTATGCTTCTATCGAGAGATTGAATACAAGTCAACTGCTCAAAATATGCCTAAGATATTATTCCGTTTGTGAAGTGAGTCCACAAGTGTTTTCAAGATGAATGTTGCAGGTATTGAATGAGTATTGAACATAAAGATTTAAAGCATGTCTATCCTAGAGAATGACTACTTATGCAGGAGCCTGATATTGGCGAAATTACGCGATCGCTTCATTCTTAAGTAACGTTTCATTGTGGTTATTGATCGACATACCGCCGCCGCGCTTTTTTGTATTGTCTTCTTTATTTCCACCGTTGACTTTGGCTTATTCTGCCTCAGCAATAGATTGCAGTAGTTCAGTCGTTTTCTTTTGCTCTTTCATGGTTTTTTAGGTAATAAATGATCACAAAATACCTCTCACTGATGACTAAGAATTAGTGCTCGACTTGATATTTTGCGTTTTGGACAGCATACAATCGCACTGTTCTTAATTGGTTGGTGCGATCGCGGCGCTGGCAGAAGTAAGTTCAAGCCAGGGCAGAAAATCTGGTTGGATATAGCGTCAGAGTTCATTCAGCATGGCAAGGACAAACAGGCTGCGGCAGTGCCGATAAATGCGGTTTACATTCATCAAAGCAGTCTGATAACCGAGATCATGACTGAGTTCGTATGACTTATGACTGAAGTGCCCAGTTAGCAGAACTGCAAGTCCTGGAAGGATTTTTTGCAATACTGAACAGAAATTGATGCTGAAAGCGTTAGGCGCGGTTGAGGCGTCGATTCTTGATTTTAGCTTCGACTCAATCGGTTCATCCCTTCAATCAGCAACGGCTTGCCATGCACACTATCGATAGTATTCATCAATATGATGCAATCTATTGATGGACCATAATCAGTAAACTGCCTCAATTTTTGGGTTGATATAGTCATAGCTACCTGGTCCTCTACTGATTATGTCCCGCTCCCTAAAGGTCAATAGTCAATCCATTGAGCTGGTGAAAGCTTCCCTCAAGCGGTGTGGCTTGCGCAGCCAACGCGCCTTGGCTGAAGACCTGAATATGGCCCTATCGACCGTGAGTCGATTCCTCAATGGCAAGTCCGTTGACTTCGCGACGTTTGTGGAAATCTGCGATCGCTTGAGTCTCGATTGGCAAACTATCACCGATCTTATAGCGGGTACCGCTGCCCAAGCAGACTCAGAACCAACATCGCCCCCAGCTTCTCAGTCTGCCTCAATTGCGCCTAACAACGGCCCAGCAACTCTCTCTGAATCAAAGTCTGAGCCTAAAACCAACGAACCGCAACAGGATTGGGGCGAAGCGATTGACACCGCCTTTTTCCACGGACGCAGGGATGAGTTAGCCCAGTTACAAACCGCAATTCTCACAGAGAATTGCCGTCTAGTTGCCATTTTAGGGATTGGGGGTATTGGCAAAACCAGCCTGGCAGCAAAACTAGCACGTACGATTCACTCCGATTTTGACGCCGTTATCTGGCGCTCTGTACGCAACGCGCCCCCCCTCAAGACCTTGCTTCAAGCCTTAGTTCCCTTTCTCTCGCAACAGCAGGATCTAGAACCCACCCTAGAACGGCTCTTTCACTGGTTACGAATGCGTCGTTGCTTGGTGATTTTAGACAATGTCGAAACCTTGCTGGAAAGTGGCCAATCGGGTCAATACCGGGCTGGGTACGAAGACTACGGTACCTTACTCCGTCAATGCGGCGAAACCAGGCACCGCAGTTGTTTGATGATCACTGGCCGAGAGAAACCTAGCGAAATTGGCCGCTTAGAAAGCGAGCAGTTGTTAACTCGCTCGTTTCAGCTCAGCGGATCAGTCGAAGCCGCCCAAGCCATTGTTCAGGCCAAAGGGTTGCTGGGGGAACCGGAGATTATCAAACAGTTCTGTCAACGATATGGGGATAACCCACTCGCCATCAAAATTGTCGGCACATCAATTCAGGCAATTTTCGATGGAGATATCAATCTCTTTTTGCAAGAAAATGCTCCTATTGTTAATGATTTTCGCAGACTGCTTGATCAGCAATTTGAGCGGCTTTCTTCCCTTGAGCAAAGCATCTTATACTGGCTGTCCATAAATCGCGAATGGACGACCATATCTGAATTGCTGGATGATATTTGGCCAGTGGCGTCACGCGCCAATATCTTTGAAGCTTTAGAATCCTTGAGCTGGCGATCGCTGATTGAAATCAAAGCAGGCCAATATACTCAGCAGCCAGTGATCATGGAGTATGTGACTGAACGGTTGATTCAGACAGTTTGTAGAGAACTAGACAGGCTGAGTCAACGGGGAGATCTTACTTTTTTATCGCCGCTCCTGTTCTGCACCCATGCGTTACTCAAAATCACCACTAAAGATTACATTCGCGACAGCCAGCGACGGATGATTCTTGCCCCTCTGGTCCAACGGCTACAAACAACCTTGGTACAACCACAACTCATCAGTCAGTATATGACCTCTATTTTGCTAGTTCTCAGGCAGCTAGTCGCGGGTTATGGTGTTGGCAACTTTATAAATCTGTGCCGCCAGCTGCAAATTGACCTTGCTGGTTATGACTTCTCAAATCTAGCGATCTGGCAAGCTAACCTACGAGAAGTCAACTTACAAGAAACCAACTTTTCCCAGGCAAATTTTAAAGACTGTTGGTTTAATCAGAATTTTGGTGCTATCACAGCTCTAACCTTAAATCCAGATAATACCTTGCTGGCAGCTGGTGATTTTCAGGGGAATATTCATCTTTGGCAAGTAGGTACCTATGAATTTTTAGGTACTATCAGCGGTCATCCGGAGGGGATCACTGCAATCACGTTCTCTCCCGATGGCCAATATTTGTTGACGGGTAGCGGTGATGCCACTCTCAAAATTTGGCGAGTCAGCAACCATCAGTGTGTCCAAACCTTTCAGGGGCATCGCCAAATCGTCTGGTCTGTGGCGTTTTCTCCAGGTGGCGATCGAATTGCCAGTGCCAGTTTCGATCAGACTATCAAACTGTGGGATGTTTCTAGTGGTCAATGTTGGCAAACATTAGAAGGACATACCGGCGCTGTTAAAGCGGTCGTCTTTGCTAAGAAAACAGCTAACATACTGGCCAGTGCTAGTTTTGATGGCAGTATAAGACTTTGGGACTGGCAACAAGGGCAATGCACTAAGATCCTAGAGGGACATCCCCAAGGCATTTGGAGTATTGACTTTGGTCCTGATGATCGGTTCTTGGTGAGTGGTGGCAATGATCAAACGATTCGAGTATGGGATCCACAAACAGGGCATTGCCTGAACACATTGTCTGGTCATCAGCATGCTGTGTTTTCAGTAAAGGTGAGTGCCGATGGTAAACGTCTTGCCAGTGGCGACTACAGTGGTTTAATCAAGCTTTGGGATCTGGAATCTAATCTATGTGAGCGCGCGCTTCAGGGACACACGAGCTGGGTTTGGCCACTAGCCTTTTCAAAAGATAACAACCTCCTCCACACGGGTAGCCAAGATCGCACGATCCGGATATGGAACCCAAACAGTGGTCACTGTCTGAAAACTCTCTCAGGATATACCAACACCGTCTGGTCCCTTGACTTTTCACCAGATGGAAAAATATTGGCCAGTGGCAGTCATGATGGCAAGATCCGACTTTGGGATGTGCCCCAACGGAGATGTCACACCATCCTATCCCACGACAGTGCGATTTTTGACATTAGCTTTAGCCCAGGAGGTGATTATCTTGCCAGTGGCGGCGGTGGAGACCAGGCTGTTGTCAAAGTTTGGGGTTTAGACAACGCTACCTTGCATAGCACTTTAAAGGGCCATACTAGCGCCATCCGTGCAGTGGCATTTCACCCTAATGACAATCTGCTTTTGGCAAGTGCTAGCGACGATCAAACCTGCAAACTTTGGAGTATTGCCAGCAACAACTGTATAAAGACATTAACAGAACACGAGAATGCGCTTTGGTCAGTTGCGTTTTCCCCTGATGCAATGTACCTGGCAACAGGCAGTACAGACTGTACCGTCAAACTCTGGAATGTTGAAACGGGTAACTGTCTGCAGACCCTAGCACAGCACTCTGACCAGGTGCTTTCGATCGCATTTAGCCCTGATAGTCGGCTGCTAGCCAGTACCAGTTCTAATGGTGAAATCAAGTTGTGGGATGTGCGAACGGGAGCATGTCTCAAAACCTTGGTGGGTCATACTAGCGGTGTTTTAACGGGTTGCTTCTCACCAGACGAGTCTAGATTTGTCAGTGGTGCATTTGATGGCAGCTTAAAGATTTGGGATGTGGATACGGGTGAATGCTGTCACACCATCCAGGCCCATAACCATATCCTTTGGGCGCTAGCCTTTAGTCCGAATGGAAAGGTGCTTGCCAGTGGCGGCGAAGGAAATACGATTAAGCTCTGGGATACTCAATCATGGCAATGCGTTGATACCCTTCAATTACCTGGCCCCTATGAGGGAATGAATCTGATAGGGGTCACCGGGCTATCGGCAGCGCAAAAGAGTTCGCTACAAGCGTTAGGGGCAATTTCAGCATGAACGGCTCCCATGACGTTATCAACAATATGAAGCAACACCATACAAGACAACATATTGGTTATGTCGCGATCGCTAAAGGTCAATAATTAGTCGATTTAAACTTATCGACCATCAGTCGATTCTTCAATGGCAGGCCCGCTGAGGAATCGACGTTTGTGGAAATCTGCGATCGCTTAAGTCTCGATTGGCAAGTTATCACCGACCAGGTTATACATTCTGGATATTTCGTCGCTCTCGGTAGATGATAGAGATAAAAAGTCGCTATCCAACGAAGTAACTATTCGTAAACTGATTCAATCCAGATTATCGCTATGCAAAGTGACATAAAGAAAGTCGGAATTCTCTTAGTTCATGGTATTGGGGAACAAAGTCAATTCAAATATCTTGAGGCAACAGCTAGAAATATCATTACCGCCCTTGCTGAGATACCCAAGCCTCCAGACAAGAATCGATCGACTCTTGTCAGTGTGAATACATCTTCTCAAGCTGCATTTGGAGCTGAGCAAGAAACCTGGCAAGCTTGGGATAAAGCTCCTGTGGTAGTAGAAGTAATCGATTCTAAGCCTGATTCACACAGTAGCGATGTTACACAAATTCACTTTCACCAAGTGTGGTGGGCCGATCTAGATGAGCCAGATAGCCTATGGACTCAAATACGATTTTGGATCTGGGGTTTATCACTGTGGAGTATACCGGGCTATTTTCATCCTCCACAACCCGGTTTTAAGCGGATGCAGCTTCCCACCAATATTCATGAGGGGCAAACATCGCTTACACCAGGAAACCGCTTGCGATTGTTTTGGGTTGCCTTAGTCATTCTGTTGATTTTGCCAGCACTGTCTTTATTGAGCTACGTCTTGCGCCGATTATTAGGCATACAGTTGCCTCGTCCCGATCTATTCGCCCAGTATATTGGCGACGTGAAACTCTACCAACAAGGAGAACGAATAGGAAAAGGCCCACTTCAAGATTTGGGACAGCCACCCAGGGTAACATTACGCAGGCGGATGATTCAGGGAATGGTCAAAATGTCGCTAATGCCCTACGAGCGCTGGTATATCCTAGCTCACAGTCAGGGAACCGTCCTGGCTTTCAATGGACTCATGGAAACAGCCCAGTGTTTGCCGAACTATCTAACCGACGATCTATGGCTTAGATGTATAGATAACCCATCTAAAACTGGCCAAGATGAACCTTTAATCCGACTTGCACAAGGGGTTGAATGTTTAACTGAGGGGGAAAGGAAAGCAATGTTCCCCGATCACCCATCTTGGAGAAACAAAGAGTATATTTTAGATCGAAAACGATTATTTAAGAATTGTAGAGGCCTCCTTACCTATGGCTCTCCTTTAAGTAATTTTGCAAGTTTGTGGCCTCCAATTGTACCCATTAATGAGGATAAAGATGTCTTTCATAAAGACTTTCAATGGATCAACATATATGATCCAACTGATCCTGTCGCAGGGGAAACACAACCTTTTAGAAGTAGGCCAGATCAACCCACCCATGTCTCAGAACCTATTGATATTGCCTACAAGGCAGATTCCTTTCACCTGATCAGCCACACCACCTATTTGAATTTTTCAAATTCCCATCGTAACGCCCTAGTCGATAAAATTGCCGAGTGGATTTTTTCCGGTCACAAATTGATCTCTGAATCAAAGGATCCAACTCTTAGCATAGAAATCGGCTCTTCAAGGTGGCCTAATGCTACCTTGAAAAATATTTATTCTTTTAGCCGCCGGGCTATATGGATTATTGCGGCTCTACTCATAGGCACCCTCCTCAGCCAACTTCTCTTAACCACTTGGCCGCAATTTTTCAGACCTGTCGATCTGGTTATCCAAGATGTGATTGCGATTACTCCAATCTGGGTGCAATGGGTGATAGCAGCCTTTTATATTCCCGCAATTACAGCAACAGTGGGGGCACTACTGGGAGGAGCGAGATTCCTATGGATAGGTTTGTGCGCAGGGTCTATCGGAGTAATTTTCCTGCCAATTATTTCGTTAAGCCCGACAATCTCGATACTCAGCATCCTCAACTTTAGCTTGAGATCGATACTCGAAGGAGTGAGCTATATCTCCCTCGCAGCATTGATTGTTGCTATCGTAGGAATGCTAGTCAGCCTATTCGTCAAAGCGCGACATAAGCTTTAGCTCTATCAAGTCGTTAACATCTAACTAATCGTGTGAAGATTGGTCATCTTTAGGGGCCGGTCTTAGACCATCGCGGCGGGACAACCCATTTGGATGGTGGAAGGAGAGCGACACACCGTATGCTTCATTCCTGAGACGTTTCAGGTTCCGTGGCAATGCCCAGTTGCACATCCTCCAACGGTCGCAGCTCGTCCATCACTGCAATCACCTGACCGTGGTAAGCCTGCTCATCCGCCTGGATGGTCACCACCGCTGCCTGCCCCGGTTCCAAAGCACCCTGAACCGCACTTTGTAACTCGGCGAGTTCCATCGGGTCCTGGTCAAGGGTGATCTCCCCTGCCGCTGTCACCGTCACCGTGAAATCGGCCTGCTGGCGCGGCGTCGCACTCTCTGCATCCGGCAAATTCACCGATAGTCCTTCAGTGCGCGTCAAAAACAGCGTCGACAAAATGAAAAATGCCAGGATAGCAAAAATCACATCAATCATCGGCAGGATATTAATTTCAAATTCCTCCTCCGATTCGTTATCCCAAACTCGCATAGGCTGACTCCGCTGAAGATTGACTACCCATTAATCCATCCCGGTATCGCCACTCATAGAGGATTTCAAGCTGGCTGCCATATTCCTGAAGCAATGCCACTTGACGCTTGTAGAGTCCTCGAAATAAATTAGCCGCCACTAGGGTGAAAATCGCCACCACCATCCCTGCAGCGGTAGACACCAAAGCTTCACTAATGCCCCCCGTAACCGCTTCCGCATTGGCCCCCAACTCACCAATCTGAATTGCCGCAAAAGATCGAATCAACCCCAAAATGGTGCCTAACAACCCCAACAACGGAGCGACGGCAATGATGGTTTGGAACACCGTGTTGAACCGTTTGAGCAACGGCAGCTCGGCCTGAGTTGCCCCTTCTAAAGCCAAGCGAAACTGACTGGGTGAGGCCCCTTCTAACTCCAGCGCTTCGAGGAAAATGCGGGAAATCGGGAGATTAATGTTGGAGCGCAGCGACGCAAAAGCTGCCGGGGGATCGCAACGATAGGACTGCAAAATGGTTTTCACTACCGGACGTTGACGACGGCTGATGCGCCACCAGAAAACGGCTCGTTCGATAGACAACGCGATCGCGGCGATGGAAAACAGCAGCAGCGGCACCATAACGATGCCCCCTGCCACAAATATCTGAGTTATGGACATCACTTTTGCCCCAAGTAAGTCTTAACTTAATGAAAGTAAGCTTATTGCAACTTGATGTCAAGTAATATATTCTGCTCTAGGAGGACGTCAGGGTAGCCTGGCTGCTCTCAGACCCTATTCAAGGCGTATTTTGAGTTGCTTTTCCAAGAATAATAGGTTCAACTATTGGTGAGAATAAGGCTGGTTTGAATAGTATTTTTGAACCTGCTTAACGATATCTGACCTCATGTAGCCCCAACGTTCTTTATGGCCCTCTCCAACGACTGTCTTCGGCAACACTACCGAGAAAATACGCTGACCCAGCGATGGACCCTCTTGGGCATGTTGGGCGCGACTGGCTTACACCTCGGCCTGCTGCCTTTGATTGGCTGGGTTCCAGCCCAACTGAGTGATCAATCTGAGACCGACACGATTCAGATTGTGGTGACGCCAACTGAGGCAGAGCCTGCTCCAAGTGAACTCGCAGAAACGTCAACAGAAGCTGGTTCAGATAGTGCCGAGCTAGCGAGTCAACCACCACCGCTGCAAGTACCCGAGCGAGCCGAATTATCGGCAACTGCCAACTTAGCGCCAGAGCCTGAAGTGGAGGCAGAACCAGAAGAGTTAGAAGCAGAAACAGAACCTGAAACCGTTGAAGACCCTGAGGCAGAGACAGAGCCCGAGGTCGTTGATGAGACCACTGAGTCTGAAGAAACGGCTGAGGTACCTGAGCCAGATTCTGAAACTGATGAAAGTCCTGAATCCAGTGAGACAGCAGTTGATGAAGCGGAAGCGGGTGGAGAAGATGTGTTAGCCCAAGCGCGCAACACCCTGGGTCAGCTCTTTACCAATGGGCTCAGTTTTGGTCAAGATGACGGGCTTTCAGAGGCGTCGAGTGAGGGAGATGCTGAGAATGTGCCCGATGCTGATGGCCCGGTCGCTCGGGCTGGTTCTGGCAGCAATACTACAGGTAATGGGGGCTCTTCTACGGGCAATCCGGGCAATGGGAATGGTTCGGGGGGCGGCTCAAGAACGATTGCCTGTGTGAATTGTCCTGCCCCGAGCTACCCTGAATCGGCTCGACAAGCGGGTATTGAAGGGGAACCCCGGGTGAGCATCCAGTTTGATGCCAATGGCAATGTGGTCGGTGTGACGCTGGAGCGCTCTAGCGGCAATCCAGATTTAGATCAAGCGGCGATGTCAGCGGCTCGCAACTATCAGTTCGGCACGGGCGGACAGGGTGGGTCAGTATCGCTAGAAATGCCGTTTGTCCTCGAAGGCAGCGATCGCCAGCGGCAGGTTGAAAGTCAGGGTGACCGTCGAGAGGTGAGTGTCCCTGATGCTGGGACGACGGCTGATAACGAAGCGGGTAATGAACCAGAAGATAGCGATGCTGAGTCTGCGGCTCAAGACACACCGGATAACGCGGCGGCTGATTCAACGCCAGACCCAACTGAAGCAACAACTGGTGACTCTGAGGAGTCTTCTGATGAAGACGCTACGACAGAGCCGTCATCAGAGGAAGCGCCAGAAACTGAGGCAGAAAGCAATCCTTTCTCCCCCACCCCTGCTGAGCCTCCGCCAGCAGTCACCAATGAACCTGATTCTGCGCCTGAGCCTGCTGCCTCAAGTCCTCAACCGGATCCCACACCTGTACCCGCAGCGAGTCCGGAACCTGCCCCTGCGGCACCACCGCCTGTGGCCGCTCCGAATCCTGCACCCGCTGCGCCACCGCCTGTACCCGCCGCCCCGCCCCCCGAGGCGACACCCCCTCCGTCGGCAGAATCAGGTGAATCTGAATAGGTTAGACCTTGATCGCTGTAGAAGAATGCAGCCTTCAAACAGTCCAGCCGTCGTTATGTCGGCTTCATTCGCGTATCATAATGAGGCGAAGGGGAGTAGCTGCTGGTCTATGACTGGCCCACCTGAATCAACATACTGGTGATGAGCCTGGTTCAGGGGATGACGTAGCCATAAATCTATGCATTAGCGAGACCTTCACTAAGTTCACGTTTGACGTGAGCTTGGTGGAGTCTTGTTGCCTCATCAAGTTCATGTCAGATACTACACAGATCTGAGGAATTTGAGAGCATGCTGAGCGCATTTACGGCGAGTTTGTTGCTGATTACCGTCTCTGAATTGGGCGATAAGACCTTCTTTATCGCCGCGATTTTGGCGATGCGTCACCCCCGTCGCTGGGTGTTTGCTGGAGCAGTTGCGGCCTTAGCCTTGATGACACTGTTGTCGGTGCTAGTTGGACAAGCTGCCACCCTGCTGCCCACTACGGTTGTCGAATGGGCTGAGGTCAGCCTGTTTGCAATATTTGGATTAAAGCTGCTGTACCAGGCGAGTCAAATGTCTCCCACAGCAAACGGTGCCGAGGAGAAAGAGGCGGCTGCAACCGTCGCTCGGGCTGAGCAAACATTGGCTCATCAAAAGCAACAACCTACCCCCCTAACTATCATGACTGAAGCCTTTGGGTTGACGTTTGTAGCTGAGTGGGGCGATCGCACTCAAATTGCCACCATTGCCCTAGCTGCCGCTAATCACCCTGTTGGGGTGGTGTCGGGTGCGGTATTGGGGCATGCGATCTGTGCGGCGATCGCGACTAACTGCGGTCGCTGGCTGTGCGGACGAATTTCAGAACGGACGTTGACGGCATTGGGTGGCTGTCTATTTTTACTGTTTGCGGTGGTTGAGCTGTTGGCTTGATGACCAAAACTGGCACGGTAATTCAAAGATCTTTTCCCAATCATGGCTCTATTGAACCTCGCCCCCCGATTAGGTTGCCTGCATCGAATTCATAGGGGAGGCCTGACAAAATGACCTGACCCGCTTCAAGCACAATCAATTGATCAGCCCACTGGATTACTGAGGGGCGGTGAGAAACGGCAAGGTAGATGGGGGTGTAGGGGTTTGGCGGCGGGGCGGTGTGAATTGTGGAAGAATTCAAAACTGCCATTGCAATATCGAATAGGGCTCTATCACTGGGCAGTTAAGAAAATCTATCGAAAAAAATAGTCAAAAGTTGTTTTTGCTAGGATAATCCTATCTTCTTAAGAATTATTTGCATCAAGCAAGTCGATAGGGTTCTCCACAGTGTTGTTTTCACCCCACTAGACTTCATGACTCAACCCACCTTTTCCCAGCCTCCCACCAGTATTTGGGGCATAATGGCTCCGGTCAAGGGCAGAATTGTCAGCGCGATCGCCCTTGCAGTTCTCAGCGCTATTACCGGCCTTGGTTCCCTGCTGGCGGTTCCCCCGATCGCCGCAGAGCTTTTGTCTGAGTCACCTGAGCCTGCGGTTATTTGGCGATGGCTGGCGATCGCTGTAGCTTTGGTCTCGATCGCCTTTACCACCCGTAGCCTGGCCTTTACCATTTCTCACTTGGCGGCTTTCAAGTTGGAAGTGATTTTGCGCACGGCTTTGACCGAACATTTGGCCCAGGTTCCCCTGGGTTATGTGATTACCACTGGATCTGGGGCCATCAAAAAGCTCGTGCAAGACGATGTTAAGGCGCTGCATGCTTTTGTGGCCGATAGTACGCCTTTAATCGGGCAAGCCTATACGATTCCAGTGCTGTCTTTGGTGGCCATGTTTTTGGCAGATTGGCGGTTGGGGTTGATTACCCTGGCCGTGCTCCCCATCGGCATGATTTTTATTCAGCTCGCCCTGCGAGACTACAGCGCACAGCGGGATGCTTACGATCAGGCCAATGAGAAAATCAATGGTGTCATCATTGAATTTGTCCAGGGCATGCAGGTGGTACGTACCTTTGACGACGGCAGCAGCTCTTTTGCTCGGTTCCAGCGATCGCTCGATAGCTTTACCCAAACCCTACGAGAGTGGAATGGCAAAACCCAGCTATCCGGTCGCTTAGGCACACTGCTGTTTGAACCCCTCCCGACCTTACTGGTGGTCTCCACGGCTGGGGCGTGGTTGATGATGCAGGGCAGTTTGTCCCTACCGCGACTGTTGGTGTTTTTGTTATTGGCACCGCGACTCTGTGGTGCCTTCAAACCCATCTTTACCCTGGCCCACTTCATCAATCAATCTAATGCTGGCGCCCTGCGGATTGGTACAGTCTTAGCCGAACCCATACTGTCCCAACCGCAGTCTCCCCAGCGCCCCAAAACAGCCGACATTACCTTGAAAAATGTCACCTTTGCCTACGGTGATGATCGCCTGGCTTTGCAAGATATTTCACTGCAAATGCCAGCAGGTAGCGTGACGGCGTTGGTCGGCCCCTCGGGTGCAGGCAAAACCACGTTGGCGCGATTGATTCCGCGATTTTGGGATGTGGATCAAGGGTCGATTGAGATTGGCGGGGTGGATGTGCGGCAGATGACATCTGACACGTTAATGTCTTGGGTTTCGTTTGTGTTTCAAGATACCTTCTTGCTCTACGACACCATCGGCAACAATATTAAGCTGGGTAGACCCACCGCCACCGCCACCGAAGTTGAGGCCGCTGCCCGTGCCGCCCAAGCCCACGACTTTATTTTGGCCCTACCCAACGGCTACGACACCATCGCCGGGGAACGGGGCACGCGACTGTCGGGGGGGCAACGCCAACGCATCACCATTGCCCGGGCTATTTTGCAAGACAACCCAATTGTGGTGCTCGATGAAGCGACCGCCTTTGCTGACCCTGAAAATGAGGCACTCATTCAAGATGCGATCGCCTCACTCACCCGAGGCAAAACCCTAATCGTCGTGGCCCATCGCCTCAGCACCATCATGCATGCTGACCAGATCGCCGTCCTCGACCAGGGGCAATTGGTTGAACTGGGCAACCATGATCAGTTGCTTCAGACCAATGGCGTATACGCCAGACTTTGGAGTCGTTATCAGCAGGCCCAAAACTGGGAACTCAGCGTTCGTTCGCGCAACTTAGCAGCCAGTGCAAACTCAATTTAAGTGATTGATGAGGTTAGCAATGGACACAACCGTACTTAAAATCATTTTCTTCATTGGCATCGTCTCTTCCTCGATCATTCGTTTTCCCCATAGCCGAGAAATTCGCCAAAACACTATCGTAGAGGATCGCCAAACGACTCAGGAAAAGGGGCTGTTGTTTTTGGTATTCCTGGGCATGTTTATTTTGCCGATGGTCTATGTCTTGACGCCCTGGCTTAATTTTGCCAATTACACATTGCCTACTTGGGCTAATATTCTGGGCATTTTGACATTTGCGATCGCGATATGGTTATTTTGGAAATCCCATCACGATTTAGGTAAAAACTGGTCGCCAACGTTGCAAGTTCGAGAAGGTCATGGCCTGATTACGGATGGTATCTATCAAATCATTCGCCACCCGATGTACACTGCGATTTGGTTATGGGCGATGGCGCAAGCTCTACTGCTAGCGAATTGGATTGCTGGTCCATCTGGTATTCTTGCTTTCGGCACGTTGTATTTTCTCCGGGTTGGCAATGAAGAAAAAATGATGCTAGAGCAGTTTGGCGATCAGTATCAAGCGTACATGCAGAAGACAAAGCGATTATTGCCCTATCTTTTTTAGATCGGCGATTCCAGTTAACTCAGCAGTCACAAATTACGTCTAATTTAATTACCATGACCAGTACCCAACGCCAACCCACCGATCAACTCACGGGGGTTGCCGAAACCTTAATGATTACGCTCTATGCCCGAGCTGTCGAAACCCAGCGAGACGATAGCTTATTTCAAGATCCAAAAGCCGTCGAGATTAGCCAAAACACTGACTACAACTTTGAGAAATATGCGAAGGGTTGGGCTTCAAAACTGGGCGTAGTCATTCGAGTAAAAGAATACGATCGCATCGTTAAAAACTTTATTGAAACCCATCCCGATGCCATTGTGATCAATCTGGGTTGCGGGTTGTGTACCCGATTTATGCGGGTGGATAATGGCAGCGTTCGCTGGTATGAAGTTGACTTCCTCGAAGTTATTGAGCTGCGACATAAGTTTTTTGAAGAGACGGATCGCTATCAGTTTATTGGCCAATCTATTTTAGATTTTGCTTGGATTGATCAAATTCAGCGATCGCCCAATCATCCCTGTTTGATTGTCATGGAAGGGGTGGCTCCTTACTTAAGCGAAGCTGACAATCGAGCCTTGATATCGCAAATTCAACGTCGTCTCGCACCCACAGAATTTGTCTTTGACGTGCTCAACAAAAAGTCAGCCAAAAGTTCTAAACGGCACGACACTGTTTCTCAAACTGATGCCGAGTTCAAATCAGGCATCGACAGCGGTAAAGAATTGGAAACCTGGGGATCTGGCATTCACCTCAAAGACGAAATTTACTATCTCACCCAATTTGCTAAACATCCCCAGCGTCTCCCAAGCTGGGCTAGATATCTCTCTTTCATCCTGGTGCCACTGTTCAAAAATTCGGGTCGGATTTTGCGTTTAAAAATCACCGATGCCCTTTCACCATCTATGACGCACTAGCAGACCAGTGATTGGGCAGCTAATGCCTAGCAGCGATTTCTTTAACTCTACTATTGTCTTGGCTTAGGAGCTGGCATGTTAAATACCTATCGCCGCATGATGACCGTTGCCGGTTCATATCGGCCGCAACTGCAAGCCGCCCTGCGTCTCTCCGTCATTGCATCGATGATTCAGGGCATTATTTTTGCGCTGTTTTTTCCGCTATTTTCAGCGTTGCTGACGCAACCCATCGATGCCCAAAGGGTTTGGCTGTTGCTGGGCGGGTTTGGCATCCTGGTTGCCATTGAAGGGCTACTCCGCTGGCGCGAACTAGACTTTTCTTGGCTAATCTCCTCTAAAGTGGCCCACGAAACTCGATTGAAGTTAGCCGAGCAACTGCGACGCATCCCCTTGCAAGATCTGAGTCGGCGGCGATCGGGGGATCTCAATGTGATTATGAGTGGCAATGTTAGCGAGTTGGTGATGTGGATTGGCAGCCTAGCCACCCTGGTGATTCAAACCCTTGTGGTGCCGTTGATCACGTTTCTGATTACCCTGTGGATTGACTGGCGGTTGGCGATGGCATTACTCGTAGCGTTTCCGATTGCGGTGCCGACCTATCGTTATATGCGATCGTTGGTTAAGGCGATGTTGCGAGATGTGGCAGCAGCGGATGCTGAAACCGCCTCACGGGTGGTGGAATATGCCCAGGGATTGCCCGTTTTGCGGGCGACCAAGCAAGTCGGAGCGCGATCGCAACGATTACAAACCACCCTTGAGTACCAGCGTCAAATCCAAGCCAAGGGCCAACGACTTGGCAGCCTGCCTTCGATTACGATGGCAACGCTGGTGGAAGTGGGGGTGGTGGCATTGATGGGGCTAGGTGCCCTGTTTATTTTGCAAGGCAGTCTTCCCATTCCAGCGCTATTTGCCCTGCTGGTGATTGCTATGCGGTTTACAGAACCCCTGACTCAGCTCATCCACCTCGCCAGCGTCTTTGATCTGATGGAAATTGGCCTGGAGCGTATTGAAGCGTTGATGAGCATTCCAGCGCTGCCAGTGCAACCTCCGGCAAGCCAACTAACGAGCTTTGACATTGCGTTTGATCAGGTGTCCTTCCGCTACGCCGATCAAACGGAGTGGGCACTGCAAGACGTCTCTTTTCAATTACCGGCGCGATCGCTAACGGCACTGGTTGGCCCCTCCGGTGGTGGAAAAACCACCATCACCCGTTTAATCAGCCGCTTTGCCGATGTCCAGACGGGTGCCATTCGCCTCGGTGGGGTCGATATTCGACGGGTTGATCCGGCTGAACTGATGCGATCGCTTTCGGTTGTGTTTCAAGACGTGTATCTATTTGACGATACGATTCTCAACAACATCCGCATGGCCAAGCTAGACGCCACCGATGCCGATATCGAAGTAGTCGCGCGGGCCGCCAACTGTCACCAATTTATCACCCGTCTTCCCGATGGCTATGAAACCCGCATCGGCGACATTGGGGGTGCTCTATCTGGGGGTGAACGTCAGCGGATTTCAATCGCCCGGGCCATGCTCAAAAATGCCCCGATTGTGTTGTTGGATGAACCTACCTCAGCCTTGGATACCGAAAGTGAAGTGGCGGTACAAGAGGCCATCAACCGATTGGTGGTGGATAAAACCGTCATTGTTATCGCCCATCGTCTATCAACGGTTGTGGGGTCAGATTTAATTTTGGTCTTGGCAGATGGACGGGTAATTGAACGGGGAACCCACCCGGAGCTGCTAGCCCAGCGGGGACGCTATGCCCAGATGTGGACTGTGCAGCAACAGTCTCAGGGATGGCGCATTGCGGCTTAATACAAGGGTTCTCGTTGTATTAAGGCAATATCGCTTTTGAGAATGAATTTCAATAAAGTTAGGGACATTAGTTTCCTGGTTATCCTCCCATGCGGTTGCCAAACATCGACGCGCTATTTGAAGCGCTGCATCAACTGCCTCATTCCCCTGACCCCAGCACAACTGCCAATCAGTCTGAAACGTTCGAATTCTCGAAACAACTTGGTCAGGGTTCTGTGCAATGTTGGCGGTTGGCCCAAGTCTAGACTTAATAGAGTTAATCGGAAATAGTGGAGCCCTTACTGCAAAAGGCTTTCAGGGATCGGCCATAAACCAACTGAAATCCTTTTTAATCACCAAATTTTCGTCTAGCAGATGTTGGTGAACAAACAGATCAAACGTCTCCTGACGCAAGTTGATATTGTGGACTTGCCCTTCTCCTAGGGTTTTAGGGAGTGTCAGCGTACTTTCATAGCCCGAAAGCTGACAGGCTGTGCCCGTTTGCTGCTGAAACTCAATCAGTGCTGCTTGGAAATCTGTGGCTGTGAAAGTGACTTGCATACCGTCCTAAATCGCGCTTGTTATTTATTCAGGTTTCTACATAATTTCGCTACAAAACTTGTTTGACCATAAGTTGCTAAATGCGGCCATCTAGATAATGATCTTTAATTGAGAATCAAAGCTAATAAGCAATAGGCTATGTCAGATTGTCTGATAAGAGTTTTTGACTAGTATCTCCCTAGAAGGCGCTTTTTCAGACTTAATTTCACCAATAAATCAGCTTTCTGGTTTTGATACAATTGCACTAGTGGTGATGAAAAAGATTCTCAAGTATTTTCCATGCGGAGGAGGATGCATTGACCCTTTCACTCGATAAAACATTTGTAGCCAATAATCCCAAAAATGAATGGTTGATTGGTAATGCCAGACTAGTCAGTTTTTCCGGCTTGTTGTTGGGTGCCCATCTTGCCCATGCGGCGCTGATTCTGCTTTGGGCTGGCTCGTTCACCCTAGTCGAAGTCAGTCAAGTGGAACTGGGGATACCGCTTGGTGAGCAGAATCTGACATTGCTGCCCCACCTGGCGCTGCTGGGTTGGGGAATTGGCGAGGGGGGTGTGGTCACCGAAACCTATCCTTTCTTCGTCGTGGGTGTATTGCACCTGGTTTCCTCTGCTGTGCTGGCGGCTGGGGGGCTGTTTCATGTATTGCGGGGGCCTGCCAAACTGGAGGATAGTGGGGAGACAACCCGTAAATTTGGCTACGCCTGGGATGACGATCGTCAGCTCACGCTGATTTTGGGGCATCACCTGCTGTTGCTCGGCGCTGGCGCCCTTGGGCTTTATTTAAAGGCGACCCGTTGGGGAGGACTGTACGATGGTGAACTGCACACTGTCCGCCTGATTGAGTCACCCACGTTTGACCCGACGCGCATCTTTGGTTATTTGGCGGGTCAAACACCAGATGGGTTTAGCGGGTTCGGTCTGGCTGCCGCTAATAATCTTGAAGACATTGTGGGTGGACATTTATGGATTGCCATCCTGCTGATTGGTGGGGGTATTTGGCATATCTTGACCCCCATGCTGCCAGTTTTTAAGCGGATTGTAAGGGTTGAAGGGGAAGCGTTGTTGTCTTACAGCCTGGGGGGGGTGGCCTTCATGGCATTTCTGTCTAGTGCTTACGTCAGCCACAACACAGCTGCTTATCCAGTAGACTTGTTTGGTGCTGACCGTCTCTTTATCGCAAACATCCAGATTTTGTTGGGTAGTATCGCACTGCTAGGCCACCTGTGGCATGCCTACCGGGTCATCAGCGGCGAGGGACTCAAAGCTGATCCGGCTGCCGTTG
Organism: Cyanobacteria bacterium P01_A01_bin.123; assembly: GCA_039815185.1. Classification (GTDB taxonomy): domain Bacteria; phylum Cyanobacteriota; class Cyanobacteriia; order Phormidesmidales; family Phormidesmidaceae; genus JBCBZT01. Next base: position 40,852 of record JBCBZT010000029.1, on the reverse strand, counting down.
CTCCCCGCTTGATGTTTGAGCCAACCACCAGCTCTAAAGTGCAGACGGCGGTTAGCTCCCCATCTGTTGAGACTGACACCAGTGAGTCAAGTTCAGAGCCCGGGACTACTGGGGATGGTGCTAACGCGGGTGATGATTCTGGTCAGACTGACGCTTAATCTGAGAGGACATTTGAACGTAATGTTGGTCGTTAAACGATTCAGATTCCCCTACATCCCCCTTCAAAAGTGGGACTTTGAGGTTGTAATAGTCGGCGATCGTCCCCCAATTTTGAACTGCTGAGACCTACCCGCTTTTGCAAGACTTGAGTCTGTGGTGCAAGTGGGTAGGTTTCAGGATCTTGGGAAATGCAGGCAATTCTGCAACTAGAGTCCTGGTGTTTAGACTAGGTCGGCTATAAAAGGCGCTGCATAGGTGTGCTCTTGGTATTGGCGGAATAACAGCGTTATTCCCAACTGCCGGTTATGAGATGGCGTTGGCGATCGCGGCGTTTACCGGACTGGACGGTGAACACTCGCCAATAACCCTGCGGCGATCGCAGCAGTCACCGTACTCAAATAAAACGGTGCAGCAGCAGAAACCTGCGTATAAAGTAATCCTGCGATCAAGCTAGCAGGCAATGCTGCTAAGCCCACCAGCATATGAAAGGTGCCAATCTCTGCCCCCCGGCGATCGGGATGCACTAGGTCTGCCACTAAAGCTTTTTGAACGCCACGGGTTAGCGCGGTATACAAGCCATAGAGCATAAACAACCCCCAAACGACGCTAGCGCTCTGGTTGACGGCAAAGCCAAAATACACCAGGGCAAACAGCAGATAGCCGATGGCTAATAGCGGTCGTCGCCCGATTCGATCTGATAGCCGACCCAGGGTAAATCCCAGTCCGACTGAGATCAGGTTAAACACTGCATAAAGTAGCAAAATGTCAGCCCCGCTAAACCCTAAATCTTGAGCCCGCAACAGCAAAAAGGCATCGGAAGCGTTACCCAAACTAAACAAGCCAATGACGCCGAGGTATCTTCGATAGTTGGGGCTTAATCCCTGTAGGGCAAATTGGGGACGCGATCGCCGTTGGGGAGCAGATCGCTGCGGATCTTGCACACTCTGAAGTAAAATTCCAACGCCGATGAAGGCGGGTAGAAACGCGATCGCGAACACCCCGCGATAATTCCCTGTAAACTGTTGCAACCATAAAAAGCCGATTAGCGGGCCGATCGCCTCCCCCGTCGTTTCTAAACTGTGGTGTAACCCAAAGGCTTGACCCCGCTGCTGGGGCGAACAATTTTCGACAATCAGGGCATCTCTGGGGGCAGCCCGTAGCCCTTTGCCCACGCGATCGAGCAAGCGGGCGCCCAAAACAGTGCCCCAACCGACTGACAGTGCCAATCCTAATTTGGACACTGCCCCTAGCCCATAACCGACCACTGCAAAAGGTTTGCGCCGCCCCACCCGGTCAGATAACCAGCCTGAATAAAGCTTGAGCAGGCTGGCGGTGCTCTCGGCAATCCCTTCAATCACGCCAACTGTCCAGATCGGTGCCCCTAAGACAGTGGTCAAAAAAATAGGCGTGAGCGGATACACCATTTTGCTGGCAAGGTCAGTGCACAGACTGACTAAGCCGAGGGCGCGTACAGTATGGCTGAGCTTGTGAGGATTTAGCTGAGTTGGGTTTGGCATCAGCCCCATCCAATTTGAAAATGGGAGTCTCAGTCAAAAAAAGCGTATCATTAATGGGAATATTTCTTACCGGGTAGGGGTGCGCCTCTTGTGTCAGTCAGAACAGTTCAGCGATCGCGATTGCCCACCCATGTGCTACTCACAGCAGGCATCTTTTTAGGCGTATTACTGCTCTTAGGCTGTTTTGTTGCCAGTATTGCCTTGGGGGTTGCCGATATTAGTCCCGCAGAAGTTTATCAAGCATTAACTGCCCCCACTGATTCCACCGAACATTTGATTATTCGCACCGTCCGCGCCCCGCGTTCGATTACGGCTCTATTGGTTGGGGCAGCGGTGGCTGTGGCTGGGGCCATTATGCAGGGGCTCACCCGCAACCCGCTAGCCGATCCGGGGATTTTGGGCATCAATTCGGGAGCAGCCCTAGCGGTAGTAATGGCAGTCTTTTGGCTCGACGCCGCTTCGCTAAGTGTCTACGCTGGGTTTGCTCTGATCGGGGCGGCGATCGCGGCGGTTACCGTCTATGGGCTGGGCTCCCTAGGACGCGGCGGCCTGACGCCATTAAATTTGACCATTGCCGGGGCTGCCTTAACGGCTCTCGTGTCATCGTTGACGACAGGCATTCTCATTATTAGCCAACGTACCCTGGAAGAAATTCGCTTTTGGCTGGCTGGATCAGTAGCGGGCCGCGATATGGAACTGGTGGTGCAGGTGCTGCCCTATCTGGCTGTGGGATTAGTCTTGGGCTTATTGATGGGCAAGCAATTGACCACGTTGAGTTTAGGTGATGCGATCGCCCAGGGGTTGGGGCAAAAGACGGCCTGGGTTAAAGGGTTTGGGGCAATCAGCGTGGTGTTATTAGCGGGGGGATCGGTGGCGATCGCCGGGCCAATCGGCTTTATCGGGTTGATTGTGCCTCACATTGTTCGATTTTGGGCCGGAGCCGACTATCGCTGGATTTTGCCCTATTCGGCGATCACCGGCGCCATCTTATTACTGCTGGCTGACATTGGTGCCCGGTTAATCATTCAACCCCAAGAACTCCCCGTCGGCATTGTCATGCCGCTTTTGGGCGCACCGTTTTTTATCTATCTCACCCGTTCCCTCGTGAAGCGCTGATATGTCTTCTTCTACAAAAGATACGGACCGCTCTCAATGGCTGGTGTTGCGCCTTCGTCAGTGGTCATTCCGCCTAGATCGACGGGTGCCAAAGACAGTGCTCCGGTTGATCGTGATCACCCTAGCCGCCATGGTCTGGAGCGTCGGTCAAGGGGAATATCCGGTACCGCCCTGGGATGTGATTCGCACCATTTTCGGTTTGCCGACTGACAATCCGGACTATGTGTTTATCGTCAATACCCTGCGGCTACCGCGCACCCTAGTGGCGTGGGGCGTGGGCATGGCATTAGCGATCGCTGGCACCCTCACCCAAGGCATTACCCGCAATCCCCTAGCAGCTCCGGGCATCATCGGGGTTAATGCCGGGGCGGCGCTCGCCGCAGTCACGTTGATTGTGGTGTTTCCAGTGACGCCCGTTACCGCCATTCCGCTGGCCGCCTTCGGCGGTGCGTTCACCGTGGCCATGTTGATTTACCTACTGGCCTGGAAGGACGGCAGTTCTCCCGTGCGGCTGATTTTAGTGGGTGTGGGCTTTAGCCTGATTGCCGGGGCGCTGACTAGCCTAATGGTGACCTTCGGCAACATCTACGACGTGAGTCAGGCGTTAGTGTGGCTTACCGGCAGCGTCTATGGCCGCAGTTGGGAACAGTTAGTGGCGTTTATGCCTTGGCTAATGAGCTTTGGTGTATTGTCGCTTGTCCTCAGTCGAGAACTCAACGCCCTGCAACTGGGGGATGATGTAGCTCGCAGTTTGGGGAGTCGCCTGGAGTGGCAGCGGGGTTGGCTCTTATTGAGCAGCGTGGCCTTAGCGGGGTCAGCAGTGGCCACCGCAGGCAACATCGGGTTTGTGGGACTCATGGCTCCCCACATTGCTCGACAACTGGTGGGCCCATCCCACGAGGGGTTATTACCCGTGGCGGCACTGACGGGCGGTATGGTGGTGGTGGTGGCAGACTTAATCGGGCGGCTGCTGTTTGCCCCAATTGAGTTGCCCTGCGGTATCATCACAGCCATTGTTGGCGCACCCTATTTTCTATATCTCTTGATTCGCACTAGGCAGACTTAATCTCTGTGTGGTCTAATCGTTCTGCGATCGCTCCTGAAACCTGCTATTCAAAATCACAAATCGTTCGACTCGCTGCGACGATGAGCTCAGCCAAACCGATTGCTCACGACAAAGTCCAAAATCTAAAATCCAAAAATTAATTCCTTTCCCGAATCAGGAGTCCCCATGAAAGACCTCGATACCCAAAGCACCATCGAACTACTGAACCAAATTATGGAATTTGAGTTGGCAGGTGTCGTTCGCTATACCCATTACTCCTTGATGGCAATAGGGCCTAACCGCATCCCCATTGTGGATTTCTTTAAGGCCCAAGCCAATGAGTCTTTGCTCCATGCCCAAGAAGCGGGTGAAATTTTAACGGGTTTAGAAGGCCATCCTAGCCAACGGATCGCAACCATCGAAGAAACCCATCAACATGCCGTGACAGATTTGCTAGGAGAGAGCCTTAGCCATGAGCAGAAAGCACTGGCGATGTACAAAAAGCTGCTGGACGTCGTGGAAAACGCCAGCATTTATCTAGAAGAATACGCCCGCACCAAAATTGGCCAAGAGGAACTGCACAACCTTGAGATCAAAAAAATGCTGCGTGACTTTAGCTAGCACTCTAGGCGTGGCTCATCATCCCATCCCAAACAGGACGCCCCCTAGAATAGTTTCAAAAGCGTTCAAGACCACCATCGCTATGCCTACTCCACTCCTGACTCAACCATCTGATATGACCGCCGAGCAGCGGGTGCTTTTGCATGGGGTCGATTGGCAGCAATATGAGGCGCTAATTAACGTCTTGGGGGATAACTTCCCAACGCTGCGATTGAGCTATCTAGACGGCACCCTGGAGATTATGACCAATTCTCCAGAGCACGAAGACCTCAAAAAGATGATCGGGATGTTGATCGAGACTTACCTCCAAGAAACACGGCAGCGATTTCATGCTGGCGGTTCTACAACATTTCGGCAAGCGGCAAAACAAAGGGGGTTAGAACCCGATGAGTGCTATTGCCTGGGCGACAAAAAGGCATTTCCCGATTTAGCCGTTCAGATCGTGATTACCAGTGGATTGGTTGATAAGTTAGACATTTACAAAGGTTTGGGCGTGACCGAGGTTTGGGTATGGCAGTCAGGACGATTTGGGATCTATCACCTGCGTCCAACAGAATATGAGTTGATTGAGGCCAGTGAATTACTGCCTGAATTGGATATTCCTTTACTCGCCAGCTACGTCAAACCTGAAGAGCAATTTGACGCCGTCATGATGTTTCGAGATGCCATTCGTCAGGGATAGATTTTTAACAAAAATGTTCGACACTGTAACCCAAATTGCCCTCACTACCCGCAAATTAACCCTGGCCTATGACAGCGAAGCCATTATTAACACCCTTGATCTGGCGATTCCGGCGGGCAAAATCACCGTGCTGGTGGGGCCCAATGGCTGTGGCAAATCAACCCTACTCAAAGGGTTAGGAAGACTGCTTAAACCCAAGGGAGGCGTTGTCTATTTAGATAGTGACTCAATCTTTAAGCTGCCAACCAAAGTTGTGGCGAAGCAACTGGGGTTGCTGCCCCAAGGCCCCACAGCCCCTGAGGGGTTGACGGTGCGTGAGTTAGTGGCCCAGGGCCGCTACCCCCACCAGGGCTGGCTACAGCAGTGGAGTAAAGAAGATGAACGTCAGGTCGAAGCGGCCTTGACGATTACCGAACTGCAAGCCCTGGCAGATCGGCCCATTGATAGCCTCTCGGGTGGCCAGCGGCAGCGGGCTTGGATTGCCATGACCCTGGCCCAAAATACCCAGACGTTGCTGCTGGATGAACCCACGACTTTTCTCGACCTGGCCCATCAAATTGAAGTGTTGGATTTACTCTATGACCTTAACCAGCGTGAGGGCCGCACGATTGTGATCGTGCTCCATGAGCTGAATCAGGCTTGTCGCTATGGCGATCACCTGATTGTAATGAAGGCCGGGCAGGTTTATGCCCAAGGCAACCCGGAGCAAGTCATGGGCGAAGATCTGGTGCGAGAAGTGTTTGGTTTAGACTGCCGTATTATTCAGGATCCAGTTGCAGGAACACCGCTGTGTATTCCGATGGGTCGCAAACTCAAGGTTAAATCTTGACCTGGGCAATAACGGTACGATGGCGAGCGCTATTAATCGTCTCCGTTACCTGATCAAACCCCGCCGATAGGAGCTCACTCTCAATATCTAAGGCAAAGTACTGCTCCATAAATGGCTCTGTACTTTTGAGTAGCGTCATGACATAAGGCGGCATTGTTGTGTAAGCCGTCGAAGCAGGATTCATATCCATAAACGTAAAATATCCACCCGGTTTTACCAACCGTCGCGCTTCCCGGAATATCTTACGAATGGTCGCCTGGGGCATTTCATGAAACAACAAAAACGCTGACACCAGATCAAAAGACTGAGCGGCTAATCCGGTTGCCTCTGGTAGCGCATGAACCCAATCAATTGAATTCTCTTGACGTTGCTGGGCCTGGTAGTGAGCCACAGAAAGGTAATAGGGCGAAAAATCTAAGCCTGTCACCTGAGCTTGCGGATAGAGCGATTTCAGTGCAAAGGTGCTCAGCCCGACGGTGCAATGTAAATCCAAAATAGACTGGGGTTGGTAAGGCAGTTTCGTCTTGAGCACATCATGATAGCTCTGGCGCAGTTTGGCATCACTCTGAATCCCCGCCTCAGGAAATAGCTTAGAATGGACTGCATTAGAAGCCACTTCAAACTCAAAGGCAGCTGGCCAACACAGGTGGCCCTCATCGTACCCGTGAAACGAGGCCTTGTAGTTGTTTGGATAGGTTAATTCAGCATCCTGAATACTGTCCCAATCAGCCTGCCAATCATGACTCTCAAATCGCTGGACTGTCTCACGCCAGGGAATGCCCAAGCGCTCTGCTCGATCAATCATCATTTTGCGAGCCTGCCACTTGGCTAGATTCCAGAGGGGCTTGACCGCGAGTAGCCCACTGACAACCTTACGAGCAATTTGAGGCTCAGTTTGAGAAACGGCAATAGTCATTGTCTACTCACCTCATCTGGTACTTAATCCAAATCTAGCCAACAATCCTATCATGGGCCCAAATCAGCCAGGTATCAAGAAAGGTAAACCCATCCAAACGACTACTCTGTGTTTTTGCAGCACGACCGGATTTCCCAAGTGATACAGCAGAGAATCATCCTACTATCGCGAGTCATGGCATAATAATGCAAATTTTTCCTATTAAATAATCAGCATTTAAGTCAGGCAGCACCATGACAACACGACTGCAATTAAACCATTGGCATGATTGGCTCTTGCCAGGTAGCCACGGCGACTTACGGCTTTTGCATGCAGATGTGTCTGATCAAATTCTGGTTTGCCCATCTCACTTGGGTCAAGGATATTTTCAAACCATTCAACTCCGAGATGATTTAAACCTTGTCATTTTTGACTATACGCTCAATCAAGATGTGGTGATTGATGCGCCAGGTGAGCGTAATTGCCTTGAATTTGCTTTTCATCTGGCTAGCCCTGAGGCTGGATATAGCTTTTTTTGCCCCTACTTTGGCTTAAAACACTTTGGAGTCAAAACCGCGCGAAAGCGGTTTTTCAAAGTTGAGGTTTGGTGCAAGCGACCTGTACTGGTGACTTACTTTCAGGCGTTCATGGAGCGTATGCGGCCCCAAACACTGAGCATTGCTGAGCGTATTGTGCAATCTCTGTGTCGATACCAGAACGGACGCTCGATCTCAGCATCCGCTGGGCTCCTGAACCGGATTTTGCAAAGTACGATTGTGGCTGCTGATTCTAACTCAACCTTTGAGCAGCTTCTGCCTAATTCGCTCTACTCCGAAGCGATCGCCCTCAAGTACGAAACTCGCCATCCCATAACACCCAAGATGAATCAGGTGATTGGACAAATTCTGAGTTGTCCTTACCAGGGAGTAACCCGCCGCACCTATCTGGAGCATAAAGCCTTGAAGCTCATTGCGCTTCGCCTGGAAGCGATGGTGCAGCCACGTCTGAGCGCCGCCGACCTCCATGCCATTGATCAAGCGGCATCTATCTTAAGAACCCAGATTTTCACTCCCCCCACGATAGAGACACTGGCTCGACAGGTCGGTACAAATAGACTCAAGCTGAATCAGGGCTTCCACCAGGTCTATGACACCACGCCTTTTGGCTATTTGCGAGACTGCCGTCTGTGGCAAGCGCAACGATTGTTAATGACCTCAGACCAGTCAATAGGAAAAGTCTCAGCCGCCGTGGGGTATACCTGCCGCAGCAAATTTGCTACGGCCTTTCGTCAACAGATGGGCATCAATCCAAAAGCGTTTCAGATGCAGGTTTGGCAATGGGCCAGTTAGATAAAAAAATGCGTTTGGGCATCAAAATCCCTATCAAGCGATCGCCAATTCCCATACCCTAATCAAGAATGATTCGCTTCAAGACCAAGGTTTGAGCAATAGCAGCCGCGCCCAAAGCGAGCTACCAGCCAATGACTTGGGTTTGAACAATGGTGTGTGAGGAAAATTAATGGGAAAGTCGTTACCAGGGTTAAATCTGCTGGCCCTATTGACCCTAGCCAGTGGCCGAATGCTCATCGCAGAAGCAACACTAGCACAACCCCAATCTGAGCCAGAAACACTTTCAATACCTACGGTTGAAAGTCCAGAGGAACAAACCAGTGAAGCGGCCAGTGGAGCGGCCAGTGAAGCGATAAGAGAAAGCTCATCCCCCCATCTTCCCCTTTCTCTTTCTGACACCCACCCACCCGCCACAACTGTTACCGACTGGGTCGCTCAAATTGAAGCCGCCTTGGTGCAAATTACCAGCATTCGTTTGGCGTTGACCGAGACCGGTTTGCAAGTGTTGCTGGCAGCCACTGGCGAACTAGCGCCCCCTACGACTACCGTGTCGGGCAATGCGCTGATTGTGACAATTCCCAATGCAAGACTGTCAGAACCATTTCAGGAGTTTGAACCCGCTGAAGGTATTGCTTTGGTGCAGGCGACTACGCTGCCCAGCGATGTAGTGCAGGTGGCGATTACAGGTAACGATGCCCCACCGACGGTAGCAGTCAATGCGGACGCAGCCAATCTGGTTTTGACCGTAGTGCCGGGGGTGGCCCAAGCCGGTGATAGCGACGATGCCATTCAGATTGTGGTGACGGGTACGGAGGATAGGTATGTTGTGCCTAATGCTTCGACGGCAACTCGTACTGACACCCCGCTGCGTGATATCCCTCAATCCATTCAGGTGATTCCCCAAGCGGTATTTGAGGATCAGGGGATCACTGCCCTAGATGATGCGTTACGTAATGCCAGCGGCGTCTTGCAGAACTCTGCTGATGCCCGAGGGCAGCGGTTTGTCGTGCGGGGCTTCGATAGTGCTTCAGTCTTGCGGGATGGATTTCGCCCGACTTTTGGGTTTAACGGCAATATCGGTTATCCCGAGTTATCTAATATTGAACGGGTTGAGGTGTTAAAAGGCCCAGCGGCAATCCTCTACGGTGTGTCAGAACCGGGCGGGGTGATCAATCTAGTCAGTGAGCAACCCCTAGCAAATCCTTTTTATGAGGTTAATTTTGAGTTGGGGAGTCGATCGCTCACAGGCGGTGGTATCGATTTTTCAGGGCCACTGACGGAAGATGGTAGTCTTTTATATCGGCTCAATGTGCTCTATCGGGATAGCGCCTTTTACCGAGGCTTTGACACGGATGTGGAGCGTTTCTTCATTGCCCCTGTATTGCAATGGGCCATCAGCGATCGCAGCAATCTCACCCTACTGCTGGAATACTCTGATGATCAACGGCCCTACGACTCAGGGCTAGTTGCCATTGGAACGGAAGTTGCCGATATTCCTTTTACCCGCAATCTCAGTGATCCTAATGATATCAACCAATCGACTTATCTCAGAACGGGATACCAGTTTGAGCACCGCTTCAATGACGATTGGACATTCCGCAATGCCTTCAACTACATCGCCTACAACACCCTATTTGAATCGTCGGTTGTATTAAATTTGAATGAGTTAACGGGCGACCAAGTCCGCAGTTACATTCAACTTGATCAACCCAGCAGTACCTACAATGTGCAAACTAATCTTGTCGGCGAATTTACCACTGGCTCGATTGAGCATACTGTTTTGGTTGGTGTGGACTACTACCGTCGGGAAGCCATCGGCAATATTGGTCAAGGATTTGCGACGAATTTTGTCCTCAACATTTTCAATCCCGTCTATGGCACTGTTCCCCGACCAGATTTTAGTACCCAGCCAATCTTCTTTGATGGAGATAGCTACGTCAATTCCTGGGGAATCTATGTGCAAGATCAGATAACCTTGCTCGACAATCTGCACCTGTTAGCAGGTCTAAGATACGACACAGTTAACCAACGAAACGTGAATCGTCCATCGTTGTTTGCGCCTGTGGCGTCGGATACGACCCAAAACGATAACGCTTGGGTGCCTCGATTGGGAATTGTCTACCAACCTGTTGATCCCATTTCTCTCTATGCCAGCTATAGTCAGTCCTTTGCGCCTAACAGCGGTACCACCTTCGACGGGGATAGCCTGCAACCCGAACGAGGGGAGCAGTTTGAGGTAGGGGTTCGGGCCGAAGCCTTAGATGGGTCACTGGTGGCGAGTTTGGCCTATTTCGACATCACCAAACGCAACGTGTCTACCAGCGACCCCAATAACATTAGTTCCGTGATTGATGCCGGAGAGCAACGCAGCCAGGGAATAGAGCTGGATGTGATTGGTGAAATTTTGCCCGGTTGGAATATTATTGCCAACTATGCCTATACCGATGCTCGCATCGCCGCAGATAATGATGGCCAAGTCGGCAATCGGTTAATCAATGCCCCGGAACACAGTGCTAACTTATGGACCAACTATGAGATTCAAACCGGGGCGCTACAAGGATTGAGCTTTGGGGCAGGGGTGAATTATGTGGGCGATCGCTTTGGTGACTTAGACAATAGCTTCCAGTTGGGAAATTATTTTTTGACCAATGCAGCGATCGCCTATGAGCAGGACACCTGGCGGGCTGCAATCAATGTTAGAAATCTGTTTGATGTCAACCATCTCACAGGGACTCGCAACAGCCGCAACGAGATTTATCCTGGCGAAGGGCTGACCCTAGTCGGAACATTTTCATTTGAGTTCTAATTACATAGCTATCCACGATGTCCACGATATCCCTGCGTCATTTTCAGCATTGGCTGCTATCGCTGTTGGTCACTTTTACCGTCATCGCTTGCAGCAGCAGTTCATCACCAGCACCCACAGCGACAGATTGCCACATCGTCTCCCATGCTTTGGGTGACGTGGAAATCTGTGGCCAGCCGCAAAAAGTTGTTGTCTTGGGAGCACATTCTTTGGATCTATTACTCTCTCTCGGGGAACAACCCGCTGGCTTTGGGAGTATCTTGCCGCTTTCCACTGGGGAGCAGATTGACCAACCCGAAACGCAAATTCCCTACTTAGGACAATTTGTGACCACTCAACCGATCAACGTCGGCAGTGGTAATGCACCTTCCCTAGAATTGCTGGCCCAGTTCAAACCCGATTTGATTGTGGGGGAGGCGGGACGGAACCGAGACAATTACGATCTACTTGCCCAAATCGCACCTACCCTACTTTGGGATGTGCGGACACAGTTGGGCCAGTGGCAGCAGAATATTCGCACTCTAGCGCAGGCATTGGGTGATGAAAATCGTGCAGAGGAGGCAATCGCTGAGTATGACAAGCTTGTGGCTGCTGCTCGCAAAGACCTCCATCAGGTGATTGCCGCTTCGCCTAAAGCGCTGGTGTTAGGGGCCGACCGACTCAATAGCGGTAACTTAATTGCGATTACCCCCCGCAGCTACCTTGGCGAGCTGATGGAAAGCTTGGGCTTTGAACTGGTGGCTCCCCCTAGCAATGGCAATTCTGCCCCACTGTCTATAGAAGCCTTGCCAGAGCTTGACGAGGCTGATCATATTTTTGTACTGGGCTATGACTTGGATACTGTTCAGGCGGCTAAAACGGTTGAGACTGATGAATTACTGCGGCTTCAAACGGCTGGCATTCAGCAGGATTGGGCCGAAAATGCGATCGCTCAATCGCTTACCGCCACTAAAGCAGATCAAGTCTATTTCGCAACTTACTACAAGTGGAATGGATTAAACGGCCCCATTGGCACCGAGCTGATTTTGGACGACTTGCGCCAGTTGCTTTTGAATCGTTGAGCAGTACAGCAAGTACCCATGGCATAATGATGCAAAAAATTCCCATTAATCTGCATAGGATCTTGCATCTGCTGTCATGACGCCACCCCAATTGATCTCAAAACATGATCCAAACTGGCTTTCACCCGGTAGCCCAGATGATCCGCGACTGCTGCATTCAGAGCCTGATGATCGCATTTGGGTCTATCCGCTAGGGCAAGGCTATCGACAAGAAATTCCGTTGCGAGATGATTTAACCCTTGCCATTGTGAGCTACACAATGCATCGGGATGTGATAGTCGAGGGTGTTGACAACGTCAATTGCCTCAAATTTGAGTCTCGCCTAACGGGTTTAGAGGCTGGACATACTTTTTTTATTCCCCGTTTTAGGGGGCAGAGTGTCTATATCATGCCTGCCCGAAAACGAACGTTTGAGGTTGAGGTTATCTTCAAACAACCTGCCCTGGTGAGTTATTTTCAGGCCTATGTGGAGCGACTACCCCCTCAAACTCAAACGATCGCTAGGCGGGTTTTGCAATTTGTGTATCGACGGGGACAAAAAGGATCTAGCTTGTCCCCGAGTGAAATGTTGGGCCGAATTCTGGATCGCAAATTTGCCATCAATGCCTATCGCAGTGCAGAGCAGACATTGCCCAATGCCCTCTATGCTGAGGCCCATGATCTGGGTTATGCCGCTCGCAGCGTCACCACACCAGCCATGCAACAGGTCACCCACCAGATTCTCAACTGCCCTTATCGGGACTCCACTCGTCGCACCTATCTCAGGCGAAAAGCCCTGAGTTTAGTGTCCCTCTATCTGGAAGCAATGTTGCAATCTCACGACGATGACGTTGATCTAGATTGTATTTACCAGGCCGCATTCATCTTAAGAAAGCAAATGATTGATCCCCCTACTGTAGAAGCCCTGGCCCGGCAAGTTTGCACCAATCGCCTCAAGCTGTACCAAGGGTTTCATGTTGTGTATGGCACTACGCCATTTGGCTATTTACGCAACCATCGGATGAGAGAAGCCTATCGGCTGTTGCTCACATCAGACCTGTCAGTCGGCAATATCTCAGCAGCCGTTGGGTATACCAATCGCAATCGCTTTGCCATGGCCTTTCGTCAACGGATTGGCCTCAACCCCAAAGCGCTGCAAATGCAATTGCAAAAATGCGCCAGTTAAAAAATGGACGTTGCTGAATCAAGAGATGGATTTGCTACAGTGATGCACTCTGCATTGCCCCCTAAATCCCCCAATTCTGGGGGACTTTGCAAGGTTTATTCCCCCCAGAATTGGGGGGCTAGGGGGGCTAAATCATACCGCTATTCAGCAACGCCAAAAAATGCATTTCCGGCCCAAAATCCCTAGAACATCATTGGCAATTCTCATACTCTAACTGAGAATGATTCGCTTCAAACTCAACGATTGAGTTGTGCAGCGGCTTTTGAGGGCGCTGTTGAGGGGCGATCGCATTTCAGCAAAGGTGTGGACAGGAGATGATGGGAAAGTCGTTACTAGGGCTAAATCTGCTGGCATTCTTGGCCATAGCAGGGAGTTCAGCTGTGATTGCAGAAGCAGCATCAGCACAATTGCCGTCCGAGACGGGAGGGGTTGGCACGCTCATCCGTGCAGAGGGGGAGGAGATATCTCACCCATCTGCCACCACCCTTGCAGACTGGGTGGCCCAAATCGAAGCCACGCTGGTGCAGATTACGGGCATTCGCTTAGCGTCAACGGCAACAGGGTTGCAGGTAATCTTAGAGACCAGAGGAGGAGCACTGATGGCCCCCACCACAACGGTGTCGGGGAATGCCCTGATCCTTGAGATTGCGAATGCCGTTCTGCCAGAACAGCTTCAGGAATTTGAACCGGCTGAGGGAATTGCCTTGGTGCAGGCGACTGCGTTGCCGGGTGACCGGGTGCAAATTGCCATTACCGGCACTGATGCGCCGCCCACGGCAGCGGTGAGTCTGGCTGAAACAGGTTTAACCCTGAGAATTACCCCAGGCGTGGCGCAGATAGGGGAGGCAGATGATGCGATTCAAATTGTGGTGACGGGAGATCAGAATGATTATGTCGTGCCCACTGCCACGACCGCCACGCGCACGGATACCCCGCTAGACGAAATTCCCCAATCGATTCAGGTGATTCCCCAGGCGGTGTTAGAAGATCAACAGGTGATTCGCCTGAATGATGCCCTGCGAAATGCCAGTGGTGTGGTGTCCAACTCTAATGATCAGCGCGGGCAGCGATTTATTATTCGGGGATTTAGCAGTTCGTCTATTCTGCGGGATGGATTTCGATTGACCAATGGGAGTACTGGCAATGCGGGCTTTCAGGAGCTTGCTAACGTTGAGCGAGTTGAGGTGCTCAAAGGGCCGGCGGCAATTTTAGCGGGCGCGCTAGAGCCGGGGGGCGCAATTAATCTGGTTACCGAACAGCCGCTCTCCGAACCGTTTTATGAACTGAGCTTTCGAGCGGGCAATCGGCAGTTGCTTGAACCCAGCATCGACATTTCTGGGCCACTGACTGATGATGGGCGGCTGCTGTATCGCTTAAATGCGCTGTATCGCAATGAGGACTATCATCGGGATTTTGACGTCCCGGTGGAGCGATTCTTTATTGCGCCAGTGATTAGCTGGGCCATTAGCGATCGCAGCGACCTGACCCTCGAACTGGAATATAGCAGCGAAGACCGTCCGGCAGATTTTGGCGGGTTGCCTGCCATTGGCGATCGCGTTGCAGCTGTGCCGTTTGATCGCATTACAGGTGAACCCGGCGACAACGCCTCAAATGAATTCCTGCGGGTGGGGTATCAGTTTGAACATCGCCTCAGCGATAACTGGCAAATTCGCAATCGCTTTCGCTATGTCAGCTTTGAGAACAACTTTGTGTCTAACACAACTGCCCAGGTGAACGAAAACACCGGAGATCTATTTCGGGTTTGGATTCAAAATGCTCAACCCGCTGATAGCTATGAGTTACAAACCAATGTGGTGGGGGAGTTTGCCACGGGCTCGATTGATCATACCCTCCTGATTGGCGTCGATTTATATCGACGAGATGCAGATACCTTTAGGCGAATTGACCAGACGCCACAGCCCCTGTTTAACATTTTCAATCCGGTATACGGGCTCACATCCAGACCCGACAGTTTTAACGACCCCGCCCCTCAAACCGTTGAAACTCAGACGAACAATCTCGGCATCTATATCCAAGATCAAATCACCCTGCTAGACAACCTATTTCTCTTAGCCGGTCTGCGTTACGATACCGTCACTGAGACCTCAGAAAATTTTGACTTAGGCACCCGTGACAGCCAAAGTAACGAGGCGTTTACACCCAGACTTGGGATTGTGTATCAGCCGATTGACCCCCTTGCTTTGTACACCAGCTACAGCACGTCATTTGCGCCCAATTCAGGGACTGATCGCTTTGGAGAGTTACTGGCCCCTGAACGCGGACAGCAGTTTGAAGTCGGGGCTAGAGCAGAACTCCTAGGGGGCCGACTATCGGCTAATCTGGCGTTGTTTCACCTGACAAAACAGAACGTGGCTACCACGGATCCCAATTCTCCGCCGGGGCAATTCTTTTCTGTGGCGACGGGTGAGCAGCGGAGCCAGGGGGTTGAACTCGATGTCATTGGTGAAATCCTACCCGGCTGGAACATCGTTGCGAACTATGCCTATACCGATGCAGACATCACCCAAGACAATGAGGGTCTGGCGGGCAATCGGATTTTTGGCGTCCCTGAACACAATGTCAACCTGTGGACGATCTATGAAATTCAGCAGGGAGATTTGGCGGGTTTAGGGTTTGGCATCGGTTTCAACTACGTCAGCGATCGCTTTGGCGACAATGCCAACAGCTATCTGCTAGAGGAATACTTCCTAACCAACGCAGCGATCTCCTATCAACGAGACAACTGGCGAGCTGCGCTCAACATTCGCAATCTATTTGATGTGAACTACATCGACAGTTCTGAAGGTACCAGGTTTATTGAAAATCGACCGGGCGAAGGGTTTACGATTATTGGCTCCTTCTCGGTTGAGTTTTGAGTAGGAGGCCATCTGTGCAGACTATTATTCAAGCGATTCAGGCTTATCTTCCCCGTCGCCCTAAGCAGGGTGTAAATCGTCAACGCCGATTTCTGATGCTCATGGGCGCAGCTACCCTAGTGGCTGCCTGTACACGCAGCCGTCAATCAGAAGTTATATCCAATGCCTCAACATCCGGTGCCTCAACATCCGGTGCCGTTAAACGCGTACAACACGCACTGGGTGAAACAGAGGTGCCCACCCATCCCTCTCGGGTTGTCGTTTGGGGATATACCCTAGTTGAAGCTGTGGTGGCCCTGGGAATACAGCCCATCGGCATGCCCGGTATTATGGTGAATGAGATGATGCATCTCGCTTTAGATGCAACGGCAATCACAGATATCGATGCGTCTGGGCAGCCTAATCTTGAAGCGATCGCGGTGCTTAAACCAGACTTGATCTTAACCACTCAACCCGTTGTCGGCGATAACTATCCCCGCTTGTCACAGATTGCCCCAACGGTCGTTTTTGATATTGATGAAAGACTCGAATGGCGAGAGTTGACTCGTCTGTGTGGAGACGTGTTGGGAAAACAAGCAGAAGCTCAAAAGCTATCTACGGACTACGAAGCCAAGCTGCAGCAATTCATAGCCCAACTCCCCCCAGACGCAGCACAAATCCAGGCATCTGTAGTGTTTATTTCTCCTGGGCAGATTCGCACCCTGGCCAAAGCGTCGTTCCCCGGTACCGTCTTAGAAGAGGCTGGACTATCGCGCCCTCCAGGGCAGGCGGAAGGCCCCGGTCTACGCAATATTTCCTTAGAGTCCCTAGATGAAATTGATGGCGATGTCATGTTTTTGCTGACACCGCAGAGCGTGACTGAACTCGCCGCCGGAGTCCGAGCTGAAATTGATCGCGTCCAGGCCAGCCCCCTTTGGCCTCAGCTCAAGGCAGTGCAGACCAACCAGATTTACGAAGTTGGCCCCCACTGGGCACTGGGTAACTACATCGCAGCTAATCTCATCCTGGACGATTTATTGGCGTATATGGGCAATTAAAAAATGCGTCCTGGGCTCAAAAAAAATGCGTTTCGGAGCCAAAATCCCTAGGGATCTACCCCCCGCCTAACCTAAGCTCATTGAGACATCGTCTCCCAACAGCTTGAGCAACAAGGCCTGTGGGAGCCATGAGGAGCCATCCACTACCGTGCAAACCTTTTTAACCATTTGGCTGGGTCAATTCGCCTCCCTACTCGGCTCTGAAATGACCAACTTTGCCATCACCATTTGGGCTTGGGAAGTCACGGGTCAAGCCACTCCCCTAGCCTTCATCTTGGTGGCGACGCAGATTCCCAGGCTGTTGATTTCGCCCATTGCTGGCATCTGGGTGGATCAGTTCAATCGCAAAACGCTGATGCTACTGGGTGACTCAGTCGCGGGGCTCTCTACCATCGCCATCTTGTCCCTGTTGCTGACGGATCATCTGCATATTTGGCATCTCTATGTCTCTGGCGCGATCAATGGGTTGTTTGGCTACATTCAAGGGTTGGCACACTCGACCTCGATATCACTCATCGTGCCAGAACAGCACTATGCTCGGGCTTCTGCCTTTGAATCCTTGCAGTTATCGGGTAGCTATATTGTTGCTCCGGCCATTGCCGGGAGCATTTATGCCATTACCGGGCTTGAAGGGATTCTTGTGATTGATCTGGTGACATTTGCGATCGCGATCGCCACCCTTAGCCTGGTTGCGATCCCGCAGCCTCCCCAAACCGAGCCCCTTCCCCATCAGTCAGCAGCCTCAGAAACGGTTTGGCAACAGTTGACCTTTGGCATCCGCTATCTATGGCAGCGCCCGAATCTAAGAACGCTCCTAAGCTTTTTCTTGATTAGCAACTTTATCGACAGTGCTAGCTTTAGCCTGTTGCCGCCGATGGTGTTGGCTCGCAGCGGGAGCGACGCTGCGATGGTGGGAACGCTGTTTTCCTGCTTTGGGATTGGTGGGGTACTAGGTGGATTGACCCTCAGCCTTTGGGGCGGGCCAAAGCGGCGCATTAATGGCGTGTTGATCGCCAGCGCGATTTGGAAAGGGGGACTGATCGTGCTGGCGCTGGCTCAGAACACCGCCACCAAAATGGGAACGGCATTGGTGAGTGGGTTTTGTTCACCGTTTCCGGGCAGTTGTAGTCAGGCAATTTGGCGAGCCAAGGTAGAACCAGAGGTACAAGGGCGGGTGTTTGCCACTCGCTTTTTGCTAACGCAACTGGCTACGCCGCTAGGTGCGGCAATTTCAGGCCCCCTAGCTGATCACGTCTTTGAACCTGCGATGCAACCCAGTCAGACCCTGTCCCAAGTTTTCGGCGGTATCTTCGGGACTGGCCATGGTGCTGGCATGGCATTGCAGATGACGCTATTTGCGAGCTGTGGTGTGCTGGTTGCTGTAGGAGGTTACAGGATACGTAGATTGCGGCAGGTCGAGCTCAGCGATGTTGGATAGCAATATAGTCGATGTCGGCGTCATCGATGTTCAGGCTGAGACGGGCCACGATCGCCAAAGTTGAACCAGACTTGATTTTGGGCAACGCAGCTAACGCAGCTCAGTACGAGTCCCTTTCTCAAAATGATTTTGTGTAGCATCAGCTTCAGAGTCTCCAGCAGCAGTGGCAGAAAAATGCGATCGCCCAGTCCCTAAATGCCAGTAAAGCCGGACGCGTATACTTTATTCCCGCTTATTTGTGTTTGGGGTTACCCGGCCCCATCGGCACCGAGTTGTATCTTAATGAATTAAGAGCTCAACTTCTTCCCGCCCAATAATTTTAGATAGTTGCCATGACTGCTTCCCCTTTAACCGCAGCGTGCAAATTCTGTTCAGAAGTTTCCAAAGCTAACGGCGAAGACCCCATCGGCAGCGCCAATCCGACAGGCAATTGGCTGGTGATGGAGTTGCCCCTCCCCTGGACAGAGGAACGCTTTCACCACGACCCAATCCTGCAACCCATTCACGATTTATTTCACGAGCTCTTTGCTAAGGGCATTCGAGTTTCCCCCATGGCGATCGCGCCTGAATCAAGACTACTCTATTCCCGATCGCGCCCATATCTTTTACTACCGCCGCCCGGCCTCAGCCTTTGCCCAGTTTGAGCCGCAGACATTTCTCGTACCGCCCGCTGAAATGTCGAAATCTGTGGCTCAGTCATGACGGCCAAGAACTCTGGGGAAGCTCCTGTATCTGTTAAGCAATATCGTGTCAGCCATTTGGTACAGGTCGATTAGTCAATGGGATGTGACTTATAGCGGTAGCCACAAAGCTTTGTGTGCTATCGCGAGCCAGATTGATTGTGGACTGAGCATCCTGGCGATACTCGGTGCATTAAGCAATCTGGCCAGCGCTATAGTAGGTTACAGAAAGCTGCTATGCCGTTATTCTAATGAGAATGAGTTCTATTTGCAGCGAAGCAACTTTTAAGTTGACATGACAACTAAGCTGACTGAACTAGACATTGAAGACTTAAGAACACAAGCCCAGCAGCAGGGTGAGCGGATCCATCAAACCATCGAATTTGGCGATCGATATAGCTTGCCGAAACAGTATGGGGAAGGGTTTAGCCGCTTTATTGATTTACGAGGGGGCCTAACCATTGAAATTTTCAGCGGTCAATTTTGGCAGCCCTTGACCATACAACGACATCACAACTCGGCGTTTCCAGTGACAGCCAAATTCTTCCTGTCGGGGGATTGTGGTGTAAAAACAAACAATACACCAGAGATTGAAGCTAACTATGAAGAAGTCACTGGGTATAACTACCTCTACCATTTGCCTGATTTAACCGAGTCAGAAGAATATCCAGCGGATACGCCCCTCCAGATGGTGATGATTTATGCCAACGCTAACTACTTCCAAGGGCTCAATCCCACTGATAATGGCTTGCCTCATCCTTTGCAGCGCTTGATGCAAGGCAGTAGACGGTTTCATCAACCCCTGGGAAAAATGACGCTGGCGATGAGCCGGGTGCTACAGCAAATTCTCCACTGTCCCTATCATGGCTCCGGGCAACAACTGTATCTGGAAAGCAAGGCGCTGGAGTTATTGGCACTGCAGTTTGCCTATCTTGAAGCTGACTCACCTCCCCCCAGGCAATCCACACTGAAGGCTGATGACCTAGAGCGGGTGCAATATGCCCGGGATATTTTAGTGCAGCACTTATGTACCCCCCCTTCGTTGATGGCACTAGCACGTCGGGTTGGACTAAATGACTGCACCCTCAAGCAAGGGTTTCGTCACTTGTTTGGGACGACGGTGTTTGGGTATTTACGTGATTGCCGGATGGCACAAGCACAACACCTGCTTCAGCAATCTGAACTAACAGTTGCCCAGGTAGCGGCCCAGGTAGGCTACCGCAACCCAGAAGCATTTAGCACTGCATTTCGACGGAAATTTGCGGTGAGCCCGAAGGCCTATCAGTTAGGGCGGTGCAGATAATATCGCGCTAGCCAGTTTGCGTAATGCACCGAGGATCGCTGGAATGCTGAGACTACAAGCGATTTGGCTTGCAGTCTTGTTTAAGCAGCCTAGTGACTGCTGTATCGTCTAACCACTCTATTGTGCCGAAAAATTCCGGCACACAAAGGAAAAATTCCGACCCACAAAGATGGCGATCGCTTTTGCCCCGTATTATGCCCCTACCTGCCTAATCAGAACGATTTGCATTAGCAGCGATTCAGTTAGGTAATTGTGTGTGTTGTGGGTGAATAAGGCATGATGAAACGCTTACATGGTAAGACGCTAAGCGTATTGGCACAGACTGTCCCTTGGGGGGTGGTGGCGCTTTGCGCTCTATTGGGGCTGCAACCCGTACAGGCTGAAACGGAGCCATCGGCGGCTGTGCCACTCAACGAGGTTGAACAATCGGCAACTACTGTAGATGAATGGGCCGCTCAGATTGCCCAAGCTGAACTTGTCGAAATTACAAACGTTCAAATTACAGAAACCCCCACTGGTTTTACATTGCAACTTGAAACTAGCGGTGAGTTGTCTATGCCGGAAACCTCAACCACAGGTAATGCCACGGTTGCCGATATCCCCAACGCCGTATTGAACCTGCCAGGTGGCAATGAATACACCATCAGCAACCCGGCTGAAGGTATTGCCCTAATTAACGTTAGCGCCTTGCCCAATAATCAGGTGCGGATTGCCATCACAGGGATTGATGCCCCACCTACGATCGCCATCAGCACGGCAGCGACTGGTTTGATGGTGACGGCCATGCCAGGAAGCCCCACGGCTCAAACGCCTGAAGATGACTCGATTCAGATTGTGGTGACGGGTGAGAATGAAGAAGATTATTTTGTACCCAACGCCAACACAGCTACTCGCACCGACACACCAATTCTAGATATACCAGCCTCAATTCAGGTCATCCCCCAGCAGGTGTTAGCAGATCAGCAGGTGACTCGCCTGGATGAAGCCCTCAATAACATTAGCGGGGTGAACTTTGGCGGTACCTTTGTGGGCACGAGCCTTAATTTTAATATTCGCGGGTTTGATGCACCCACGCTGCGGAACGGGTTTAGAGAATTTGGGGGGTTCACCGGCATCAGTCCATCCATCACAAATATCGAGCGGGTTGAGGTGCTAAAAGGCCCTGCGTCTATTCTGTATGGCGAGATTCAACCCGGCGGGGTCATCAACCTCGTCACTGAGCAACCGTTGACTGAACCAGCCTATGAGATTGGTGGCCAAGTGGGTAATCGGGGAGTATTTCAGCCCCAGATAGATTTCACTGGGCCTTTAACGGCTGATAGGCGTTTACTGTATCGGTTGAATGCATCTTATTTTCGAGATGATGGATTTACCAATTTTGAGCAAGACTTTGAACGATTCTTTGTTGCCCCGATCTTGACTTGGCAGATTAGCGATCGCACTGAGTTGACCCTTAGCGTTGAATATACCAACGAGCGGCTCCCCTTTGAAACTGGCCTGGTGGCATCGGGCACTGGCGTTGTTGAGGTGCCCTTCGATCGCATCATTGCTGAACCCGATAACTTTACCGATAGTGATCTGCTCCGACTGGGCTATGAGTTGGCGCATCAATTTAATGATCATTGGCAAGTTCGCAATGCTTTCGACTATTCAAGTCGGGATCTTTTTGATATTGGCGTCATCCCATTGGACTTTAATGAAGCCACTGGCATTGTGACTCGGTTTCCTTCACAACAGACCTTAGACACCGATAACTTTGCTTTACAGACGACTGTTATTGGGGAATTTATGACCGGCTCCATTGGGCATACCCTTTTAGTTGGGGTCGATTTGAATCGAACCTATGACCACGAGATTGTCAGATTTGATCTATTTACGCCCTCCTTTCTAGATATTTTTAATCCGATCTATGGACTCGCACCAATTGACGGGGATAATCTACCGCTATTTAGCGACACTACGATCCAAACCAATCGGCTGGGTGTTTATCTCCAGGATCAAATTGAGTTTTTTGAGGGTTTAATCCTGCTAGCAGGTATTCGGTACGATACGGTATCGCAAGAAACGACCAATAACCCAATACCTGCGGCCCCAATTCGGTCTCAGACTACTCAAAATAATGATGCCTGGACGCCACGTTTTGGCATTGTCTATCAACCTGTAGATGAGCTAGCGCTGTTTGCCAGCTACTCCCAATCTTTCACCCCTAACATTGCAACAACAGCGGCAGGGGATCCGCTCGCACCCGAACGGGGTGAAGGATTTGAGGTGGGTGTCAAAGCTGAATTACTGAATGGCAATCTATTGGCAACCCTAGCGTACTTCGACATTACCCGACAAAATGTGGCCACCACCGATCCGCTCAACCCACGGGGGTCAGTAGCCACGGGGGAACAACGCAGCCGTGGCGTTGAACTCGATATTGTGGGCGAGATTTTACCCGGATGGAATCTAATTGCATCCTATGCCTATGTCAATGCAGAGGTCACAGCAGATAACACCATTGCTGAAGGCAACCGCTTGTTTAACACGCCTGAACATAGTGCCAGTTTATGGACAACCTATGAAATCCAAGGGGGTGATTTGCAGGGCCTTGGCTTCGGGTTGGGTGTCAATTTTGTAGGGCAGCGGCAGGGCGATTTAGCTAATACGTTCGAGCTAGACAGTTATTTGCTGACCAATGCAGCCATTTCTTATCGTCGTGATAACTGGCGATTTGCCCTTAATGCGAAGAACTTGTTTGATGTCGATTATATTGCCGCCAGTAATAATAGCCGCACATCAGGGCTTGAACCGGGGGCTCCATTTACCCTCATTGGGTCAATTGTGGTGGAATTTTGAGGTATGGCAGTTGCCAGCTCCGTTAAGACAAGACTGCAAGCCAGATTGTTTGTAGTCTCAACATCCCAGCAATACTCAGTGCACTCAGCAATCTGGCCAACGCTATAAATTATCCCGTTGAAAGGCAAGACTCATGAGCATATTGGCGGTTATGAAATATCTGCTATTGATAACCATCATGGGCGGAACGATCGCGGCTTGTGGTCAAACCACATATGATCCAGCTGCCACCAACGATGCCCCGCTTGCCCCGTCAGCAACATCGTTAGATTGTCGTAGGCTTCACCATGAGATGGGAGAAACTGAAATATGTGGGCAACCCCAAAGGATCGTCGTGCTAGGCCCCTATACCCTGGAATTCCTGTTATCCCTAGACGTTCAACCCGTTGGGTTTGGGGATCATATGACTTGGCATCAAGGTGACTATGACAATCCCAGGCAGCAAATTCCGTATTTGGGGAGTCGTATTACTCAGCCGCTGATTAATGTGGGCTCAGCCTATACCCCTTCCATTGAAGCCATTCTAAAGGCCCAGCCTGATTTAATTTTGGGCACTGATGGGAATGCCAATCAGTATGCAGCTCTCTCTGCTATTGCACCCACCGTGTTAGTGAAGTGGGCTGATTCAGCCATGAGTCTGAGAACCATTGGTCTAGCTATCGATCGGCTTGAACAAGCTGAGCAACTCTTGACAGAAACACAGCAAGCTATAGCGGCAGCGTATGAGAGCTTTGCATCTCTGGTTGCGACCCATCCAAAGGTGTTGCTACTGAGTGCCTCAAAATTTCAAGAGATGTATTTGGGCAACGAAGCCCATGGGCTTTGTCATGCTTTGATTGAAGCGTTGGGATTTCAACTGGTGTCTCTGCCCGAATTTGATAACGCAGAGCCTAATTCACTGATTCCGCTTTCCCTTGAAACTCTGCCGCAGTTGAATGATGCCGACATAGTCATTCTGCTAGGCAGCAATTTCAGCGATCTAAATCAACTCGATACTGTCGAGCACTTTGAAGCCCACCAATTATCGACCTTAAAGCAAGACTGGGAAAAAAATGCGATCGCCCAATCTCTTAATGCCAGCCAAACTAGACAGGTCTATTTTATTCCGGCCTATCTGTGCCTGGGTTTACCTGGGCCGATCGGCACTGAACTGTATCTTAATGAACTCCAAACCCAACTACTCTCAGTTCCGCATGATTAGATGCTAGAGTGCGCAGAAATCTATTTCGTATTTGAGCGCAGCTAAGCAGTTGCTAAGCAAAAAATACACAGCAGCTCATGCAGCCATTTACAGTTTTGTAACACTGCATTACTCTAATGACAATTCATTGCATTTAGACCCAGTGGGTCAACAAAGCACAATGGCGATCGCACTAGAGGACTTCCTGGAAATCCGTACAATCGCTCAGCAAAAGGGCGCAGCCATTTGCCGGAGGACAAACTTTGAAAGCGAAGACGGCCTACCTCCCAGCCTGGGAGAAGGGAGTGCGCGTCTCATCAATCTACGAGGGGGGCTAACCCTTAAAATTCTCAAGGGCAAGCTGCAGCAGACGGTGAGACATGAGCGAAAACACGAGTCTAATTTTCCATTAGTTGCCAAATTTTATGTATCAGGGTTTTCCAGAGTACAAACAAAAAGACCGATAGGCAGCCAAGCTGACTATGTAGAAACCGCAGGCTGCCACTACCTCTATCACTTGCCCGACATCGCAGAGGTAGAAGAGTGGCCATCCCATGAATTGCATCAAATGGTGATGGTCTCCGCTCAACCAGACTACTTTCGTGCTTTTAGTAGCAGTGAAACGCCCCTAGCCCCAACCCTAAGACGGTTATTAGAAGGCGATGAGACCCAACGATTTCATCAGTCTCTTGGACAAATCACACCAACAATGGGTCAGGTATTGCAGCAGATTTTGCAGACGCCTTATCAGGGCATGATGCAGCAACTGTATCTGGAAAGCAAAGCCCTGGAACTCTTGGCATTGCAGTTTTCCCACTGGGCAGAAGTGCAACCCGCCAAGGGATTACGCCCTTTACCCGCAGATGAGTTAGACCAACTCCACGCGGCTAAAGCAATTCTGACGCGAAACGTCAGTGACCCCCTTCCCCTAAGCGATATTGCCCAACAGGTAGGGCTCAACGAATATCGGCTCAAGCAAGGCTTTCGGCAGGTGTTTGGCACCACAGTATTTGGCTATCTACATCACTGTCGGATGCAGCAAGCCCAGCACCTGTTGCGAAACTCTAATTTGACGATTGCTGGCGTCGCCGTACGCATCGGATATCGCAACCCGGAGGCGTTTAGCACAGCATTTCGACGCAAATTTGCCATCAGTCCCAAGGCTTACCAGCTCGGAAAACACGGTTAATTTGCTGAACGCTTTATCTCACAAAGAAAAATTTCTGATTTGCAAAGAAAACATAGACTCTAATCTCCTATCATCGCTCCACGAGCTTATTGGTAAGCATTCTTATTTAGTGGTGTGAGTGTTAGACATGAGTGTGAAGTGGATGATGGGGAGTGGGTCAATTCAGTTGACCATAGGACTCTGGCTGTTGCTGGGGCAGGGGGCGTTGGCAGAGCCGCTCCAACGGAGAATCGCTGAAGGTATAGCGCCAAACACAAATCACACCCCAATGCCGGAAGCAGCAATTTCGACTGGCGAGGTACCGGAGGTCAATGACATTGATCTACCAGCCACCACTGTCGATGAATGGCTAACGCAAATTGAGCGGGTTGAGCGGGTTGAGATTACTGACGTTTGGGTTGAGGAAACAGCAGACGGCTTTACGCTGCGGCTCGAAACGACTGGCGAGTTGGCAGTGCCTGAAACATCGGTTACGGGTGATGCGATCATTGCTGATATACCGAATGCCGTTTTAACACTAGCAGAAGACAACGAATTCTTTGCCAGCGACCCGGCTGAGGGGATTGCCCTGATCAACGTTACTAATTTGCCTAACAACCAAGTTCGGATTGCTATTACAGGAACCGATGCCCCGCCTGCCATTGACATCACCACTGAGGCAGCCGAACTCACCGTCAGTGCCACACCAGGAGATCCGACCGTTCAAGCCCCAGACGACACAATTCAAATTGTGGTGACAGGTGAGCAAGACGGTTACTTTGTACCCAATGCCAGCACCGCCACCCGAACCGATACGCTCCTGCGTGATATTCCCAATTCGATTCAGGTGATTCCCCGTCAGATCATTGAAGACCAGCAGGCGATCGCACTCGAAGAGGTGCTCGAAAACGCAGCAGGGGTAACGTTTTTGGGCAATGATGCCAGTCGCAACCTCAACTTTGCTGTTCGAGGATTTGACCGTGCTCCAGTTTTGCGAGATGGCTTTAGTCTATTTGGTGGATTTGGTGCAGCTCCAGAGGCAGAAGTGGCTAATCTCGAGCGAGTTGAAGTGTTAAGAGGCCCTGCATCAGTTTTGTATGGTCTAGCAGAGCCGGGAGGTGCGATTAATTTAGTCACCAAGCAGCCCTTATCGGAGCCTTATTACAATCTTCAATTTCAGGGAGGAAACCGGAATTTTATTAGTCCCAGCATCGATCTATCGGGGCCGTTAACCGAAGATGGTCGCTTACTCTATCGTCTCAATGCCCTCTATCGCACCGAAGACCCTTTTCAAGACTATGAAGATAGCTTTAATCGCTTCTTTATCGGACCTACGGTAATTTGGCAAATCGGCGATCGCACGGATTTAACCGTGGGCCTAGAATATCTTGAAGATAACGATCCTTTTATTGCAGGTGGCCAACTTGCCTTTGGCGATGGCCTTGCCGATATCCCACAGGAAAGCATCTTCCCTGGCAATCCAGAAGATACAGTTGAACAAGAATACTTAAATGTTCGAGCTATTTTTGAGCATCGTTTTAGTGACAATTGGCAACTACGTAGTCAGTTTCGCTACGACTTCGGCTCGTTTAAATATGGGGTATTTCCACTTGCTTTTTTCTTAGATGAATCTACTGGGATCTTAAATCGTATATTTGCAAACCAGTTGGGTAACAACGAGACCTATTCGTTCTACAACAACGTCCAAGGCGAATTTAATACAGGCCCTGTAACGCACACACTCTTACTTGGAGTCGATTTTGCTCGCTCGGAAAATTTAGTCGAGTCGAGGACTGATTTTACTAATCCTACTTTTTTGACTCCGATCAATATCTTCGACCCTAACTTCTCAGCCGCTGTCGCCCCAGATGTAGAAAATCTTCCTGTTCTGTCTAGTAATGATACAACGACAACTCAGGTCGGGATTTACTTACAAGATCAAATAGATATTTTGGAAAACCTAATCCTGGTGGCAGGGTTGCGTTACGACACTGTTGATCGAGAAGTGGTTAATGTTGTCACTGGTGTAGAGACTAATCAAAATGATGATGCTCTAACCCCCCGCATCGGCATCGTTTACCAACCGATTGAACCGATTTCCCTGTATGCCAATTACTCCCGCTCCTTCGTGCCAAATTCGGCACCGGATGTAGACAGTAATCCCCTAGAACCTGAAGAAGGGGAAGGGTTTGAAGTGGGCGTCAGAGCTGAACTGATTGAAGGCCGTTTAGCGGCTACGCTCGCGTACTTTGATATTACTAAGCAAAACGTGGCAACAGACGATCCTACGACTGCTCTCCCTGGCTCGGTTGCGATAGGCGAACAGCGAAGTCGAGGGGTCGATTTCAACTTGACTGGCGAAATTTTGCCAGGGTGGAATATTGTTGCTTCCTATGCCTACATTGATGCCGAAGTCACCGCAGACAATACAGACATCGTGGGCAATAGACTATTCGGTATCCCGGAACACAGCGCCAGCTTGTGGACGACCTACGAAATTCAATCTGGCGATTTAGAGGGGTTAGGCTTTGGCTTAGGGTTTAACTTTGTGGGAGAACGACAAGGGGATTTAGCAAATAGTTTTGAAGTAGATAGCTATTTCCGCACCAATGCTGCTGTGTTCTACCGCAGAGATAATTGGCAACTACGTCTAAATGTGGATAATTTATTTGACGTTGATTACATCGAATCTACGAATAACAACAGGTTTTCTGAAATTACTCCAGGCGATCCATTCACAGTGCGAGCATCTCTTTCATACACATTTTGATCTCTCTACAAGGTTCAAAACTTGTGCAAAAAGTTCTACAACTCAAGGTTTTAGGATTAACCCTACTGGCTGCAGTAGCGATCGCTGCTTGTCAGAGAACCCCAAACCAATATTCTGCTCCGTCTGTCCATACTGACTGTCAAACAGTTGAACATATTATGGGAGAGGCCGAGGTGTGTGGGCAACCCGAAAATATTGTGGTGCTCGGGTCTTCCATGCTGGAATCCATACTCGCTTTAGAGGTTCAACCCGTTGCTTATGCCGACTATCTCGCGTCGATGACGGGAGAATATACTGATCCCAGTCGACAAATTCCTTATCTTGGCGATCTCATCACAGGGCAAATAGTCAACCTTGGGTTTGCTGGTCAACCAGAAATTGAAGCGATTGTTAAAGTTCAGCCCGATTTAATTTTGGGAAGTGAATTTAATGCCAACCAGTATGAAACCCTCTCCCAAATTGCCCCAACCTTATTGCTAACCTGGGCTGACACAGAAGCAAATTTAAATACTATTACTCAGGTTGTAGGCAAGTCAGAAAATGTTGAGCCGCTATTGGTCGAGTGGAATCAGCGAATTACAACAGCCCGTGATAATTTTGCGCCAGTCGTAGCATCTCATCCTAAAGTACTGATGCTCCGCTCAAACAATCTCCAGGAGATTTACTTTGGCAATCAGCTGTTTGGGGCATGTGCATCTCTAGTCAGAGAGCTAGGATTTGAGCTAGTTTCCTTGCCCAGTTTTGATGAACCTAACAGCGATGCTCCAACCGTTATTTCCGTTGAAACCTTGTCACAGTTTAACGAGGCTGACCTGATTCTCATGCTTGGCACCGATTTTAACCAAGCCGATCAAATCAAGGGGATTGATGATTTTGAAGATCGTCAGCTATCACCGTTGAAACAGGCGTGGGCAGAGAATTCAATCGCCCAATCCCTAGATGCCAGTAAAGCAGGACGAGTCTATTTCATACCCTATGTTTTGTGTGCGGGCTTACCCGGTCCCATCGGCACGGAGCTGTATCTCGCAGAACTCAAAGCGCAACTGCTCTCGTCTAACTGAGCTTCGCCATAATCCAATGATCTAACTATGGCGATTCTCCCTTGGATAAGACGCTTATCATACCGAGGCTTTCTGCTAAACTTCACAGATGAGAATTAGTCCCATTTGTGAAGTCTCAGGGCTGACGCGAGTATGGCAATTAAGCTGACCGATATTGATATTCAAGATCTGATGGCGCAGGCCCAGCAGCAAGGCGAGTCAATCTATCAGCCCATGGTGTTAGGCACTCAAGCAAATTTGCCTAAACAGTTTGGGAAAGGGGGCGATCGCTTCATTCAACTCCGCAGTGGGCTCACAATTTGCATCCGTCGCTGTCGGTTAAAGCAGACTATTCAAAGACTTAGACGGCATGAATCAGGCATCTCATTAACCGCAAAATTTTATTTATCAGGCTCATCACGGGTGCAAACGCTAGATGCGACCGACATTGATACCGACTATGAAGAAGTCAAAGGCTGTCATTATCTCTATCATTTGCCGAACCACACTGAGGTAGAGAAATGGCCAGGTGATGACCCAATTCACGTTGTGTACCTCCATGCTGACCCTGGTTACTTCAACCCGTTTGATGCGGGCAAAACCGCGTTATCCCAATCGCTACGCAAGCTACTCGAAGGAGACAGAACCCAAAGATTCCATCAGTCGCTGGGCCAGATGACGCCCGCCATCAAGCAATTACTCCAACAAATTTTGCACTGCCCCTATACCGGGTTAATGCAGCAAATCTATTTAGAGAGCAAGGCGCTAGAGCTGTTCGCGGCTCAGTTTGCCCTCTGGACAGAAGCCTCAACGCCCAATGCTTCGATGTCGCTTTGCGCCCATGATATTGAACAACTGCACCAAGCAAAGGAGATTTTAATTCAGCAGGCAACGCACCCGCCCTCCCTAATCAGCTTGGCGCGGCAGGTCGGACTCAACGACTACAAACTGAAGCAGGGATTTCGTCATTTGTTTGGCACGACCGCCTTTGGCTATCTCCGCGACTACCGTCTGCAGCAGGCCAAAGAATTGTTGCATAACCCCAACCTGACGATTGCTAGTGTCGCGGCAACGGTCGGCTATAAAAGCCCAGAAGCCTTTTGCAATGCCTTTCGCCGCAAGTTTGCCGTCAGCCCCAAAGCCTATCAATTGAGCCAGCGGGCCTAACGTTCAAAGCAGTTGGGTTGAAACAAAAACTCCGTCACGCGCAGAAAAAGCTCCGTTGCGCGCAGATGGCGATCGCTTTTGCCCCATATCATGCCCCTACCTGATTAATCAGAAAGATTTGCATTAGCAACGGTTCAGTTAGGTAGTTGTGTGTGATGTGGGTGAATAAGGCATGATGAAACGCTTACAAGGTAAGACTTTGATGGTGTTGGCACAGACTGTTCCTTGCGGGGTGGTGGCACTACAGATGCTGCTGGGGCTGCAACCCGCGCGGGCCGAAGGGGAGCCATCGGCAGCCGTACACCTCAATGAAATTGAACCATCGGCAACGGCCGTAGAGGAATGGGCCGCTCAACTTGCCCAAGCTGAATTAGTTGAGATTACAGCGATCCAGGTTGAGGAAACCACAGCAGGGTTTACGCTGCGACTCGAAACAGATGGCGAGTTAGCCGCGCCTGAAACTTCGATTACAGGTAATGCAGCGATCGCTGATATCCCGAATGCCGTCTTAAACCTGGCAGCAGGCGATGAATTCTTTGCCAGTGACCCGGCGGTCGGAATTGCCCTGATCAACGTCACCAATTTGCCTAACAACCAAGTCCGGATTGCTATTACCGGAACTGACGCACCCCCCACGGTCAATATTACAACTGCCGCTACTGACCTTACGGTGAGCGCTACACCCGGCGATCCGACCGTTCAGACCCCAGACAACGCGATTCAAATTGTAGTAACGGGAGAGCAAGACGGCTACCTTGTCCCCAATGCCAGCACGGCAACACGGACCGATACGCCCCTGCGGGATATTCCTCAATCAATTCAAGTGATTCCTCGCCAGGTGATTGAAGATCAGCAGGCGATAGGGGTTGAAGAGGTGCTCGAAAACGCGGCTGGAGTAGTGTTTCAGGGTAATAATGATGGTCGCGGTCTCGAGTTTAGCATTCGCGGATTTAACGGTGCTCCGGTTTTGCGGGATGGCTTCCTCATTCCTGGGTTCGCTGGAGATGCAGCAGGGCCAGAAGTGGCGAATCTGGAGCGAGTGGAAGTCCTGAGAGGACCAGCATCGGTCTTGTACGGTCAGGTAGACCCCGGAGGCGTCGTTAATCTGGTGACAAAGCAACCGTTGTCGGAGCCATTTTACAACCTTCAATTTCAAGTAGGTAACGGCGATTTTATCAGTCCGAGTATTGATATATCGGGGCCATTAACTGAAGATGGTCGCCTGCTCTATCGCCTGAATGCGCTCTACCGACAAGAAGACAGCTTTCGAGATTATGACAACAATCTTGAGCGCTTCTTCATCGGCCCGACGTTGACTTGGTTGATCAGCGATCAAACGGATCTAACCATCAACTTAGAGTACACCGAAGATGATGAGCCAGCCGACTACGGCACTTTCGCTTTTGGAGATGGCGTCGCCCCTATTCCCCTGGAACGAGTGCTTAATAACCCTGAAGATACCTACAAACAAGACTATCTGAGCGTCGGGTATACCCTAGAGCATCGTTTCAGCGACAATTGGCAATTACGTAATCAGTTTCGCTATACCTCTAGCTCCTATAGTATCGATGTATTTCCACTTCCTGCTGCTCTGAACGAATCTACTGGAATTCTAAGCCGCATATTTGCAGCCCAAGATGTTGAATTGGATACTTACTCGCTTTACACCAACATCCAGGGTAGATTCAGCACAGGCTCCATAGAACATACTCTGTTAGTCGGGGTTGATTTATTTCGTTGGAGCCAAAACAGCTTTGTAAGATTCGATCCTGGTCTTACCTCTCCAATTAATATCTTCAATCCAGACTACCC
The DNA here is from genome assembly GCA_039815185.1 of Cyanobacteria bacterium P01_A01_bin.123. GTDB lineage: Bacteria > Cyanobacteriota > Cyanobacteriia > Phormidesmidales > Phormidesmidaceae > JBCBZT01. The sequence goes on along the minus strand of JBCBZT010000029.1, from coordinate 8,295 downwards.
AGATCCTTCATCGTTTCCTTCAGAGGAGAGCGTTGGTATTGTCTTTGATGACGTCATTGAGACAGACCAACTGGGAATTTATCTACAAGATCAAATTGATATTCTGGATAATTTAATTGCGGTAGCGGGACTGCGATATAACACGGTCAATCGAGCAACGACAAGCCGTAGAACTAATACTGTGACAGCGCAATATGATGACGTCCTGATTCCTCGCATTGGCATTGTTTACCAACCCATCGAACCGATTTCCTTGTATGCTAACTATGCGCGTTCGTTTATGCCAAATTCAGAACTTGATGTAAATCGTCAACCTCTAGAACCAGAAGAAGGGGAAGGATTTGAGGTAGGCGTCAGAGCTGAACTGCTTGAAGGCCGCTTGGCGGCTACGCTCGCGTACTTTGATATCACTAAGCAAAACGTGGCAACAGACGATCCTACGACTGCTCTCCCTGGATCTGTTGCGGTGGGCGAACAGAGAAGTCGAGGGGTCGATTTCAACTTGACTGGCGAAATCTTGCCCGGTTGGAATGTTGTTGCATCCTATGCCTACGTTGATGCAGAAGTCACTGAAGATAATAATACAGATATTATTGGGAACAGACTATTCAGTGCTCCCGAACATAGTGCCAGTTTGTGGACAACATACGAAATTCAATCTGGCGATTTAGAGGGGCTAGGCTTGGGCTTGGGCTTTAACTTTGTTGGAGAACAGCAGGGCGATTTGGCCAATAGTTTTCAGATAGGCAGCTACTTTATCACCAATACAGCCGTGTTCTACCGACGGAGTAATTGGCAAGTGCGCCTGAATATTGACAACCTATTTGATGTTGACTATATCCAGTCTGTCCGCGGCAATAGAAATAGACTTTATCGAGGCGATCCACTGACGGTTCGAGCCTCTGTTTCATATACCTTCTAATCGCATAATGTCCGGATTTTTTGAATTTTTAAGAGAAGACAAAAATATCTTATTCATCGAAGAAGTTGAAAACTTAAAAATCTCGATATGGATGAAAAGAAAAGCTGTCAACTCGGGACAATATTTTTTACGAATCAGGCTTTTAGCATTGAACCTGCTGACAGCGTTCGCAATTGTATCCTGTCAAGCCCCGGCCAATCAGCCGTCAAATAATGCGGGTACGACTGTCGTGTCTGATCCTAATGGCTGCCACACCATTCAGCATGAAATGGGAGAAAGCGAGATTTGCGGTCAACCCCAGAGAATTGTCGTTTTGGGTCCCTATGTTCTAGACCCTCTGCTCGTCCTCAATGTGCAGCCTGTTGGGTATGCCGATCATATTGCGTTTTATCAGGGAGACTACACTGACCCCAGTCAACAAATTCCCTATTTGGGAGATCGAGTTAGTCAACCACTAGCCAATGTGGGTTTAGCGCACACCCCTTCAATCGAAGCCATTATCAAGGTTCAACCCGATTTGATTTTGGGTACTGATGTTATGAGTTCTAGCCACTATGAAATGCTCTCTAACATTGCCCCAACCCTATTGCTTGACTACTATGACACAGCGGGTAGTCTGAGAGCGATTGCTCAAGCCGTCAACCGCACGGAACAAGCCGAGCAACAGTTAACCCAAACTCAGCAACAAATTGCGGCAGCGCGGGAAGCCTTTGCCCCTCTAGTTACGAGTCATCCTCAGGTGGCATTACTGAGTTCCTCAGAATTACAAGATATACGGTTAGTCAACGCTGATGGGCTTTGTCGTTCACTGATTGAAGTATTGGGATTTCAGTTGGTATTTCCACCTGGGATGTCTAACAATGATTTCAATCCATCTCAGCCCATTTCCCTCGAAACCTTACCCCAATTGAATGATGCTGATCTAGTCATTCTGTTAGGACATAATTTCAGCGATCTCAATCAGCTTGACGATATGGATAGCTTTGAAGACCACCAACTGTCAAAGTTAAAGCAAGAATGGGAAGAGAATGCGATCGCCCAGTCCCTTGATGCTAGTAAAGCCGGACAAGTCTATTTTATTCCAACCTACTTATGTTCGGGTCTACCTGGCCCCATTGGCACAGAGCTATATCTCGAAGAACTTAAAGAACAACTACTCGCACCAAACTGAGTGTCGGGATTTTAGCAGTCAGCGCCCCAAAGGCAGCTCGCACCTTAAAAAGTCCATTTCGCGAAGAAAAAACTCCAACTGACAAAGAAATTTTATCCTCCGACGCATTACGATGCCTTTGCCCAGATTCTCACCCCCCTCTGAGCGTACTTTTTAATGCCTCTACCATAGGAGAACACAACTATGTCTACCAAAACGGGCAAGCTAAGCGCCCATCTCTACGACTACCTGCTCTCCGTTTCCCTACGTGAATCCGCAATCCTCTCCCAATTGCGTCAAGACACCGCTCAATTGTCCGTTGGCAACATGCAAATCGCCCCCGATCAGGGACAGTTCATGGCCCTGTTGGTGAAACTCATGGGCGCTAAAAAAGTTCTAGAAATCGGCACCTTTACCGGCTACAGTGCCCTGTGGATGGCCCTCGCCCTCCCCGCCGACGGCACCCTGATCACCTGTGACATCCAAGAAAAAGCCCGAGAATTTGCCCCACCTTACTGGCAAGCGGCTGGCGTTACAGACAAAATTGACCTGCGCATCGCCCCCGCCCTCAACACCCTTGACAAGCTGCTGACAACCGGGCAAGCAGGCACTTTCGATTTTGCCTTCATTGATGCCGATAAAACCAACTATCTCCACTACTACGAAAAATGCCTGAAACTGCTGCGACCGGGAGGACTGATCGCCATTGACAATGTGATTTGGGGTGGTGCCGTCGCTGATCCAGAAAAGACCGACCCTGATACAGTTGCCTTAAAAGAACTCAACCAAACCCTGCACCACGATCAGCGAATCGAATTGAGTATGTTGCCTATTGCCGATGGGTTAACCCTGGCGCTTAAGCGGGGTCAGGCGGCATAAGAAATGATGTGCGTTGCTCATGCCTCACAAGCGCTCTGCTACACTGCTGTGTTAATGAGAATCAATAGTGTTTGTGGTACACACCGATAAACGTGAGTATGGCAGTCAAGCTGACAGATGATAGCTTCCGAGACATGGAATTAGAGGCCCAGGAGGGAGGCGAACAGATTTGGCAGCCACTAGATCTGGGCGGTCAGATTTATCTACCCAAGCAGCTTGGATCGGGGGGCGATCGCTGCATTCAGCTACGCAACAGCCTGACTATTAATATTCTGCAATGTCAGCTTTGGCAGACGATTCAGCTTACCAAACTGCATGAATCGAACTTCCCTTTGGTAGCTAAGTTCTATCTCTCTGGAGCGTCGCGGGTGCGATCGCTGGATGCAACCGATATTGACACTGACTACGAGGAAATCAAGAGCTATCACTACCTCTACCATCTACCCGACCACGCTGAAATTGAAGATTGGCCTGCGAATGAGCCGATTCACGTTATCTATGTCGAGGTTGACCCCAGCTACTTCAGCACGTTTGATATGGGTAAAGCAGTGTTATCACCCCCGCTGCAAAAGCTAATCGCAGGTGACAGAAACCAGCGGTTTCACCAACCACTCGGACGCATGACACCAACCATCAAGCAACTGCTCCAGCAAATTCTGCATTGCCCGTATACGGGGCTGATGCAGCAAATCTATTTAGAAAGCAAAGCGTTAGAACTCTTTGCAGCTCAGTTTACCCTCTGGACAGAGACTTCGACCCCAACGGTTTCCATATCGTTTTGCGCCCAGGATATTGAGCAACTGCAACAGGCGAGAGAGATTTTAATTCAGCAAGCGATGCACCCGCCGTCTCTGATAGAGTTAGCTCGACGGGTCGGGTTGAATGATCGCAAGCTCAATCATGGATTCCGTCATCTATTTGGAACCACCGTATTTGGCTATCTGCAAGACTATCGTTTGCAACAAGCCAAAGAACTCTTACTCAATTCCAGATTCACCATTGCTGGTGTAGCGGCTACGGTCGGCTACAGGAGCCCTGAAGCTTTTAGCACCGCATTTCGACGTAAGTTTGCAGTGAGTCCTAAAACCTATCAGCTCAGTCAGCGGCGTTAGCAATACAGCAACACGGCAACAAAAAAGTCGGTTTCACGAAGAAAAAAGTCGGTTTCGCGAAGAAAGTCATCATTCACCCTCCTTATCATGCCCATACAAGCTAATAAGAATAGCTTGCATTAGTGTGTGAGGCTGATTGAGGAATCGACAATCATGGCGAAACGAGCATATGGGGTATCTTGGACGGTTTGGGTGGGGTCGATGGCCATCCTGGGCAGGTCTTTGACCATCGCAGCTTTAGCGATGGAACCGGCTCTGGCAGAAAGCTCTCAAGCAGAGGGTGTACCCACCACAGGAACATTGCTGAGTGAGGTTGAGCCTGCTGCCACATCGGTAGATGAATGGCTAACGCAGATGGCCCAAACCCAACCCGTTGCCATCACCCATATCCAAATTGAGGAAACAGCGGATGGGTTGAGCCTGCGGTTGGAGGCCAGCGGTGAACTGGCTGCGCCGGAAACGTCCGTGACTGGCAATGCCGCGATCGCCGACATTCCGAATGCAACATTAAACTTGCCAGATGGTGAAGACTTCTTGAGCAGTGAACCCATTGACGGGATCGCCCTGGTCAACGTTACGAACTTACCTAACAACCAAGTTCGGATCGCCATTACGGGAACTGACGCAGCCCCAGCAGTTGATATTAGCATTGGCACGACTGGCCTGATTGTGAGCGCAACCCCAGGAGATCCCTCAGTCCAAGCTATCGATGAAGACTCGATTCAGATTGTGGTGACGGGCGAGCAAAACGATTACTTTGTACCCAATGCCAGTACTGCCACGCGCACTGACACCCCCATTCTGGATATCCCCGCCTCAATTCAGGTAATTCCCCGACAGGTGCTGGAAGATCAGCAGGTGGTTAGGCTCGAAGAGGCACTCCGGAATGTAAGCGGTGTAACAACTGGCACGACACTCTCTGGTACGACTGAAACTTTTAATATCCGGGGATTCGACAATACTCGTGTTCTCCAAGATGGCTTCAGACAATTCGACGGTTTTGGACAGAATACAGTTGAAATTGCAAATCTAGAGCGTGTGGAAGTGCTCAGAGGTCCAGCTTCGATCTTGTATGGCGAGGTGCAGCCGGGGGGCGTAATCAACGTGGTGACTAAGCAACCGTTGTCAGAACCGTCTTACAATTTTCAGGCCCAAGTCGGCAGTCGAGGGTTTATCAGTCCCAGTATTGACTTTTCTGGCCCCCTGACTGAAGACGGGCGCTTACGCTATCGTCTCAATGCCCTCGTCCGTCGTGAGGAAAGTTTTCGGGATATTAACAACAGCCGTAGTCGTTCTTTTATCGCCCCAACCCTCGCTTGGCAGATTGGAGAACGTACCGATCTGACGGTTCAATTTGAGTACGTTGACGATGAATTGCTGTATGACCTCGGTTTAATTGCATCTGGCGAAGGGATTGTAGATGTTCCCTTCGAGCGAAATCTTTTCAGCCCCGACAATCGTGGTGAACGCGAATTTATCAACGTCGGCTATAACCTGGAGCATCGCTTCAGCGATAACTGGCGGGTACGCAACGCCTTTCGCTATACCAATCGAGATATTTTGGTTTTTGGGGCGCTTTTAGATGACTTTGATGAGAATACTGGTATTCTCACTCGTATTCCAGGTATTCAAGAGCAAATCGTTGAAAATTATTCGCTCCAAACCAATGTCGTTGGTGAATTTGCCACAGGTTCCATCCAACATACTCTCCTGTTTGGGCTTGATTTCTACCGAGGAGATAGCTCAACCTCCGCAAGGCTCGATTTTGCCAACCGTCAACCCTTAAATATCTTTGACCCAGTTTATGGAGCATTTGCTGACCTTAACTTCGACGATTTGCCAATTGTTAGAGATCTCGACGTTCAAACAGATCGGCTGGGCCTCTATCTGCAAGACCAGATTTACTTCACCGACAATTTAATTCTGCTAGCAGGGTTGCGCTATGACACTGTAGAGCAAACCTCGATAAATAATCCAACTGACTTTAACCCCACATCATCTGAAAACACACAAAATGATGCTGCTGTGACACCCAGAGTCGGCATTGTCTATCAACCAACGCCCAACATTTCCCTGTATGGGAGCTATTCTCAATCATTCACGCCCAGCTCTGCTACAACAGCAGCGGGCGATCCCCTAGAACCTGAGCGAGGCGAAGGGTTTGAAGTCGGCGTCAAAACTGAATTACTCGACGGCGATCTACTCGCAACACTGGCCTATTTCAATATCACTCGACAAAATGTGGCAACTCAAGACCCAAACAGCCAGTTTGGGTCGGTCGCAACAGGCGAACAGCGTAGTCAAGGCATTGAACTCGACATCGCTGGCGAAATTTTGCCGGGCTGGAATGTGATTGCTTCCTATGCCTACATTGATGCGGAGATCACAGAAGACAATGTGATTCCTGAAGGCAATCGTTTATTTAATACCCCCCGGCATAGCGCTAGCCTATGGACAACTTACGAAATTCAGGCGGGTGATTTAGCAGGATTAGGCTTTGGTCTAGGATTTAACTTTGTGGGAGAACGTCAGGGCGATTTAGCAAACAGTTTTGAGGTAGACAGCTACTTTCTCACTAATGCCGCAATTTCTTATGAGCGCGACGACTGGCGATTGGCGCTCAACATCAAAAATCTCTTTGACACCGACTATATCCGAGCTACGAGCGGCAGTAGAAGGTTTGAGAATGACCCTGGGGAGCCGTTGACTATCATTGGTTCATTTTCGATTCAATTTTGACGAATACACTACCTGTCCTTCCTTGCCTGGGACAGAAGAATTGTAACAGGAAGCACTTAAACGAGGCGAGTAAGGAAGACTCATGAAAATCATTTTGGCCATCAAGTTATTGGTATTAACCACGATCGCGACTGTTGCCATTGCTGCCTGTAACGCTAAGACGCTCTCCACTAATTCAGACCAAAGTCCTGCTTCTCAACTATCGGTAGCACCAACCGACTGTCGCACAATTGAGCATGAGGCGGGAGAAACCGAAGTTTGTGGTCAACCCCAGCGAATTGTGGTCCTCGGTCCCTACGTGCTGGAACCTCTACTCGCCCTCGATGTTCAGCCAACCGGGTACGCCGATTATATGGCATTTCAGCAGGGAGATTACACTGATCCAAGCCAACAAATTCCTTACTTGGGTGATTCAGTGGCACAGCCGTTAGCCAATGTTGGTTTAGCACGTCAACCTTCCATCGAAGCGATTATCAAGGTTCAGCCCGATTTAATTTTGGCTGCTGAGTTTAATACCAACGAATATGAAATCTTGTCTAAAATTGCACCAACGCTGCTACTTGATTACGATGATCCAGAGCAAATTTTAAGAACAATTGCTCGAACTGTCAATCGCACCGAAAAAGCCGAGCAACTGTTAACTCAAACCCAGCAGCAAATTGAAGAGACACAGGAAGCATTCGCTTCTCTAACTGCGACTTATCCTAAAGTGACATTGCTCTTCTCTTCAAATTTGCGAGATACAAGGATAGCAACGAATTCTGATTCTACTGGACTTTGTAGTTCATTAATTAAAGAATTAGGGTTTCAGTTGGTATTTCCACCAGGGTTGAACAATGACGATTCCAGCCCATCTGTGCCCATTTCTCTCGAATCTTTACCCCAGTTAAATGATGCCGATATCGTCATTTTGCTGGGAATCAATAGCAGCAATTTCGAGCAACTCAACGGTATGGATCGCTTTGAAGACCACCAACTATCAAATCTAAAGCAGGCTTGGGAAACAAATGCGATCGCGCAATCCCTTGATGCCAGTAAAGCGGAGCGAGTGTACTTCATTCCAACGTACTTATGTGCGGGTTTACCTGGCCCTATCGGCACTGAACTCTACCTCGAAGAACTGAAAGAAAAACTACTCACACTAAACTGAGTGTCAGGATTTTAGCAGCAAGTGTATTGAAGTCAGATCGCGCCTCAAAAAATCCATTTCGCTAAGAAAAACTCTGACTGGCAAAGAAATTTTATCCCCAGACGTATTACGATGCCTCTGCCCAGATTTTGTTGTCCGTCCGGGCGCTCATTCATTGTTTTAATGCCTCTATCGCAGGAGAAAATCCCATGTCCCCCAAAATGGGCAAGCTAAGCTCCCATCTCTACGACTACCTGCTCTCCGTTTCCCTCCGCGAGTCCGAAATCCTCACCCAACTGCGTCAAGACACCGCCAAGCATCCAGCTAGTATCATGCAAATCGCCCCTGACCAGGGACAGTTTAT
>JBCBZT010000024.1:0-112669 GCA_039815185.1 Cyanobacteria bacterium P01_A01_bin.123 | reverse complement strand
GCGAAACACAGCCGCCACAACGTTGCCCGTCATCATCCGCTGTCTACCTTGCTCAGTTCTCACGCGAGTTTGGGCATAGCGTTCCTCTAAAACAGATATTGCTGTTTTAACTGCTTGATCATGGGCCACAATCACACGATCGTCTCGCTGAATCAGTCCCGCAATCGACACCGCCTTAGGGGCAGAAAAAGTATAGTCCGTCGCGGCTCGGTGCTTAGCTGGATCAATTCGTCTGCCATGAAGTGATTGACCTTGAGGACTCTGACCTTGCAGCAGCTTTTGGAATGTAGGCTTATCCACCGCACCAACCAGGCCCAACGCAGCCGCACCTTTACCAAACCACTTGGCATCCCCCTGACTCTCCGTTTCAGTGGGGCCTTGAGTGTAGTAGTCATCCTTTTCGTAATAATTCTCTGCCTGAGATGCAGAGACGTTGCTCATGGACAGCATGATAAAAGCCTGAAGTAAAAATCACTAAAACGCTCTCTGAGAAGGGTTTACGGCGTTTTATTGGCCCAAGTGGGCGTAGTGTGTGACCTCTGCGGAGCCCCCAAGGGCGCAGCCAGGAATCAATTCTTGAAACCCAATCTAACCAATATCCTGCAAAAATTACTTGAGGAATAAGATTATTTAACCATTTATATCCCATTTGGTTCGATATCTGCTAGGGTGAAACTGTAGCGTTTGAGGATCGACTATGACCTCGACAAGTCTGAACTCTCCCGCGATCGCTTTAGCAGGTGACTTAGGCACCTCAGCTTCTAAATTCTTCTACCGCAATGCCTCTGGTATTGTTCAACCCCTTTGGATGGGGGCAGAAGTCGCGGATAATCTGACCGTCACTGCCCTGCCTAGTCTCAATGCAGGCGGACGTCCCCAAGACAGTGCTTGGTTACAACTGGGTGATGAAGTGGTTTTGGTTGGCCCTGCCGCTAAAGCTTTTCTTGATGCGAATAGCTTGACAGCTAACAAGGCTGACAAAGCGGCTTACAAGGTTTTAGCTGCTTTGGGCGCGATCGCAGAGTTAGAAAATCTCCCCTCGACCTATAACGCCACCGTTTGGATTGCTTTGCCCCTGACTGAGATTAGAACTCGGGAGGCGATTGCGGCTAAACTCTCTACCCTGAACCAACAAGAGTTCCGGTTTCGCGGCAAATCTCAGCGGGTTACTTTGAGCCTCAAATTCTTTCCCGAAGCCTTTGGACTCTATCTCAGCCGTAAAAAACAACTGGATAATCTTGGTTACAATATCGAGCAACGACGTACATTAATTGTCATGATGGGGCATCGGAACCTGTCGCTGTTGTGTTTTGAAGGTGGTTCCCTCAAAATGGCTCACTCCAATTCTGACGGCCCTGGCTTCTGGCCTGCCTTTGAAAAAGCCACTCGCGCCCTTGGGGTGACACCCACCGATTATCCGGCCTTACTCTCAGCCCTAACCACAGAGACCATGCAGCAAATCTCTCAATCCCGAGCAGGGTTGTATGACTTTAGCGAAACTGTTCAAGCGGTGCAGCAAACCTATTGGAGTGCAATCAAGGTCTACTTACAAGACAATCTGCTCAGCCAGCTTTCGGAAAGCAATGTTGATATTGTCTTGAGTGGTGGGGCAGCTTATGGCCTGCGATCGCAGCTCACTACCTATTTCCAAGACTTAGGGCTAACCGAGCGCATTAACTTCGCTCATGACTTACAACCTGCCCTAACCAACATCACCGACCCACTCCCTGAAGCTGCTACCCAAGCTGCCCTCCCCCTGCGAATGGCGGACTGCTACGGCCTTTTCCAAGGCTTACTCGGTAAACTCAATCCCGTTCCAGCCTAAGTTTCTGCTTCCGTTTTGCTGCTTCCGCCCTCCGTTCTCCGCTTTCCGCTCTTAACCTATGTCTGACCCCAACGCTCGCCAACGTATCCAATTTGCCTACAACGCTGATCTCGATTCAGCTGTGGGGGAAACCTTCCAGTATCTACTGAAGAATCCCCATTTCCCCAGTCGCACGGGTAAGCATAAAGGTAGCGATGCCATGATGGCCTTCTGGAAACCCTTTGCTTATCAAGAGCAAGGTGAGCTATCGGCAACAGAGCTCAAAGCGATCGCCCAAGAATCAATCATTGCCCTCACCCAACAGATTGAGCTGATTTGTGAAACCTTTGGACTCGAACAGTCTCAGGCAACGACAGTAACCCCAGATCTTAAGCAGGAGATTCGGCAAGCGGTGAGTGAAGCAATGCAGCAGTTATTGGCGACGGGGGCTACGATGCCAACTGCTCAGACCACAACCACAGTCAGTTCAAGTGACATCGATGATGCGGAAGGAGTGGATTTTGATGAAGATGCGTTGTTTGGGGATTTATTAGATGAGGCTGCGATCGCGGCTTGAGTACCATCTTTGGTTATAATTGGTTAGTATTTCTGGCGTGCTTTCTATGGCTTTCCAACCCAAAGAACCCGACAACGAACCTGGACGCCAAGCCCGTCAGCACTACCTAGAGTATGCTCGGCGAGTGACAGGCGAAGCCACACTGGACTACGCCACCCTCTACCAACGCTTCGCCGAAAACGACTGGGCCGCTCTCAAACTCGATGATGCCGTCGCCCAAGCCACCCTCAAAGCAGGCTTTTCACCCAAAGCCGTTTCCGGCATTTTGCATCAGAGTCCCTATTTACAACACCAAGTGCATGTCAACAAAGTCCCCTTAGCTCCCATGAGCCAATACGTCCGCTCCACCGTGATGAAAGCGATGCAGCAGTTGCAGGGAACTCAAAAAGGCCAACGTCAGCGCAGCCAAGACATACAGCAGAAATCGGAACAGGACTTAGGTCAATAAGACTAGGTCGCAACCTCTCAAAGAGTTGCTTCCCTCACTCCCCCCCTTTGACTCCGCTCAGGGCAAGTATCCCCCCATCCCCCCATCTCCCACTCCCCCTACCTCCCCACCCCATTCAGAGGACAAAGCCATGCTTCTCTTCGTCAGCAAGCGGCAAGCCACGGAATGTCTCAATCTCAGCAGTTCCACCCTGAAGAAGTATCGGCTCCAAGGGGACTGGATTGAAGGGATCCATTGGGTGCGCATCAATAGTCGCTGCATCCGCTACAACCTAGAACTGATTCGCGACTGGCTGCACAATCGGCAGAATCCGGCGGCTCATTTGAGAGCGATTGAGGCGTATCAAGCGAGCTTGCTGAGCAATCAGCGGCGACATCGTAGGAAAGCTGTCGCAAAGAAGTAATAGGTCAAATGGTAACAATTAAACGTGAGTCTGTGTAGGTTGTGGTTGAAGAGCGAAACCTAAAGCCTTTTTTGTTGTTCTGGGTTCTGAGAAACAGGCCAGAAATGGAACCGGTTTTCGCTGATAGAAGGTTAGTGCCAACCCAACTGAGAGTCTTTGATTCAATCGGTGCGCTTTGTATTGTTACGCAATGCGATCGCCCAAATTATTCAAACTACAGATGCCAGCTGGCAGATTGACGCATCGCAATGCTGTAAGATGCGTGATCGCTTGTTGGTTGGTGTGATGGGTGTTGGGTTATGCTAGCCATTTTGCTTAGGAGCTACATACTTGACAAAGCTGGTTGCCTAACCGAAGGTACGCGAGGAGAAATCGAATCAATACAAGTGCTGAAATCGCTCTGAGACTGAGGTTTAAGCAGACACAGCATAACAAAACGGGACGTGATCTACAACCGATTCATTTCCCATTGAAACAGGAATCTCGACAGGTCGAGTTAGCTCAATTGCTAACTTATCTGTATCGATATCTTTAATTCGGGTTCCTGAAGGCACGTAGTCCTGATTGACAAAATCTCCCTCCTCCAACAAATGTATATTGGTCACACCTGTGACCATAGTTGAGCCATGCATAAATCTTCCCTGAACTGAACCATTCAAAATTACATAGTACTGAGAGTTTTCCGGTTCTCTAAAATCAGAACGAGGCATAATAATTGCCTTGGTTAAATACTCCGCCTTTTTGTGACTATCCGATTCCGTTGTTTCTGTTTCAGTCACAGCCAACGGGAAAATCTCATCTCGATAGGGAATCCGAGGGTTACCGGATTGATCAGCTGGGATTTCGGCTATCCATATTCCATTGCCGTCATCATCTTCTCGCAGGTGGGTTACAACAAATACGGGCGCAGATGCAGGATATAAATCCGTTGTGATCTCCTCAATTTCACGTCCTGGTCTTAAATCTGCATAACTCCCTTCACCAAAGTCAAATCGAGATAGCCAAAATAGGCGATCGCCTACACATAAATCAGCATCGTCTGTCGTATCAATCAATAGCCTTTGATGGTAGTCATCTCTAGCAGTATTTGTATCTATGGCAATTGAATTGACTTTAATAATAGGCAAACTGACGATTCGATTTGGGTCATCCCCCCTTAGCGTATTTCTCAACGCTAACGGTTGATTCCCGTATACACCACCTGAAACTTTCAGAGACTCTGTACTCCAATGAATGGGAATCCGTTTGGGTTGTACTGTCTCTAGATATATGGGTAAGTCATTCGATAGCTGAATCGAGTATGGGCTGCCTGCGGTCCAGGCGACACAATCCCTAAACGACACATCGCTCTTCATGTGGTTAAAAAAGTAAGGATTGGAGTAGGGAATAACTCGAATAGGAGGTTTTCCTGGCATCATCCGTTGGCCCACATTTTTAGGATTTTCCACATCAGGAAAGCGGAAACTGCATCCATCAAAAATAAATTTTGAAAATCCTGGCGAAGTGGAGAGTAAATGTAGTTCTGAGATCGGAGATGCTAGAACTGTCTTATCGCCACTGGTTACAGATGGACCATAGCTTTGAAATGTACATCCTTGAAAGTTCAACACCGTAGTATTGTTGACAATTAATCCTAATGTTCCAAAATCTGGGGTCTCTACATTGCTAAAGTTAAAGTTACAGCCACTAAACGAAACTGTGGAAACGAATCCACCTGTCGAACTAATCAATCCGAAATTTCCCAGACGAATTACGTTTTCGCAGTAGTCTCCCGAAATCTGGCATGGACCAGCTGATGATGATGTCAGGCGATATAGCATTCGACAATCTTTATACTGATTAGAGGTTAGGTTCAGCAACGATGCCGAACCTATTCCAAAATCAACCGTTGTAATTGCGGCAAATGCTCGGTAAAAGGACGAGTTATTGATATGACAAGCCCGAGCCTGAGTTGATCCAATGGCTACGCTGTAGGTACAGCCATCAAATCGGCACTGATTGAGATAGATTGCATCATTTTGAGCAGTTCCGCCTGTTTGCCCGATTCCAGCAGGGGCAATGGCAACACCAACGCCAAAATTAAACACTGCCACCCGTTCTAACAAAATATCCTGGCTTCCGCTGCCAGATTCTTCATAGATCACCCCTTTTGCTGAATCAGTCGGGTATGTCAGGTCTGAATTAGAGCCTACAATTCCAACATACGCATCTGTTGCTACTGCACAGTAGGGGTTATGCCGTTGCACCAAATCTGGAGACTCAATCCAATAATCACGATTGGGTCTTTTGCCATTGCGTCCCTCTTCAACTGATTTGGACAACCCTCCATCTAAACGTAAATCTCGCAGAATCGTACCGATAGCAAATTGAATATTGATCAGCGGACGATCTTTCTCTGGGCGATCGTACTCCAATACTGTGGCAGCGATATTAAACTCTTCTTCCGCTGTGCCATCCAAGAGTGTGGCACCCTGTGTTCGGCTTGCACCTTCTAAAATAAATTGTTGAAAACCAAAAAATCCTTGCTGCCCTGTACGTCGGTGTTTTGCCAGATGAATTGTATCTTTTATTTTGTAAATACCGCTAGGGATATAAACTTTGCAGATAGCATAGGCTGAGTCGATCGCCCGCTGTAATGCAGATGAGTTATCGTCATTATCAGGATGAGTGCCAAACCAAGTAGAAATGACTCGCTCAACGGAACGCGCCTTAAAAATAACCCGTTCTGTTTCGAGAAAAGAATGCTGAGGATTGGTATAACTGAAAGCTTGAGCAAATCCTGCCTCAAACTGTCCTTTAATTTTCAGTTGATATCCACACAGATTGATCAGACCATTGCGCCGTACAATTAGATGAATATTTGATGGAACTTCTAAGTTATGAGTTAAGCTAGCAGATTTGTCTAGAACAATCGTTTGATGACTATTTCCAGCGTTAATAATAGCTTGACCAAGATCATATACAGATTGAGACATAGGGGTGCTCTATTTAATTAAATTCACGTTTTGACACAAACTAATGGCATGGTGAAGATATAAGTAAAATATAGACACCATGCTAATCAAAGTAGACCACCAATTACCTGGTAGAATAACATTACATAGGCTTTGTTGAAGTTGTGAGGCCTAAAAGTAGTAAGAGGATTTATGTATTAGGCGATCTCTAATCTATCTCATGAAGTATTGCCATTACTCAATCTTTGAAAGGATTATTCTTTCCTAGCCTAGGGATGAAAAATTACACCAGCTAAATAGACTACTTGATAGCATCTTCTAACCAAGGTGTTGTGGGATTAAAATAATTTGCCTTAACCCTATCCCAATCATATCTTTTACTGATTTCAGGAAGTATTTTTGCACTTCCCCCATTTTGGTTGACATAATCAAATATTTCTTTCTGAAGACTCTTCCATAGACTGTCAGCGGCAGAGAAAGCTGTATTCCCACCTAACCTATCAAGTCGAGTTGATAGGCGATCTGCACCTCTTGTATAAAAAATATATTTATTATTCTCCTCCTTTATAAATCCAAACTGACGATTTCCACTGACAGGATGATATAAGTCTTGTGCAGTATAAACAGTAGAAAAGATCCAGTTATCTGAAGAGAATCTACTAACAATTACAGACCCCTTATCAACTGATATACTGGCAAGCTTCATTTTGATGCTTATAACAGCATCTGTTGGTTTTTTTGAAGTCCATAAGATCTCCGCTGAGCTATCAATAGGCTTGAATTCAGAAATATTTGTATCTACGAATCTGTTGATATTGAGACGTATATAAGATAGAAATTCTTCCGGCGTCATAGATTTACCGTTATTCTTTGGTAACTTACTAACCTCAACAGGATAATAATCTAGGTTCACATCACCTAGTGCTTTCTCAATAGTCTGAATCTTACATCTGGCAATGATAACTGCATTTTGGACACTATGAAGTGGCCTGAAGCTGATCAGCTCTTTCCAAGCACTAAGATTAGGTAATAGACCACTACTTAAAGATTTAGAAGGGGTGGAGGTTGTAGAACTAGCTAACATGAAATCAGACCCGATTGCACCCTGAAATGCATCTACTTCATGAGACCCTGTAGGGCTATCTGCTGATGTGAATGTAGTACTATCCTCTCCAGTATCACCTTCTCCTGAATCAAGGGAATTAGAATTGTCGGGCTGAGAACCTTCAAAATTAGGAATCTTAGTTTTTTTCTGATTTTTTATTTTTTTGGCATCTAGCTTAGCTCCATGATTTAGAAGAGCACCAATTTTTGAGACTCCACTATTACTTAGACCTCCTCCCAATAATTTCCCAACCAACTCTAATCGAGCCTTTTCTAAATCTGCAACCGTCTTTAAATTCTGCCCAGCTTGCGCTGATGCGGCTGTAGCCCCTTCACTGCTTCCTTTAAGGGCTTGCTGGGCAAGGGAGGCAGTAGCGGCCAGTCCACTCATATCTCTAAACATATTAGAGCTAGAGAGAGCATTGAGAACCGCACTCATTCCTTGCGGATCAGGCAAGCTGGGTGGGTTCATAATATTTACAATAGGAGCATCTAACCGACCTGGTGCTGTATTATCAGCTTCTTTTCTTGAGCCAGCCTGAATTGGAGCAATATCTGGAGCCTGAATAGGTATTGGTGACTCTTGCCAGTTCCAGAAACGCGTAACATCCAATTTTTCAGATGCATTGAAACGACCTAGAACTGCCTCAGCGAAAGTTCCACCTGTTGCCATGGGAATCGTTTGTTGTTTGAAAATATTCTCGTCAACGTGTTTTGTTTTCCAAATTTTCCATTTATCATCATCGTCTGAATAATACCTCAAGACTAAATAGTTTCCATGAACAGTAAGTGGCTGTGTATCAATATGCTCAACTAATCTGTCTCCATTTATTTTGTAGGGACTCAAGAACATAGCGACTTCTTGAGAGGAAAGATTATTCCATACTCTTTGACTATAGTATAGAGAGTCTTTGTTAAGCTTATTGATGAGCTTTTGAATATTTAGATTTTCCGGAGCATATAATAAAGGAACAGATGTCAATGGCTGATCCTGTTTCCTATTAACGGTAAAACCAATTTGAGTAGTCAAGCTTTTAAGTGAAGATATTTTAGAAAAATTAAACTCAAGGATAAATGAGAAGGAGCTATTAGGCAACTCATTTGAGCCAAGACTGTAACTAATTCTACTAATTTCAGTGATCTTGTAAGGTTCTTCGAACAAAAAGAATCCCCCGCTTTGTCTCTCATACTCTATGATCTTTCTTGATTGTTTACTTTGTCCCAGTAATTCGATCTTGATTGAGTCGATTATCCCATTGTCTCGTATGGCAGAAATACTGGTCAAAGTGCTATCAATACTCTGGGGCCAATCTTTTTGCGAAAAAAGATTATAGTTATTCTTGTTATAAGAGTCTTTAACATATTCTAAGTCGGCAGATTTGGCTCTTTTGAAATTGACAAATCCTTGAACAGATTCAAATAGATTTCTATCATTTACCTGCATACTATCAAGCAAAATATTTTGGTACTTGTGGATTATTCTTGTATCTCCAAAATCCAAAATTCGCATTGGAATGAAGATACACCTGTCATATTTTGACAGGCGAGTTATAGTTCGATATATTTGAACAACTTCATAGTAATGAACTGACAACGCATGAGAGTGATTATAATTTGTTATGGTTCTGGTTTTAATAGACTCACTTTCATTTTGACTCACCTCTTTGATAACAGCTGCATGACGATTTCTTATAGAAGAAGCATTCTGTTGGGTGCTACTATCAATTTTTTGTAAAGTTTCACCCGTTATTTGTCTCTGGCCTTTAGAAGAGGAAACAGACATTGCATTGGCAATATTTTCTGTTTGTCCACTTGAGAAGCCAAAGCTAAGTCCAGGGATTGATGCACCACCTGCACCACCTTTGTTTTCCGCTTTACCATACCCAAAGGTATTGGAAAAACCAGACTGAGATTCCTTTAGATTGGCACCAACTGTTTCACCAACAGTGCGATTTTGCTCTAAGATGTTACTCAAATTTTCTGACTGAGAAATATCTTCATTAGTTGAAGTAGAAAGCTTTCTTTCCCAATCTATGATTGCAATTTTAGTACTTTCCCCCGGTGCTAAGGCAACGCTATGCAAAAGCTGGCCAAGCGCTAAGCCTTCTGGATACCATGCTTGTTCAAAGGTTAATATCGCCCCTGTGGCTGGTTTTGAAAAGCCTTGGTACTCAAATTCATCTGAAAGATCAATCGGAAAAAAATCACTACTATTAATTTCCATAAAAGATTCTTGATCGTCGGATATAATCTCATCAATAAATATGGAACTATAATAAGCTTTTTCTGTTGCGTATTCTCCAGATTTTGGTAGTAAATCACTGGGTGCATCTGGATCTTCATATTCTGTGTTTTCAACAAAAGCTGAGTTAAGAATCTGACGTGCTGATTGAAAAGGTGTCCAATAGGAGAAGTCTCTGATTGTTTCTAGATCAATGCTTTGCCTTAAGCTCTCTATGTTATTAGGCCCAATACCATCTAAAGCTTCAATACTCTGAACTGCCAAGTCAGTGATTGATGTTCCGCGTAACCTATTGTTAATAGAGTCTGATGCAACAAGCCCGTGTTTTGATAGGGCAGAGGATTGACCTTCACTTGCTTTTGAAATTTCATATGCGGTGTTAAAAATTCTTGAGGCTGCTAAATCGAAAATGCTATGAATGTCAAGATTCTTCAATGCCTCTGCTGTCTCTTTGTTAGCCCCAATTAAAACAGTAACTGATTGCTGAAGTAATTCTCTTGCACCATAATTTTGATATTCGCCTTTAACGAGCTGTTTGATGGGTTGCATAGACTTTCTGGCCTTACTGCTTGTTCACATTCACAAGTAAGTTTAAATACTTAGCTCAATAAAGAAGTCAGATAAAAGTCTGAATCATGAGGTCAGGAAAAAGTCAGATCTCTACTGCCCCTAAAATGTGTAAGGTTGCCTTCTGAGCATTAGCCAAACCCGTTATTCCCTGAATATCCATCCCTTCATAGGGCCGAGGTGCTCTCAACACCTTCAAACACTGCCCCGTTTCCCCATCCCACACCCGCACCGTCTCATCATGGCTCGCACTCGCCAACCGCTTTCCATCCGCGCTAAACACCACCGCAGACACCATATTGCTGTGGCCTGTCAACGTCCTCACACATTCAAACCGAACCACATCCCATAGCTTGATGGTGTGATCATGGCCGCTGGTTACAAACGTCTTGCCGTCAGGGGCAAAGCCTACCGCGCTGATAAACCCAGCATGCCCTTGCCCCATCTGCACAGGTTTATCTGCCCCCAGCCGACACAGCACCAAACTCCCCTGAGAACCGCCCCCCACAATCAACTCACCATCGGGGCTAAAGGCAACCGTCGTCATCCAATCCGTGTGAGTCTGAATGATTCTTAGACACTCACCCGAGCTGACATCCCATACCTGGATGGTCTTATCCATACCGCTGCTTGCCAGCCGTTGCCCCTCGGGGCTAACCCCAATACCAAATACCCAACTGCTGTGACCTCGTAGCGTTTTTAGACAATTGCCAGACTGCCAGTCCCACAGCTTCACTGTCTGATCAAAACTGGCCGTGGCTACCCATTCTCCCGTTGGGCTGAAGGCCACCTGCCAAACCTGACCCCCATGCCCTTCTAAAGCATGAACGTGCTGCCCGGTTTCTAAATGCCAGACATAGGCCGTGTTATCAGATCCACTCACAACGACAGGGGCATTGGGGTGATGGCTGAGGGTGTGGACATAGCTGGGATGGTCTCCTAGAGATTGAATGCAGCGATCGCGCTCTAGATCCCAAATACGCAGTAGTTGCTCTTGACCACCGCTGATCAACGCAGATCCATCTGGTGTAAAGGCCACCGTCCAGTTGACTTGGGGATAGCCCCTGAGGGTTTTCAAACACTGGCCTGAGTTGACATCCCAAAGCTTAGTGGTTTGATCATCGCTGGAGGCCAACAGAGGCAATTCGGGATGAAACGCTACCGACCAAACCCGCGCTGCGAAACCGTGCAGCGTTCTCAGGCGCTGGCCTGTGCTGGCATCCCAAATTCGCACCCTGCGATCTTCCCCACCACTAGCAATTAAGCTACCGTCAGCACTGGTCGCGATCGCCCAAATCGCTTCTCGATGCCCCTCTAACACCTTTAGGCATTGGCCTGTCTCCATGTCCCAGATTCTGACCGTGGTATCAAGGCCACCGCTGATTAGCGCTCGATTATCTGGGCTAGCAGTGAGGGCATAAATGCCATTGGTATGCCCGGTCAGGCTAGTGATGGGTTCACCTCGTTCCAAATCCCAAAGCTGAATCGTACTGGTGACCGGATTACCGCTGGCTAAAATTCGACCATCTGGACTCAGGGCGATCGCTTCGATGCCCTCATTTGGCTGTGTCAACGTCTGCGCACAGGTGTTAGTGGCCAGATCCCAAACCTTAAGCGTGTGGTCTTCACTGCCGCTGACCACCTGCTGACCGTTTGCATGCCAAACCACTGCCCTGGCACGTTTGCGGTGGCTAAAGGTATTCAGCAGTTGCCCCGTGCTAACCTCCCAAATCTTGAGCGTGTGGTCTTCGCTACAGGTGACTAGGCGCTGGCCGTCCGGGCTAAAGGCCACCGACCAAACCCAGCCAGTATGGGCCTTCCAAAATAATCGCTTGCGACCATCTGCTAGTGTCCACAGGTGAATCTCTCCGGTGGTGTCCCCCGCTGCGAGTAACTGTCCATCGGGGCTAAATGCCACCGCGATCGCGCTGCCAAGGGACTCGTTAAACACCGACTTGCTCAAATCGCTGTGGGCCAGGTTAACCTGCTGTAGATTTTGCCCAGACAGATAGGCTTGCCAGATCGTCAGATGGGACAAATCTTGGCCTTGCAGATCCACGTTGAGTTGACACAGCAGATTGAGCAAATTACCCCCGGCATAGCCCACCTCATCTGCAGACCGATGCCTCAACGCAGAGAGCAACTGTTGCAACTGTTGTTCCAGTACTTGGCGTTGCTCACGGTTACTCAACAACTTTTCTATAAGGGTGCGCGAGAGTTGCCGCATCTGGGCATCGCGGACAAACTCCTTAGCATCAGCTTTTAGCAGGGCGTAACGGCTAAAGAGGTCAAATTCGCGCTGGTTGATTTCCTCGTAAAACTGAGCCACCAAACGCTCAGTCATGTATTCCATCACCACCGGCTGTTGGGTAATGCCAGCAGCGCTAGTTTCAATCAGCGACCTAGCCTGCAAAGACTCCACCGCTTCCAACAGTGCTCGATGGGGGACGGGCGGAATCATGTCGTTCCGCAGTTCCGGCACTGCTATCCAGTCTCGGTTAATGGCCAACCAGCGCATTACAGTTTGCTCAATTACCGATAATCGGCTGAACTGCTGGTCAAGCAGATCCCAGAGATCGCCAAAGACAACCGTGCCATAGTCTAGAAACTCAGCCACATTACTGTTAAACACTGACCGGATTGTGGCGGCAACAATTTTGAGGGCTAGGGGATTGCCGCTGTAGCGTTCCAGTAGTTCTGCGTTTTGGCTAATCTGACCTGCTAAGCCCGCATCACTGATGATGGCTTGACTTGCGGGGTAATCGAGGCCCGTCAATTGCAGCGATCGCACCCGTAATTTATTCCCTTCTCGCCATGAAATGCCCCCTGGCTTTTCTCGACTGGTGACCAACACGCAACTTGGATGGGCTTCATCTGCAACTCGCGCTAGCAGATCACCATAATCTTCATAGCCATTGCGATATCTCCCCGCCCGTTCTCCTGTTTGCAAAATGGATTCTAGATTGTCCAACACCAGTAAGCAGCGATGTTGATGCAGGTAAGTCAATAGGAGCTCAACTAGCTTGACGGGTGTATGGGGCAACTGGGTGTCCTGTTGATCGGACAACACTAGAATGATCTCAGGCAGCAGTTCCTCGATGGGTGGGGCATGGCGGAGCGATCGCCAAACGACGTAATCAAACTGTCCTTGAACCCGCTTTGCCAGTTTGACAGAAAGGGCTGTTTTGCCCACCCCGCCAATGCCCAGCAGGGCAACCAATCGACAGCGATCTTCAACGACCCAGTTTTCTAGACAAGCCTGCTCCGCTTTGCGCCCATGAAATGAAGTGACATCGGCTGCTTCACCCCAGCTTGGGCTGGAGCCAGTCGTGTTGTTTGTAATTGGAACGGCTTGAGCGTTGTTTAAGTGCTGGGCAAATCCACAGATCACGTTGCGGACGTTATTTTTGGTGACCTTCTTGCCTAAAACCTGAGAGAGCAGTTTCCAGATCTGCGCTCCTGTGTCTTTGACATAGCCGTGGTCATATCCAATCGCGATCGCGATCTCTACATAAGACTGACCTTCCCAGACTTTTTGGAAGATCGCTTTTTGGGTTTGGCTTAGATACTGTGAATCTAGGAGGGGTTCCAACAGCACCAATGCGTCTTCAGCCGTCATGAAGCAATTGTTATTCAGGGTTGATGATGTAACAGGGGGAAATGCTACAGGGAACGGCAGGAAACACACGGAACAAGCTCTAGTTCAGAAGAAGGGCATATGCCTCAGTCCACTCAAACAGCTTGATAGCAACTAAAGGTTGAATACAGGCATAAAAACTTGAGTCAGGAACTGGTTTAGTTTTTCCGCTAAAAGGCTTAGTGCTAAAATTCAGCGAGTGACGATTGATACTGAACTGCGTTGAAATTAACACTTCGACTCTCCAAAATCTAGGGGCTGAAAAATAGCTTGATATCAATGGGCTATATTTGTGAATCTCTATGTATTTTCTTGTTTTAGTTTTGTGGATTTAATGGCAGTTCAGGAGATTTTGCGATGCCAAGGAAAAAAGCTGGCAGGGGGTTAGCCTGCCAGCCACTAGAGATCCCCTTAATGGGAAACCCCATCAATGGAGGTTATGCAGCATAGACTTGCAATAGTTGACCCACGATGTAGCCATAGCCAAAGACATCTTGGGCACAGGCATGGTCAACAGGGCCGATGCTGACGACGGCTGCGATCGCGTATAGACCTGGTGTTAACCCTGCTGATTCGGGGGTGCCCTCGAAGGTGAGGGTGTAGTTGGCGATGCCCTGGCGGGTGGTCTCGCTGACTTCGAGATCGACTTCAGTGGCTTGGCCACCGATGCCTTCTAAGGAGAAGCGAACTTTGAGCCGGGTGCCGAGGCAGAGCAGGAGCTGGGTCAGGGGCGTATCGTTGAAGGCGATATCGACGCTGATCTGGATGCGCTCTTGGGTGCTAACGATATAGGGAGATTGCCCTGGGGCAATTTGCGTGGGTAGTGCAGGGAGTCCGGCTTGGCCTGCAACGAGCAGGTTGGACAGTTTGAAGACGACTGGCCCCAGGATGTTGGTGGACTCGGTTTCAGTTGCAGAGAACTGATTTTGGGGTTGGGGGTTAAACATTGAATTTTGCATGGTTTTCTTTGCCTGTTTGGTTTACGGTGTCAGCGACATAAGCGGTGAATTAAGGATTAGGTGATTGACCTAATTCAATTCATTTCTTTGTTGCTGACAGGTCTAAGATGGCAAGGAAAAGATGGTTTTTAAATTGACTTTGTGTACTAAATTTGATTCCGGATTAAGTCCGATGTATCTCATTAAATAGTCAGGATAAACGCCGAAATTGATCCGCAACTCATCTAATCTAATGGACTCAATTGAGCTTTGAGTCTTGAGAAATTGATATGAATTTTGAGCGTTTAGATGAGCAAAGTCGGCAGGAAATCTCGCGGTTGCTTCAGCAGTTTGCGGAGGTTTTGATAACTCTTAAGAAGCTGTTGGAGGATGGGGTGGTGTTGCAGGAATGCCGACGGATTTTGGCGGAGGTGGCGTTGTGGGAGGCGCAGCGATATGGGTTGACGGTGCGGCAGGCAGAGGTGTGGCGGTTAAGGCGGTTGGGGTATCAGTATGAGCAGATTGCGGCGGAGTTAGTGGTTACTGTGAGTACGGTGAAGCAGCATTTGAATGCGGTGCATCAGAAGCAGGCGGCGTTTTTTTTAACGGAATAGTTCCAGAGGCAATCAAGAGTTAATTTCAGCGGTTTGATTCGGCCAACTTAAGGAGTTTACTTATGGTCACCTACTTAAATTTGAACTCGACTGGAAACCAATTATGTTAAGGATAGGAAAACCCTTCACCTACTTAGATGTGAGTGCTCACACCGAAATCCAAAATCGCAAATCGTAGCCCTTTGGGGCGGCTAAGCCAACGACTGAGCGCTCACGACGAAGTCTAAGATCTAAAATTGACAGCTTTGGGGTTAGCTACCTGTGAAGAGTTGGGAGAAAAAAGCGCGGGTGCTCATGAACCAGTTAGTTGATTCTGGGATAGTGGAATTGCTAGACAGATTGAGTTCGTCTGCACAGAGGGCCTTTTCTTCATCAGATGCGTTGCCATAGGTCATATAGTCTTGCAGCCAATTGCAGCTTTTGGCCATTAGATCATCAAGGTTAAAGTTCCACAGCTTCACCGCGCCATCGTGGCTGGCGCTAGCGAGGGTTTCCCCATCGGGCGAAAAACTCACATTCCAAACTTCATCCGTATGGCCTTCAAGGGTTTGCAGTTGGCGACCGCTGCGGTCCCACAGCTTCACCGTGCCATCTTCGCTAGCGCTGGCCAGGATTTCCCCATCAGGCGAAAAACTTACGCTCAAGACAATACCTGTATGGTCTTTAAGGGTTTTTTGAAGGATGTCTCGGATAGTTGAGCTGCTGAACCTACTTCAAGCGTGGAAGCCAGTAGTCCTTTAACGCCTTCAATCGCACCACTGGCTAAACCTGTGACTGCCCCAAAGATGCCTTGACCAATCCCTTGGCCAATCCCCTCAATCGCTCTGGATAGACCACCCGCTTCCCGCTGCGCTTCCTCAGTTTCCTTTTGCATTTGTTGCAGACGGGCGATGACTTGACGGATCTCTGAATCATCCAGGTTGTAAACGTCCTTCAGCTTCGCCGCAGTTTGTTGTACCCGTTTGTTTTCTTCCCGGATGTCCTTTAGGGCTTGCTCCATCAACAGCACTTCGCGGGCAGATTGATTGCCGCCGTTGGCGCTAATCGTGAAGCCAAGCTTGAGCGGGTTAACCATTGGGCTTCACCCCATTGCGTAGCATCATCGCGGTGATCCACTCTGGTCTGTTGATTAGTTCAAGCGGTGCCATGTGAACCTGACCGCCTTCGGTGTGGGGTAGCAATAGCCAGCGCGTTAGGCGGGTATCGACACACTCGGGATGAATCCCATTTAGCCCGAGCAGGCGTTCACACAGACTTGATTGAGCCTCGATGAAGCTGTGCGTTGAACTGGCTTCAGGTACCTGTTTAAGGCGCGTTAATAGCTCTTTATGGAGATGGAGGTGTTCAAACTCTAGCGTCGATGCCCCATCAGGGCACCCCCGCGTGTTCGTCCAGCCTGCTAACCCCTCAAAGGCTAACCAGCCCGCCTCAAGGAAGCTGTAGCGGATCTTGCCTACTTGCCTGAGTGAGCCGTCACACAAGGTGTTGAAGTCTATCGGGGCGATGGTTTGCAATGCGTTGGCCTGACTCGACTCCTAAGAGGATAGCGAGGGGATTGGTGGTGGGGCAGTGGCAACAATGCCCTCAAAAAACGTGACGGCGTCACGCATTAGCCCAAGCGTATTAATTAAACACAAGTTGAAGAGCTTGTATACCACCTGATCCCTGTGCTACGAAGGGTGAAAGGCTGGGGGAAGGGGATGGCGAATCCTGAGCATTTGGAACGGTTGAAGGCTGGTTTTTGGGGATGGGATGAGTGGAGAGCAAGGAATCCTGAAATAAAGCCAGATCTTAGTGGTGCCACAATCTGGCAAGCCAACCTCAGCGATGCCAACCTCAGCGATGCCGATCTCAGCGATGCCGATCTCAGCAGTGCCGACCTCAGAGATACCGACCTCAGAGGTGCCGACCTCAGTCGTGCCAACCTCTCCTATGCCAACCTCATTATTGCCGATCTCAGCAATGCCAACCTCAACAATGCCTGTCTCAGCGATGCCAACCTCATCAATGCCATCCTCAACTGTGCCGACCTCAACTGTGCCGACCTCAGCAGGGCCGAACTCAACATGGCCGACCTTAGAAGGGCCGAACTCAACGGTGCCAACCTCAGCGATGCCAACCTCAGCGGTGCCGAACTCAGATGTGCCAACCTCATCAATGCCATCCTCAACGGTGCCAACCTCAGAAGGGCCGATCTCAGCGATGCCAACCTCATCAATGCCATCCTCAACGGTGCCGACCTCAACGGTGCCGACCTCAGCAGTGCCGAACTCAACATGGCCGACCTCAGCGGTGCCCAAGCCCTCGGAGCTAATTTTCAAGGCGCAACACTGACAGGCGCTTGCATCAAGGACTGGAATATCAACAGCGAGACAAACCTAGAGGGGGTGGTCTGCGAATACATCTACCTGAAACGCAACCAACAGGAGCGCCGTCCACTAACAGGCACTTTCAAGCCTGGTGAGTTCACCAAGCTCTACCAGCAGAGCCGTGACACCATCGACCTGATCTTTAGAGAAGGACTGGACTGGAGAGCTTTTGCCCATTCCTTTAAGCAGGTGCAGGTCGAACATGCAGGTGCTCAGATCGAAGTTGAAAGCATTGAAAACAAAGGCGATGGGGTTGTAATCGTCAAGCTCAGATCTGCCCTTGATGCGGATCAACCTCAGATCCACGCTGGAATAATGCAGGGTTATAAAACTCGTATCAAAGATTTGGAGGGGCAAGTCGAGCGGGGCACACAAACAATTAACCGACTGTTTGAATCGCACAACCGATTAATTGAATCACAGGAGGCAATGGTAAAAGCAATGGCAGAGAACCCCAAAGTCAAACAAGAGATCGGCACTGTCTATGGTGGCGTTGCAGGCAATGTCGAAGGCGATATGAACGTCTACACTCCTGAACAGCAGAAGACCCTTGCTGAGGCAGCACAGGAGATTCAAGCCCTATTAGAGCAGCTTTCAGAGACATATCCCTTGACTGAAGTGCCTGCTAAGGCTGAAGCTCAGATCAAGAGCAATCCCCAACTTAGAGGCAGAATTGTTGGAGCAATCAAGAGCGCTGGCAAAAAGGCAGTTGAGAAGCTGGTCGAGCATCCTGCTGGGGCGATCGTGGTTGCCGCTGTTGATGGCTGGGAGAAGGGGAAATAAGGGACTATGGCTCAGGGGGTGGGTTGATGTTCTGAGCACTCCCTACACTGCCAGCATTGCCGCCGTAGATAGCATTAATGTTTTGAGTTACCGATGGTGGTCTGGTCGCCAATGCTTGGGCGATCGCCCAAAGGTTTGTGTTTTCTTGGCGGTAGATATCTAGCTTTTCATCCTTGGCCTGCAACTGGGCACGGTAGCGATCCTCAATCGCCTTGAGCCGCTTCTGATAGTTCTCTTCAAGGAACTGCTGGATTTTGGCATTGTCGGCACCGGGCGGTGTGTTCACGCGAACGACAAAGCCACCATCGTCCTTGTCTTCAATGGATTTGATCTTCAGCTCATCGCTGCCCGCTTCTATCCGTAGCTGCTCATAGGATTGTGCGAAGGCTTCCCAATTGATGCCATTACGGAAGATCAGGTCAATGGTGCTGACTGTTTTTTGGACTAGCCTCGCAAAGTCGCCAGGAGCAAAGGTGCCTGAGAGGGGTCGGCGTTTTTGCTGGCCTTGTTGGAGATAGATGTATTCGCAGATAATGCCTGCTAGGTTTGTCTGACTGTTGATATTCCAGTCTTCGATACAGGCACCTGTTAGGACTGCACCTGAAAAGTTGGCTCCAAGGACGCTAGCTATAGCGAGGTTAGCATTAGTCAGGTCAGCATCGCTGAGGTTGGCGTCGCTAAGGTCAGCGTCGCTGAGGTCAGTACACCAGAGGTCAGCACCGCTGAGGTGTCCACCGCTGAGGCGTCCACCGCTGAGGCGTCCACCGCTGAGGTGGGCATTACTGAGTTGAGCATTACCGAGGTAGGCACGACTGAGGCTGGCACCTACAAGGTCTGCACCCCAGAGATAAGCGCAGGAGAGATGAGCACTGCAGAGGTTAGCATGGCTCAGGTTGACATAGTCGAGGTTGACATGGTCGAGGTTGACATGGTCGAGGTTGACATGGTCGAGGTTAGAATGGCTCAGGTCAGCACCCTCTAGATTTATTAGCGCATCAGGATTCGCCCTTCTCCACTCATTCCATTCCTCAACCCCAGCCTTCAGCCGCTCCACATGCTCAGGATTCGCCATCCCCTTCCCCCAACCTTTCACCCTTCGTAGCACAGGGATCAGGTGGTATACAAGATCTTCACTTCAGACCTAACGACAAAACGGTGACGCGTCACCGATATCGAAAACGTTGGCGCGTCGCATTTACAAGATAAAACCCGGTCGCAATGACCGGGTTCATCATACTGTTGACTGCATTCCCACTAATCAGTCCAATACCCAAGCTGCCAATCCTGATCATCCTCAATCACGCATAGCACTTCTTCAGCCCCATACAACGGGATTGCCGTATACCGGAAGCGCCAGAACTGATCATCTTGAAAGGTATAGCGCTCAGTGTGGCCTTGATCGTTACTGATTGTCTTTTGGATGCAGTGACGCCTAATCTCAATCACTTCAGATGGAAAGCGCTGGGCTGTGAGCGGTTGTCCTCTCAGCTCAGCCGGGGGACGGTTTAAGCGGGCTTCAATCGAGGCGTAGACATCCAAGTGACCGAACACTTCAGAGCTGATGTCATGCAGGTATGCAGCGACGACGGGTAAGCCTCGGATCAGGGTTTGGTATTTGACGGCTCTCTCTTGCGCGGTGAGCTGGGCTTGGATCTGTGGCCTACCGTAGAGCAAGCCTGCGTGTAACTCTGATAGCTCATCGGTAAGGCTATCGAGAATTACACAGCTTTCATCGACCAGGGCTGGGGTTCCCTTTGACTGCCCTGATTCCATCTCACTCCAGGATTCAGCCCGATAAATCATGTCGGCATAGTTTCTAAGCTTGTGCAGATCGTTGATTGCCTTTGATAGGCGTTGGGCTGGGGTTTGTTGGTGTTTATGGTCATAATAGGTTTGCCTCTGTAGTGGGGCAGAGGGCGATCGCTGGGCTTGTCTAGGGCTGCGATCGCTGAGTTGCAAACGTACTTTAGATACGACTGAAGACGAATGAGAAAACTCGTTCTGACCAGTCACCATAAGTGCGATCGCGCCTCAACCTATCGTTAAGCCTAAAACTCAGGCACAAATAGCTCTCGCTTGTTCCCCGCGTAATGCTGATAAATAACTTCTGGAGAATTGCCCACTAAACGAGCAACATCCTTAGCATCCAACTTGCCCGTTTCTAGGGCGTGGGTAATAAACGTATGACGAGTCTGATATAGCTTGCGGTAGTCAATATTGAGTCCGTTGATAACCGTTTTCCAGGTACGATTTCTGAAATTATTCAGATCAACGGATTTCCCCGTAGGTGAAGGGAAAACAAGTGCTTCAATGGTCACATCCTCTGGCTCAATACTTCTTAACAGATTTTGCAACTTGTCATTGCAAGGAAACTTCCGACGTTCCTGAGTTTTCAACCCTTTGCGAATTCGTTTACCAGAATCTGTTCCAATGACAGCTTGCTCAAAAGTGATTTGGCGAAAATCCTTCGAAATATGCTTCCACTGTAGAGCCACAGCTTCAGAAGGGCGGCAGCCCGTTGCAAACAGAAACTTGATCAACGGTGCATAACAACTGTGCTTGAACCCTGATTTATGCGGACAGAACTGATCAGTTTCAATTGCGTGAATAATGGCATCCCTTTCCGCGATTGAAAATGGGTCAATGTCATTCAAGCCTTCTGCCTTGGCTGATTTAGGGAGTTTGATCTCAGCAGCCATGCCAGCAAAGGGATTTTGGGCAAGGACACCTGATTTAATCGCTAGCTCGCAACAAGCAGAGAGGCGTGTCAGAAAACGCTTACCCGAATCAAGTGGAATATTTTTCAGCACATAATCCCTAATCTCGTACGCCCGACTCAAGTCATGGGTGGGTAGTTTTGCGACATACCCGGAAAAAGGCCCGTACATGTACTTCATGGTGTTAGGGGAACATTGGGGCCGCTTAAATTCAATAAATGTTGACCACAGGTCAGCCAATGAAGGCTGTTTCGCGATTGGAGTAACAGTTGGGGTAACTGTACTAAGGGCAGACTTTGGTTTGTACTTTGCTAGCGAAACATCAAAACGATCGAGCGTAATATCAGATTCAATTAGCTTGGCCTTGGCTTCAGCGACTCTTCGACTAAGAGGCGTATCCGTTAATTCAAGGGTGAGATAATGACGTCGCCCACCATAGGTAAAGACAAGTTGCAGTCGTTGATTAGAAGATTTGACACGAACCGAACCCTTGGTAGCTTTGCGGCGATTTGAGCTTGAGGACATGATGAGCACCTCCGGCTAAAGTACAAGCGTTCTATTGTTTACCCCAATCTTACCCCAATAATCAGGCAAAATTCACCCAAAAATGCCCAAAGCAATGTTCTCAACCAGGTATTTGAGATTAAAAAACAGAAGGTTTTAAAATCCGAAAGCCCGTTAAACCAGTCGATTTAACGGGCTTTCGGATTGAAAGCGGGTGAACGGACTCGAACCGTCGGCATTCAGCTTGGGAAGCTGACGTTCTACCACTGAACTACACCCGCAGTGGACTCACATTATAGGGCTATTTGCCCACGGGCGTTTGGGTTTCTCCGGCTTCTTTAAGCTTCTTAGGCGATCGCGCCCGTTTCCCCCGGCCTAGACCTCGTATTAACTGCCCCACACCAGCTTGGAAGCCATCTATATAAGTGAAGAACACAGGCACCACAACTAGCGTTAGCAGTGTTGAGGTCGTGAAGCCGCCAATAACTGCGATCGCCATGGGGCTTCTGACCTCGCCCCCGGCCCCAAGTTCTAAGGCAATGGGTACCATCCCGGCTACGGTGGAAATTGAAGTCATCAAAATTGGGCGTAGGCGAGTCACCCCGGCTTCTACTACCGCTTCTCGACGCGATTTACCCGCTTGCATAGCCATTAAGGTATAGTCCACCAGCAAAATTGAGTTTTTGGTCACCAAACCCATCAGCAAAATCACGCCGATCATGGCGAACAGGCCCAAGGGTTTTTGGGCAACCAGCAATCCCATCAGTGCACCACCAATGGAAAGGGGTAACGCCGCCATCACTGCGAAAGGATAAAGGAAGTTGTTATAAAGCAATACCAGCACGGCAAAAATCATTAGTACCGCAGTTCCTAAGGCCAACCCAAAACGGCTAAAAATGTCGCGCATAATCTCGGCATCACCCGAGGGTTGTTGACTCACGCTAGACGGCAGGTTTTGCAGTGCAGGTAATTGATTGACTGCCTGCACCGCCTGTCCTAGGGTGATGCCTTGCAGGTTGCCGCCTACAGATACTTGACGGGCGCGATCGAAGCGATCGATTTGGGCCGGGCCGCTGCCAAACCTCAAGTCTGCCACAGCTACCAATGGGACAAGCTGTCCGGTTTGGCTAGGGACTTTGAGGCTTTCTAGGGTACTGACATCGTCGCGGGCTTCGGGGGTGAGCCTGACGCGGATGGGAATTTGGCGATCACCCAAGTCAAACTCCGCCAGGTTAGATTCCGTATCGCCAATAGTGGCCAAGGACACCGTATTGGCAATCGACTGGACTGAAACACCCAAGTCAGCAGCCCTAGCTGGGTCGGGGGTAATCAAAATCTCTGGCTGCACCAGGCTAGCGGTAGAATTCACTTCCACCAGGCCAGGAATATTTTTCATGGCTTGGGTCAGGGCATTAGCCGCCTGCATTAACGCAGCGGGTTCATCCCCTTTAAGCACGATCGTCAGATCTTTACCCTCCCCAGAGGCCCCCTGACTTTGAAAGCTAATGCGGGCACCGGGAATCTGCTGAAATAGGTCACGAGCTTGCTGTTCAAACTGAGCTTGGGAAATGTCGCGTTCAGAGGTGGGTTTGAGCCGAACGAAAAGGGTAGCCTGGTTTATCCCGTCATCTCCCCCTTCGGTAGACAACACATTATCAACGGCAGGACCTTCTAAAATCCGTTGGGATAGGCGTTCGGTTACTTGTTGCGTGTCGGTCAACGTGGACCCCGGTGGCAGTTCTACCGACACTAACGAAAGGCCCGTATCCCCGGAGTCAAATAAGCTAGTCGGTATCAACGGCACCAGCATCAAGCTACCCATAAAGAACGCGATCGCGAGAGCAATCGTCATCAATCGATGGCGCAGCGCAGCACCTAGCAGGCGGCGATAGGGGTAGAGCCCCGGCTTTTGGGGAGGCCGGATCGCACCGTTACCGTTGCTACTGCCGTTGCTACTGCCATTGACATCAGAAGCCCCGTTACCATGACTGCTGCTGCCATTGCCAGTGCCAAAACTCAAGAAAGGGATGGTTTGAAAACCTTTTTTTGCTCGGCCATCACCATTACGCTGAATCCGCAACGCAGCCCGCCGATCTTTCATCAAATAGGCTGACATCATCGGCGTCATCAACCGGGCTACCAGCGTCGAAAACATTGTGGAAACAGCCACGGTGACGCCAAACGGCTGGAAGAACTGACCCGGAATACCGCCCATGAACGCCACAGGCAAGAACACGGCCACAATCGTTGCCGTTGTGGTGATCACAGCTAATCCAACTTCAGCCGTTGAGTCCAACGCAGCTTGGTAGGGTCGTTTGCCCATATTCAGGTGACGCTCGACGTTTTCAATTTCAACGATGGCATCATCGACTAAGTTACCCACAGCCAGGGTTAACGCGAGTAGCGTCATACTGTTGAGGGTATAGCCCAGCGTTTGAATGACTAGAAATGTCGGGATAATCGAGAGTGGTAGGGCACAGGCCGTAATCAACGTGGCTCGCCAGTCTTTCAAGAAAATGCCGACGACAACGACCGCTAAAATGCAGCCTAAAACCAAGGCATCAATGGACGCTTGATAGGAATCGCGAATGTCAGTAGCCAGAGTGAAAATCAGCTCAAATTCAATGTCGTCAGGCAGCGTTTCCTCCAGTTGGGCCACCTGAGCCCGAACCCCTTCTTCAACACTGACTAACACACTGCCGCTACTGCGTCGTACGCTAAAAGCCACCACGGGTTCATTATTCAGATAAGCAGACTGGCGCACTTCTCTATAGCTGTTGTCTACTGTCCCTAGGGTTTCTAAAGGCACAGCATCACCGCTGGGCAGCACAATTCGATACTGGCGCAGCGTATCCACCGTGTCTGCACTGCCCAAGGTGCGAATGCCCTGCTCTTGTCCTGAAATATCAACCCGCCCACCCGGTAAGTTGATGTTGAAACTGCGGGTTTGATCGTTGACTTGGGTGGCAGTGATTCCTAAGGCATTGAGCTGAGTTGGATCTAAATCAACCCGAATTTCTTCATCGACCCCACCAATGCGATTGACCTGGGCCACCCCCTGCACCGACAGAATTGAGCGGCTGATCGTGCGATCGATCAAATCGCTCAATTCTTCCACCGAGCGTTGGGGGGACGTCACCGCGTAAGTCAAAATCGATCCGCCTTCAAACTCCAATCGCCGCACATTAGGCTCTTGGATGTCTTGGGGCAAATCCTGACGGATTCGCGACACCGCATCACGCACATCGTTAGTGGCACGATCGATATCTGTGCCCAACAAAAAGTTAATGACTGTAGATGAGCTGCCATCGGTAATCGTAGAGCGGATTTCATCGATATTGCCTAGCCCTGCAACCGCATCTTCAATATTTTTGGTCACCTGGGTTTCCAGCTCCTCTGGCCCAGCTCCAATTTGATCAACCGATACAACCACCGCTGGGAAATCAATATTGGGGTTGAGATCGATGCCCAATTGCCCGAAGGAAACCAGACCCGCCAACGTCAGCACCAAAAACAGCACAATAGTGGGAATCGGACGCCGTATTGACCAGCCGGAGATATTTTTTTGGGAAGCCATAGGGAGGGGTTAGGTTTGAAAGATTTGGAATCGCGGAGAAAGCAGGGGAGTGGCATGAAAATCACCTCCCTCCTGGCTTCACTGCGTTTTTACAACATTCACGCGATCGCCATCTTGTAAATAGCTAGCCCCATTGCTAACCACCTGGGCACCGGGATTTAGACCCTGGGTGATTTCGATTTGGGCGGGTTGGTTAGCAGCAGTCGGGAGGCGATCACCAATATCTACCGTCTGGGCAGTGACAGTGTCATCAGAATTGAGTTGATAGACCTGGTAGGTGCCATCGGATTGGGGCAAAACGGCTTCAGCAGGGACAGTCACGCCTTGGCGACTGCCAGTGACAACCTCAGCATTGAGGAACATGCCGGGGCGCAGTAAGGCGCTACTGGGGAGACTAACGGTGACGGTGGCAATGCGCGTGTCGGCATTGACTAGGGGGTTGATTTGACTCACAGTGCCCTCAAGCTGGATGCGGTCATCAGCGTTGGCAGTGATGGTGACTGGCGCACCGATCGCAACTTGGCTGAGTTGAGTTTGGGGTACATCAACTTCTAATTCAAGTTGGTCGGCACGGATGAGCTGGAATAGGGCATTTGAGGTAGAGGAAGCATCCCCTTGCGTCGCATTGCTTTCGGCGATCGTGCCGGGGGCGGGAGCACGCACAACGGTTTGATTCAGTTGGGCCTGCAGGCGAGCCAGGTTGGCCTGTTGACTGGTGACATTAGCCTGCGCACTGTCGACATTGGCCCGAGCAACGCCGACAGATTCTCGGGTGGTGACGGCTTCGGTGGTGCGGCTATCCAGTTCTTCTTGGCTGATGGCACCGCGCTCGGCCAAGGTGTTGTAGCGGGTCAGGGTCGTATTAGCCTCATTCTGGCTAGCTTCAGCTTGGGCTAGCGCCGCCTGCTGCTGACGAACTTGGGCTTGGGCTGAGACAACTTCGGCTTCGGCTTCACGAATTTCAGCTTGCAAAGTGACGTCATCTAAGATGGCCAACGGTTGACCTGCCGCTACGCGATCGCCTTCGCGCACCAAAACTGAGCGAATTTGCAGACCGCTGATCTGGGGGGCTACCGCCAGCAAATCGTAAGCCTGCACTGTCCCCGTGGTGTCTAGGGTTTGGTTAATGCTAGTCATTTGTGCCGGACTGACAGATACGCTCTGAGCAGCGGCGGTTGTTTCAGTGGCAGGCGGCTGAGCAGCTTCGTCCTGCCTTCCTGGGAGTAAGCGCGGGCCAATAAACGCGATCGCCAAACCCAGTCCTAGTCCCACTAATAGACCACGCCTCCCTGCAAACAGACCCTTAGGCGGTCTAGGCAGGGTTACACTAGCCAGAAAGCTGAGGTTAGTTGATTCAGCTTCAGCCGACTCAGGAAACTCTTGATAAGCCACGCTTGCCTCGTTGATCCTTAGAAAACACCCTAAATGCATCAGCACTTTAAGCAGAATCTACATAAAATTTTAAGATTCTCTTCCCCATTATGACTCACGAAAAGAAATGTCGTGGCGCAGGGCGGCGCTGCTGAAATTCACCGGAGCAAGTTCAGCGATACTGTTGACTCAAATCACAACCGAAAAGTGTCTCGCCTGCTCCAATAGAAGAGGTGCTTGCGGTTTTTGGCTTACTCTTGCAGTCTATGCCGTCTTTTCTGAGCCAACGAACTTACACTAGCAATGAGGAGTTCCTGAATTCGTCTCGCCGCATCTCACTCCTGGAAGCTAATCATCATGATGTTTAACGCAACTGAGATTTTAATTGCTGACTTTGTAGACAAGATTCGCGCGGGCTATCACCGTACCTATGGTGGTTTGCACCCCGAATATGAAGACATCATTGCTTGGGCAGGCAGCATGGCCCTAGAAAATATTGCCAACAGTGATGCCCTCTACCACAATGTCGAGCACACAATCTTAGTAACGCTGGTCGGCCAGGAGATTTTGCGGGGTAAACATATTCGAGAGGGCGGCGTGACCTGCGAAAGTTGGCTACACTTCATTATTTCACTGGTATGCCATGACATTGGCTATGTCAAAGGGGTATGTCGGGAAGATCGCGATCGCGAAAGTCTCTATGCCACAGGGATGAATGGCGAAGTCGTGCATTTGCCAGAAGGGGCTTCCGATGCCTCGTTGACCCCCTATCACGTTGACCGGGGCAAGCTGTTTGTGGAAGAGCGGTTTGGCAAAAACGGCATCATCGATTCCGATGAGATCAAGCGCAACATTGAGCTTACTCGCTTCCCAGTGCCCAAAGAAGAAGACCACCAAGACACGAAAAACTTTCCGGGGCTGCTGCGGGCAGCAGATCTGATTGGTCAGCTCAGTGACCCCCGCTACCTGAAAAAAATTAGCGCCCTATTCTATGAATTTGAAGAAACTGGACAAAATAAGTTTCTGAAATACAACCACCCCGGTGACCTGCGCAAAAACTATCCCAAGTTCTACTGGAATGTCGTACATCCCTACGTCAAAGACGGGCTGCGCTACCTATCCCTGACTCAGGAAGGCAAACAGATTATCGCTAACCTGTACTCAAACGTGTTTGTGGTAGAAAATGAACAGGCCGTTACTCCGGTTTAAGTCCGCATGCCAGCAGCGTTGAGCAGCAGCCATGCCCAAAACTTGACGTTGAAGATAAGCACTGCGCACAGACTTATTCTGACAATTGAGCGCCTCTATCTAGCCTAGCCAGACGCACGATGCTAGTAGTCAGCGTCCCCAGCCCGTAAGGCTATGATTGCCGTGCGGTTGTTTCAAGGGTTGCTGATGATGAAGATATGACTTTTCTATCTATGGTTATGGGTACTTTATTCAATTTTTGGGCGTCCTTAAAAAGGAACGCATGCAATATTGATATAAAGT
Source organism: Cyanobacteria bacterium P01_A01_bin.123 (assembly GCA_039815185.1). Lineage (GTDB taxonomy): Bacteria > Cyanobacteriota > Cyanobacteriia > Phormidesmidales > Phormidesmidaceae > JBCBZT01. The sequence continues at coordinate 84,569 of JBCBZT010000024.1, read as the reverse complement.
TCTGCAGTGCAGGCACTATTTAAAGATTCAAAAGGGAAATCATTCGATGCTCATTGTCTGTAATGGTATGTATCGTGCAGGTTCGACCCTGCAATACAATCTGGTCTCCAGCCTGGTGACAGAGACCCGACGAAGTGAGATTATCGGCTGGATTTGGCCTGAAAAACTGAAGGATATGGCAGCAGACCTACAGCAATGGGCCGATGCCGATCAGATGTATGTGGTCAAAACCCACATGATTCCCCCCGATATAGAGCCGCTCCTGGCCAATGGCTCCGCCAAAATTTGCTACGTCTATCGTGATATTCGAGATGTAGCTGTTTCAGTTAAGCGTAAGTTTAAAAAAGATGATGATGAGCTCTACGCACTGCTAGACAAAGCAACAGCCACTTACTTCACTGTCAAGCAAATGCCTGGAGTTATCTGGCAACGCTACGAAGCAATGATGGAAAATCTCTATGGCGAAGTGGATAAGCTGGCAGAAGAATTAAATCTCAATGCTTCTCCTCAGATCATTCAACGGATTGCTCAACAGTGGGGCACTGAAGGGACCCGTCAAGCCATTCAGCAGCTTCAACGTAAGCGTCAACTGAAGATTAAACTGCGGGGGGCGCTACGTCGACTCAAACTGGAAAAGCCGGCTGAAACATTGATCAAACAGTATCAGCCTGACTTCAGTTGGGATCGCATTTACGACACCAAGCACTTGTTGCATATTGATCACATTGCCAATACTCAAAAACTCGTAGGAAATTGGCAAACTGAGTTGACAGCCACAGAAGTTGACGACATCGTGGAACGCTATCGCGACTATCTGGTTGATGCCCATTACCTGTAGACAAGTGTTATGGGCTTATCTGAGATCTCAGTACAATCATTTTTTGCGCTATAGTCACTTTGACTGGCAGTCTTGCGGAGGTTTCAGCACGCTGACTGCTTTATCTAGACTTCATTTGGCGATGCGAGTTTATGACTTGGTGGCAAAAACTTAAGCAAAACCCTTTAGCCCGCTACGGGGCCATTGTGTTGTTGATCTTTTATTTGGTGGTATTTGCGGCAGACTTTTTTGCCCCCTATGATCCTTACGGCACACAACCCGACGGGTCACTCCTGCCGCCTACCACCCTTTACTGGCGCAATCAAGAGACCGGGCAGTGGATTGGTCCGCATGTGTATCCCACCACCCAAGGCCCAGTAGATTTAGATACGGGCGATCGCGAGGTGTTTGTCAACTTTGAAGCACCTTCACCCCTGCGGCTTTTTATTACAGGAGACGAATATCGCTGGCTGCGCATTCAGTTGCCGTTGCCGACCCAGTTTTCGGTCACGAATCCCGCTTTCAAAGATATAGAATTGTTCGGCGGCATTCCCGGCAATCTACATTTGTTTGGGGCCGCTGGCCCTGGTAAGCTCAACCTGTTGGGCACTGACGAGCAAGCCCGTGATCAGCTGAGTCGATTGATCCACGGTGGACGCATTAGCCTCAGCATTGGCTTGGTGGGCATTACTATTTCTTTTCCCTTAGGGCTACTTGTAGGCGGCATCTCCGGATATTTTGGCGGTCTAGTCGATGTTGTCCTTATGCGTCTGGTAGAGGTACTGATGACCATTCCCAGTATCTATTTACTCGTGGCTTTAGCGGCCTTTCTGCCCGCTTCTCTCAGCAGTGCCCAACGGTTTTTGCTAATTATTGTAATTACCTCATTTGTTCGATGGGCGGGGTTGGCCCGGGTGATTCGAGGTCAAGTTCTTTCCCTGAAAGCTCGGGAGTTTGTGCAGGCTTCGCAAGCGATGGGGGGGCGATCGCTTTACATCATCATCCGCCATGTACTACCCCAGACAGCAACCTATGTTGTGATCTCAGCTACCCTTGCCGTTCCTGGTTTCATCATTGCAGAAGCGGTATTGAGCTTAATCGGCCTTGGTATCCAGCAGCCTGATCCGTCTTGGGGAAATATGCTCAGCTCTGCAACCAATGCCACTATTTTGGTGCTGCAACCCTGGCTCATTTGGCCGCCCGCCCTACTCATTGTTTTAACAGTGTTAGCCTTTAATCTCTTAGGGGATGGCCTACGTGATGCCCTTGATCCGCGCAGTTTAAGACAGTAGTCTAGAGCAATCCATTAGATCCAAACCACGTTTAGAACAGCTCTGCTGTTTGCTGTTCCGGCTTAAATCGATAGCGTTGGGAACGATCTGTGACGCCATATAGGTTAAACGAAACAGTCGGTTCATCGCCTAGGGGTTCAACACAGTGAATGGCATCTGGCATCAAGCCAATAATGTCGCCTGGCCCCAAAATCAATTCATCGACCTTTTCAATTTTGTGAGGGTTGGTTGCGTCAGGCACCCGTCGCCAAAGTGTATTTTTTTCTTCACCACCAATCATGGCCACCATCCCCCAAGTGGCGTGGTTATGAATGGTTGAAACAGTGCCTGGGAGCCAAGTGACCATCTGTACCGTCAATGGAAACTGGTATTCACGATAGAGAAACTTTACTGACCAGCCTTGTTCAGGGTTGGGTTGGGTATATTCCATCTGGAGCCAGTAGGAGCTGGTCAAGAGTTTGCGCACCCGTGGCGCGATCGCACGAATACGATCGCCATTATCAGGAATTGCTGCCAGGAGGTCTTCCAACTCAGTTAAAAAGCGGTATAGCCGATAAACTTGCTCAGATGCTGCTTCAGCCTTGGGATCATCAAAGGCCTCATAGCAACCGTTTTCATCCACAATCCAATTTTGATTTTCCATTCCGACTTGAATGAGAATCGCAACGTAATCAAATCATTCGGCTTGGCCGACTTCTAGCTAGACTAGCGCTTATTGGACGATTCGGGATCCTAACAAAGCAAAACGGGTCTGCTGCAACAGCAAACCCGCTCTACACTTAGCATAAACACAGGGAACACAAACCGACCAAACCCTACGAAGTGACTTAAGCCATATCGTCAAAGCGATTGAGCGGCGTTAACTTTTTATGCTCAGTATTGTTATTAAAGGATATTTACCACAAGGACGTCATGAGCAATATGGCTCAACTTAAAAAGATTCAATTTATACCTAAGAATTCCAATCTATTCGTATTGACACGCAGTTGTGAAACCTATGTGTTGTGAAAACTATGTATCGGTATCCTGTCTATGGCTGGTGTGCCATCTTATCGCTGTGTTTGGTGGTGTTGATCAACGCTTGTCAAACACCTGAAGCCCTATCGATCACCCGTGACCGCTGTGAAGCCCAATCTGGGTTTAAGTTTGTGCCAGCAGGAGCATTCATTTCTGGCAGCGATCGCGGCGAACGCGACTATGCCTATCAAATTTCTGCCGAGGCATTAGCAGATACCCCAACTGCGATCGCCGAAGCTGAATCGAGACTGCGTCAGCGCCGCTGGTTTGACTTTGAACCCCAACGTCAATCCCTCAACCTACCTGCTTTCTGTATTCATCAGCAGTTAGTCACCAATCAAGATTATCAAGCTTTTGTTGAGGCAACCGATCACCGTCCCCCCGGTATCTCAGCAGCGGAATATGAAGCGCAGGGATTTCTAGTGCATCCTTACAGTGAAGTTGAACCTTACCTTTGGCAGGCCCAGAGGTTCCCGTCTGGAGAGGCTAACCACCCTGTGGTGCTGATTTCGTATGCCGATGCTGTTGACTATGCTCAGTGGAGAGGGGCACAAGATGGCCAGCGTTATCGCCTCCCTACTGCGGAGGAATGGGAAAAAGCGGCACGCACAGAAGATGGTCGCTATTTCCCTTGGGGCAATCAATGGCAAGCCGAAGCGACCAACTGGGCAGATGAGGGAGCCTACCATACCAGCGCGATCGCAGCTTACCCCTTAAGTCGCAGTGTCTATGGCATAGATGATATGGCAGGCAACGTGTTCGAATACACCAGTACGCTGCAATCGGATCAAGACGATCAGCTCAAGTCTGTCATGAAAGGCTGTTCTTGGGACGATTTGCCAGGATTTTGTCGGGCTGCTTACCGCCACCAACGCCCAACCGAGTCACGACACATTTTATTTGGGTTCCGCCTAGTAATGGAATAAGCAAAATTAATCTGTTAACTAGACTATCCTCATGGAATTCTCAGCCTATCGGTTGTTAATGTAGACGTGTTTGGCACAATTCAGGCAGATTCGTCTAAACTCGTAAGGGTTTAAGATCTGGTTAATTCATTGAGAGGAGAATAAGAATATGCGTGTTAATTACATGGCTGCAGTTGCAGCTGCTTCCGTCCTCAGTGTAGGTCTAATTACCGGTTGCGGCCCTAGTGCCGATACACCAGACCCCTGTGCTGGCGCAACTGAAGAAGTTGATCCCTGTGCAGCAGACCCCTGTGCAGCAGACCCCTGTGCAGCAGACCCCTGTGCAGCAGACCCCTGTGCAGCAGACCCCTGTGCAGCAGACCCCTGTGCAGCAGACCCCTGTGCAGCAGAATAACCCCCTTATCTGAGGGGTTGATTGATGCGGGAGGCTCTATTCAGAGTCTCCCGTTTTTATAGGTTTGCCCTGCTCACGCTTAGACAGTTACCCTCAGCTCTTTTTGCCCATACCCATGACATTCCCAAGATCGATAGCGCTCGCCTGTGGCATTACAACGCTGTTGGCTAGTGCGGCTTCCCCCGGGATTGCTGTCAATCAGGGCGACCTTGCTCAACTGATTGACACCCGCCGATGTATTGGCTGTGACTTACAGCAAGCTGATCTGCGTGGAGCATTTTTGCGTCAGGCTAACTTAGGACGAGCCAACCTCCAGGGGGCCGACCTGAATGGGGCGGATCTCCAAGGAGCCTATCTGCGCAATGCAGACCTCCGCAATGCAGATCTCCGCAATGCAGACTTAAGGGGCGCGAACTTAGTTGGGGCTCGGTTAGCAGGCGCACAGTTAGCAGATACCTTAGTCAGCGATCGCACCCTACTGGAAGCGCGTTGGCAACTGGTGCGACAACTCGTCACCGATGCCCCTCCGTCTCCAGATTTGGCCGGAGAGGATTTATCGGGTGCTAACTTGGATGGCGCAAACCTCCAAGGGGCGAACTTTATGGGGGCCAACCTAGAAGGCGCTACCTTTGAAGCAGCCTTACTCTCCCAAAGCAATTTGAGTCAGGCCAATCTGCAAAACAGCAGCTTTTTCTTGGCCGATTTACGGGATGCCCGTCTAACCGAAGCTAATCTAGAAGGCGCTAGTTTGAGAGCTGCCGATGGTCATATTTGTCTTCAGGCTACCGATGCTCAAGGTTGTGACCACGTCACCATTGAGCAAGCCGGTAACTGGCGCGATACGAATCTACAAAATGCAGATCTAGCAGCTGCCTACCTCGCCAATGTTGATTTGACTGGCGCTGTCCTGACCGGTAGCAATCTCTCGCGAGCTACATTTGCAGCTGCCGACTTGAGCCAAGCCAATCTGAACGAGACAAACCTAACCCTAGCGAATTTTCGATTTGCTAATCTCAGCAACGCTACTCTGGCTGGAGCCACTCTGCAAGGAGCCGACTTGAGTCAAACGAATTTGAGCACTGCTAGTCTACGAAACACCCAATCTGAAGGAGTCCGCTTAACCGGAGCCAACTTAGCCGATGTCGATCTCAGCGAATTAAACCTGAGTGGAGCCGATTTGAGCGATAACGACCTCAGTAGCAGCAACCTCAACGGCACCGATTTAAGCGGAGCGAATTTGCAAAACACCGATTTGACCAATGCGACCCTGGTGCGGGCAAACCTGCAGGGGGCGAATCTACAAAATGCTAACCTGAGCAATGTGGATCTCAGCCAAGCCAATCTCAGCAACGCCAATTTGTTTGGAGCCACCCTTAGCGGCATTCGTTTTAACTATACCCGCCTTTGCGGTGCCACACTGCCGGACGGTCGAGAACATCAATGTCCTTAATCATCAGTAATATTCTCGACCAAACAACTTTGTACCATTGCAAGCCACATCGTTTATCTAACAAAGTGCTCTTGAGACACTCATGGCTCCAATTAATTAGGGTTCAAGCTGTCAGCGTTTAACTGCGCTGACTATCAACCGCCTTAGCAAAAGCACTTGCAGGCACACCTTGCTTTTCAGCCAGTGCTTTAAACAAAGCCTCGTAGGACTCAATTGCCTGGTTGAAGGAATAGGTCGTCTCCGCATGATGCCGTCCCTGACGACCCAAGGCATCAGCCTTTTCCTTATTCTGATAAAGCTCCACAATTGCTTGAGCTAAGTCAGATGGGTTTTCAGGTCGAATCACCATACCACCACCACTATTACGAACCGCATCAGCTGCAGTTCCCTCGGCAGGCACTGAGGCAATAATCGGGCGACCACTAGCCAGCAGCACTTGAGTTTTAGAAGGCATATTGAAGCAGACTACATTCTTCTTCTGCATAATCAAGCCGACATCAGACGCAGCCAACATTTCGGGCAATTTTTCCCGTGGGGCAAAGGGTCGCAGAATAACGTTATCCGCCCCAAGTTCTTGACGTAGCATCTCTAGCTCAGACAGTTGTGACTGTTCACCAACGATGACAAATTTAATATCAGGTTGATCTGTTAGAGATGCAGCAGCCCGGATGATGGTGCTGATGCCCTGGGTACGGGCAATGTTACCTGAGTACATCACCACAAATTTATCTTCCAGGTTATTCTCCCGGCGGAAGTCGTTGTCATACTTCGGCAGGGGGCGAATAAAGTTGACATCTACCCAGTTAGGAACACAGGTAATTTTTTGAGCAGGCACACCTTTATCGATCAGGTTGCGAGTGAACCCGTCTGCAATCACGCTAATGTGCGTTGCACTCCCATAGGCAAACTTCTCTAGGGTTTCAAAGACTCGAATAGCGACTTTATTGGTAATAATGCCTGTTTGAACGGCCGCCTCAGGCAAAATATCTTGTAAATTCAGGACAACCGGACAACCGTAAAGCGATTTGAGTAAGGCAACCGGAACAGAAGCAGGTAAGGAAGGACTAGTAGATAGAATCAAGTCGGGTCGCCAACCCCGGAGGGCCTGAAAGAAGCTCAAGAGCACAAAACTACCGTCTAACATGAAGCGCGTCACTAAGCCTGGGTTAGGGCGAATAGACACATAGCAGCGCTGAATCTGAACCCCATTACGTTCTTCGTTGACGTACAGCTTGCCGCGATACTCGGGATAAATCTTGCGTTCTGGATAGTTGGGCATCGCCGTCACGACTCGTACCTCGTGCCCTCGAGCTACCAATCCTTCCGCCAACTCAGTCATGAGCGGCGCGATACCGATGGGTTCAGGATGGTAATTATAGGAATAAATTAGGATACGCATGAATTCCCAGTGATTGTTAAGTTTGGCTAGTTTTGTTGAATGCAATGAGCAACCTGCACTGACCAAGGCCGTGGCTAAGGCCACTTGTCGGTTGATGTCACCCCATCTAAGTAGTTCAGATTAGCGTAACAATCGCGATCGCATTGAGAACAGCATCCGGGGTTCCCTTCAGCAAATCTTTAGCGTGCTCCAGATTTTTCTTAAAGAAAACAAGAAGCTTCATATAAATAGTGTGCCCAAGAGTGTGCCCAGACTGTCATATCAAAATATTCCGTTATCTCACAGAACACATAATTATTTTCACTTAAAGCGATATCCTGGGATCTGTAAAAGATTCAGTGAAAACCAGGTGGTCAAACGTTACATTTACGGCAAGGCGAAGCCAGAGCCTTGTACGGAAGACGGCTACTGGTTCTTACTTGAGGCAATTAGCTCAGGGATCTAGTGCTTACCAATTCCCCTTGCCTGATTGCTCAGTAAGCCCAGTTAATTTGGGTGGCGAAAGCTCAAATAGTGATTCAGTATAGTTACTACAAGCTAAAGTTTGATTATTCCAAATATTCCAAAATTTTTCATTTTAAGGGGTTATTTCAAGTTAATTATCCCTAGCACGCAAAATATACAGCTATGGCTCAAAACCCCACGCCCCAATGGAAGCTGGAACGCTTTATCGATACGCTGAACTTTTTTGGGGAAGTCCCTTTCTTTGGCAGTATCCGTTGGATTCAAACAATGTTTGGTCAATCTCCTACGCCACCTTCTACCTTAGTGCCTGATTATTCGGCGATCGCCGTAGTGCTAGTCATAGGCGCCCTAACCCCCGTTGGGCAACAAGTTATCAAACAATTACAAGATCGGGGCATTGCCGTGCGATCGCTGGTACCTCATTTGCCCAATGCCCGCTCTATTCTGGGTGAAGAGCCTGCACTGATTACCGGAGATAGTCAAAACCCAGCGAGCCTTTCAACCTATCAGTTGCAGCAGTTGATGCAAGGCGTTGGTGCGATTGTTTATTGTGGTGATGGTGCCACCGTCGCTTCCTTAGATCAGTGGCAATCTGCTTTGAACGCCGGGTTAGCGGATCGCGCCGTCATTACTCACACGCTGTTTGATTTTATCCAGGCCCAGGCTGGCTCCCAAACTCAGCTAGTTTGGGGAGCATTAGACGATGTGGTGATGGGGGGAGTGAGTACCAGTGGGTTGCAAAAACGGGGAAATCAAACTAGGTTTTGTGGCGAAGTTTCTACGGCCAATTCTGGTGGATTCGCTTCAGTGCGAACGCGAAATTTTGACCCACCCTTCAAGCTGTCCCAGTGGGCAGGTATCCAATTGGAGGCACGCGGCGATGGCAACCGCTACAAATTCATCTTGCGTGACAACGAGGGCTGGGATAGTCCTGCCTATTGCCAGTCCTTCGACACGGCAATAGACAATTGGCAGACGTTGATGCTGCCCTTTGATCAATTTGTACCCACCTTTCGGGCTAAAACAATCCCCAATGCTCCACCGTTGAGACCGGCGCACATTTACTCGTTTCAGCTTATGCTGAGTAAATTTGAGTATGACCGTCAGTTAAATCCCAATTTCTCAGCTGGGCCGTTTAACCTAGACCTGAAATCCATTGGGATTTATCGCAGCCTGGAACGATTGCCATGGGTAACAATCGGGGCGGCTGCAGAAGCAGTGGCATTACTCAACCCCGACCGCTTTATCACTCATGGGCTTAATCCCGTTGGGTTAACAGTAGAAAATCAAGCTCAACGCTGCACCCAACATGTGATCGACAGCTTGAATTCGTAATGGGGTCTTAATCCACTTGGCGAATGGGCTGAGGAATAATGCGATATAGAATTGCATAGAGAACAGCTGCAAGAATAATGCCGTTCACCGGACCAACCCCAAGATCGGCCTTGGCGGTAAAATAGGCGATCGCAGAAGCCGCGACATAGGCAATGACCCCAGCCCAGTTAAACGCTGGAATCCTCGCCGTCAGGCTCGGAAATTCACCTTGATGACGCAGCCAATAGTCTGCCATGATAATCCCTCCCACTGGCGGAATCACTGTTCCCAAGAAGATCAGATAAGTAGGCAAATATTGATAGATGCCTCCTAGCGTTAACACCAACGCGAACGTCGCCCCACCGAGTACAAACAGGTGACGCTTGGTTGTGCGAAACATATTTGACCCGGCCACAGAAAACGCATAAATCGTGTTGTCTTGAGTTGTCCAGACGTTGAGGACTAACAAAATCACCCCAGCCGCCAGAATGCCCTGAGTCGCCATCGCCTTAATTAAATCTTCGCTACCATAAACCAGCGTGCAAAATGCTCCGGCGAATACCAGGATACCGTTGACCACCATAAAAGCTGACAGCGTGCCAATCACAGCATTTTTGCCGCTGTTGGCAAAGCGGCTCCAATTTGTAGCCTGAGTACCGCCGGAGATAAACGTGCCAATCACGATTGCGAGTGCCGCACCAAAGCTTAGCTCACCAGTGGGGACGATAGTGGTAGCACTACCATAGTCTCGGAACGCCAGGGCCAAACTAATGGCTACCAAAATCAGCATGGCGGGGACTGCCAGGCGGCTCAACCAGTCGATTGCCCGATAGCCAATATAAGCTGTGGCGCAAAAGCCGTAGTTAAAGAAAAAGACCAGTGCAACGTAGAGAAAACCACTTTGGGGCAATCCTAAAATTTCCATCAGCACCTGCACAATAATTGCAGTGGTGAAGGCATACCACCCAATCTGGGTAAACCCCATGATGAAATCAACCCAGCGCGATCCTACATTGCCGAAGCTAAACCGGGCCATCAACACCGTGGTCAGCCCACTTTGAGAGGCAATATAACCCAGGGCAGCACAGTACACCCCCAAAATTAGATTGCCAACGACAATAACCATCATCAAAGTTGATGGGTTGAAAGCTGGCCCAATAGCACCCCCAGCGAACAAGGTCGTCGAGGTTAGGGCGAATCCCATTAACAGCAGCGCTAACGACCAAAAAGGCTTACGTGCCGAAACTGGAACCGCACTCAGCGGATAATCTTCTCCCGCTTGGGCGTTTTCCAAAGGCTGGTGATCCAGCTGTGGCCCCGATGAAATGCTCATACCGCACCTTCCCCAGACTGATACATTGATACTTTATTGTTAGGAGCAATACGGGGAAGGAATCGTATCATAAATAACTTTTAAAGCACCTTGTGGGTATATTCATGCTGTTTCACGTTGTCTTCTGTGCGCACGATATGCTCGGCATTGAGCACGCGTTTGCGTTCTGTCGAATGGTTTATATCGGTTTTGATACTGCCAACAGGAACTAGGGCCTGTGCTTCTGGGCGAGACTTATAGGTCCTCGCAGCGGCAAAGATACGGGAGATAAACTCAGGACAAAAATCGGTATTTTTGGCAGCTCCCGGAATCATTTGGGGTTGTTCATCTGAGACAACTTCGCCCAAGGTTACCGCATGCAAACTCTGGTAAGAGGTTGGGACCCCCTTAAACAGTGCTTCTAAATAAGCTGATGGAACGGGTTCTGCGACGGTCACTTGGCTGACTTCCCCCTCTTCTCGAACAAAACAGGTCGCCAATCCAACGACAACATAGTCATCAGGGGATAAGTCCGGCGCAGATTTAAACACAGCGGTTGCACTTGTCATAGCTCAAAAAAATCCTGTCAATTGAGGCAGTCCGGGGGTGCATTCACTAAACCACATCTAGATACATAAGACGGATAGATCAATAGCTTTCCTCAAGCTAAAAACTCAAGGTTTCACATGCGATGTGCTTTATTGCGTTGCATTCCATAGAACATACGGCTGCATTGTAGCTCGATCTTTGCTGTTGCCCAGTTGACCGTGAGAATCCGTCACAAACGACTGACTGTGAATCAAGGCAAACATCACGCTGCCAAACGCCAAAGGGAGTACGGTATTCCGCAAATCTACGGAGAAATTTGCACCAAAACCGCCCCATGCCCAACAGGCAGCGGTTAGATCCGTTTTTTTACGGTTGGGGCTGCTCAACAGGGGTGCGAGGATGCCGACATGCGATTTTAGTTGCCATTTATGGCGTTCTAAAAACTTACGCATCGAATAGACAGCCTGACAAGTTGCACATCCCTCCCCCTTGACTGGGCTAAGGCTTGCAAAACTAAGCCAGAGGTTAATTGGCGGCGCATCTACTGAGCAAATTGTGGAGTTTAATGATGAAAATTGATCCATCTCCCAATACACCAGAACCTGCGAAAGACCCCTCAAGACCGTATCCTATTTCCGTGTCTATTGCGGGTCATCAGCCTTTGGCAACCCACCCTGAGGACGAGGGTGAAGCCGATTCATCTTCAGGTCTTCACGGCCGCCCCCTACAGGTGTCTCTCCTACGTCAGGTAGCACTGTTGGAGGCCCGACGAGGCGATTTCAAGCGGGCGATCGCGATGCTCAATCGGTTAATTACATCCCATCCTAGTGATGCAGACCATTACAACAACCGGGGCGTGATTTACTGGCGCTCAGGCCAGCTCGCCGCGGCGATCGCGGACTTTAGCACAGCATTGCGCCTCAATCCTGGTTTGCACAACGCTTACAATAACCGGGCTAACCTCTACGCTGCCCAGGGTGATTTTTCAGCCGCGATCGCAGATTATCAGCAAGCCCTAAATCTTAACCCCTTTACCGTCAGAGCGCGGATCAATTTGGGGATTACCTTCCGTGAGGTAAAAGACTATCCGGCCGCGATCGCCTATTTTGACGAAGCCCTAACCTTTGGTAAGCTCGCAGGCCAAATTTATGCCGAACGGGGGCGTACCTATCATCTTTGGGGCGATTGGAACTGTGCAATTGCTGATTACTGTAAGGCTCTACCCCTATTGCAAATTGCTAAGGCCCGTCAAGTAGATGCACCCAAGGCCCTATACCAGCGCGTACAAGACTGGTTAAAACAACTTGCTTCAGGAAAAACGGCGTAACGCACGTATCACCGCATCTAATATCAGCACCCAATATCAATAGGCTGAAGCCGCTGCAATTAACTGCAGCGGCTTCAGCCTATTGATATGAGTCAATGCCTCACCCTGAGCAAAATGCGCGATTTAATTAATCAGTAGCGAGCTAATAAAGACTATTATTTTTATTTAGAGATAGTATTATTCGTGATTAGACACATTAGCGGAGTATTCAATCCGAATTTTTGTAAATTTAGTTTACAAACGCAGAGATTGTTTATGTAAAATTGTGTCGCAAAGCGACGCGATCGCTGATGAGGCGGGGTTTCTCTGATACAAACACTGTTAGGTGTCTGAGCCGAGTGGGGCTCAATAAAAAGTGTTTGTTAATGCATTCCGTCAAGTTTGTAAACCTACGCTTTTTGACTTTGCTTGAGTTGCGATCGCGGTTTTGAGAGTGAAAGCTCATCAATCCTAAAGTTTAGTTAGACATGGTGTTAGTGATTTTTGTTTAATGTCATTTTGTCAAGCACTTCTAAACATAACTTTGGGTTAAATTCATCCCTTGATAATGGCCCCTTGATAATGGCTTTGTAGACTGTCGCTGAAGTGGTTAGAGCAGATGGATTATTTTTAGCCCACAGTAACCACCACAAGCGTCATTGGTGATTTGTTTCCTGGCTAAGCACCCCGCCTATCCCAGGGAATTTGGAAGAGAGAGTACGCATCAAAGATTCAAAGGAGTTTTATCGCATGTTCACTCACGTCAAGCCCACTGTGCGCCACGTTGCTCCCAATGAGTTGGGGGGCCGATCCTTGGTCAAGGTGGTCTATGTCGTGTTAGAGCCCCAGTACCAAAGTTCCTTGTCAGCAGCGGTACAGGCAATTAACGCTAACAATCCACAGATTGCTGTCGAAGTCAGCGGCTATCTGATTGAAGAATTGCGTGATAGTGAAAATTACGCGGCGTTTCAAAAAGATGTGTCTGAGGCCAATATCTTCATCGCCTCGCTGATCTTCATTGAAGATTTGGCAGACAAAGTTGTTGAGGCTGTGGCCCCTTATCGCGATCAGTTGGATGTGGCGGTGGTGTTTCCGTCTATGCCCCAGGTGATGCGGTTGAACAAGCTGGGCAGCTTCTCGATGGCGCAATTGGGCCAGTCTAAGAGCGCCATCGCGTCCTTTATGAAGAAACGCAAGGAAAAATCCGGCGCGGGCTTCCAAGACGCCATGCTGAAGCTGTTGCGTACCCTGCCCACGGTGTTGAAATATCTACCTGTGGAAAAGGCCCAGGATGCGCGCAACTTTATGCTGAGCTTCCAATATTGGCTGGGGGGATCCTCAGAAAATCTGGAAAACTTCTTGCTGATGCTCGCCGATCGCTACGTGTTCAAAGATCAGCAGCTTGATGGTGCGCCCCAAGTTGACAGCCTAGACTATCAAGATCCCGTCACTTACCCAGACATGGGCATCTGGCATCCCATGGCTAACCAGATGTTTGAGGACATCAAGGAATATCTCAACTGGTACAATTCCCGCCGCGATCTCTCTGAAAACCTGAAAGACCCCCTAGCACCCTGTATCGGGCTGGTACTCCAACGCACTCACCTGGTGACCGGAGACGATGCCCACTATGTGGCCTTGGTGTCTGAACTGGAATATATGGGGGCCCGAGTCGTACCTGTATTTGCCGGGGGATTAGATTTCTCTAAGCCGGTTGACGCCTACTTCTTTGACCCGGTTAATCCTAATGTTGCCATTGTTGATGCAGCGGTGTCCCTAACCGGATTTGCATTGGTCGGTGGCCCTGCTCGTCAAGATCATCCCAAGGCGATTGAATCTTTGCAACGACTCAACCGCCCCTATATGGTAGCCCTGCCCTTGGTATTCCAAACCACTGAGGAATGGGAAGACAGCGATCTGGGGCTACACCCGATTCAGGTAGCGCTGCAAATGGCCATTCCTGAGTTAGACGGGGCCATTGAACCAATTGTGCTCTCCGGTCGAGACGGGCTGACGGGGCGGGCCATTTCTCTGCAAGATCGCATCGAGGCGATCGCTCAACGGGCTATGAAATGGGGACGCCTACGTCGTCTGCCTAAGCTGGATAAAAAGTTAGCAATCACTGTCTTTAGCTTCCCGCCTGATAAGGGTAACGTCGGGACTGCTGCCTATTTGGATGTGTTTGGCTCCATCCATAAAGTGATGCAGGCCATGAAGCTCAACGGCTACGACGTTCAGGATTTGCCTGAAACTCCAGAAGCCTTGATGCAGGCTGTCATCCACGACGTTCAAGCCCAGTACGCCAGCCCTGAGCTGAACGTCGCTTACCGTATGGGTGTGCCTGAGTACGAAGCTCTGACACCTTACTCGCAACGCCTGGAAGAAAACTGGGGCCCACCACCCGGCACCCTCAATACCGACGGCCAAAACCTACTGGTCTACGGCAAAGCTTTTGGCAATGTGTTCATTGGGGTGCAGCCCACCTTTGGCTACGAAGGCGACCCGATGCGACTGTTATTTTCTCGTTCAGCGAGTCCCCACCACGGTTTTGCAGCCTTTTATACCTATCTGGAGAAAATCTGGGGAGCCGATGCGGTGCTGCACTTTGGCACTCACGGATCGCTGGAGTTTATGCCGGGTAAGCAAATGGGCATGTCCGGTACCTGTTACCCCGACAACCTGATTGGCTCGATCCCTAACCTCTACTATTATGCGGCCAATAACCCCTCTGAAGCGACCATTGCTAAGCGGCGGAGCTATGCCGAAACCATCAGCTACCTAACGCCGCCTGCGGAAAATGCGGGCTTGTATAAGGGGCTGAAGGAACTGAGTGAACTCATCGGTTCTTACCAGGGCTTAAAAGACGGCGGTCGAGCGGTGCAAATTGTTAACGCGATTGTCGAACAGGCTCGTATCTGCAATCTGGATCGGGACATCCCCGAACTGGCGACATCCGAAGGGGACGACAGCCCCTTCCGCGCCGATCAGCTCAGCACCGATGAGCGGGACAATGTTGTGGGTAAGGTTTACATCAAGCTGATGGAGATTGAGTCTCGCCTGCTGCCCTGTGGTTTACACGTGATTGGTAAACCGCCGACGGCTGAAGAAGCGATCGCGACCCTGGTTAACATCGCCGGACTGGATCGCGAAGAAGACGGCATCAAGAGCCTCCAGCGGATCATTGCCGAAAGCCTTAACCGCGATATCGATGAAATCTACGCCAACAGCGATCGCGGCGTATTAGACGACGTGCAGTTGCTCTACGACATAAACGCCGGGTGTCGCGCTGCCGTTACTGCCCTAGTGCAAGAACAAATTGACGCCGAGGGTCGGGTTTCCATGGTGTCAAAGCTCAATTTCCTCAACATTGGCCGCAAAGCACCCTGGATCAACGCGCTCCACGAGGCGGGCTACACCGGAGTAGATAGCGAAGCCCTAAAGCCGCTGATGCAGTACTTGGAATTTTGCCTGGAGCAGGTGGTTGCCGATAACGAACTCGGTGCCCTGCTCAAAGCCTTGGAAGGGGAATACGTCCTACCCGGCCCTGGTGGTGACCCGATCCGCAACCCTGATGTCTTGCCTACGGGTAAAAACATCCACGCCCTCGATCCCCAGTCCATTCCCACCACAGCGGCGGTGCAGTCAGCCAAAATCGTCGTCGATCGCTTGCTAGAGCGGCAGCGGCATGAAAATGGCGGTACCTATCCCGAAACCATTGCCACCGTGCTGTGGGGTACCGACAACATCAAAACCTACGGCGAATCGCTGGCTCAAATGCTTTGGTTTGTTGGGGTTAAGCCCGTCCCCGATTCCCTCGGGCGGGTCAATAAACTAGAACTGCTTTCCCTAGAGGAACTGGGGCGACCTCGGGTTGACATTGTGATCAACTGTTCTGGGGTATTCCGAGATTTGTTCATCAACCAAATGGCGCTGCTAGATCGGGCGGTGAAGATGGCCGCTGAAGCAGATGAACCTTTGGAGATGAACTTTGTTCGCAAACATGCTTTGCAGCAAGCGGAAGAAATGGGTGTGTCTTTGCGGCAAGCGGCCACTCGCGTGTTTTCTAACGCATCGGGGTCTTATGCCTCTAACGTGAACCTGGCGGTAGAAAACAGCTCTTGGGAAGAGGAAAGCGAACTCCAGGAAATGTACCTGAAGCGCAAGTCTTTTGCCTTCAACTCTGACAATCCGGGGGTGATGGACAACTCCCGCGATATGTTTGAGACGGCCTTGAAGACAGCGGAAGTCACCTTCCAAAATCTGGACTCTTCGGAAATTTCGCTGACGGATGTGTCCCACTATTTTGATTCTGATCCCACCAAGGTGGTGGCGAAGCTGCGAGGTGATGGCAAGCAACCCGCCTCCTATGTGGCGGATACGACCACGGCTAATGCCCAGGTGCGTACCCTCTCGGAAACGGTGCGGTTAGATGCCCGGACTAAGCTGCTAAATCCGAAGTGGTATGAGGGCATGCTCTCCCACGGTTATGAAGGGGTGCGGGAGCTGTCAAAGCGTTTGGTGAATACCATGGGCTGGTCGGCGACGGCGGGCGCGGTGGATAACTGGGTCTATGAGGATACCAATGCGACGTTCATTCAAGATCCGGAGATGTGTAAGCGGCTGATGGATCTGAATCCCAATTCGTTCCGGCGGATGGTGAGTACGCTGTTGGAGGTGAATGGTCGGGGGTATTGGGAGACGAGTGATGAGAATCTGGAGAAGCTTCAGGAGTTGTATCAGGAAGTGGAAGACCGGATTGAGGGAGTTGAGTAGGCTGCTTTGAGATAGTGAAGCTGATTATTGGTTGAACAATTTCGGAACCCAGCAAAGTTACTTTGCTGGGTTCTGTTTTTTGGTGCATGTTTTTAATACATATTGATTTGGTGGTTATTCTCTCAGTAAATATCCGGATAATCTACTGAACTGTCCGAAATATGCATTGAAGGAGATCAATAATCCTAACGAGTACATGGCACAGTAACTTTTGATACCGCTTTAAATTCTGTCTTAAAACCTAAGGAAAGAGAATCAAACATGAAAGCAATATCTTATAAAACACTGACACTTGCCCTGGCTGTCGGAATTATTTCTACAAGCTGTCTCTCTAGCTCTTCAGGAGAGAGGTTTAAGGGGCTCCAAGGAAATAATGCGCTTTGCCGGATTGTCTTGCTTAAAAGAATTTGTGAAAGGATTAGCACAAAGACTTTAGACGAGTTAGACAATTGTTTTAATGGTGGCTGTGATCCAACCGACAAAGAAAATTGGGAGACGCTACTCAATGAGTTAGACAATTGTTTTGTAGATGGTGGTTGTGATCCAACCGACAAAGAAAATTGGAAGACGGCAGTCAATAAGTTTGAGGACCTGTCAGCTCAATTGGAGAATGAGTTGAATGATTTTGAGAAATCAATTACTGAAATTGACGAGTATATTAGCAATCCAAGCAGTGCAATACGACAATTGATTGCTATGCAAGCTGATCTCGCCGATGAAGTGCTTCAAGGCTTTTTAAGTCAAAATTTCGGTCACGTTACTAATAAACATGAATTAAAGGCAGAACTTGAGCAGAAAGGAATTGTAATATATGGCGATGAATTGACTCATGACGACTATGTTCAAACGGCTATAGTCACCTCTGCATCAATAACTTCTTCTAATCCGACTCTATTAGCCAATCATTTTAGACAGTTAGGCGAAGATCAGTTAATCCATATAAGAAAGAATGCTGAAGATGCGCTTGAAAAAGCACCTGAAGTCCTAACTGAGCGCTATGGTAGTGAGATTGATAAGTTTGATTCAGACATTATCGATCTAGATGCGCTTACTCTGGGAACTGCTCTAGCAACCTATATCGCAGGTGGTGAAATTCCACCCTTGCTAGAAGTCTCTGGGGAAATTGATCTTTCTAAGTTTGAAGTCAAGTTTGGAATACTCAGTTATAACCGAGCAGAAAGATTCTTTGGTGACAAGATTCCCACCCCGAATACTCATCAGCCTTATATCTTGATAACTTTACCAGAATTGAGCATTGAGGTAGATAAAACTTTAGAAGCCAATACATTAAACTATGATGCTGAGACTGGTGAAAAGTGGAGTTCAATCAGTCTTGGAGAAAACGAAATCAGGACAAGCTCACCTATTCTTGAACCTGAGTTTTACCTTCTGACTTATGGTGATTTAAGAAATGCTTTTGAAAATGATCACGATGCTGCCAGAAATCATTGGCTAACTTATGGTGTCGGGGAAGGGCGCAGAAGTTCTCCTGCATTTGATGTTCAATATTATCTAGGTCAATATACTGATCTGCAACAGGAGTTTGGCTCTAATAACTACGTAGCTGCAATGGAACATTGGCTCACTCATGGCATTGAAGAAGGACGCAGAAGTTCCATCATATTTGATGTCAAATATTACTTGAATAAGTATCCTGATTTGCAACAGGCGTTTGGTTCAGCGAACTATTCCGCAGCTGTAGATCATTGGTTAAATCACGGTGTTTCTGAAGGTCGTCAAGGCTCATCTGAGTTTGATCCACGTTTTTATTTATCCAATAATCCTGATGTAGCTGATGTCTACGGAGAGAACAATTATATGGGTGCAATTGCACACTATTTGGAATTTGGAAGAAATGAAGGGCGTGGAGGAACACCATAATCCAGTGCGATCGCGGATCTTGTAGTGCGATCGCCCATCGCCGTAGGATGGGTTGAGGAACGAAACCCATGCAGAATAAGCCTTCCATCTTAAACGCGATCGCTATGTGAAGCACTGAAGGGTGCGTCGCTTGATGGTGGCGTTGGGGTGAGGGGCGCGATTACGCTGTTTGTGATAGAGGGACGATCGCTGTTTGTGTTGGTATAGAGGGGGCGATCGCACTATACTAGCCGCATACTCCACCCTGATCTAGATATGGATTTCGAGTGGGATCAATCAAAAGCGATCGCTAACCTCCCAAAAAATAGTGTCAGCCAATCACACACAGAAGCACAAAGACGAACTTCTACCTGAATATCGCCTCGACTACCAGAAAGCAAAACCAAATCGATTTGCTGTCAGCGATAAGTCCCAAAATCTGACAGTTGTCGTTTTGGATGAAGATGTAGCCCAAGTCTTTAAGACACCAGAATCAGTTAATAAGGTTTTAAGAGCGCTAATTAAATCAATGCCACAATCAACAGGTGATGAGACAGCCTGATACTGCGCAATTGCTTTTGGAGTGAAGGCGCGATCGCTATTGGAATGGGGTGAAGGGGGCGATCGCTACGATGCTCGACCAACCAGACTAGACTAATAGCATCAGCAAGTGCTTCAACAATGCCCACAGTTCTACAGGTTGGTCCCTACAGCTTTATTTTCTTTAGCTCCGATAGAGGTGAACCTGCTCATATTCACATTAAGCGCGATCGCCAAATCGCCAAATATTGGTTGAATCCGGTATCCTTAGCTAAAAATCGAGGATTTAGAGACCACGAACTCAGCAACATCGAACGGCTTGTAAAAGAACATGAATCAACTCTAGTAGAGGCATGGCATGACTACTTTGACCCTTGAAACCGACCCCCTCGCTGCACAGGCCAATATTGTCGATGATAAACTGATCGTAGATTTGATTGATGGGCGAAGCCTAAGCATTCCCCTAAACTGGTATCCCCGTCTGCAACATGCATCCCCCACAGAACTGCAAAGTTGGCAAATCATAGGCGATGGTTACGCCATCGAATGGCCTGATTTAGACGAACACATTGGTATAGAAGGGTTACTTGCGGGTAGGCAGAGTGGAGAGAGCAATCGATCTTTTGAGAAATGGCTCTCTCATCGTCGCAATCGTCCCTTGACATAGCGCACTCTTGGGTTGCTGTAATTAGTGCGATCGCTTTTGATATTGGAATAAAGAGTGCGATCGCGGCTCTTGTAGGGTGCGTTAGCGATAGCAAAACGCACCATTAACCTCAATAAGGCACATATCCAAAACCTCTAAATAATAAGGACGACGGTGCGTTATGCCAAGCTAACGCACCCTACGCTGGCTTTGATAGGTGGTATCCGCAAACGGGCATCTTAAGCCAAAGATCATCCGCCACCGATGCCAAATTACCGAAGAGCCTACATATCTGGTGGCACCTACTTTATTACTCAAGTCACCTACCAACGAGAACCCTGGCTTTGCACCAATATTGGGCGAAAAGCACTGAGAGAAGCCATTTCAACCGTCAGGCAAAAACATCCATTTATCATTGAAGCCTTTGTCCTATTGCCAGATCATTTCCATTGCCTGCTGACCCTCCCTGCTGACAACGCAGACATTTCCCTACGACTGAAGCTGATCAAAACCTACGTCACCCGGCACTACAGGCAACACCTGAAGATTGATCGCAACATTTCACCATCCCGAAAAAAGCGAGGAGAACGCAACCTGTGGCAGCGTCGATTTTGGGAGCATTTCATCCGCGATGAGCGAGACTTCGCCCAACACTGCGACTACATCCATATCAACCCAGTACATCATGGCTTGTGCGAAACCCCTCAATCATGGCAGTTCTCAAGCATTCACCGATTTTTAGACCAGAATATTTACGCCCCAAATTGGGGAGAGCATGACTTGCTAGCAATAGCCTTGAAAGATTGGGATCGATAGCAACGCCAACGGTGCGTTACGGCATTCGCCTAACAGCACCCTACTTCTTAGAGGGAAAGCGCGATCGCACTATACTAGATGCATCCTCAACCCTAATCTATATATGGATTTCGAGTGGGATCAATCAAAAGCGATCGCTAACCGCCAAAAACATAGTGTCAGCCAATCACACACAGAATCACGAAGACGAGCTTCTACCTGAATATCGCCTCGACTACCAAAAAGCAAAACCAAATCGATTTGCTGTCAGCGATAAGTCCCAAAATCTGACAGTTGTCGTTTTGGATGAAGATGTGGCCCAAGTCTTTAAGACACCAGAATCAGTTAATAAGGTTTTAAGAGCGCTAATTAAATCAATGCCACAATCAACAGGTGATGAGACAGCCTGATACTGCGCAATTGCTTTTGGAGTGAAGACACGATCGCTATTGGAATGGGGTGAAGGGGGCGATCGCTTACTTGACGCCTTCAATCAAATCAATATCCTTCCTAAGCAAGTCATTGATCATTTCAGTTAGATCAACCCCTTCTGCCTCTGCTTGCGTAGAAAAGTATTGCAACACCTCATTATCCAAATAAATTGGAACATTAATAGTAAAATTGGTCGAGCGTTGAACCCTATAAAGTAGGTGTCGGGTCTCAAGTATATTGAACAAAGAAGCTTCGTAATCAGATCATTCCACTATGCTCTACAGTATCGGCGTAATCGAAACCCACGGATATCCGGCTTCCCTGGCAGCGGGAGATGCCATGGTCAAAGCAGGGCGGGTCTCCCTTTTAGGGATTAATCAGGCCGATAGCGGACATCAATTTGTAGTGGTTCGAGGGCCTGTGGCTGAGGTCAAGAGGGCCATGGAGGCAGGCATAGCAGCTGCTAACAACTGCCCTTGTAATGGAGAAGTTACCTCCCACTACATCGTGCCCCACCCAACTGCAAATATTGAAAGTGTCTTACCCCTACACTTCGATGAAAAATCAGAGCCATTTAGAGTTTGACCGCTTGTCTAGTCTGCTTCTGTTTTCCTAGATGCCTGTCCCGTACATTAGTGCGATCGGGAATAAGGATATTCGCCTGCGATCGCCTGTCCACCAGTGCGATCATCCATCGCCGTAGATGGATTGAGGAACGTAGGCTTTGCCTTCTCGAAGCGTAACCGATAAGAAGTAACCATAAGCGTCTCAGGCATCTGGGGTGAGGGTAAGCCCACGATAAACCTGCTCAATGGGAAAGCTGAGGTCGATGCTTTTAAGCTCCACGATGTCACCAGGCTGATAATTGAGGATAAGCCACTGACCTGCCTCAGTTTTACGATACAGATCCATTTCGATACGAGTGGAGCCAACAAGCAGATATTCCTGTAAGGCTGGGTTGCGGCGGTAGAGTCTAAACTTGCCGCCCCGGTCATAGGCTTCGGTACTGTCGGAGAGGACTTCAACAATTAGACAGGGGTAGGTGATGTATCGAGTGCTCGTCTTGTCGCGGTCGTCGCAGGTGACGCTAGCGTCGGGGTAGATATAGTTGGGACTTTCGGCGATGTTGACTTTGAGATCTGAGTTGCCGGTGATGCAATGAGTGCTTTCTAAGTGGTTATCGAATAGGGCGGTGAGCCGGACGGAGATGCGGCTATGATTCACGCTGCTGCCGCTCATGGCATAGACTTTACCATCGATATACTCGTGCTTTTCAAGTTGTTGGGCTTCCCAAGCGAAGTAGTCTTCGGGGGTAAGGAGCGGTGGAACGTCTTTGGCAGCGATCATGGAAGAGCAGCAGTGATTGTTTAGGCTAATTTTAGCGGGCTAGGCAGTCCTTGAAGACAAGCAAAGTCCATTAAGGAGCGGCGCTAGCGGTGCGTTAGCGAAAGCTTAACGCACCATCAACTCCAACAAGTTACATCTTCAAACGTGCTTTAGGAGCAGCGTTAAGCTCATACATCTCTCATACATCTAAAGTACATCTGATTGCGATCGCCCATCACCGTAGGATGGATTGAGGAACGTGGGCTTTGCCTTCTCGAAGCGTAACCCATGCAGAATGCGCCTTTCATTTCAACCTAGGTTTGTTAAGCACGATAGCGGTTTGAAGGACTGAAGAGCGTGCTCGTTTGATGGTGGTGTTGGGGTGAAGGGCGCGCTTGTGATGTGGCGAGATAGAGGCGATCGCTAGTCGCCGCATCGATAGCGACAAAATGATCGATCTTCCCGAAAGTTAACCTCGAGCCGCTGAAGATAACCTTTAGGCTTTCACAGAATCAGTATTTTTAGAATCGAGATCAAATCTCTCTGAAAATACACTGAGATTCCATATTAATTAGCATGCTGTGTGCATGTTTTATAAAGATTTTCTGATCTGACTGCAATGGTGACTTAAAGGGAACTTAACAAGTATGGAAGTTAAATGTAGCGAGTGTAAGCAAGGCATAGACGAAAGAAACATCAATGTCGAAAAAGATACGGTGTATTGCTCAAAATGTGGAAATCTAGAGGCTTTATCCGATTTATTGACGATAAAATCTCGCGAAAACTTCGATGCTGATCAGATCATAGAAGGTGTTGATTTTTTTGAGGAAGGATTGAATTGGACAATAGAAGCTTCGTGCCATAATAAAATGTTGGCGGTATTTTTAGTTCCATTTACGATCATTTGGGCTGGCGGATCTTTGTCTAAAATTTATGGAACTCAGATTTATAGCGGCGATTTCGATCTTAGGGCAATATTTTTTGGATTGCCTTTTCTCGCGGGAAGCATATTATTAGTCTGGGTTACGCTAATGTCTTTGTTTGGTCGCTTTCTGATTGCAGTGGAGGATGATGCAGCATTGTTGTTTACTGGTGTCGGCTCCATTGGTTGGTACAAGCAATTTAGTTGGAGTGAAGTCGAAGAAATATCTGAGGGTAGAGAGGACGGAAATAGCTATTTAGTATTAAAAGATAAAAGAAACATCGCTGTAGGAGTAGGTTTAGGTAGCGAAAAAATACACTACATTTTGAATGTCTTACGTTTGAAACTAGTTTCTTGAGGCTGGACTTGAGGTATCCTGTAGCAACGCTACAATCCACCACGGTACGCCCACGATTGCCGGAACCCGCGTCCCTGTTTCCTTCGTCATTGGCTCCCGAACTGGCGGCATGTGCAAAACAGAAGTCATGCAAGAATATGAACTGACCCAGATTCAAGTTCAAGCCGCCCTGGCCTACGCAGTAGGCCTAGTCAAAGCAACCCAGGTTACAGCCTTGGGAGCATAGCCTTTGAGAGGGCGATCATTCTGAAGAGCTCAGCAGTGGACTACCAAGGCAAACGACTGCCATCCCAAGAAAAAAATTCGCCGCTGTCAGACTCTTCCAGCCCATCAATCACGGCGATAAGTTGCCCCACCGTACGCTCAACAGGAAACAGCTTTTCTGGCGGGACATTGCGCTGAAAAGGTTTTGAAAGTTGGGTGTCGGTAGTTCCAGGGTGGAGCGCTACCAAAATGGTCTTTGGGCTTTTGCGACCGTATTCAATGGCGGCAGTGTGCAAAAACATATTCAACGCGGCTTTGGATGCCCGGTAGCCATACCAGCCCCCTAAACGGTTATCGCCAATACTGCCCACTTTGGCGGAGATGGTAGCAAATACGCTGCGATCGCGGTGTTTGAGCAACGGCAGTAGATGCTTGGCCAACAAGATCGTGCCAATGCTGTTCACCTTAAAGTAGTGCAGCAATTGATCGGCCTCAATTTGGCGCAGGCTCTTTTCGGGTTGTAGGGTGCCCTCGTGCAAAATACCTACACAATTGATGGCAAAATGCAGTGCTCCCAATTCAGCTTGTATCTGGGCAATTGCAGCAGCAATTTGCACTTCATGGGTGATATCCATCTGCAACAGGTGCAGTTTTTCAGGAAAAGCGGTCTTGAGCAGTTGCAGCTCTGAAACAGCCTCTGCATGGCGATAGGTAGCATAAATGTGGGTCAGATTGGGCTGTTGTAGTAACGCATTGACAAACCCTAACCCAATGCCCTGGCTAGCCCCAACAACTAGAGCATTGCCAGAGACCAGCTGCGTAAAAAAAGACACAAATGAAGGCTGCTATCGGCAGCAGAATAAAACAACGCGGGTCACACCCTAATTAGGGCAGCGGAAAAACACAAGATCCAAACTCAAAATCGCAGCATCTAAACCTTAAGAATCAATCGTTGACGGGTCATCATAGACGCGCGGCTGGCTGTGACCATTCACATTATCGAGCTGTTGGCGCACATCGTCGATCGCTTCGTTGAGTTGGGCAATTTTACTTTCTAGTCCCTGACGAGCAATCTCCATACCAGCTTCGGTCATATCTTCAAAGGATTGCCCCGATTCTGAGCGATTGATCAAGCTGCGATCGCTGGCATTATCGCCTTCATCTTGATTAAGACGCGACGACACCAAAACTCCGATTACACCGCCAACCACACCGCCAACGAAGGCTCCGGCGATAAATCCCGATGCAAAATTATCTTGCTGACTCATAGCATATGCCGACGTTCCGTCGACCAACTCTACACAACCCACTACAAATTGTAGATAAGGCAATCGTACACCCCAATCCCAACCCCCGGCTGAATCAACCACAGCAAGATTGATTCTAGCCATGTAGGGGACTTGAGACGCACAGGCTAGACAATAGCTGCGTAAAGTTTGACCCCACCATTTGGGGTATCAATAAATCGATACTTGCCAAGCACTATCCGGAATATTGACCTGAACAAACCTGAATAAACCTGAACTTTTCAGGATTTCTTCTACCGTGCATTTCTGCGATAGTGGTAACAACTCAAACAAGCCTCGTTTTGTCACAACGAGCTGGACGGTTTTGGAATGATAAGGTGCTGAAACCCTTGATTCTTTTTGATAAGTCGCTATGCAGCCAAAGATCGCTATGCCCCTTTCTGTAACGCTGACCTCCAAAAACGCTTGCAACAGTACTTTAAGCCTACGGGCTTTATCATGCCTTCAAGAATCATATTTGCTGAAATAAGCATCTCATCCTGGTTTGACCCAATTGCATTAAAGTTGGGCACACTGATGAAGCGAGTTACGGCGGCTGGCCTCGCTATAGAGTTGCCGCCGCTCAAAGCATAGACTAATCCCGTCATTTTAATTTCATGCCCATCCAAGCGAGAACAACGGTGAAAAATAGCCGACTGAGCTCGGTTGAGCTGAAAAGTTTCCCTGAAGAAACGCTGCAGCTACCCCCCAAGCACCATGTTTTTACCCCTAACACGCTTCCGGGTCAACCCATCCCCCGAGAGCTGGCTTTGCAGCAGTGTATCCAAGATTTGAACCAGGCCCTCAGTCAGGCGATCGCGGTTAAACAAGTCATCGCAAACCGGCTGTTGTTTGTTTTGCCGGATAAAACGCGTACCCAGGTAGCAGCCCAAACCCTAATCGATGCCGGGTTGCAATTGAAGCAACAAAACCCAAACTTAGACATCACACTGCTTTATGGCTTGGGAACACACCCGTTTATGACTGCCGAAGAAATTGAACGGTTGATTGGCCCTGACCGCTATCTGCAAGTCGAAGCCGCTGGGTTCGAGATTTACCAGCAAAGTACCAAAGCGATTACAACTGAGCTCTCCCGCGTCACTATTTGGGATTTTGCTCAAACAGTCCCGGCAATCGTAAAAACCAAATCTGATGTGGCTCGTATCCCCCCACTATTGCAACACAGTGGGCTAACCGATACGATGCCCGCTGCACCACGCTTATTTATCCATATTGCCCCGACCTTACTGGACACACACCTAGACCTAGTGGCTGCGCTATTAATCCAATTGGATAAGCACATGGGCCAACGCCGCTGGAAGTTGAGCCTCGATCGCAGATGTGTGACCTCAGACCATCTTGAACAACTCCGCCAAACCCTTGCACCTGAGAGTCGTTGTACCCTACGCTGTGAATCCGCTGCGGCTCAAACGGTTGATCTCTCCCTAGCGTTGATGCCTCAGACCGATGCTTGTTTTGGGGTGCGCTGGGGTCGCCATTACACCATCCAGGTACCCAAGTTACTGTTTCAAAATCATTTGACCGTGGTTGCTGGGGATACCAAGATTCATCCTTACGAGGGGCGCTATGGCAGCGGGGGCATTAACAAAATGCTAGCCGTTGGGATTGCCAGCTTGGACGAAATTCGCCGTAGCCATAGCACCCAGGTCTTACTCCACGACCACACTCGCGTCGGGGATGGGGCCAGTCCATTTGTGGCCCAGCTTGAAAGAACAGCCAGCAGTATTCGATATGCCATGTTGACCCGACGAGATAGCTTAGCTTTGGTCGAACCCTATGGGTTTTCTGCGATCGCTCAAGGATCCAATCAAATTTGGGCGACCGCCTTCGGCCAAAGTGAAGCATCCCGCCACCAAATCGCGACGGACTGGAAACACGCCTTTACAGTCAATACCCCTGAGCCATTTGACCTGGTGATCCACGACGTGGCCCCCCATAAAGGAACCGATATTCTGGCTGGGGCACGAACGCTTCAGTACCTATGCGATTGGCACAGTGCTAGCCAACCCCTACTGACTACACCCGAAACTGATTGTGTGGCAGTTATGTTTAACCGCTGCTCAGAGCCCAAGAACAACTCAGGGATTGGCAATGAAGGCACTAAAGCTCACATGGATGTGCTGGGTCAGATTGTGGCAACCGAACTTGACCCAGTGGCGAAACGCCTGAGCCAAGCCACTGCCTTGAGTGACGCTAAGCACATCTTAAATACCGCTCGCGATCGCATCTTGCAACGTTGGCAGCAACATTTAATCATCATTAGCCAATCGGATCAGCTGCTCTCAGAACTTTATGACCTGACCTGTCAGGGTGAACGCTTGCAGC
Source organism: Cyanobacteria bacterium P01_A01_bin.123 (assembly GCA_039815185.1). Classification (GTDB taxonomy): domain Bacteria; phylum Cyanobacteriota; class Cyanobacteriia; order Phormidesmidales; family Phormidesmidaceae; genus JBCBZT01. The sequence continues at coordinate 56,840 of JBCBZT010000024.1, read as the reverse complement.
AACGGGGTGTCGCAGACCCGATCGTGCTACCCCTGCTTTTAGAAAAACTCGAACGCGATCGCCAAGGCTTTACCCCCTTGGCTAAAACGCTGAATCAGATCTACCAAACGCTATACCAGCAGCGCCAGTTTTCGTCAGTTAAGCAAGCCGTACACCAAGCGCTCAACCTCTACAGCCAGCACGAAGGGCTAGGTGAGGGGGGACAACGCACCCTGCGACTGCTCAAAATCTGCCGTTGCTTTGGCACCTGGCTGGTGGCCACTGACAATCCAGCCGTGACCCACTATCTCCAAACCCTCGACCCTGACTTGAGTCAACATCTACCCATCCACCTAAGACCCAGCCTGGACAAAACGCCGCTGCCCGTTGGTATTCTGGGCATCGTGCCTGTGGATCTAGCCCACCGTGCACCCCAATATGCAGTCGAGGTCGCGATCGCCTATGGCCACTGGCATAAACCCAAAACTCAATTAAACACCGGTTTTTTAACGGCACCCCTAATTTTGCAAAGATCCGGATTGCAACCTGAGGTTTGGGCAAAGTAAGGAGTAAGGGAGTCGGTTCCGATTATTGTTGTTTGTATTGTTTTGCCGCTAAACCATATCCGATTTGAAACTTGGAGTTCTTAGCTTGAGGAAAAACGCTTAAGCTTTTCGCTCAAGCAAGCTAGCGGTCTGGATGTGGCCAAGGTTTATTTTCCTAAAGGGTGTTAAAGGCGTGAATCCGCTTATCTTTCTATTTCAACTCTATCTACCCATCTGCACTGCCGTGATCATTGGCGCAGGGATTAGCTATTTTCTGGGCTTACCCCTCTTCAAGCGCCGCTTTAAACGCCAACTCAACCGTGACATTCCCACCTACCTGGGCAAATTTTTGTTCTTGATCGGGGTGCCACTGAGCATTGTCAATTTTTTACATCGAGCGGATTTATCAGGCTCTGTACTCATGGCCCCGCTTGTTGCTTGGTCGGCTATCTTGTTAGCCCTGCTATGCAGTCGTCTGTGGGTGCGTCCCTACCGCCGAGCGTGGCCCCAACCCTCTCAAGGTAGTTTTTCCCTCAGTTCAATGTTTGGCAACACGGGCTACATCGGGTTCCCTGTTGTGTTATTACTGCCCCAACTAGGCCCCGACTACTTTGGTTGGGCATTGTTTTATGACGTGTTGGGAACACTGTTGGGAGCATATGTCCTCGGGGTGATTCTAGCCGCCCAATTTGGCACCAAAACACCGGGGAGAGATGATCAATCGCGCCCGCCTAACCGACAGCGCCTCACAGCCTTAACAGAAGTCGTCAAAAACCCGACGATTTTAGCGTTTTTTACAGGGTTAGCCCTGCGTCCGGTTGTCTTTCCCGAACTGCTTGATATTGTTCTCAATGGCTTTGCTTGGTTAATGGTGATGTTGGCGTTAGCACTCATGGGCATGCGTCTGCAGCAACTCACATCTTGGGGTAATCTGAAGCCTGCGTCTATAGCTGTAGGCATTAAGATGTTCTTGATTCCCCTAGTGGTGGGGATGACGCTAACGGCAATTGGCATTGAGGGGCCAGCTAGATTGGTCATGGTGTTGCAGTCGGGCATGCCTTGCGCCTTTGCAACCCTGGTGCTTTCTGAAACCTATCACCTCGATCGGGATCTGGCGGTGACATCTGTGGGGTTAAGTTCTGTGGTCTTGTTGCTGATGTTGCCCCTCTGGCTTTGGGGATTTTGCACTTGGTAGTCCCAAAGGTTCCATCTGGTGTTCGGGTTACGCCGAACATTTTCTCGACTCAAGTCTGATCGTACTAGAGCCGGATAGAGGTTAGGTTGGAAAATATGCCTGTCAATTCTCAATCTCTGTTGCGGACTTGGGAGTTTCTTAGTAAAAGCGGGTTTGATAAGTAAGAGAGAGTCCACATGCCAAGCTTATGATTATCACTATGCGTCGTAACTTATTGCCGCTAGCGCTACCTGTCTTAGTTAGTTTCAGCGGACTAACTGCCTGCAATCAGCTGTCTGCAGGTGGTGATCCAACTACCGGGGCAGATTCGGCGTTAGAGATTTGGTGGAGCGAGGGCTATTACCCCGAAGAAACAGAAGCCATTCGCCAGGCAGTTGATGATTGGTCTGCTGAGAATAACATTGAGGCCAATTTGGTTTTCTACAGTGAAAAAGATTTAATTCAGCAAAGCCAAAGCGCCATTGAAGCCGGTAACCCCCCAGATGTGCTCTACGGCTACAGTATTGCCTTTGACGTTATCCCCCTTTTGGCATGGCAAGGCAAGTTGGCGGATGTCTCCGATGTGATTGAACCGATTCAAGACCTCTACACGCCTGAGGCCTTGGAAAGTGTCAACTATCAAAACAATCAGGCTGGCAATCGCAGCTTCTATGCGGTGCCACTGTCTCAGCAAACTACCCATATTCATTACTGGAAACCCCTATTGGCTGATGCCGGAGTTGATGATAATTCGATTCCTATGGTGTGGGATAACTTCTGGCAGGTTTGGACTCAGGCCCAGGCAGGGGTGAGACAAAAGACGGGCAACGATTCAATTTATGCCGTCGGTCTGCCGATGTCAGTGGCAGCAACCGACACGACTTATTTGTTTGAGCAGTTTTTAGAAGCTTATGACGTTGAGTTGCTCGACAGCAACGGACAATTACGCTTAGATGATCCAGGCGTGCGCGAGGGGATTATTCGGGCATTGGCAGACTACACCAACTTTTATCGCTCGGGTTATGTACCTGAGAATGCTATTGATTGGGGCGATCCTGACAATAACGTGACATTTTTGAGTCGATTAACCCTAATGACGGCGAATGCCACTATGTCGATTCCAGGGTCTCAGCGGCAGGACGAGGTGACCTACAAGGAGCAGATGGCGACGGTACTCTGGCCGAATAAACCCAGTGGCGAACCCATGCGCTATGTCACCTCCACGAAACAAGTCGTTGTGCTGGAAGATTCCGATCAGCCTGAGCAGGCGAAAGACCTGATTCGCTATTTGACTCAACCGGATGTTTTAGCCAGCTATATTGAGGGCGCCCAGGGGCGATTTTTCCCAGTAATGCCTGATTTGTTAGAGCGCCCATTTTGGACAGACGAGAGTGATCCCCATGTCTTGGTGGCAAGTCAGCAGTTTGAGTTGACCCGCCCCTTGTATACCGTATTGAACCCGGCTTACAGCCAAGTTCAAGCTAATAATGTTTGGGGCAAAGCAGTCCACGATATCGTCACCCAAAACTTGCCCCCAGAGGAGGCAGCAGACACGGCGATCGCAGATATTAAGCGCATTTTTGCTGAATGGAATTAGGGCATGGGGCATTCGTTTCCAGTACACCGCATACTCAAAACCGTAGGCCTAACGCTGACCCTGGCAAGCTGTTGGGGCGGTAGCTCCTGGGTACAGGATGGCCTTAATCGAGCGATCGCGGCGGAAATTTCACCTGTGCCCGTGGCAGCATCTGTAGTTACGCAAGCCAATCGCCCTCCGAGTGACCGAAACCGCCAAGGTGATCAGAATGCGCAGATTACGCCTACCCCAATCCTGACCCTAGGTCAACGCGGTGAAGCAGTCGAGCGGTTGCAGCAGCAGTTACAAATCCAAGGGTATGATTTGGACACTGTGGATGGTATTTTTGGCCCTGCTACTCTGACAGCCGTAGAAGCGTTTCAGGAAGATCAAAACTTAGAGGTCGATGGCATCGTTGGGGCAAAAACCTGGCAACAGTTAGTTCCGGGACAACCCTTATCCCTACCTTCAACGACTGCCCTGTTTGGCCAAGCCGTCGTTTGGATACCAACCTCGTTTGGTCAACAACCCTTGTTGCTACCGGGTCAAGACACTAATCCGCCTTCCGCGTTGTGGTTGCTGTTGATGCCCGCTGTTCCGCTTTTGGGCGGCGGCTATTTCTATCTCAAACAGCGGGTTCGAGAATTGATTAAGGCGCGATCGCAATCCGTTACCCCCAATCCCAAAGTCCCAGAGAGCAATGACGCAAAATCTGGGCCCTGGATTAGCTACTTCCCCTTAGCAGGGCTATTGGTCGCGAGCGTGGTCTCCTTTGGGGTGTATGTCACCGTGCGAACATCATTAATTGGCCCTAGCGTTGAGCAACTGGGGCGAGCTGCTGACCTAAAGCAAAGCGAGTTAACGACTTGGTTTGATCGACAAACCAATGCCGTTTTAGATACCGCCGTTGATCCAGCGCTGTTACCCGATCTCAAAATCTTGCTACAGCAGGCAGGTAGCAGCGACGTTCAGGCAACAGCCTACAGTGCTATCAGCCAATATGTTGCCGAACTCCAGACAAAAGCACCTGGTCAACAGGACATCGCCCTACTGACGAACGGCGGCATTGTGGTTTTCTCTGCCGACGATAGACGAGTGGGGCAATATCAACCGCTGCAAAATACCACAACTTACTTCACTGCCGATCAGGTCGATCGGGTTGAACCCAACCTGTACGTGTCGCCCCTAACGAACGAGCTGTTGATTACTCTTGCCACCCCGGTTGTGGATGAAACCGGACAGCGGATTGGAGTACTCGCAGTCGATTTAAACCTCACTGACTTAGATGAACGCATCCGCCAACCCATTAACTTGAGCGAGGGCGATCGCAACTACTTAGGTGACACTGGCGAAACCTACTTGGTGGGACGATCTTCGCTGATCAAAAGCGAATTTGTCTCAAAGCGACAAGACATTGACGTACAGTTTCAAACTGGGGTTTCGAGCCGGGGTATTGATAACGCCATTAACCGCCAAGAGGGAGAAGGGCTTTATCTAAACTACGCCAAGACCCCTGTGATTGGTGTTTATCGCTGGGTCGGCGATCAGAACCTGGCGCTATTAGCTGAGATCAATCAAGCGGAAGTGTTTAACCCTGCCCGTCAATTGGCCAAAGCCATCTTTTTCGGAGGCGTGGCCTTCACCGGGGTGGGGTCATTGCTGCTATGGGGCATCCGCCGCCGCGCCCAAAATCGATTGCCCATCCCTCAGCTCAATCCAGAAACTAACAATCGCGACCTTAGTGAATCCCTCAAGCAGTCTGACCGCTAAGTTCTCCCTTGTGCCAACCCATCTTTAGAGTCCTCAGCGATGAAATTGCTCCGAAAAAGTCTCCTCCTAAAGCTCGTCGGCACGTTTTCCATATTGTCGATAGTGACCGTTGGGCTTGTGGCATTTACGGCCTACGGTCGGGCCAAAGACGCCTTACAAGCCTCAATTTTTGATCGCCTCGAGGTTGCCGCATCTTTGAAAGAATATGAACTCAATCAATGGTTTACTAGTCAGCGCAGAGATGCGATGTTGCTGGCACAGTCACCGGAAGTGATTACCCGTATCAATGGATTAGCTAGCGATCCAGGGACTTTAGACATCAGCCAAGATGCTCAGTTCTTGAGTGACTACTTTGAAATATTCTTAAATATCAAATCCGACGTTCAAGAAATTTCAATTTTGACTAATGGCGGCATCGTATTGCTCTCTACCGACCAATCCCAAGAAGGTACCTATCAAGGCTTAGGCAACAACACGACTTATTTTGAGCCGGGGCAAGAAACCAACGTTGTCCCCAATATTTATATTTCTTCGCTCACAGGGGAACCCACGATTACCTTTGCTACTCCCATCGATGACAACACTGGTCAACGAATTGCCGTTTTGGCGTTGACGCTAGATTTGCAGGCGATTGATAGTTTTATTCGCGATCGCACCGGTTTAGGCGAGACGGGAGAGACGTACCTGGTCAAACAGCTTTCTGGACGCAATCAGTTTATCGCCAGCGACAATGCCGAAGCGGGCCAATTTATCCAAGGCATGTCTAGCCAAGGCATTAATACGGCCATTCAAGGACGCACGGGGGCAGATCTCTACATCAACTATGACAATGTGCCCGTGATTGGGGTCTATCGCTGGCTTAGCGGCAGTAACCTAGCCCTGCTTGCAGAAATTTCTCAACAGGAAGCCTTTCGCCCTGCGGTGCGACTCGCCCACGGAATTTTGCTGATTGGCTTAGGGACTGTCGGACTCATGCTGGTGATGATATATTTGCTGGCTCGTCAAATTGCTAAGCCTGTCCTAGATTTGACTGATGTGGCTGTAGCCATCGAAGCGGGTGAGTACGAAGCAACCCATTCACCGGCCATAGAAATCGTTAAACGGCGATTTGATGAACTGGGGCGACTAGCCAGTGTCTTTCAAACCATGGCAGAGCAAGTCTACGCCAGAGAACAAAAGTTAAAACGGCAAGTCGCCGAGTTGAGAATTGAAATTGATCAGGCTAAAAAGACGCGTCAAGTCGCTGAAATTACTGAAACTGACTACTTCCGAGAGTTACGTCGCAAAGCTAAAGAACTGCGTAAACCGAAAGGCAGTGCATAAACGCCATAAAAAAGGGTGACAATTGTCACCCTTTTCAGAATGTTGTCAAGGTTGGCGTCGTAACCACCTTGAATATCTGCCAAACTTAAAAAGTCATCTCGGCAGCTTGCACCTTTTCAACCTGCTTCTTCTTCAAGACCAGCATGATTTGGGAAATGACCACAGCCGCCAAGAAGGCAACTAAACCTTTAATTCGATTAGGGCTTTGTAGAACAATCTCGGTCTCCACTTGGCCAAAACCACCCATATTTGGGTTCGATGTTAGGGGTGCTCCCTTGGTTACTGTATCGCCTTCCGCCACGATCAACTCGGGGCCAACGGGGACCTGAGTCACCACAGTGTCACCCGCTTCTAACTGAACGGTGACCGCATAGCCACCACCATCAGATTGAGCAATGTTAGTAATCGTACCGGAAGCATCTGAGTTATAGACCGCATTGTTGCTGGCCTGGCCAGTGGGGTACACCTGACCGCGCCCCCGGTTGCCGCCCACATGTACGGAATATTTGCCAAAGCTGATAGATTTATCTGCTGCCGGATCAGGGGAGAGTACTGGAAATACGATTTCTTGGTACTGCTCACCCGGTACGGGGCCAACCAACACAATATTTTCTTGGTCTGCGCTATAGGGCAAGAAGTAGGTGCTACCCACTTCTTCTTGTAATTCTTCAGAAATGCGATCCGGGGGAGCAATCTTAAACCCTTCGGGCAGCATGAGAACTGCACCCACATTGAGGCCACCCTTACTGCCGTCACCTAACACCTGCTGAGTCTCTAAGTCATAGGGCACCTTCACCACGGCCTTGAAGACGCTGTCAGGCAAAACTGCTTGGGGTACTTCCACTTCCGTAGGCATAGCCCCCAAGTGACAGTTAGCACACACAATTTTGCCCGTCGCTTCACGGGGGCTTTCATAGTTTTCTTGAGCCCAAAAGGGATAGGCAGCAGCAGACTGAGGAAAGGCTAAGTTACTTGCAAACAAAACAGCGATCGCTACGATCGCCAGCAACAGACCTTTGCGCAGCCATTTAACTACCGACGCGATTGAGGATTGAGTCTTCATGAGTCGCACGTAGCCAACAAAGAAATAATGATCAAATGGAAAATATCGAACGGTTTAGGAGCGGCCGTAGAATTTAGCACTCCACCCGTTTAAGGCTGTCTACCCTAGGCCCACCAAGGGTTTTCGCCCGTACGAAAATCGGTCTCGGTCCAGGGGCTGAGGATGACGGTGCCATCGTCGCTAACCTCGGTATGAGCCAAAGCCAAAGACAAAGGTGCTGGTCCTCGAACGACTTTACCCGTCGCATCGTACTGGGAGCCATGGCAAGGACAAATAAACTTGCTTTCGTTGGCATTCCAGGGCACCACACACCCGAGGTGGGTACACACCGAGTTGATGCCATAATTTTCAAGCGTGCCCGTTTCAGTCACCACTAAATAGGTGGGATCTCCCTTCAACCCCTGGGCCAATGTCCGTGAGCCAGGACCGTTGTTGCTCAAAAAATCTTCGGCCTTAACGGCATTCCCCAAAGCGTCCTTAGCACTAACGCCACCGCCAGCACTGCCGCTAGATGGGGGAAGAAAATATTTCACCACGGGATAAAGCGCACCTAAAGCCGTGCCCGTAATCGAGCCAAAGGTGAGCAAATTCATAAATTGGCGACGACCCAGATTAGGGACATCAGGATTTCCAGAGGCTTGAGTCATAATTTAGGCAAAAATGAGTCTTTGTCAAAGAAGTTTGCAGACTTTCCATTGGTATTATTACATTCTATGGAGCATGGAGCATATTGATAGCAGAGTTAACTGGGCTTTTTCGTCGGGTGCGATCGCGCCTTGACACAAATTGACTGAAGCTTGAGCCAACCAGCCTTTGACCCAGATCAAGCAACCCCGAAAAATCAGGCGTTTTCAGCCCTTAACCTGACTAATGTGAGGGGGCAAAAATCAGAAATACAGTTGCATGGAATTATTAATCTAAGTAACGGTTTTCTCATAGCACCAAAACTCGACATCGCCCCTGTCCGGCGCGGCATCCTCCTATCTTCTAGGGCAATACAATGCTAAGGCTCAGCCTTGGCAACATCCAGATCCATGGTTTTCCTTGAGCTAAATCGTTTTCATGTCCAGATCTGGCGTTTTGCTTGTGGGAAAACGCCAGATCCCGAGTTGCGCGTGGCTTCAAACTTAAGTTTTCAAATCAGATGTGGTTTATGACTGGACAAGACTTACACGTACTGATTCTAGAGAAATGGGGCCACTCCTTTGATGTACAGCTGCGGAAGACCCAAGGCAAGATCTTCGTTCAGGTAATGTGGCGCTACCTGGAACAGGCATCTTTTCCGATGACCGAAACTGAGTATATGGCCCATCTCGGTGAGATTGCCAATTATATTGAAGGCTGGGGTAATGCGGCTCAAGTGCAAGCCTACATTGAACAAACCCAGGAGCGTCCCCGCTTGGGTAAAGCTGTCAATATTCCGATTGAATTGGGTGGTCGAGCCTCGGAGTGGTTGGTTGAGTGATTTTTCCTCAAATTTTTCATCGACCCCTTAAATTGATTAGCCCCTGACCTTTCATCGGGTTGGATACGCTTGCCTCAAGCTTCGTATAGTTCCAGTGGTAATCCATCAGGATCTTGAAAAAAGGTGAAGCGTCGATCGGTAAGGTCATCCGTTCGAATCGGTTCAGTCTTGACGCCGTAGGTGTTTAAGGCCGCGATCGCCTGGTCTAAATCGGTCACCGCAAAGGCTAGATGTCTTAACCCACAAGCTTCCGGACGTGTCAGGCGGGGTGGCGGTGTCGGAAACGAAAATAGCTCGATCTGCCCACCCCCTGGCACTTGTAAATCGAGCTTATAAGAGTTTCGCGAGGCTCGGTAGGTTTCTTGAAGTACCAGACAGCCCAAAATCTGAGTATAAAAATGCTTAGCGCGTGGATAATCGGCGCAGATAATAGCAATGTGATGGATGCCAGCGAACAACGTTGATGTCATATCTAAATCCTTCCAAAATATTACGTCGGGATGTTGTGGCCAAAATTGATGTTGTGGCCGAAATCATTGAGACCGAACCATTTACAGCAGCAAATCTGTCTACAAATTTAAAGATTTACCTTGTTCTGGAGGTTATGCAGATATCCTTATATTTTCTCTGCTAGGGCAATTGGCCAAAAGTCAACCTGTACATTGGCTAAATTGGCTTAATTCCCAAGCCCTTGACTCGGTGGAACTACTCATTAATGATCTGAATTTAGAATGCTAGGATTTCCATTGATATGCATTGAGGGCCTGTCGTGATTAGCTCTGCACCCCTGCCATTAACAACTTCCCTGCCTCAGATTGGCGACAATAATCGACTTAAGCTCTTTGCCGGATCATCCAACATAGCGCTGGCTCAAGAAGTCGCGAGATACTTAGGTATTGACCTAGGGCCAATGGTTCGTAAGCGCTTTGCTGACGGAGAGCTTTATATTCAGATTCAAGAGTCTATTCGGGGCGGTGACGTTTATTTGCTTCAGCCCACCTCCCATCCGGTGAATGACCACCTGATGGAATTGCTAATTATGATTGATGCCTGCCGTCGGGCGTCAGCACGTCAAATTACCGCAGTCCTTCCCTACTATGGATATGCTCGAGCCGATCGCAAAACTGCAGGCCGAGAATCCATTACGGCTAAGTTAGTGGCTAACCTGATGACCCAAGCAGGTGCGGGGCGTGTTCTAGCAATGGACTTGCATTCGGCTCAAATCCAGGGGTATTTTGATATTCCCTGTGATCACGTCTATAGCTCACCCGTCATCATCGATTACCTAGCCAGCAAAAACTTCGAAGACATTGTTGTGGTTTCCCCAGATGTAGGCGGCGTTGCACGGGCGCGAGCCTTTGCTAAAAAGCTTAACGATGCGCCTTTAGCCATTATTGATAAACGGCGCCAGGCCCATAATGTGGCCGAAGTAATGAATTTAATTGGGGATATTAAAGGTAAAACGGCTGTTCTTGTTGATGACATGATCGATACCGCAGGAACCATTTGCGAGGGAGCCCGCCTCCTGCGTCAAGAGGGAGCCCGCCAGGTATACGCCTGTGCTACCCATGCTGTCTTTTCGCCCCCGGCAATTGAGCGTCTATCTAGCGGTCTTTTTGAAGAAGTGATTGTGACAAATACGATTCCAGTGTCTGATGCGCGGCAGTTCAAGCAACTGACAGTACTGTCAGTTGCCAACCTATTGGGTGAGGCCATTTGGCGCATTCATGAGGAAAGTTCCGTCAGCAGCATGTTCCGGTAGACAATCTCACTCTTCAGCAAACAAGTCGGGCTGCCCACTCCCTGGAATGGGCCAGTCTTCATTCTCGCCGCCAATCACGAAGCGCTCTATGGTGACGTAGTCTTTGCTGAACTGCCGTAAGGCATTGAGCAAAATATCTAAGGCGATCGCGTCACTGGTACCCAAATCGAACCAGCAGCGAGCCCAAACTCCCTGAAACTGAACCTCACCCATATTGTGCATGACCGACATCAGGGTGTTGTCGGCTTTATGATCTTCGTAGAGCATATAGCTAATGTCTAACCCAGTTTCTTGAACTTGCAAGTTTTCGGCGTTAAAACCCCCCAACTTGCCAACAAAAAACCAGGAATTGAAAACTTCTTCAACATATTGCCGCTCTACAGAACTAGGAACAGTAGAAAATTTCAGCCAAAGCCACAGGTTGAAGAAGTCGCACTCCCGAAATTGAACATCCATCAGAGGTAGAGCATTAGTCGATCGTAGCTACCATAAACCCCGGCCATAACTAGATCTAGGACGCTTCTGAGCTTCTAGCTTAGAAGCGTCTCTCCCTCAAGCTAAAATCCAGGTGAGTTTCCAAATCAGATGTGGCTGAGATCAACCTATGAGGACGCGGTCTGAGTCGCAAGCATTTCTTTGAGCTTTGCGAGTTCACCTGCCCAGCGTGGGTCGGGTTGTGCAGCCTCAGATGAAGCGGGAGTGCTACGTCGATTATTATTGCTACCGCCTTTATTTCCTTTACGGCGATTATTGGATGGAGCCGGAGCACCACCTTCTTCACCCTCCGCCTTAGTCGACTTGCTGCGGGGCAACGCTTTCTCAACCTTCAACGGCGTCTCTTGGAGCATCTGACCGTTTAGGCGATCAACAATAGCATCAGCCTGCTCATCGGTCTTAACCGTAACAAATCCAAACCCGCGACACTTACCAGTTTTGCGGTCTGAAATCAATTTTATAGAGACAATCTCTTCCGGTGCACCTTCAAATAGAGCCTCTAATTCTTGGCGTTCTAGGTCTTTCGACAGATTGCCAACGTATATGCGAACAGACATGTAAGATACCTCTAGCTTCTACGAAAAAAACGCTCATACCTGAGGGCAAATGCTAAACAACCTATCTAATGCTTAAAAATCAGGAGATCACCAACAAGAGCCTGATCGAAAGTTTGAATGGTTCAGTGCGGTAGTTCAACATATTTAACTTTGTAGAGAAGCCGCTGTGGTGTGCCCCAAAATTTTTGTCCTCAAGACCTAGGCTCCCCTGATGAACCACCCTAAAAACCCATCTCACCATGACATAGACTAATGCTATGGACTGAGGGATTAGCAGAGTGTTCCCCTTCAAACCTTACCAAGTTATTGCGTCCTTGATTAAGGTATCACAACCCAATGGGCTAAGAGGACTTTGGAACAAAATAAAAACCATTGTCCGCTTACCTTAATGAGTTAAGAACCCAAAACCCTGTTTCAAGATTGGACGAGAGCTCAACCCTGTTAGATCAAAGTCAGGTTAGACAAAAACCAGCCGATAAACGGCTGGTCAACTTGCTGTGTTGAGAGTAGGAGAACCTAATGCCTGACGCCGACTTAGACGCTTGTGACTGATTTCTCAAAAAGACTATCGTCACGCAGGTGCACAAAGCTCTTATTAAGAAAGGTAACATTTCCTGCTTTAAATGGCAATGTTGCTTGAATTTTAGCCGTCGCTGATTCACGATTCTCCCCCGGCTAGAAACTCAAGTTTTCAAATCGAATTTAGTTGATTATCCCCGAAAAATTCTGTAAATCCCCCAAAAGGTTGCCCCTAGGCTCACTAGGGTGGCAAAGATAGGGTGAGGACTTTGAATTAGGGGCTGCCCTTTCACCTGTAGGCGATCGATATCGAGCCACCCCGTAGCCCCCCGACGAAACCACCCAATTATTGTCAAGTGGCGTTTTATAAAACTGGCAGGATGTTTTTTCTTAGGCGTAATGACGTTGCCAGGAACCCCCAACTCCGAAGCAAAATGCAGCTTAATAAGCCCCGTGCTGGTTTTGAGTAGAAGATCCTGACCAAGCCAGTTGGCGAGTCCAGGACGGCCTAGAAGTTGCCCTTGGAGACGAACGCCAACACTGTCTATCGGTAAAAAATTGGGAGCATCTTGCAGATGGGCAACGCTGGGATTAGTCTTGGCTGTCTTGGCTGTGAGATCAGGGAAGAACGGATTAATCCGCACCAGGGTGCCAATGCCCAACCCCATTAAGATGCCGCCATAAAGGATCGTGTCATCTTGATAGAACCACTCAATTTGCCAAACCCCAATTGCCTCTGAGACGCCGCCAATAAACCAAAGCGTCATCGCGATCGCGAAGCCCAGTAAAGGGCCGAAGTAGGGTGCCCCCTGTAGTAAGAGGGGTTGCCAGTAGCTCGAAGGGCCAACTGCTTTTTTCCCAGCATTGAGGTCGATATCGCTCAGCCAGCCCAGTTCTGGTGTGAGTTGCCAGATTTCGGCATAGTGTGTCAGTAATTGCAACCTTTCTCCCAAAGCGGGATTGACTGCATTGAAGTCGAGCCAGTGGCGATAGGGATTGGTTAGGTTCCAGGTTAGAACTTGAGGCCAAGTACTCAATTCCTTCAAGCCCCCTAATCCCACGACCGTTTGAGGGCTCAAGGGGGTTAGTAAGTCGAGCCCCTCCAACCGAACATCGGTATAGCCTTGGCGCTCGATATCGCGGCAGATGCCGTGGGCGATTTTGATTAGGGCATGGGTTAAACCATTGGGATTGCCGGTCAACTCAACTGCGCCGCGATCGCACTCAAGTATACGCACCCGCGACAGCCACAGTCCGACCTTGCGGATCAGCCAATACACGCTATAAAACAGCGATGACAGGAGCCCTAGGAGAAATTGCAGTAGCGGCTGCTTCAATCCGTTACCCAATGAAGCTAACCGCCAATATCCCAGATAAAATATCTGGAGGCAGAGCCCCAAGCCTGACATGATGGGCCAATCCCAGCGGCTGATGTGGCTGATTTCATAGGCATAGAGGGCAGCAATCTCGTCTTCGCTGAAGCGATCTAAAATGCCCTGGCTGACGACGATACGGGCAAAGCGCGGCCAGCAGCCATAGCTAAAGCATAACGGAATTGAGGTAGGTAAAGTTTTGAGCGTTGGCATTTCCCAACCGCGCTGTTGACATACTCGCCGCATGATACGTACGGCTTCAGCACTCTTTGGCGTGAGTCCGCGCGTGGAAAAGGATTTAAGACCATAAGCCCACCCCAGCAAATAGTCAAATAGCCAGGGAGAGGCCACCACTAATGTCCCTAAAATGATAAAAATCGGCCAGTGATACGTCTTATAGAGAGCCGAAATAGGTTGGGGGTTAATCGGCCAACGCAGACGATACAGCAGCCAGTTAATGATGTAGAAAATTCGGTGCAGCATCGCTGGTATTATCCAAAACCAGGCGATCGCAGTGAACGCGGTAATTCCCCATAACTTCAAAGGTTGAGCCGCGGCTAATCGTCGGGGAGCTGAAAGCCGCTGGGTCGAAACCCACTGCCAGGTGCCATTGGTCAGCACGGGTACCCGTGGGGTCTTGTCTGCTGCGATTGGGAGTGCTTTAGGCTGAGGAGATAGGGTTTGGGGCTGCTCAACCTGGGCAGCAGATTGCTGCAACGAGTCATCCCTTAGCCCGCTCTCGGAGGGATGAGATTGGGTAAGTTGTCCATCGGAATTTGGCGTAGACGATGCCCCTGCAGGTTGATTCAGATAGTTGTAATGGAATATGGAGGGCTGACCGGATGGGATAGCACCATGGTTTAGATCGCCGCCCGTTGCCATCCCAGTCTGATCTCTAGAGCCATCATCGGCAAATTTATCCGCCGACGGCAATCCGGTTGGGCTGGTTGATGGGGCAGCAAGTGGCGCATTGCCGGAATCTGCTAGAGGTGTAAAACCACTTGCCGTGGGTTGTGATGGGATATCAACCGCGGGCTCAATCGCCGCCGCAGAGGTTGAATCGGAACCACTGGGCTGACTATCGCTGGGCTCTGGGTGAGCATCCAGCGGGACAAAACCACTGGATTGCTTCGGTGGCGTTACGATCACGAAACCGCTGGCCCCAGGCGCAGATCGACTATCGCGTTCTGGGTTGTCGAGGGCGGTCTCTGGAGTTGTGGCAGTTTGGTCAGGCTGATCAGGGGACGCAGTTTCTGTCCCAGTTAAATCGCCTAAATCGCCCAGCATTTTTCTGGCCCAGGTTTGAACCTGAATATTGTCACTTTGGGTGAGGGGTTGACATTTGGCGATCGCAGCAGAGTATTTACCTTGCCCCATGTAAGCTTTCACCAATCCCACCTGAGCCTTTAAGCTAATGGCAGCAGCTGAGTTGTGTTCTAAGGGCGTCAGTTGCGCGATCGCGGCAGCATAGTCCTCCTGTTTAAGCGCTGTAAGCGCTTGCTTAAGCCTTGTCTCCAACGCTTGCTCCGGGACAGAATCGGAAGAATTTGATGCATGAGTCATAGTGCACCTCAACCAAGAACTTTAAAGTGATCCAAACACTTCGTGCAGGTTATCGTTACGTCCAAGGGTACGCAAATTCTCAGCAAATGTAATCACAAGGGGAAAAGCCCATGGGCGTCAATAAAGCCCTGTTACGGTTGCAAATCCTGGATTAACCGCGTGCTTGGGCTTGCTCTAAAACTAGACCTTGGACGCACTGGCTGATCTAAACCCCCGAACGCAAGAGTCGAACTGCCTTAGGAATATTCAGTCCCATCACCGCATTGACCGTCTGGAGTAGTTTTAGGTTGGGTAAGTCGGGTTGTAGTTTCTCAGCTTCAGATAGGGCAATATTGGCCTTTCTAGGCTGCCAGCGATAGAGATGGACAAAGCCTAAATAGGCCCAGTGGTGAGGATTTTCGGGAGCCACTTCTGTCAAGGTCTTGAAGGTCGCGGTTGCTTCTGGTGCCTTTTGCTGCAAAACCTGGGCTAAGGCTAGGGTGTAAAGCCAATCTAGATTATTTGGGGTCTGGGATAAGCGATAGGTCATGGCCCGTTCTGCCTGCAACAAATAATCTTGCTCAGGATCGTACTGATTAATCCGACCTATCTCGTTGAAGATGGGGTCAAGTTCGCCATTAGGCACGTTCGGGGCTAGCTCAATGTGCAAATAGGTCAGCAGATCTTGAAAGCTGTCCTGTTCGGCTTGCGACCCAAGCGCAACGACCTCAACCTGAGCTGCATTTTCACTCATGACATAGTGCTCTCCAGTGTCACGATTCAGGTACTCTGCGTTCAGATGGTAAATCCCCTCGGGTAAATTTTCGGGCGGTGTAACCGATAATTGCTCTACCACTTCGAAATCAGATTGCTCAGTAACACGCTCTAAATTTGTTTTGAGATACCCCAACCCAATGGCATGATCGCTAATCCATTGACTTTCCTGGGCCAGGGAAGCCTTTGAGGCGTCTTCTGGCTGCCAAGTTAGCAGTAACAAACCGGGTTGCAGGGCCGCACCTGAGCCACGTAAATAGTATGTAATTGGGGAAGACTGCCCCTGAGCCACTTGAGAGGCAACATCAACTTTTTCAAAGGAAACACCCTGCTGTTCTCCAGAAGCTAAACGGCTAACGGTGATGGGAGGGGCTTGGCGATGGTGTAATCGCAACTCGCTGCCGTCTGGCATCGTCCAAGATTTTTGCAGTGATAGTACGTCTGACGTCTCGACGGTTTCACGCAACTTTTGTTGACCTTCTTCAATCGTGTCGTAGGCGCCTTGGTCTTCAGTTTTTGTCAGGTACCAATCCAGTGCCTGGCTATCTTGAATCACAGTTCTAGGGCTGCTAGAAAGCTGCCGACCAGAAACATGGAAGTTGGCGACAGCTCCATAAAAGTCCATATTGAAGGGATTAATCTGAGCCGTGTTAACGACTAAGCCCAGGGTCGTTTCCAGAAATGGGCTGGCCTCAACGATTTCATTAATCACGGCTTCATTCGGCCAGGCGGGATTTTTCCCATCGCGCATCCGGGCATAGCTTTGATAGAGAGAAAGCTGAGTAATGGTTAGAACTAAGGCCGTACCCACAGCGCCCCATCGTAGAAAATGCCACCAACGATTTTGAATAGTCACAATCCCTTGGGAGAGCACAATCCAAAAAATGGGCAGGTACGGAATGATAAATCTCAGCCGCTTGTGAGTCGCCAGAGCGAATAGAACGTAAATGCCCAAAAGGATCACCAGTAGCCAAATCCAACCTTTGCGATTGCCCCAATTATTAGGTTGAAGCTTAATCAGACGGAAGCTTCCTTGAGGTTGATTTCGACTAATCAGGACTTGAATCGCAATTAAGATCCAAGCGATCGCAGCCAGACAAAATAGGGGCCACGTTAACATCTGCGGCAAGCGCTCTGGATAGAATAGCCAACCAGCCAACGTGTTGGCTTGGGGCGCATCGGCATAGATGCCCCCATACACAGTGGACTCTAACGTTGTGCTGATAATAGTGAGCCAGCTTGTGCTAAACCATGGCCAAAGCGTCAGCAGACCAATCACACCACCCAGGATGACCTGTCCTAATCGCAACCAATGACGCTGCCATAGACTAGCCCCCAGCATCCAGCCGATTGGCGGAATCACAAACAGCAGTCCAGAGGTACGGGTCATGAGTGTCAAGCCCATGCCAACTCCCCACAAGACTGTTGTCAGCCAACGCGACAGGGACTTGTCTGCCAACCAGAAATAGGTCATTCCCATGAACATAAAAACCACTACGGCCGTCATCGGAAAGTCCAGCAGATAATCTTTTTGAAGATCGATTAACACTGGTGACAACAGTGACAGCCCAGCCGCCCATAACCCCACAGCTGGAGAGAAAATTCGTCGGCCAATAGCATAGGTTGAGCCGATCAAAATCGCTGTGAACAGCAGGTTAACGTAAACCCCTTGGTCAGCCCCTGGGCCAAACAAGATAAAAATTGGAACCGTTAACAAATAGGTGACTGGCCCCCTTTTGCTCGCAGACTGCAACCAGAGTTCTCGCCACCATTCCCCTGAGCCCCATTGAGGATGTTGGAGGACTTGCCAGTGGCTCATCGCACTAGATAGATGGGCGCCTTGATCCCAAGCCGGTGGGCTAACATCCAGCCATAATCGGGCAATGAGTATGGCGGCAGATAACAGCCAAATCAATAACAATATCCACCCATCAGCCAGAGAAAATTGCGATGAACGCGATCGCGTAGAAGTCATACGGTTGAGACCTATCTAACCCGGATTTCAACAATGGGAAAAGGCATAGGGGTAGCAAAATCAAGACGTCACAAGGGGCTTGAACCCTGCCAAACCCAGCCTACCTAAAACCAGAGTGTATCCTAATGGAGGTCTCTTATCAGTCAAGCTTGAGTAGCCTGAAGGATTGGTCTGTCGTGGCGGAATTGGCCACAAGGGATTTGGATCGAGTCTCACACGCTTTCCCTATCCAACCCCTCAGGCTCACGGTACACTGGGGAAGCTGAAAATTTGACGGTAAAACAAAAGTCTGGCGGGCTATGGCAACGTTTTTGCTGGAAGTGGGCACCGAGGAACTCCCCGCAAGTTTTGTGGGGGATGCGATAGAGCAGTGGCGATCGCGGATCACCGCCAGCCTCAGTGAAGCGTTTTTGCTCCCCGAGGCCATTAAGCTTTACGGCACTCCCCGACGGCTAGCTGTGGTGATCGAAGGGTTGCCGGAGCGCCAAAGCGACCGCGAAGAAGACGTGAAAGGGCCCCCCGCCAAAGCAGCCTTCAAAGATGGCAAACCCACTAAGGCGGCTGAAGGGTTTGCCAAATCGCGCGGGGTTAATCTAGACGCCCTGGAAATCCGAGACACGGACAAAGGGCCATTCGTCTTTGTGCAGCAAAAAATTCCAGGACAGGCGACGACAGAGATTTTGCAAGCGCTGATTCCCCAGTGGATTTTTGGCCTGGAGGGTAAGCGGTTTATGCGTTGGGGAGATGGTGATTTACGGTTCCCTCGGCCGATTCGTTGGCTGGTGACTTTGTTAGATGATGCCTTGATCGACATTACGCTAGAAAACGGCTCGGAAACCTGCACCAGCGATCGCGTTTCCCAAGGGCACCGGGTGCTCCATCCAGCACCCATTACCTTAGTCCAAGCTCAAACCTATCAAGACGCGTTGAAAGCAGCCGCGGTGATGGTTGACCCAAACGAGCGGCGCAGTTTGATTCAACAGCAGGTAGCGGCGGCGGCAGCGACGATCAAAGGTCACGCAGTAATCTCTGAAGCGTTGTTGGACGAAGTGACTCATCTGGTGGAGTGGCCGACGGCAGTGGTCGGCCAGTTTGACGCTGAATTTCTAGATCTGCCGCCAGAGGTCGCCATCATCGAAATGGAAAGCCATCAGCGCTATTTCCCGATCAAGGCGACAGCAGATGCCGATACCTTACTGCCCTATTTCATCACAATTTCAAACGGCGACCCGACAAAATCAGCGCTGATTGCGGAAGGGAACGGACGGGTGATTCGAGCAAGGCTGTCGGATGGCAAGTTTTTCTTTGATGCCGATCGTCAGGTCTCCCTCGACCATTTTGTGGACAAGCTGGAGACCGTCACGTTTGAAGAAAGTTTAGGATCAGTGCGGGCAAAAGTGTCTCGCATTGGCACCATTGCCGCACGAATTGCGGCCCAGTTGAACCTTTCCCCAAGCGATCGCGCCTGGGTTCAACGGGCAGCATTGCTGTGTAAGGCCGACCTGGTCAGCCAAATGGTCGGTGAATTTCCCGAACTCCAGGGGGTGATGGGGCAAAAGTATGCTCGCCATGGTGGGGAACCAGAGGCCGTGGCTACGGCTATTTTTGAACATTATTTACCGCGCGGGGCCGGCGATGATTTGCCCCAAACGCCGATCGGTCAAGTTGTCGGCATTGCCGATCGCCTCGATACCTTAGTGGGCATTTTTAGCCTGGGTAAACTGCCGTCGGGGTCCTCTGATCCTTTCGCCCTAAGGCGAGCCGCCAACGCGATCGTCAGCATCACCTGGCATGCCGAACTGTCACTCAACCTTAAGGCATTGCTAACTGAGGTCATTGCAGATTTTGCCGCTTCCCCTAACAGTCCTGCTAAAGATGCTGGAGCACTGCAAGGGCTGCTTGAAGATTTTTTCCTCCAGCGTATTCGCACCCTGCTGCAAGACGAGCAGGGAATTGACTACGACTTGGTCAACGCTGTATTGGGGGAAGACGACCCCGAATTTGGCGAACGCGCCTTGATAGATTTGCGAGATGTGAGCGATCGCGCCCGGTTCCTGCAAGCTATCCGCCAAGACGGTAGGCTGGACACCATTTATGCCACGGTCAATCGAGCTTCTCGCCTTGCGGCCCGGGGTGACCTTGACACCCAAACCTTAGAACCCGACACAGTGGTCAACGCTAAACGATTCCAACAGCCTTCAGAGCAGAAATTCTATCAGGCCATCCAAACTTTAGTCCCTCAAACCCAAGCGGCTCGGGCTGAACGCAACTACGGCAAACTAGTGGCTGGCCTAGCCAAGGCAGCACCCATCGTCAGTGGCTTTTTTGATGGGCCAGAGAGTGTCCTCGTGATGGACGAGAACCCGGATATTAAGCGCAATCGCCTTAACCTATTGGGACTACTGCGCAACCACGCCCGCATACTGGCTGACTTTGGGGCCATCGTCACATAAATAGCTTGTATCAATAAGATCATGAAAAACGCCCACGTTATTGGTCTTGGCAGGTCTGGCATCGCCGCTGCTCGATTACTCCATCAAGAAGGTTGGCAAGTCACCCTCAGCGATCGCAATCGTTCCCCAGCCATGGTGGATGCTCACAATACCCTGGTGCAGGCGGGGATTACCGTCAAGTTGGGGCATACCTTCTCGGCAGCAGATCCAGTGAATCTGCTAGTGATCAGCCCTGGGGTTCCTTGGGATTCCCCCCTAGTGACGAGCGCCCAAGATAGAGGGGTTGAAACTGTTGGCGAAATGGAATTAGCCTGGCGTTACCTGCAAGATCGTCCCTGGGTAGGGGTCACAGGTACCAATGGCAAAACGACTACTACGGCCTTGATAGCAGCTATCTTCAAAGCGGCAGGGTTCTACGCGCCCGCCTGCGGCAACATTGGCTATGCTGCCTGTGAATTGGCTTTGGGGCCTACTATTCCTGACTGGGTGATTGCAGAAGTGAGCAGTTATCAGGTAGAAGCCGCGCCTACCCTGGCCCCCAAAATTGGAGTGTGGACAACCTTTACCCCCGACCATCTCAGCCGCCATAAAACCCTGGCGAACTATTTCAACATCAAAGCCAGCTTGCTTCAGCGGAGCGAACTCCCCGTTTTCAACGGGGACGACCCTTACCTGCGACACCACATTGGCACTGATTGGGCCGATGCTCACTGGACCAGCGTAAACGGCAAACCGGCGATCGCGCCCTTGACCCCCACGACTTGGGTCGAGCAGGGTTGGGTGCGGTTTCGAGGCACGCCCGTTGTCGAAACAGCGGCCCTAAAGATGGTGGGGCAACACAACCAACAAAATTTGCTGCTGGCGGTGACAGCAGCCTGCTTGGCAGAGATAGCTCCACAAGCGATCGCAGACGCAATTGCAACCTTCCCTGGCGTGCCCCATCGTTTGGAGCAAGTCGGGACTTATCAAGGATTGATTTTGATCAACGACAGCAAAGCGACCAACTACGATGCCGCAGCGGTCGGACTGAATGCCATAGAAGCCCCGGTGATTTTGATCGCGGGGGGCGACCCCAAAGAAGGAGACGACCAGGCATGGCTACAAGCTATCCACGCCAAGGCAGTCACAGTACTACTGATTGGCGATGCCGCTGAAAGCTTTGCCCAACGCCTAACCGAAACCGATTATCATACCTACGAGATGGTCGAAACCATGGATCGCGCCGTAGAACGGGGGATTGAACTCGGGGCCAAACACCAGGCTAAAGCTCTATTGCTCTCCCCAGCCTGTGCGAGTTTTGACCAATACCAAAGTTTCGAACATCGTGGCGATCACTTTAGGGAATTGTGTCAGGCGATCGCGGACTAGCAGTCGACGCTTTTACCCCTAACCCGCTTACATTATGATTCTTGCTTAATCTGACCCCTCACCCAATATCGGAATGACTTCACCAACTCCAGATAGTCTTGGGTTTCTGCCTGCTGCAAAAATCCAGCAATCTCTGAAATTGGGATAGTTGGAAAAAATTGACTCGTTTGGTAAGGATGGAAAGTGCCCTCTTGTAACTGCTGGATGGAGAGAGATTCCCCGTCATAGATCCAAACCTCTGTGACACCTAAATCGGCATAAACCTGGAGGCGATTGCGCGAACTACTCGTGACATCAATCTCCACCACTAGATCAGGGGCCGGGTCTTCATCAAGGTCGAGCCTTTTCTTCCCCTGTACAGCAGCAATCCGACGAATATAAAAGCACTCATCCGGCTCCGCACCACTCAATTCAGGACGCTTGAATGTTGTTGATCCCAAAGGATAGATTTGCATGGCTGACTCCTCAGCCAGCGTTTCTACAAAGCGTCCCATGAGTGTTTTATGCAATTCATGTTCTGGAGAAGGTGCCATAATTTCCAGATTGCCGCGATTGTAGGTGAGGCGTAGACGGCGATCGCTCAGCTCTCTCAGTAATGCCTCATAAGTATGCCAACTAATCCCCGACAGGTGGATTAATTCAGATGGCGGAGCCAAAGGTGTCGTAACCATAGGAGAGCGCTACAAAAGACGTCTAAATTCTAGATCAGCTGGCACAAATCCTCGAAATAGCAATGGGGTTTATCCGACTCTATTGCTCTAGCAAGCTGGCTCAATATACCCAGTATCACTGGCGTACTTAGTCTACAGGTAATCTGGCTCTTATCCGGGTTCTGGCCCGCTGGCCGACTACTATATCCAGCACTGTGGAGATTGATATTCC
Source organism: Cyanobacteria bacterium P01_A01_bin.123 (assembly GCA_039815185.1). Taxonomy (GTDB): domain Bacteria; phylum Cyanobacteriota; class Cyanobacteriia; order Phormidesmidales; family Phormidesmidaceae; genus JBCBZT01. Next base: position 34,245 of record JBCBZT010000024.1, on the reverse strand, counting down.
AGGGTGATCACTCATCTCTTAGTGTTGGCCGATTGCAACGGTCATGGCTTCTGAGGCATCCCTCAAATCAGCAGAATCCTGATTCGGATCGGCAGCTTTGATCGGCAGCTGAATCATAAAGGTTGCGCCTTGATTCGGCGTTGAATGAACCTCAATGTTGCCCTGATGGTTGGTGACCACAATTTGGCGCGCGATCGAGAGCCCCAATCCGGTGCCCTGACCCATGGGTTTGGTGGTGAAATGATCAAAGAGCTGGGACTGAATCGTTTCTGGAATACCCACCCCATTATCTTGAATCTGAACCGTCACAGCCTTTTGATCCGCAGAGAACTGAATCTGGATCCAAATTTGATTGGGACTGGCTTCAATATCGGCAAAACTGCGGTTTTGATTTGACTCTTCCAAAGCCTCAATTGCGTTGGCCAGTAAGTTCATAAACACCTGATTGATCTGGCTTGGGAAGCAGTCCACTTCAGGGACAAATCCATAGTCTTTAATGATTTCAATCGCAGGCCGAGATTCATTGGCCTTGAGGCGATGTTTGAGAATCATCAACGTACTTTCTAGCCCTTCATGCAAGTTGTAGGGAACTTTGCGATCGCCATCAGCTCTAGAAAAGGTTCGTAAGCTACGACTGATGCTGCGAATCCGATCGGTGCCTGCTTGCATAGAACCCAATAGCTTGGGTAAATCCTCGCGAATGTAGTCTAAATCAATCGCTTCGATTTCCTCAAAGATCTCCTCTCCAGGTTCTGGGAAGCGGGTTTGGTAGAGTTCCAACAGCCCAAATACGTCTTGGACATAGTTTATCGCCGGTTTCAAATTACCGGCGATAAACCCAACAGGATTATTGATTTCATGGGCTACCCCAGCCACTAACCCACCCAGTGCCGAAAATTTTTCCTGCTGAATTAATTGGAGTTGAGACTGTTTGAGCTGTTCGAGGGTGGTCGTTAATGCTGCGGTTCGCTCTGCGACACGTTGTTCCAAAGTTTGATTCAACTGGTGCAATTTCAAGTGGGTGTTGACCCGGGCAAGCACTTCTTTTTCCTGAAATGGTTTGGTCACATAATCTACGGCACCGATGTTGAAGGCTTTGACTTTACTTTCTGCATCGGACAGCGCCGTCATAAAGATAATCGGAATATCAGCTGTCTTGGCATTTTCTTTAAGCTGACGACAAGTCTCAAAGCCATCTATGCCGGGCATTTGAATATCTAGCAGGATTAAATCCGGGGCGCGATGTTGAATTTGTTTGAGGGCGCGATCGCCGCTGAGTGCAGTGGCAACCTCATAGCCAGCATCGGTTAAGGCTTCAGATATCACTTCTAAATTTGCAGGAGTATCATCCACAACCAGGATTAGCCCAATTAATGATGAATCCGTCATAGGGTGTCCCTCTCTCAGGCTAGATGTTGTTGGATGAAGTGTTCGATTTTCTCAGCTTGGAACTGTTTTGCCCAGGCTTGGAGTTGTTGGGCAAAGGGAGTGTAGTCTCCATTGGCTTGGGCCAGATCTTGCAGTTCGGTTTGTAAGGTTTTCAAGCGTCCCTGTTCTGCAAGTTGCAACAGATGTTGCAACACGTCTGTGGTTGGCACTGCGATCTTGTCTATTCTGTCACTCGACGAATTAAGGCTAATTTTCACAGCTTCAGATGGCAAGTGGGTCGGCGCACACTTCCAGTCCAACCCTAGATATTGCTGCAGCAAGGGAAAGAGTTCATCCGCATGAACAGGTTTCGCCAAGAAATCATCACCCCCCGTCTCTAAACTCGCTTGGCGATCCATCTGGGAGACAGACGCCGATGACACAATCACTTTGGTCGCCTTTAGCTCGTCAGATTGACGCAGTTGCTGCATGAATTTATAGCCATCCATTACTGGCATTACCAGGTCAGTGATAATCAAGTCTGGCTTTTGCGCGTGAGCTTTTTCTAAACCTGTTTTTCCATTTTCAGCTTCGATCACGTCAAATCCGATGGGCTCTAGCAAATTGACGATGACTGAACGATTTTCCCATTTATCATCAACGATCAGAATAGTCTTGCGATCGCCCGCGTATCCCATCACTTCACCCTGGGATAAGGTACTGGCTGCGTGTCGCCATTCGGCGGCTAACGGCACATCTAGTTCAAAGTAAAAAGTGCTACCGACCCCAAGCTGGCTTTCCACCTTAAGATCGGTGCCCATAGTTTTAACAATGCGATAGCTAATCGCCAACCCCAACCCGGTGCCTTCTGACTGACGTTTCTGTTCCCCGACCTGTTCAAAGGGCTTAAAAATAGTGTCCAAGGCATCAGGGGCAATGCCAACGCCTGTGTCTTCTACTTGGAAGCGTAACCGAGCTGTGGATGGTGCGGTGCTTTCACCTAAGACACTCACTTTCAGCGTCACTGCCCCTTGATCGGTAAATTTAACCGCGTTGCCTAGGAGGTTGATCAAGACCTGACGCAGGAGTTTCTCGTCAGCCTTAATCCCTTCAGGCAGGATGGGATCCGGTAAGTAATTAAACTCCAGCTTTTTCTGCTCTGCGCGGATTCGACTCATTTCCACCACGCCCTGAAGGAAAGCCGGTAAATGAAGCGGTTGCGGAATGACTTCTAACCGACGCGCTTCAATCTTCGATAAATCGAGAATGTCGTTAATCAGCGTCAGCAAGTGGGTGGCGCATCGATGAATGATATCAATCCCCTTGTGCTCTTTCTCACCCCAAGTGTGCGATCGTCCCAGAATCTGGGCATAGCCTAAAATGCCGTTGAGGGGAGTGCGCAGTTCATGGCTCATATTCGCCAAAAATTCGCTTTTGGCTTGGTTGGCTGCATCAGCAGTGGCTTTGGATCGTTTGAGTTGTTGCTGTTCAAACGACTGCACCTGCCACAGGACAGCAATCATGGTGCCAGTCAATCCCACGATGACGATGGCAATCAGATCGAGTGGGCGTAACTGCGCTTCAATATTTTCGCGGGGAATTACCAGCGCAACCGACCAATCCGCCTCTTCTAGGGGCACGTAGGCAACGTATTTTTCGATGCCATCGATTTCAACTAAATCGAGTCCTGTTTCCTGATTGACCATGCTTTGGGAGACCTGGGCCAAGCCGCGATCGTCAGACTCTAGCAAGCTGGGAGCCGGTTTTTCAATCGTGGACATCAGCTCAGCATTGGGATGAAAAATTGCCTCTCCCTTAGAATTGAGTGCTAAAGCATAGCTGTTATCCCCATAGCTAAGGCTATTAATCACGTCGATAATCATGTCGATGCCGATCACACCGTTCATCATGCCGATTACCTCTCCCAAAGGCTGATTGGCTTGGGGAACGCCTGACCAAACTGGAATTGCATAGGCAACCACCCGTTTCCCAGCAGGAATGCGGGCAATGAGCGGATCGGATAAGCTACTTTGCCCAGCTAATGCGCCTTTAACGTGGGCGCGATCGCTGAGGTTGATTTCACCTTTGGGTTGCTCAGGAAGCGTCGTGTATAAAAAACCATCGACGTCAATCATGCCGAAGTACATAAATTCAGGTTGGCGCTGTTCTTCAGATTGCAAATAAGGTTCAATTTGAGCCCAATCCATCGTCCGAAAGACGGGATTGTTAGCGCTAGCTGCCATTCCAGCTTTATGGTTACTCAACCAAGCATCAATTTCGTTGGCCCCTTGCTGCACTTCCAGAAAGGCATTGTCTTGAAGATTGTCTAACAGCAAATTGCGAACGGCTTGGTAACTCCAATAGCTGGCGATGCAGACGAAGATCGTTGTCCCACCGAGAATCGCTCGTAGCCAAAAGTTACTGAACTTAAGCGGAGTGGGTGCTGTTGCTTGGGGTGCAGATTTTGTCATGGGCGATCGCCGGAACAAGCGATGCCAAAGTCTAGTATGGGACTGCTTTAGTGAAGGGTCGCTTGTCATAGCACTTTATGGCGATTCAAAAAGAGTACTGATAGATGCTCCGATACCAAAGTGATGACTGTCATCTCGTAGTCATCTCGTAAGATTACTGACGTAAAAACCAGCCTATTCAAGAGAATTAGCGCAAAATATTGAGCTAATTAGCAGATGATCAAAATATCTTGCTTTCAATATTCCCCAAAATAAACATATTGATACATTGATATATGTAGAAGGCTCTAATCATCCTCAAACTTTCAGCGGAGCGAAAATGGGCCTGTCTCAGCTGAGAGATTTTCCCCCGATGTCATTAGTAATGTGGCTAAAGCAAAAAAAATGCTCTCCCGATTAGGGAGAGCAAACTCTGAATCGTAGTGATGGATTCAGCAATGTGAGGAAACGATAGCCTTTAACTCAGCCACTCTTCAACGGCTTCTTCCTTAGTGTTGGTATGACGAGAGGGCGTTTCACGGTTGAACTTCATGTGGATAGAGCGGTTTTGTTCGCCGTCAGCAGCAACCGCCATGATTGGATAATCAATCAATCCGTCTTGGAAAGACATCTGGAAGCGGAAGGTGCCATCAGAATTTAGCTTGATCGGCTTGCCTCCAATGGTAACCGTCGCGTCAGGCTCGGTTGCACCATAGACAATCAACTCAGCATCCGCAACCAGCCAGAACTGGCGGGGGCGAATCGGGGGAGCCGATGCGGAGAAGCCCGCACCCGACATGGTTAAACCTGCACCCGACATGGTCATACCTGCACCAGAAGCAGTAGGGACAGCCCAAAGCCCAGCCCCGGAAGGGAAAACGTAGGAGCTAACGGCTTGCTCAGGAACCTGCTGCATGGAACCAAATAGAGAGCCCGCAATTCGCTGCGCTTCAGCTGACTGGGCCATGGCAAAGATGTTGTCGTAGATGGGATTGTCAGCATTGACCGCCAGTCTACGGCTAGGCGGCACAAGTTGAGCATAGGTCTTGCCACGCATATCCTCAGCCCAGTCGATGGTGATGAACTGATCTTCAATCCAGTCGGAGGGATAAACCGGGGGAATGTGTACCGGAATAGCGCGCGCCAGCACTAACCAACGACCGTCATTGCACACATAGCCAATCTCAGCGACATAGTCGCGATCGCTGACTGGAATCGGCAAATACCATTCCCGTGCCATCTCCTCACACTCGTACTGCTGTAGGCTGTGGGGACTTTGGGAGTTGAGGTCAACGTCGGTGACATCGTAAAAGCGCAACGCCAAACGAGCACCCCCTTGACGCCGTAATTCTTCCTTGTGGCCGCTGGGTACATCCCAATAAACGTAGGCCCACTGAGGGTCACGGGGCAACAGCACAATGCGGCTTTCACCATAACCGTCAGGCAGGTCGGGTAGTCCTTCATCAACCGATGCCAGTACTTCAGGGGGGATACTTTCGCCAGCCGTTTCAAACTTAGCCGCTTCAACTTCAGCTTGCCCTTCAAAAGTCGGGGCTGGAGCCGGAGCGGTAGCCGGAACCGGAGAAGGACGACGGCTAGCTTGAGCCGCTTGGATTGATGAAACCAACTCTGTCTTACGCATGCGACTGTAACGAGAAATCTCGTACTCGCTGGCCACTTTCCGGAGTTGCCGCAGGGTCATCTCTTCGAGGGGGGGACGCTCTGAAGTCATTAAAATCTCTCCTTAACTACTGATGCTGATCGGGTATTTAAACTTTGGCCACATCCAGATCCATAATTCTCTGTGAGCTGAAAACTCAAGGCTTCAAATCGGATGGATTTATCGGGTTAAGACTGACCTCGATTACGAGTGAAGCGCATCGGGGATCAACTTTGTGAATTAATATGACAAACTTTGGCGAGGGGATCAAGGGGTGGGATCAGTCTATATTCAGAAACTTGACGACTTTATGCGGGTTTTGGGATCATATTGTCATGAAATTTTAACACGTGATCTTGGAGCTGTTTTCATGGAAATCCGGAAGCCCTGACATTTGATCCCGAGTTATCGCGCTGGCCAGATTGCTTAATGCACCGAGTATCGCTGAGATGCTCAACACACAGGAAACCTGGCTCGCCGTAGCCACAAAGCTTGGGGGCTACGGCGATAAACTCAGGACTCATTGATAGTCCGTGGGCATGAGTGGATAACATGGCACAATCGTTCAGAGGAATTGAGTCTTATGCCTATTCATGTTCCGCTAACCCAGCATGCCAGCCCAAGAATTACATGAACATTGATCCACAATTTGAACCTAAACAAACTGATAACCAAGCCATTAGTGAGGGCGATGACACCAGAAGAGGGGGGAGTCGCATTATCAGTCGGGTTTTACCCCCGGCCATTCGGCTGTGGCTCCAGTCTCAGGTGGAGCGCGTAGAGCACTTACAGTTTGTAATTGAAGGGCGCGATCGCCAGATTTTATCGGGCCATATTCCTGGACTGGCGATCGCGGCAGCAGGCGTGATCTATCAAGGGCTATACCTAAGCCAGGTTGACTTAAACGCGACGGGCATTCGAATCAATTTGGGTCAAATCCTACGGGGTAAACCCTTAAGGCTAAAGCAATCATTCCCGGTGAACGGCAAGATTTCTTTGAACGAAGCGGATTTAAATGCATCCCTGCGATCGCCGCTGTTATTGGGTGGCCTCCGGGACTTTTTAACCCGTCTTAGCCATGCTGCAACACCACCGCCGACCCTGCAGGAATTGATTCATTATCTCAATCAAAATCCTGAGGCTGAAATCCAAGCAACAATGGCGTTTGCGACCCAACACATTGACCTACACCTGACCCCACCTCAATCAGAGCCGTCTGCCTTTACCCCCCTCCAGATTCAAACTGGGCTAGCGATTCAAGCGGGACGCTATTTGAAACTGGTTAATCCGGTATTGCGGGAAAATGAACTACCCCCAACCCAACAAGTTGATGCTTTAAAGGACTTTCGGCTTGATTTGGGCACTGAGGTAGAAATTCAAACCCTGGCGATCGCAGATCAGTGCCTCATCTGCCACGGCATCATCACCGTCATTCCGTGATGTAACCAAGGTTACATTGCTTAGCACTGAACGGCTTTACCAGAGGGTGGTTTTGCCACGGCATAAATCATGGTGACGGCTGTTAGAAAGGCGATCTACCCTGGCAGCACGGGTAACAGCAGCGTTACAAAGTAATACACCAGCGGCGCAGTAAACACATAGCTATCGGTGCGATCCAAAACACCACCGTGCCCCGGAATCAACTGCCCTGAATCTTTAACCCCAGCATCTCGCTTCATCAGCGATTCAGTCAGATCACCCAGCAGACTCGACACCCCAATTAAGATGCCAAAGGCCGCCCCAGACAAGGGCCAACTGGGCCAAGTCAGTAGCCAAGCACCACTAACCCCGACGACCATCGAGCCAGTAATCCCAAACAGCGCGCCTTCTAGGGTTTTCTTGGGGCTAATATTGGACAAAGGTGTTTTACCCAACAGGCGACCAAAGGCATAAGCGCCAATGTCAGCGGCCCAGATACAAAGAAACGCCATTAACGTCAGCGTTAATCCCTGGGGCAACGCTTGTAGTGAGACATCCGTTGGCCAATAGCCGCCCAGGGGTAAATTTTGAGCCTCGCTCACGCCTAGGTGTCTGAGCCGAATCCAAAAGCTGGGTAGATAGCCCCCATAAAATAGGCCCAAGATGGAAGCAGCAACATCGGCAATGGTGGCGAATTTGGGTTGGAACAACAAATAAAAGCAAATAAACGTGCCTGCCAAAGGCAAAATGGCATCAGCCAAAGGGGGAAAGCCATAGGCAGCAAACAGCAAGATTTGACTGACTAACAAGGTGGTCTTAGCCGCAGGAAGAATGCCTTTGGCTTGAACCAGCTGAAAAATTTCTAACTGACCTAAAAAAACAATCACACCAAAGCCGACGGTAAAATACCATCCGCCCAGTATGATCAACCCGAGTGCCAAAACAATGGCAATTAGTCCACTAACTATACGAGCCCAAGGCATAAGCGCTTAATAAAGGGAGCTTGATTCCAGAAACAGACTGGTTGGCATCTCAAGCCAAATCCAGCTTGACCCCTAACGCTTTTTCTTACAAGGTCGGCCCCCCAAAAGATCAGCAGGACTGGGTTTGGCAGAAGCTTATCAATATAATTGATAACTGCTACAGGCTAGCAATATCAAAGCGCTTTTTGAAGCAAAATCTAAAATCTAGTGTTGATAGGGCATGTCACTCAGTCGACAGGTTGAGATTAAACCTCTTCAACCTCAGACTTCATGCGCTCAAGCGTGCGGTTCATTTGGTCAAACATCTGCTCTGGGGTCATGCCAAACTGGCCGAGTTGGGTTTTGAGCTGTTCGACGGTCATCTTGGCAGAGAAATCTTCTGAAAGTTCAAAGCGCTTCATAAAAATACGATAGCGCTCCATGATCGCTTCCATCTGCTCGATATAAAGCTTTTTGCCCTCTCGATCAAACTTGCCATATTCACCCCCAAGCTGCATTAAGGACTGGTAGTCCTGGAACAGCTTCATGGCTTCTTGCTGGACAAGCTCAGAATCAAAAAATCCCATCTTTTTAATTGGTTACTAACGACGCGTCAACCGCTGACCTGATTGGGTACGCAACGGCAAATTAGTCAATAACTTAAGGTTAAAAGGTTTCTGGTGCCCCATAAAGGTGAGATAACCCTACTCAGGCTTCATCCACACTTAGATCAGTTGCTTTAGCTTTTCACTCAAGTTTTTGAACGGGATGTGGTTTATGGTTAGTCTACTCAAACTATAGCGTTGCGATGCCCGCTCAACTTATTGATGCCCAAATTGCCCAAGGCTGGCACGGTAGCCTTGATTTAACCTTAAACCATCAAGCCGGGAAGACAGTGCCGTTTCGGTCTAAGACAGCAGCACCGCTAAGGCTACAGCGCCCGTTTTATCCTGAAGGTGATGCTGTTTGCCATAGCGTGATCGTTCATACTGCTGGTGGCATTGTCGGCGGCGATCGCTTAACGTTAGCCCTCAAACTCGAACCCCACAGCCACGCCTTGGTCACCACAGCCGCTGCTAACAAGGTGTATCGTAGCAGCGGCGCGATCGCATCTCAAAGCACGACTCTCCAGCTCGCAGCCCAAACCAGGATGGAGTGGTTTCCTCAAGAAACCATCGTGTTTAATGGGGCCAACTTTCAGCAAAGCTTGCGGGTCGATTTGGCCGACAGCGCCATCTGGCTGGGGTGGGACATCACCCGCTTTGGGCGCAGCGCTCGGGGTGAGCAATTTATAATGGGTCGCTGGCGATCGGACACCGAAGTTTGGCAAGGCAACCATCCCGTATGGATCGATCGACAACAGCTTGAAGGCGGTTCGGATGGGTTAACCAGCCCCCATGGCTTGGGCGGGTATCCCGTCATTGGCAGCTTTGCGTTGATTGGCTGCCCAGCCGAAGCAGCTTGGATCGAGCAGGCTCGCCACCTGGGCGATCGCCTCAACCTATCTCAAACAGGTGATTTCGGGGTCACTGCTTTGATCAACGGGCTGCTTTGTCGTTACCGGGGCACCGCAAGCCAATCCGCTCGACGCTGGTTTATCAAAGTTTGGCAAGATCTCCGCCCCCTCTGCCTCAACCGAACAGCCTGTCAATCGAGAATTTGGGGAATTTAAGTCCATTTTCAGCTTGGACGGGTTGATGCAAACCGTCGATGACTCACCAGCGAGAATCAGAACTGCGACTGCTCGAACTGGCAGAGGTACTGGTCGATGTCGTTTCACCGATTTCCTCCAACGTCAAGTTGATGCTAGCGCGCACAGGGGTGCCATCGGGTAAAAATAGCATCAACTTATAGCTTAGGGATTTAACGAAGCAGCGTAGATACTCTTGACTTCCCCAGGTAAACACATAGATCGGGGGACGGTCTTTGCCATCCACAAATTCAATCGCTGAACGAAACTTTTCAACGTATGTGGTGTAAACGTTTTTGCCCGTTTCGTAGGTGTCAAAAATCAGGTTACTTAACGTGAGGCCATAGGGTTCAGGTGACCCAAAGCTAACCTTAGGCAAACCCTCATCTGTACGAGCCCCGCTGGCACGATTGAGGTTAACGCTACGGCTAAACTCGATTTCGGTCGGGTTGAACATAAATTCCAACGTCTCGCCACCGTTTTGAGCAATGAGTTGAGCTTTAACAGGGGTAGCCATGGTTCAAGATTCGGGTAGTAGACATCAGTTGGTGAGCCATCATTGAGCTTTAGGAGTGCACAGCTGCCATACACCCAAACATACAGTTAAGGAAATCGCCCTGAATATCCCCTTGCTCCATGCCGTTCTTGCTCAATGGCAAGGCGTTGGCGCAGCAGACCATACACTTCATGAGCCAAGTGTTCTAATGTGCCCGAATCTGGCTCAGTCGTTGTTTCTGTCTCATCATTGCCTTTGAGCTGAATATATGGATCTTCTGGCTTGGCTTGAATTAGAGTATCGCGACCTGATTTGGGCGCATTTTCCTCAAACTTTGCCTGAATTACCGGCCTTGAAGATGGGCGACTGGGTAACTTGAACGTCCCCCGCTGCTGAGTACGGGGTTTACTCAACGCTTGGCGAGCATCGCCTGTTTTAGTCGTCGAATTTAGCGGAGATTTTGACTTGGTTTTTTCTGGCCGATTGTTTTGTGTAAGCGATTTGATCTTTTGAGTGGGCATTTGGGTCGAGGCAGACAGACGACTTTCAGGTTGAGAGATGGGCGATGATGATGCAGGGCTTTGAGCTGTCTGCTGGATTAAATCTGCAAGGTTATGCCACCCCTGGGGCAGGGCAGATTGCTCTGAAAGTTTCTCAGCATTCGGCAAGCTAGGAGGCAATGCCGGATCTATCGTTGGTGCTGATTTGGGGCCAATCTCAGCCATGTCTGGCGATTCGTTATCCACAGGTTTGATTGAGACGGGCTGATCTGCTCGGGTTGGTTGCGCTAAATCTGCAAGGCTATTCCACTGAGTCGGTAGGGATAGATGCTCGCTGCGCCGTGCCTCTTTTGCAAGAGAAGCATCTGGCGCAAAAAACTGGGGGTTGGGAATGCTTGAGGAGACAATGCCAACAGTTTGAGGGTCTACGCTATTTCCTCCCTTGGACTCAGGCGCAGCGGAAATGGGTGCGACAGTTGGCTCATTGAGCGATCGCAGAATGCCCAACGGTTTAAGCACGCGCGGTAGCTTGCCACTCGCGATCGTAGGAAGCGCTTCGTCCTCCCCCTTTGATACAGCCGTAGACCCTGCCGGGGCTTGAGATGCCCTATCAAGCTGATGCGCTATGGGTTCCGGTTGAACTTGTCGTGATCTCGCTGGCTGTTCTACCGCTGGCTGTTGAAGCTGGGCTGGTATCAATTCAACGTGATGTTCCGTCAGTTCAGATTTCACCTGTGTTGACAGGATAGTCGCGTCTTGATGCGCCGTTGGTTCAACCTGGGTTTGTACTGACTTATCAGGAAACGTGACTGGCTCATCTGGGGAGGCTACGGGCTCCGATTGAACTGGGCTTGATTTCCCTTGACGTTCTAACGATTCTGGCTGAGGTCGGGCCAGATCACCTTGACGCGTTAACGATTCCGATTGAACCTGGGCCGCAGCTGATTGAACTTGACTGGATTCGTGTTGGACAGATATCGATTCTGGCTGGGGTAGATTTGACTCACCCAGATACGCTGCTGATTCTGGCTGAATTTGGCCTGATTCTAGTTGACCTTGAGCCGGTTCGCTTTGATGAATTACGGATTGCGCCCCTGATTCAGGTTGAGTCTGTGGTGACGCAGTTTGATTTGATACTGACTCAGGTTGGGATAAGCCCGACTCACCTCGCTGAACTGCTGATTCTGGCTGAACTGCTTGAACTGAAGCGGGTTGAATTTGAGCAGATTCACTTGGGTGAACGACAGATTGTGTTGTTAGTTCCGGTTGAACTTGGGGTGAGTCGCTTTGGTCGGCTACTGATTCCACTGAAGACAACCCCGATTCACCCAATTGCGTTGCTAGTTCCGGTTGAACTTGGGGTGAGTCGCGTTGGTTAGAGACTGATTCCGCTTGGGGTAGAACCGACTCACTTGAATAGGCTGGTAAGTCTGGCTGAACTTGTATGGAGTCACGTTGGTCAGATACCAATGTTGGTTGGAAGCGTGCTGAGCTGTCTTGAAGTGCTGCCGATCTCGGTTGAAACTGGTTCGCCTCTGGCTGAACTTGTACAGGTTCGCTGGGGTCGGTTTCCAACTCAGGCTGGGACAAGCCCAAATCACCTAAATACGCTGCTGATTGGGGTTGGACGGCTTGACCTGACTCTGGCTGCACTTGAGTCGGTTCGCCTTGATGAATGACGGATTGTGTCTCTGATTCAGGTTGAGTCTGTGGTGATTCGGTTGGGTCGGAGACTACCTCCAATAGGGATCCGTTCGACTCACCTGAATGGACTGTTGATTCCGGTAGAACTTGAACTGATGCCGGCTGAATTTGAGTTGATTCGTTTTGATTGATTACTGATTCAACTGGGGGCAAGCCTGTCTCAGCAGAGTATGCCGCAGCCTCTGGTTGAACTTGTAATGGTTCTGCTGGATTAATGGCAGCCTGAACAGATAATGAATCATTCTGTTGTTGCTCAACAGTCGAATTTTCTTCACCTAAATCAGACGTTGACGTGTTTGGCACTGGCGCTGCTGGCAAAGTTGAGAACTGTGTAGAACTGTCATCCTGAAATATGGTTGAGGGTTGCTCCGTCACCAATGGCGGGATCTCATCTGTGGAGTCAGGTGCGGTTTGAGGAGGCAGGAACGTGGCCCCAATCACCTGCTGTTCAGTTGTTTGGGGGTCACTCGTGTCAGATGGATCAAATAAGAACGCTTCTGGCACAGCGGGTTGAGGAGGCTGCGATCGCAGATCGGCCTCAATTTGACTCGCTTCGGCGACCTGCATCGGTTCGGCAGAAACATTATCTAACCGGGGCTGGTTGAACTGAGACTGGCCAGGGTGTTCAGCTTCAACCTGATCAGAACCTGGCGGTGCTGGATTTGGCCTTGCAAAGTCTGGTTCAGTTTGGAGTTCGGGGATTGATGCTGCCTGCTCAGCGATCGCCTTTGGGGATTCAGTTTGTGCTTGCCCAGACGAAGATGCTGAGTTAGCACTATCGATGGTGGTGTTCTCCGTAGCAGGCGAAAACCATCGTCGCAGTTGATCTGCCGCTTTACCTAAAAAACCTTTAGGCACTTGTGTATCTGACTCTCCAGATTGAGCCTGAGGAGACGGTCTACCTGCTGGAGACAGTGCTTCAGATTGCTGGGTGGAGGCTGTCTCCACCGAATCAGAATCACTAGTGAGTTCTGGCTGAATCCTTGATGCTTCAGGAGCAGCAGCTGTCGATTGAGTCCTCAATGTCTCAGAACTGCCAGCAGATTCTGGTTGAATCCTTGATATATCAGAACTGTCAACAGGTTCCGATGGAATCTTTGGCATTGCGATATCACTAGCAGGTTCCGGTGGAGACCTCAATGCTTCAGGACTGCCAGCAGAGCTGGATTGAACCTCCGGCGTCTCAGAATTTTCAGTAGGTTCTGATGGAATCCTCGATATCTCAGGATTTGAAGTCGATTCCGAACGGAAGCTGGATGTGTCAAAAGTGTCAATCGGATCCGATGGCCTTTTCAACGATTCAAAGCTACTGTCAAAATTTGATTGAACCTCTAGTGCTTCAGCGCTTTTAATCAGCTCCGATGGCGTCCCCAAGGCTTCAGAGTTGCCAGCGGTATTTGACAAATCCCTTAATGACTCAGAACTGCCAATCGGTTCTGGTGGCGTCCTTGATATTTCAGGATTATCAGCAATATTTGGCGGAGCACCTGATATTTCAAAATCGACTAGCAACTCAGGACTGTCAATCGGTTCCGATAAAGTTCTTGATACTTCAGAATCAACAAGCGCTTCTGGTGGAACATCCGATATTTCAGACTCAATCATCAGTTCTGGAATCGGTTCTGGTGGAACACCTGATATTTCAGAATCAACAATCGCTTCTGGTTGAGTTCCTGGCGCTTCTGGATTGCTAGCGAAATTTGATGAAACTCCCGATATTTCAGAATTACTAATCCGTTCTGGTGGCGTCCTTAATGTTTCAGAATCAGCAGCATTGGATGGTATGCCTGATATCTCAGAACTTCCGATCGCATCCTGCATGCTTTGCGCTTCAGCCGCATTTGGGATTTGAGGCTGTTCGGCTTGCTGCAGCGGTTGTCCCGGTGGGAAAAATTGTCCTTGCGGGGGATGAGGCTGCTCTAGAGGCTCAACTGACTGCGATCGCTTGAGTTGTTCCGCTTGAGCATCAGGCGATCGCTGCGGCGGAAGCTCTAACGGCTGGATTTGAGGGGGTTGTGTTTGGGGTGAGAAGTACTGCTGAATCAGCGATCGCATTCCTCCACTAGCATCCGAAGCCTTAGGCAATTGTGCAGGCGGACTCGAATTTTGCGGCTTAGTAGCTTGAGCTGGATCGGTCTGATAGTCACCCCCTTTTCCGGAAAGATCATCCCGTTGAGTTGTCTCGGTTCTTGGAAGTGGTGGAGACTGGGGCGGGCCATCCGCTGAACCTTGATTAGATTGATCGAGTTGAATGGAGGGAGCAGATCGAATTGACGGAGCGGGCTGAATAGGCTGCTCGGATGAAACCGATTGAGTGGAATTCTGAAATCCCACGCCAGGTTCAAGCGCTGGCCCTTGTGCATCAGGCTGGCCCATCGGTGATGATGATTCTTCCGGCGATCGCCTGCTAGCATCGGTCGTTGGGCTTTGCGAATCAGGTTGGCCAATCGGTGTTAATACATCTTCAGCAGCTAGCCTTTGCTGATCGGTTGTTTCTGCCGCCGGTGGTGTCCGTTCAAAATACTGATCAGTGGAGGACGGTGTCCGCTCAAAGTATTGAGCGGATTGAGTTGGGGATAAGGGTAAGTCCGATTGCGTTTGGGAGCTTGATTCAGGCGTTATAGACTCCCCACTCAAAGGATCTTGAGCGGACTGCAATGAGGGGTCAACCCCACTCGGCACTGATTCGATCCCCCCAGATTCGGATGAAGCCTCCAATGGCTGAAGCGTTTGAGCTGGAACAGGGTCGCGATCGCCCTGCTCTAAACTCCCTGGCGCTAGCGTTTGCGGGCCTGAATTCTCAGGCAAGCTATCTTCTACATGACCTGAACGCCGAGGCAAGTCATCATCCGATTGAGTGGCTTGAGGTAGCGATCCATCCACTGACTCTGCTACTGACGGCTGAACCCCCTGAGATGGAAGCGTTTGCGACTGAATTATCTGGGGTTGAGATATTTCAGCTTGGGGTGCTTGGGATTGAGGCGCTTGGGGCTGAGTCGTTTGAGACTGAGCTGCCTGGAACTGAGGTGCTTGCGGTTGAGGCGCTTGGGGCTGAATTGGCAGAGATTGAGGGGTTTCTGGCTGAGTCACCTGAGGCTGAACCGCCTGTGATTGGCGTGTTTGGGGTTGAGGCGTCCAGATTTGAGGCGCTTGGATTGGCTGGACTTGAGACTGCTCCCCTTGAGCTTGAGTTGTTTCAGGTTGTCCTGCTTGAACTTGATGCGTCTCGGGTTGAACGGCCTGGGGGGGAACGATCTGACTTCGAGGCGTTTGAGACAGAGATGTTTGGGACTGAGGTGTCTGAGCCTGAGTTGACTGAGCCAGAGGTGTCTCAACTTGATTTGCCTGAGGTTGAGGTGTTTCGGGCTGAACTGTTTGCGATTGATCTACCTGAGGTTGAGGCGTTTGAGATTGAATTACCTGGGTTTGAGGTGTTTCAGGCTGAACCGCTTGAGATTGAGGCGTTTGGGGTTGAGGGGCTTGAGATTGAGTTGTCTGAGGATAAGTTATTTCAGGCTGAACCACTTGAGGTTGAACCGCCTGAGATTGAACCGCTTGGGGTTGAGGTGTTGCAGACTGAACGGTTTGGGGCTGAACGGTTTGCGATTGATCTACCTGGGGTTGAGGCGTTTGAGGTTGAGGTGCTTGAGATTGAGTTGTCTGAGGATGAGTCGTTTCAGGCTGAACCGCTTGGGGTTGAGGTGTTGCAGACTGAACTGTTTGGGGCTGAACGGTTTGCGGTTGATCTACCTGGGGTTGAGGCGTCTGAGGTTGAACTGCTTGAGGTTGAGGGGTTTGAGGCTGTATTGGCCGGGGTTGGACTGTTTGGGGTTGAACCGTCTGTAATTGAGGCTGATCCGGTTGCTCCCCTTGAACCGGAGGCTGCAAAATTTGAGATTGCCCCCCTCGAACTCCAGACCTCGTCTGCTGAGATGCCCCATCTGCGATCGCCCCCAAATACCGACTCTCCTCCCCTGCTCCCCCGCTCCCCCTGCTCTCTTGCTCCCCCCGCTCCCGCCGCGCCAAAACGTCCGGAATCTCCCCAAACATCACCCCCTGCCATTGCGGAAACGCCTCTGGCCTGAACAAATTTGGATCAAGCACCGTCAACGCCCGAGCCCCCAACGGACGCATAAACCGCACGGCTAGGCCAGATGTCCCCAAAGGATGTTGATGCCCCAACGGTCTTGGCGGGGGCAGAGCTTCGGGTTGCAAATCGCCTAGATCAACCATCGGACAGTCTACTTGCTTGCAAAATAACCTGTTGACGAATCACGGCCATTTAATATGGACGCACCCCCACCCCCAGACTTAAAGGCAACGCTCAGCCCTTCATAGGCCAGGGTCAGTTCCTCAATCGCAACGGAAGACGAATCAGCCTGCAATGACGGTGCCTTCCACCCAATGGGCACTGCTCCAATCAGCGTCCAACACTGCATCGTTTCGCCCGCTTGGTTGAAGACCAAAATATTGACGTTCCGGCGGTGGTCTTTAATCGACGTGTTGGCACTACGGCTTTCCAACATCGCCGAAATCCACTCCCAAAACACCTTGTCATCACTCATACCCCGCCTTAGGGTGACATCGCTAAATTCTGCTTGACCCAACAAAATCCGCTGCTGTTCGTTGACGCCCCCTTCAGAAATCGTCTCTTTTTTGATTTGCACCCCCAACCCATCACATTCGGTGAACGAGGCAGAGATTTGGCTTTCAATTTCCACATAAAACCGATTTGTGGTGATGTAGTTGAGTTCATGGGTTACCACCCCGTTCTTGCTCATCAGAACCGCCTTCCATACCCTTGACTTCGTTCTCGCTGCCGTTGCAGGTCATCCCGCATCAGTTCATAAACGCGATCGCAGAACTGCCCCAACGCAATCGGATCATCAATCAGCTCCGCTGCTAACCGCGTCATCGCGGCTAAGTCGCGATCGCTTTGAATTACCCCCGGTGCGACAAAGCCTGCGGGTGCTACAACACTGGCATTAGGTTCAACTGGATCAAAATCTTGAGGCATTGGGGTGACATCTCTAAATAGTGCTTGCGTGAGGAATACAGGAATTTTGGATTTTAGACTTTAAATTTTGAGCTTCATGGTCAATCAATCGCGACTACCGCGTTCTGGCTTAGTCGCCCCATCCCCCCATCTCCCCTACTCCCGTTCGGCTGAGCGCTCACGTCAAAGCCCATCTCACCCCCTCGATCGCTCTGCCCACCGCCGTCGATCCCCGTGCTCCAAACTAATGATCTCCGCCATTGACCAATGGAATGCCGATGCGATCGTGGCTACCTCCCCATAGAGATCATCTGAGGGGTAGCCTAAGATTCCCCCGATAGCGCTAACTCCACATCAAACTGATGTTGACATTGGGGGCATTGGGTCGGCACGTGGGCGCTTTCCTGTTGATTGACTTGGTTATAAAATGCCCGCAGATAGTTCAAATCTTGGGTGAACAAATTTTCAAGCTGTTCTGGAGTGGGGTCTGCTACATTACCCAGCTGCACAATCACCCGAGATAACATCACCAAATCGCCATAGATCGGGTTATCTTGGCACCTGCGATCGCGCTGCATGATTAACTCATCCCGCGCTGTGGCCAACCGCATTACCCCCGTTTGATGCACATTACCTGCACCATCGAGCCATCCCTTAGGCAACGTAAATTCAAATTCTCGCGGCGGTAAACCCATTAAAGACATCTTTCTTGATTTTGGATTTTGGATTCTAGATTTTGGATTTAACCCTATTCCCTGTTGCCCATTCCCTATTGCCTATGACCTATACCTACTACTTCTACCTGCTATTAAGCTTCCTCCAATTCATTAATCCGCCGATAGAAGTTCTGTAGATAGTTCAAATCGCAGGCAAAAAACTGCTCTACGATTACTGGCGTCACCTCTGGCAACGTCCCCAACTGAGTAATAACCCGAGACAAAATAATAATCGTGGCATAGGCTGGATTTGCCAGCACCCTGGGATCACGCATTGGCGTTACTTCGTCCATGGCTCGCGCTAACCGCATCACCCCACGGCGATGTAAGTAACCTGCATTGTCCAAATATCCCTTAGGGAGCTCGAATGCAAAATCGAGTTGTAACGCCCCTGCAGAAGCAGTCACGGGTTCAGGTGGATTAGGCACAGGTTGAATTGGGGTTTGAACGGGAGTTTGAATGGGGGTCTGCACCGGAACTTGAGCAGCCTGCTGTTTTGCCAACCGCTTGGGTGTTGGCTTCAAACCCAAATCATTAGAAATTTTGATCCCCATGGTGGTTGCTTTCGATTAAACGCGCTTCAACTCTTCAACCGTGATTTCAACTTCTTCAATATTAAAATCGCCACTTTTAACATCTAAATCAGACACTTTGTAGCTAATCGGCCAAGCCCCCTGAAATTCAAGCCGAAACTGTTCATCAGAGGCCTGGTCGTAAACGACTAGTGACCCGTCCCGTCGTTGGTCTGACCAATTGCCGGACTGTACCGTATCTAGCCATTCCCAAAAGGTCTTTGAAGTGGTGAGCCCGCGCTTTAGGGTGATGTTTGTATAGGACAGATTACCCGGCAGCTTGGTTCTCACCACTCGCCCTCTTGTTTTGCCTGATTTGCCCCAATATTGGGACGTCACCTCACTGACCTCAATCACATCTTGACTCACTTGAAAGCCACTGCATTCCATGAATAAGCCATCCACAAAATCTTGACTGCCTTCAAGCGACAGCTCTAGATAAAATCGGGACTGGGTCAGAATCTCGGGATATTCAGGCATGGCTTATTCCTTGCGAATAACCTGAGTAAATTTTAGCTCTAGGGTGTCTTCTGATAAGCTGCCGCCGCTGTCAATAGCCAAGGTACCACTACCCTGTTTCAAAGTGCTGGGAAAGATATCGGTGAAGTTAAACCGCATCCCTTCTTTACCATTACCGTCATACACCACCAGTGAACCCGTTTTACGGCTCTTGCGACTTTCGGTTTCGCCGCCAGAATAGGCTTCAGCGTGACACTTACTATACCAATCTTCTAATTTTTTCTGTGCGCCCTCATTCCCAGCGATAAAGGTCAGGGTAATCGAAGAATTGTACTTTACCCCGCCAATCGTGGCATGGGTTTGAGTCTTGCCTCCTTTGGTTGAACCAATCGGAGCATCGCCGCCTGCCACTTCCAGTTCAATTTCAGGCCCGCTGACCGTCTTAATCACCAGGTCACTAATGCCGTCAATTTCAAAATAAAAGCTTGAGTTGGTTAAAAGTTCTTCCACCGCGATCGCCTCCTCAAATTACTTCGTACGATTGAATTTTTCGCAGGTGATGGTAAACGTCTCTTCCAGGTAAGAATCAGACGTGACATCAAAATCTGCACACTTGTATTTAGAGGGCCAAGCTTCCGTCATTTCCCATTTGGCCACTTCCTCATCGTCACTGTTATAAGCCGTGATCGCCCCGTTTTTTTTGTTGTCCTTCCATTTACCCTTGCCGCCAAAAGACGCGGGCATGCACTTTTCAAACCAGTCATACATCTTTTTGCTAGCACTTTTAGCTTCAGGGCTGGCAATACACACCAAATCAACGGAAAATAACCCTTCAAATCCGCCGGAGTTGATCTGGCTCATCGCCTTGCCACCTTTACCTGAAAGCACAGCCCCATCCCCGCCTTGAAGCTTGGGTGTGTAATCAGGAATGGTGACACTCTTAAACAGCAAATCGGTCAAACCGTCAAACTCTAAGTAAAAACTACTCGGTGCAAGGGGGGTATTTAGTTCACCCATGGGTGGCCTCCTTAGTCAGGTTTATGTGTAGGGGATTGAAAGTGAGGCATAGTGGCATTGTCGTGCTGCTATGCCTCAAGTTATCTATTGATTCGGTGCCCACTGGCTAATCCGGAAGATCACAAATTCTGCCGGACGGACAGGACAAACGCCAACTTCCACATACAAGCGCCCCAACATCATGGTGTCGTGGGTGTTGAGTTCGCCGTCGCATTTGACGTAGAACGATTCTGCTGGGGAACCGCCGAAGAGTGCGCCTTCTCGCCACAGCCGCTCAAGGAAGTTGCTCACCGTGCGGCTGACTCGTGCCCAGAGGTCTTGATCATTGGGTTCAAAGACAACCCATTGGGTACCCATTTCAATGGACTTCTCAATGTAGCTGAGCAAGCGGCGAACGCTGATGTAGCGCCACTGCACATTGTCGGGTTCTACTAAGGTGCGAGCGCCCCACACTTTGAGCCCACGGTTATAGCTGGCAAAGTTGCGGATACAGTTGATGCCCACGGGGTTGAGCAGCTCTTGCTCGCGCATGTTGGTTTCGTAGGCCAAGCCAATGACACCTCTAGGGGTTTCATTGGCGGGTGCTTTAAAGACGCCACGCGATTCATCAGTACGGCACCAAATCCCCATCATGTGACCACAGGGCGGCACCATGATCGGACGACCGCCATTACGGGGGTTGGCGACTTTGATCCACGGGTAATACAGGGCTCCAAACATCGAGCGCCGATTGAACAGGCTCAACCAAGCGGCCACATCTTGGGGCTTTTGGTTTTCTGGCACGACGGGATCCATGCCTTTGCCCGGCTTCACCGGGGGTGGATCGATCACGGCCATGCGATAGGCGGGGCCAGGGAAGGAGTTTTCGCACATGCTCAGCATCATTTCCATGACGCCGTGAACCTGATCGATATCAAGCAACCCGACCTGGTAAGCCCGCATTAAATCAGGGCAGGCGATCATGGCGACTTCGTCAATTTCAAACAAGCCCTGCATACCTGTGCGCTCATCGCGCTGACCGGAGAGATCGCGGGAAAAGCGAGATTCTGGAGAAATGTAGGGCGGGGGAGCGACTTCGTAGCTGCCATTGGCCGGGCGGCGAGATAGGGCCTGACCGGAGACGGAAATATCGGCAATATCGACATATTCCGAGGCTTCCAGGGCGGTGACAACGTAGTCAGCCACAGCGGTTTCTGCTTCGGGGTTCATGGTGAGGTTGTCGTAGCGCTCTAACTCTTGATCCCCTTGCATCACCGCAACAGAAAAGTATTCGCCAGTATTCAGCGGGGGCTCAGCATCGTCGTCAGCATCATCGCCTAAGGGCTTGGGATTCCCTTCAAGCACCATCACCCGAATGCGGCTATCCCCTGCCGGGGCTAAGGCGGGTGTATCCCCTGCCTCTGTGGGTTTTAAGTTGAAGCGTAAGGAGGGTTTGCCGTTTGAGGTCCCTAGCTTATAGCCGGTGTCTTCTGGCGGCGGCGGCGGTGAACCCGGCAGTTTGGTGCCGATGCTAGTCACCCAGCAGCGACCGCCGCCGTTCATAAACCAACCGTTGACCGCAAAGGGCAGATAAGCGTCGAAATCGGTATAACCGTCGGAGCCGGGCTTCCCAAAACATTCTAAATATTGCCCCCAGTTGGTAACCAGTATGGGTTTGAACAACTCGGCGTCACCACGGACGTCTTCGGTAAAGCCGACAAAGCCTGCAACGCTGAGACTGACGCCCTCAATTGGACGACTACCGCGATCAACTTCTTCGACATATACACCAGGTGCAAAATAATCTAAAGCCATAAATCGAAATCCTCCGGTGGGCTATGGGTAATACGGGTAGGCTGGCTCACAACAAGGTGTTGCACTGAGCAATTACTGCTGAAACAGTTCAGAAACAGGCGACGACTGAGGCGGCGGTAATCCGCTGACCTTAAAGGGAACCGAGACTGTCAGATGAAGGGCTGGGCGCAGGGGGACTCGCAGCGCATTCCAGAGCGCAACTGTGTCGGCAAGCTGCGCAGTGCCGACGTAAAATGGCAAAGCGCCATGTCCCTTCAAAACTGGGGGCAATAGCGCTTCGGGTAGGGCCGGATAAGTTTGCAAGAGCATCAAAGATTCAGACAGCAACTGTTGCTCTCCTAGGGAGGTGTGATCACAAGCGCTCAGCAAGAAACGCACGTCATGCCATATCAAACTGTTGTTGGTCTCAACAGGCGCATTCTCGCGGTTCACTAATGGTCGATCTTCAGCCGATGAGTGGGAAGTCAAGGATTGCAGACGCGATTCCTCTCTGGGGAGGTTTTGCCAACGCGCTGGCGCTGACTGATCAGTTTGCGAGTTGAGTCGTAGATCATAAAAGTAAAGATTAAGCCGCGGCTTAACCGTGTTTTGAATCTTGGGGTGGCTAAAGTCAATTTGCTCCCCACTATCGATGGAGGTGCCTGACACCAGAAGATTGGCTAAACTCTGGGCGACCGCCGGAATCATAGAATCTCAACTCAGTGCTCGGGTAGGCCCAGCTTATGTAGGTAGCTCGATCCCCGGAATTAGACTTTGGTCGAAACTTTGAGATTGGCTTAAGTTTCGGAGATTCAGCCGAGGGAGTTTTAAGCAAAGTAAGTGTGACGAGAGGGGTACCCACACTCTCCCAAAAGTCATCACCAGGAATTTGGCTCTAAAGCTGCTTCAGACTAAAGTCTGATGGTCAAGTTAGGACTTCGGACTCATAACACATGAGACGTTTGCCCCATGCCTCTGTCGATTAGTCTCGGTTACGTTGAGATAGAGCTGCTGGGACACTAATGACACACGGCTGATGCAAATGACTGTCTTGCTAGAGCACTTTAGCTGCCAGTGATTGCTTGGCTGATTTTGACCTTAAAAGGAGCGCGATTAGGTTTTGTTCAGAGTGGTAAATCTTTGTTGTTGGCTAGAGCCGAATTTTTTAGAAGTTGCATAGACTGATAATCTGGATTCCTGCTTTTTCGTCAGTGTTTTGTTACTCATTGTCATAACAAATTCTAGTTTTCTTAAGATTTGAGTTGCCTTGACATTCCTTAAAGAAACAGTTGATATTTTTCCGAAGAATTACGGTGTTGTTTCTACGGTAAACACGGCTCAATGAGTTAACAAGGCAATTTCACCCACGCCATCCCAGTCTATCCACGTTCTGCAATACAGCTTTGGTCACATTACTCAATGCATCGAGTAGTAGTATTGCCGAACTACTTCGCCAAAGCAGCCGTGTGGCATCACAACCACACAAAGCGGGTTTTGGTGGTTACTGTGACTGAAAATTTGAGTGTTCCCGCAGTTGTAGATGTTGCTCTGCTTTTGAAGTCAGCCCCGATTTAGGTAGCCCCCATGACTCAGGTCTTCGAAGAGACGAGCCCTCCAGGCGCTACGACTGCCGCCATCGTGGAGCACGTCTGTAGTTTGCAGCTGAATTATTTAGTTCAGCAACTTTCCGCCTTAGCGGGTTGGATTGTCTACGAAAGTATTGGAGGTTGCAGTGGCGATCGCTTACAGTCTGTCTGCTGTTCGGGATCAGGCAATGCTATGCCCGAGCCATTAGCGCTTTCTGCCCTGCCCTGGTTGGACACTGCTATGCCAGAGTTAATATCCACAGAACTCATATCCAGGACAACTCCCCAACAGCTCATCACAGAGGGTGGGGGATGCCCAGATATGTTGCCAACGCCAGACGCATCTGTGGGGGCCATTAGCCAATTGCCCATGGCAGAAGACTCGATGGTCTCGATTTATTGGCTTAACCCGCGATCGCGTTCTGAATATTTGCTGCTGTGGACTGAAGACACGCCAACTGCTTGCGATCGCGCTTTGATTGAGCAACAGGGGGCACGGCTGAAAGCTTACCTGACCCACGAACGCAGCCAAACCCAGCGTCAAGCCAGTATTCAGCTTCTCGAACAGGCCTTTCAGCGAGTTGAGCACCAAATTCGCAATCCCTTAGCGTTGATTGGGCTGTACGCCAATACACTGCATCGCCAACTGCCGATAGCAGAACACCAAACCCAAACGACATTAATCAAGACCACTGTGGAACAACTCCAAACCCAACTTAAGGGGTTAATTAGCTGTAGTCGAGGGCATCAATTGCACTACGAACGCCATGATTTGCAGAGCATCTTGGCCGAAAGTATTCTGTCATTTCAGGGGCTTTGGGTTGATCAGCCGATTAACATCAACACCCCCGACAACGCGCTTTATCTCATCCTCGATCGCAGCCAAATTCGCCAGGTATTTGATAATTTGTTGCACAATGCCCTCTGTTTTAGCCCGCCCCAGGGTTGCGTGATCTGGCGGTGGCAGAGCTTTCAGCAAGAGGTGTTGATTACCGTTAGCGATCAAGGGCCAGGTATTGATGAAGCTAAGCTGACCCAAATTTTTGACCCCTATTATTCTGATCGGCCTGAGGGGACGGGCTTAGGCCTCGCGATCGCGAAGAAGATTGTCCTTGACCATGGCGGCCAGATTTGGGTAGAGAACCTGCCCGAAAGGGGCTGTCAGTTTTCGGTGTCATTGCCTCGTGTTCCGCCCAATCGCTGATGGGCGGATTTAAGCATGAACCTTCTTAGTGTCGATTACGCGTGTTGAATTCAGCCTCTGCCATGGTGCTTCCGTCCCCCATTTCTGTGCTGCTCGTCGATGACTCCCAACCCTTTCGTCAGGGAATTCGCACCCTGCTAGATTTTTTCAGCAATAGTGGCAACGGTCACTTTACCGTGGTGGGCGAAGCAGCCTCTGCCCAACAAGCGATTCACCTGACTCAAGAACAGCATCCTAGTTTGATCTTGTTGGATCTCGATTTGGGTGACAGTGACGGCATTGCTGTCTTAAATACCTTGAATACTCAGGCGTTTAGCGGCAAAGTAATCGTACTGTCTGTGTATCAGAAAGACGACTGGATTTTTCGCGCGATGCAGGCAGGGGCCCAGGGCTATGTCTGCAAAGAACACGTGGCCGATCATCTATGCGACGCGATTGACACCGTGCTCAAAGGCCAAATTTATCTGTCTGCAGAACGGGCTACCAGTTTCTTTCGACTGTTTCATTTTTACAGCGGGCGATCGCTACAGGCCTGCGAATCGATGAAACTCACCGACCGCGAGCGGGAGGTCTTGACCTGGCTGGTTCAGGGTGCCTCCAACGACGCGATCGCCCAACACCTGCACGTTACCGTTGCCACGGTCAAAGCCCACCTCACTGCCATCTTTGAAAAACTCAGCGTCCGCAGCCGCACCCAAGCGATTGTCAAAGCCCTAAAGCTGGGATTAGTTTCGGTATAGCCATGAGCAACCACCTCGCCATTGCCACCGTCACCGCTACCCTGCAAAGACTTTTACAAGTTGCCGTCCAGCAAGATGTAGAAGGGGCACGGGTGACGACCTTAATGCCAAATCAGATCGGTGAGGGGTCTCCGGAAACCGGGGTTAATCTGTATCTCTATCACGTCAATCACAATCCGGCCCTGCAAAATAACGATGCGGTGCCCCTGCGATCGCGTAATAAAGTCAGCAGCAGGCGACAAACGGCTTTGGAGTTGAACTACCTGCTGAGCTTTTACGGCAACAACACTGAGCTAGAACCCCAGCGGCTGATGGGGAGTGTCGTGCAGACCTTTAGCGATCGCACCCTGCTCAGCACTGACATGATTCGAGATGCGGCAACCGATTCCACCTTTAGTTTCTTAGCTAACTCAGATTTGGCAGAACAACTGCAACAGCTCCAGATTTTGCCTGTGGATTTGGAGCTTGAGGAAATTTCTAAAATCTGGTCGGCCTTTTTTCAAACGTCTTATCTGTTGTCGATGGGTTACAAGGTAAGGGTGGTCATGATTGATGGCATGGAACCTGCCGAGCGGGCACTACCAGTACGCGATCGCAGTTTTGGCCGCATCATGCCCTTTGCCAGCCAACCCGTGATCAACGAGATTTTACCTTTGGCAGGCAAATTGGCTCCCATTTTGGCCAACAGTACCCTGCGCATCCGGGGTCAGCAACTGAGCCATGCGGCCACAACGGTTCGCATCGGTGGTGTAGAAGTCACCCCAGTCACCGTTAGCTATAGTGAAATTACGCTACCTCTGACAACCGTCCCCCAACACGCCCTCCATCCCGGCATCCAAACCCTACAAGTCTTGCACTCTCAAACTGCCCCCATTGCCAACAATGCTGGGCAACTGCTGGCCCCCATCCGTAGCATTGTGGCGTCAAACGGGACTCCCTTCGTCTTACGACCGACAATCACCCGGCTTGCACTGACTGATGTTGTCGGCGACGAAGACGATCCCCGCGATGCCACCCTGCAAATCACCCTCGATTTACCGGTTGACCCTGGCCAACGCGTGAACGTCGGCCTAAACGAGTGGACGGTTCAATCTCCAGCGGTTTACTTTTTTGACGGTCCAAACCGTAGTGAAGCCACTGCTCACCTCACCATTCCCCTCTACAACATTCGTGCTGGAGAATATCTTGTTCGGGTTGTGGTTGACGGCGCTGAAAGTTTACTCACACCGGATGAGAACCCCCGCAGCGAAACTTTTCAGTGGTACTCTGCGCCAAAAGTTCAGGTTCCCTGAGCAGTTTGGATTTCTTCAAAATCAGATTCCTTCGAAATCAACAGCAACCGCTTAGTTATTGCACTGCTAACAGCCAGTGCAATAACTAAGCGATGTGACTTATAGGCTATGTGGCTATCGCTCAATGAAGCTCCCCAGAGGGTCGTTTCAGTAACAAACCGCTGAAAGCGAAGGCCAAGCCCACTGCGATCGCGCTAATTGGCTCTGGGGTTGATACAGGGGCTGTCTTAAAGTCAAAGACAGTCGTGATGTCTACATCAGATCCCTGGCGTAGCCAGAAGCTATAAGTCCCCGACTCAAGCGGTAGATCAAATCCTGTCGCACCGGGCACCCACTGGTCTTCTAATGCGAGTAGCCGGTCGGGTAAATCGGGAAATTGATCGAGTAGATCTTGTGAGTAGAGGCTACCTTCTTCCGCATAGAAATCGGCAACGCCCGTTTCAGTGGGTGGTTTATCCGATACAGATGTTTCAAAAAGCACCTTGTTCGTCCCAACCTGGGTGCTACGCAAATGAGTCCAACCCAGGAGTCCATCCGCATTGCTACGATCAGCGGGCACCACAAAATCAAACTGATCCCCTGCCTGAATCGCAAAGAAAGCCACATCTTCAAATTCGGGTGAAGCTCGCCAAGATTGCAGCACAATCTCGGTCAAGGCAAAGCCTTCAGGGATTTCAAAGGTGAAGTAATCCGAGTCTGGACTAACGACACCGGCATTAAAAGTAGCTGTTAAAGTGTTACTCCCAGCTGATAGTGAACCCAGTTGGGTTGGGTTAAGTCCCTCGCTAGATAAATCACCCTGGTTAGACTCACTCCACAGGATAGCGGCCTGAGCAGAAGGAGCCATACTCAGGACAGCCGTGGCAGCAATCAAGACAGGACATAAGCTCTGACGATTCATAACGCCTCACATGAGCGACAGGTTTGAATAGAGGATGCACTTGCCCAGCATAATCCGCCAGATAGAAAAGAAATGGCGCTGACTTAAGGTTGTTATCATTTTGTAGCCAAATTCTGTTGCATTCGATCACACTAAACCGTGAACCCTGTAGGATTTGACACCACAATGGGCCATGTTACCGCGGAGATATCGCCATAACATTGGCTATAACAAACTCAACCCCAGTGCTGGCGTGCCTGACAGGACACAAGCCCTACACTGTCAGAGGAACCAACGGAGACGCTAATGGGGCTTTTGCGAAACCTGCAACAATGGCTACCCACCCTAGATTCGCGGGTATGGCTACTTGCCTTAGGGCGATTGCTGTCCCAGGTAGGGATTGGCTTCGTGCTGTTTTATGCCCCTATTTTCTTTGTCGATCGAGTGGGGTTATCGACTACTCAGGTGGGTTTAGGGATTGGCATTGGCGCGATCGCGGGCTTAGTCGGTCGCTTTTTGGGCGGTTCCTTAGCCGATTCCCAACAGGGGGGCAGACGCAAGACGCTTTTGCTTTCGGCAGCGGTTTCGGCAGGGGCAGATGGCATCTTGGTGCTGGCCGACAATTTCCCCCTGTTTGTGTTGGGCAATGTGGTGATGGATTTTGGTGTGGGCCTTTACTGGCCTGCAACTGAAGCCGTCGTCGCGGACATTACCCCAATCAAAGACCGCAATGAGGCCTTTGCCGTTGTTCGGTTAGCCGATTCCATTGGCTTGGGTTGCGGCGTGGTTTTGGGTGGGGCGTTGATTTCCCTCACGGGCCTCTATCGCTTGCTGTTTGTGATTGATGGCGTCACGTTTCTAGTTTTCTTTGTGATTATTTTTCGCTTCATTGCCGAAACCCGCCCCGATCAACCCAGTGGTGCCCAATTTTTAGAGGGTTGGGGGGTGGCCTTACGAGACAAAAGTCTGCTGATTTACGTGGTGGTGAATGTGCTGTTCACCAGCTACATCGCTCAGGTGCAAAGTACGCTGCCGGTTTATTTCAATCAGTTTGTGGCCGTCAATCCACAGACGGGCAAAGGCTTGGCGGAAGGAACCTTGAGCATTTTATTTACGGGTCATGTGGTGTTGTCAGCGGTGTGTCAGTTGCCGGTTGCCCGGCGGCTGAAAGGCTTGCCCATGGCGCGATCGCTGATGATAGCGGCGGGTTTTTGGGGCATCGGATTTTTGCTCGTGTGGTTAGCCGGGATCACCGATGCACTGCCGATTGTTTGGGCCGGGTTGGCGTTGGCTGTGATGGCGATCGCGACTGTTTCCTATACGCCCATTGCCTCTGCCTTGGTGGTCAGCCTCGCCCCAGCGCAGTTACGTGGCGTATATTTTTCGATGAACTCTATGTGTTGGGCCATGGGGTATTTCATTGGGCCACCCATTGGCGGTTGGGCGCTTGACCAGTCTCGGGCTGTGGCCGATGGGTTTTGGCTGGGGGCAGCGATGAGTATTACGGTTGCGATCGCCATTCTGGTTGTGCTTGATCAACGGCTTAAAGCCAGAGCTCAATCTCAGCTATAACTATAAAGTCCAAGGACTGGAAACGACGGACGATCCTGAATTTGTTCAAGATTATTGCTTGCTCATGTGCCGCTCGACTTCTTTTTGAGGTATTTCATGATGCTGGTGGGGATAGAAATTGGCTCATACCCATTCAACGCATTAAATTTCCAGGTAATTCAAGTCCGATTTCTGCAAAAGCGCCATATTTTGGTGGGGATAGTCGGTATTGATGCTCCAGGGAAACATAGATGTCGCTTAACGTAGGCCAGTTTTTTCGGGCGTGTAATCCTAGCAAGACGTTGAATCTGACGTCTCCTGGGGACGAGCAGTATTACATTGATTTTTCGACGGTGCGGGGGAGTGATTTGGTGCGCGAGCTGAAGCGTACCATTACGTTTTCTGGGGAGGAGCCCACCTGCCAGTTGTTTACAGGGCATATTGGCTGCGGCAAATCAACTGAACTTTCTCGTCTGAGGCAAGATCTGGAAGCTGAGGGATATCACGTCGTCTACTTCGAATCCACCGATGATCTCGATATGGGGGATGTGGATATCAGTGACATTTTGCTGGCGATCGCTAAGCAGGTGAGTAAAAGTCTGGAAGCGGCCAAACTCCGGTTGGTACCCAATCGATTTCAGCAGATGTTGAAGGGGGCAACGGAACTGCTCAATGCTGAGGTTACCGGACTGAAGATGCAAGTTCCCCAGGTGGGCGAGGTTGGGCTGAGCGCAGCGGATAGTGACTATTCTCTCTCCTTTGGAATTGGTGAGATTACAGCAAAAGCGAAGGATAGCAAAGATGTGCGATCGCTCCTGCGTCAACACTTGGAACCCCGCATCAACACGATTCTGGAGGTGATTAATACTGAGCTAATCGAGACGGCTAATCAGCAGCTAATGGCTCAAGGTCAGGCTGGGTTGGTGGTGATTGTCGATAACCTGGACCGGATCGACAACAAGCTGCGGGGGCAGGATCGTCGCCAGCCAGAATATTTGTTTGTGGATCGAGGAGATCAGCTAAAAAAGCTGCGCTGCCATGTGGTGTATACCATTCCGCTGGTGCTGTCGTTTTCTAATGAAAAAGAAAACCTGACCAATCGCTTTGGGGCCAGCCCCCAGGTATTGCCAATGGTGCGCACCCAGAACCGGGATGGGAGCCCCTGTGCAGCGGGGCTCGATGCCCTGCGCCAGATGATTTTGGCCCGAGCCTTTCCGGCATTGAGTGCGGAGCAGCGGCTGGCCCAAGTGGGTGAGGTGTTTGATTCACTAGAAACGCTGGATCGCCTGTGTCTGGCTAGCGGTGGTCATGTGAGAAATTTGCTAGTGTTAGTCAATTACTGCTTGAAGAAGGCTGATCCCCCTTTTACACAGGCGCTGCTCGATCAGGTGCTTAGTTTGCGCCGGGGCGATTTGGCGAAAGCTATCGACATTGAGGAGTGGGCGCTATTGCGGGAGGTGCATCGAACCAAAGCCGTGCGCGGTGAGGGCGAGTATCAAGCCCTATTACGCAGCCTGTTTGTGTTTGAGTATGGGGATGCGGGACAAACCTGGTTTGACCTAAATCCGGTGTTGCTTGGTGCGGAGGAACTTAAGTCCAATGTCTGAGGGGCAACCTGCCAGTATCGATCATCAAAATCAAACAGCCCTGGCTGAGCTTTGCCGCCTCTTGCGGTTTTCTCAGGGGGAGTTTGAGCTGATTTTGGCGGTGTGCAATTCTACCCAGCATCGGCAGGGGCTGGTGGCGCAGTTACGGCAGCAGTGTGATGTCACCTTTGACGAAATCACGCTTGATGCGTCAACCCCGACGTTGTTCACCACAATTCGTGAGGCCATTGGCAATCAACCCCCAGATGCGTTGATGGTGTATGGCCTGAGCGGTGTGCAGGCTTTAGATCAGGTATTGGCTGCCACTAACCAAATTCGTGAAGAGTTTCGCCAGTTTCCGTTTCCGCTGGTGCTGTGGCTGACGGATGAGGGACTGAAACAACTGATTCGCACAGCACCGGATTTTTACTCTTGGGCTAACTCGATCACGTTTGAGACGCCGTCTCAGTTTTTTCTGTCTTTTTTGGATGAGCTAATTCGGGATGTGTGGCAGCAGGTGGCCCAGTCTCGGGAAAATCGATTTCTCAGTAATGAGGAACTCGGACTCACCCCAGGATCTACCCGTTGCCAAGAACTCGAAACCAGTCTGGCGGGTTTAGCGGCTCAGCAGATGACGCTCACCCCGGTTCAATCTGCGGCGCTGGCGTTTGTCCAGGGACGCATCGCCGACAACAATACGGCGATCGCCCGTGAACACTACGAATCCAGCTTAGCCCAGTGGCAAGCGCTATGCAGTCAAAACGGTCAGGAATCCCCAAACACTTGGCAAGAGAACATCGGCTATGTCCAGCTATATTTGGGGTTGTGGTGGGCTAATTATTCTGTCCGTCATCAGCGAGAATTTGAAGCAGCCTGCGACCAGGCGCGTGAGTATTGTGAATCTGCAATCCAAAGTTTCGAGGCGGCCCATCGACAAGATTTAGCTGCCAAGTACATCAACTATTGGGCTTTGGCCCTACATCGCTTGGCGCGTTGGGATGAGCTAGAAGCAGTCGCTAAAAAAGCGCTCTCACTATACCAACAGCAGCAGGATCTGTTTCGAGTCGCTCGTGCCAAAGGCTTTTTGGCGGAAGTTGCCCTCTCTAAATCTGACTGGTCAACTGCCCAGCACTACGCCGAAGCCGCCCTAGCGCTGATCCAACCTGCGGCTGAAAAAGCCCTGCCGTTAATCCAACCCCTGACTGGAGTTACTCTAAATCAAGTCTCTCCAGATGATGCCGCATTCCATGGCTGGGTCAACAGCTTTCATCGCAGTTGGTATTTGTTTTCATTAGGGAAAGCCCAATTGGGTCAGCAGCAAATTGAAGCGGCTGTCAAAACCCTAGAGCAAGTTTGTACAGTGACTCAGCCGGAGTATGACCCGATGCTCTATAGCAATGTGCTGGAGTATTTGCGTCAAGGATATTTTACGCAGGGCAAGTATCTCAAGGCGTTTGAAACACGACGTCAAAAAGAAGCGATTGAAAGTCGGTTTAATTACCGGGCTTTCGTGGGTGCAGGACGACTCCAGCCCAAACAGCAGGTGGCAAATCCGGCTTTGCCGGGGGGCGAGACGGCCAAAGATTTGATTGTTGCGTCAGGGCGAAAGCATGATGTGAAGGCGCTGGTGAGGCGATTGGCCCAGGATGAATATGCGCTGACGATCATCTACGGGCCGTCTGGGGTGGGCAAAAGTTCGTTGATTGAAGCGGGATTGGTGCCAGCGCTGGAGCAGGAGCGGTTTGATAATCGGCGGGTGGTGCTGATTCATCTGCGGCGATATAGGGATTGGCAGCGGGATTTGGCGAGTGAGTTGGGGGTTATGCAGGCTGGGGCTGGCCACCAAACCCCCAATCTTGGAGGCTTTAGATCTTCCCAGGATAGGGGAGACGGCTTTGAAGGTCGGACAGAGGCTGGGCGTGGCCACCACCACCATTCTGGGGGTTTCGGATCCCCCCAGGATTGGGGGGTGGGGGGGCTAGAATCTGAAAACTTAGAGGAGGGGGTTTTCGATTTTTTACGGCGGCAGACCCAGCGCAATCGGGTGCTGGTGTTGATTTTTGACCAGTTTGAGGAGTTCTTTTTTGAGTACGACCAGACAGCAACTCGTCGGCGGTTCTATGACTTTTTGCGCGACTGTCTGACGATGCCCTTTGTCAAAGTGGTGTTGTCGCTGCGGGAGGACTACATTCATTACCTGTTAGAATGTGGCCGCCTGACATCCCTCGATATCGTTGACAATAACATTCTGGATAAAAAGTGGCTTTATTACCTGGGCAACTTTAGCCCCGATGAGGCTAAAGTCGTGATCAAGGATCTAACCTGGCCAACCCCCTATCAGCCTGAGGCGGCGTTAATTGACCAGGTTGTTGCTGACTTGGCGGCTGGAGCTGGGGAAGTGCGCCCGATTGAGCTGCAAATTGTCGGAGCTCAGCTGCAGGCAGAGGCACTTGCTACGGTGGTGGCTTACCAAAACCGGGGCAGTGCAGGCACCGGCACGAAAGAGGCACTGGTGCAGCAATATCTGGCAGATGTAGTGACGGCATGTGGCCCGTCAGACAATCAGCGCTTGGCTGAAATGGTGCTGTATTTGCTGACGGATGAAAAAGGGATGCGTCCGTTAAAAACGGCATCGGAACTGATGAATGATTTGCGTACATTTACAAATGATGCTGAGCTAGATGCCGATGCGTTGACGCTGGTGTTGCAAATCCTCACTGCATCGGGGCTGGTGATGCAGGTACCAGAAGCACCAGCCGATCGGTATCAATTGGTACATGATTACCTAGCTGCGTTTATACGTTTGTCGCAGCAGCCGTTGATGGCGCAACTGATGCAAGAACGGCAGATGCGCAAAAAGGCAGCGCGTCAGCAACTGCAACGAACTCGTCAGCTGGCTATTGGGTTGGGCACTTTAACCATAATCGCAACTGGGTTTGGGGTTTTTGCCTGGATACAGCAACAAAAGGCCTTTATCGGGGAAATCAATGCCCAATTTTTGGCTGACAGTCTGGCTATGGAAGCCTACTTGGAAGCGGGTTTGGAGGAAAATGCAGTAACTCAGGCAATGCAGACGGCACAGGCATTACAAGGAAAAAGTGCCCAACATCTAGACTCTGCCAATCGATTTCAAGCCATCTCATCAATTCGAGAGGTGATGTTTGGTCTTAAAGAACGAGAACGGTTGATTGGCCATAGCGATTGGGTCAGGAGTGTGGCCTTCAACCCGGATGGTGAAACCCTCGCCAGTGCCAGTGATGACAACACGGTGAAGCTGTGGAGCAAAGATGGCACCGAATTGCAGACCCTGCAAGGCCATAGCGATTGGGTCAGGAGTGTGGCCTTCAACCCGGATGGTGAAACCCTCGCCAGTGCCAGTGCGGACAACACGGTGAAGCTGTGGAGCAAAGACGGCACCGAATTGCAGACCCTGCAAGGCCATAGCGATTGGGTCAGGAGTGTGGCCTTCAACCCGGATGGTGAAACCCTCGCCAGTGCCAGTGATGACAACACAGTGAAGCTGTGGAGCAAAGATGGCATCGAATTGCAGACCCTGCAAGGCCATAGCGATTGGGTCTTGAGTGTGGCCTTCAGCCCGGATGGTGAAACCCTCGCCAGTGCCAG
>JBCBZT010000032.1:0-96289 GCA_039815185.1 Cyanobacteria bacterium P01_A01_bin.123 | reverse complement strand
GGAGTGAACGGTATTGGTTAAACGCCTCAAGCCGATTCATCAGATCGTTTCTTGCCGCGATATATCCTTGAGTATCCATAGGCTAACGTCAACGCCTAACCCTTCTTTAATAAATGGCTATTGTCTGAAACTCATGCTGCTGCTTCAACCTGGTAGCTGCCGGGTACTGTCCGGGTTGTGATCGCAATTCGATTCCACGCATTAATTGTGACGATCGCCATTAGCAACTGCGTGATTTGATCGACCGTGAAATAGCGACCCACTTTTTCGTAAACCGCATCAGGCACGTCATGTTCACTAATCAGTGTGACAGCTTCAGTTAGCGCTAGCACAGCGCGCTCCTGAGGCGTAAAAAAGGGTGTCTCTTTCCAGGCACTCAAGGCATAGAGGCGTTGTTCCGTTTCACCTGCATATCGAGCATCTTTGGTGTGCATGTCAATGCAGAAAGCGCAGCGGTTGATTTGGGAAGCTCGGGTTTTAACCAGTTCCAGGAGGGTTTTGTCTAGTCCGCTTTTACGAACGTAGCGCTCCAGACCCATCATGGCCTGCAATGCAGCGGGTTCAGCTTTGCCAAATTCAAATCTTGTCGTCATGATTAGTCTTCCTATCAAAGGTCTTCATCAAAGAAGACGGGCAAGCGATCGCGGATGTGACAGGTTTATCCAGAAAGTTGGCCGACGGCTAATCCTTCTTAAAATACGAAAGACAATTGAACCAGGGTCGTCAACACCAATGCGATCGCGGTGATCACAACAATTTCTTGATCGGTTTGTGACATTGGTTTAAGACGCCATGTTGGCAAGGGCTCCTTTGTCCTCGATCACCCGCGACAACTCATCTGTGTCGATGTTGTAAACGTAGCCGTAGATGTTGACATGGTGTGGCGTACCTTTTGACGCTCTCACCAGGTAGGTGTCGTGCTTTAATGACGTCGTAAAGTCGCTGATAGAGAGGCTGGCACGCTCATAAAGGGCAGCTATGTCTGCGCCATGCTCGTGCTGATAGGCATCGATAATGCCGTCAGCCGTGAACGAGGTCGCCCCGCAATAGGTGTGATGCACAATCACGATATTCTCAATGCCGAAGAGGTGTTGGGCTACTGTAATCGACCGGAGCGCGTCTATCGCACGGCCACCTGCAACCACGACCTCAAAAAGCGTTGTGGTTGAGGCAACTTTGTTTCCCTGTGAATCCGTAATGATGTCGCCGGGATAGACTTCGCCAAATTCCCTGGCAACCGCCGCCGGAATGCCAACAGCCCGTGAGTCATAGCAATAAATCACGATCGTTCTCAGCGGAATCGCCTTAGCAAATTCCTGGCGTACGGTGGGTTCGTGGTAGTCCGGTTGCTTTGAGAATGCGTAGGTGTCGAAGTTTTGGAGTGATAAAGTCATGGCGCAGCTCCTTTAAGGTTTGGCATCATACAGTCGTTGAATTTGAATATGAACGGGGTTTAGCGTTAGGCCGCAATTGCTTTGCCGTCGTATTTTGAATCGGGTTGCCCTGCTTGAATAATGGTGTGGAGCCGCTTGTCAACTTCGTAGACTCTGACCCACTCCAAATCCCCACGTTGTTTGAGCAGCCCGGAATGGGGCGATCGCGCTTTTGTTTTGTAGGCCACCTGCGTCATGCGGCAAGCCTGGCCGCCATAGCGATACAGGTATTCAGTCGTGCCTTCAATCACCCATCGGGCTTGGTACAACTTCCAGAATTGACCCTCATGCTTGTAGATATCGAAGGTCATCTCATAACCACTTTCAAATTGGAGTTGCCAAGCACTACTTTCAACTTTTTGCCAATCGGTAATGGGACTACCGTCTTCAAACACATGATTGGGGATTTTCCATGACAGGGTATTTTTCATGATTCGTGCCTTGATTAAGTAAATATGACTGGTCGTATTTTAATTTGCTAGCTGCAACTTGGGAGTCAGGAAAATAGTGCTACCCGCTTGGACTCCAAGGGAATGCGCTCATGAGCTCAACATCTGAAATCAGACATCGCAGTAGCCACAAAGCTTTATGCGCTACCGCGTGCCAGATTGCTTATAGACTCAGCACCCTGGCGATACTCGTTGCATTAAGCAATCTGACCAACGCTATCATTCTGACGCCTATTTTATTTCGCGCCGTTATCACTCAAGCTGCATAGATAGCCATTCAAGAATTGACTCAACTGTCGTATTGGCTCTACTGACGCCTCAATTTGCATCCTCAGCAATGCACCCTCGTAAGCACTGATTAGAAAATCAGCAAGTGCCTCAGCGGAGACATTGCTAGGAATGGTGCCTTGGGTTTGACCCCGTTTGAGGGTACGGAGAAACTGCTGTTTCATCCCTTGAAACCCGTCAAGCATGGCCTGTTGACACAGTTCACTACTGCCCCCGAGTTCTGCACCCAAATTGCCAATCAGACAACCCGCTTTTACCTCCTGATGTCGTTGCATCTCTTGTTCAAAAAATTGTTTGAGTGCATCAAGGGCATTGTCTTCAGAACCATTCAACCAAGTCGCCATATTGTCAACGACCCACTTGGCATAACGCCGAATAACTTCAGCGCCGAACTGTTCCTTGCTTTCAAAGTAGTTGTAGAAAGAGCCTTTTGGGACTTTAACCCGATCGACAATTTCTTTGATGCCAGTGCCGTGGTAGCCCTGATCAATAAACATTTCGAGCCCTTGATTTAGGAGCGCTTCTCGGATGTGTTCACTACGTCTAGGTCTAGCCATAAATACAATATATGACCAGTCGTCTAAAAATGTCAAGCCCTGAAAGTTAGTAGACTCAGATCTTGACCGTCTGGATCATAGATACTGGAGAAGACGCACCCAGATTTATCACTGTCCGTTCCTACAAGGACAGACCAGCTATGGATCAAACGCTAAAACGCTATAGACGACCTTAATAGTGTCTGGGTCGATACTGTAGTTTGATATGATCAGAAACTTGTGACTTGAGAGCAGGCTTGCTGGAAGGAGAGGCGCTATGGCTCGGATGTATTATGACAACGACGCAAATTTAGACTTGTTATCGGGTAAAACCGTAGCAATTATTGGTTATGGTTCCCAGGGGCATGCCCACGCCCTCAACCTCAAAGACAGTGGGGTTAATGTGGTGGTGGGGCTCTACGACGGGAGCCGATCCACTGCTAAGGCTGAGGCAGAAGGGTTGACGGTTAAACCCGTAGCCGATGCGGCCAAAGTTGCCGATTGGATCATGATTTTGCTGCCCGATGAAGTGCAGCGCACGGTCTACGCCGAAGACATCGCCCCCAACCTAGAAGCGGGCAATGTGCTGTCCTTCGCCCACGGCTTCAACATTAACTTTGCCCAAATCGTTCCTCCCGCCGATGTAGACGTGGTGATGGTTGCTCCTAAAGGGCCAGGGCATTTGGTGCGTCGCACCTACGAACAGGGTGAGGGCGTTCCCTGTCTATTTGCCATCCAGCAAGATGCGACGGGGCAAGCCCGCGATCGCGCCATGGCTTACGCAAAGGGCATTGGCGGTACCCGTGCTGGCATCCTCGAAACCACGTTCCGCGAAGAAACCGAAACCGATTTGTTTGGCGAACAGGTTGTTTTGTGCGGTGGTCTCAGCGCCTTGATCAAAGCCGGGTTTGAGACCCTAGTAGATGCTGGGTATCAACCCGAACTAGCCTACTTTGAATGTCTCCACGAAGTGAAGCTGATTGTGGATCTGATCGTGGAAGGGGGCTTGGCTAAGATGCGCGACAGCATCTCTAACACTGCCGAATATGGCGACTACTCCCGCGGCTATCGGATCATCACCGATGACACCCGCAAAGAGATGAAGAAAATCCTAGAGGAAATCCAAACCGGGCAGTTCGCTAAGGAATTTGTGCTAGAGAACATGTCGGGTAAGGCTGGATTCAACGCTACCCGTCGCCGGGAAGCAGAGCACCCGATTGAAGAAGTAGGTAAGGATCTGCGGGCAATGTTTAGCTGGTTAAAGAAGGCGTAGGCAGACAGTCTGACTTGAGGTTACCTGACTCCTGGCCCCTTGCTGCGCAAGGGGCCAGCCTCGTTCTACGGACACTGCGCTAGCGCTGTAAAGTTATCCGCGCTAATTCAGATTTTTGTGCCGAGTTTTGTATGCTGGGCTTGGCGCGATCGCGGCGAAGATACCGGGAATGTTAAGCCTGACCCAAAATTGCCCCCCTCCGGATGCCTCGCGATCGCCAGTCCCTATGCGCCATTGCTGACCGATGGAAATTGAGTTCCACTACTACATCACTTATCTAATATCCACTCGCGCTGGATTTTCACCCCAAGAAGCTGAAACCCTTGCCTACTCATCCCAATATGTGGATGAAAATAATCGTATTTTTCAAATCGACAAAGGCCAACCCACGGCTTACGACAACTACATCACTCAAACCCTAAATATCCTTAAACCCAAAAGTGAGTTGATGCGGATTTACCCCACCTTTCACTTTATCCCTGGCGATCCACTCTCTACTACAGCCCGTCGCAAAGACGGCAAACTGCACCGCCTCAACACGACCCCCAATAGCGAAAATGCCAATCTGATCTTTGATGCTGCCCTATCAAGCGGCAATCTCTATCGCATTGGTATCGCCGCCCACAGCTACGTCGATACCTGGGCCCACCAAAATTTTGTCGGGTATTACGATACTTTCAACGCCATGAAGGGCGTCCTCAGTTCAGCCCTACCCAACATTGGTCACGCTGATGCTAAACATAAACCTGACCAGCCTGCCCTTGTGTGGACAGATTGTCGTTTGGTCGCCTCCAATGCCCGTGTCAACAACCGAGTCCGTTTTTTAGACGCCGCAGAACATCTCTTTCGCAAACTTCGCCGTTGTGTAGATGCCAATTGCCCCCAGCCCCAAGTCAGCCAAGATGTCCAAAACTTAAGACGTGATCTAGATCAGGCCATTGGGATTGAAGATCCCAAGAATCAATATCGGAGCGATCGCCTCCAGCGCTATCTTGCCCTGGGTCAACAGGCCACCTATGGGGGAATTTCCCTGGCTTTATTTAATGCCGATTATTGGTTTGACCAAGCCATAACCCACACCGTTCGAGGGATTTCAGACGACCACACAATCCTCTCCAAGCTTGATCCCCGTAAAGATGAGTACACCTGGAAGGATAATTACCTCACCAGCCATTGGTACAAATTTCAAGAAGCGGCCAAAGCGCAACAAAAGTCGGCTTGGGATATTCTTCGCGATCGCACCTTTGATCATCTAGAACTTGAAAATTTATGACGGGGATAGGCTGCCCCCATCTCAGGAAGATTACGGATTATCTAACGGTGGCCCCCTCAGTATCAATCCCTAAGCCAATGCTGGGATATAAATCGAACTTTATCAGCTCAGTATCAATACTTAGCGCACAAAAATCTTTCTCCGAAGCTTCACATCAATGAGCACCGCAATTCCCCTTACCCTGGGTATGCTAGGACTATAAAATTCAGTCTCGATGTTTTCCAGACATCCCAGGGAGTTTACCCATGTCAAAACAGCAACATCTCACCCTACTAGCCCAGGGCGTTCCGGTTTGGAATCGATGGCGAGAACAAGCCCAAGCTGCTGTCTTTAATTCTCCTGCCGTCTGGTCAAAGTCTGAATCAGCCCATCAGTCTCGTGATCTTGACTTGCGCGAAGCGCTATTAGCCCAAGTAGACCTACGTAAAATCAACCTCAGCCATGCTGACTGCTGCATGGTCACGCTAAAAGGATCAGACCTGAGCGGAGCAGACCTCAGGGAAGCCATTTTCTACACGGCTGATCTAAGTCAGGTGAACCTGAGTGAAGCTAACTTGCTGGGCTCAGACCTGCGAGAAGCGACCTTAGAAGGCGCCAATCTCTATCGGGCGAATTTAGATGTGGCGACCTTGTCCATAGCAGATCTGAGTCTAGCCAATTTACGCGAAGCGAGCCTGCGAGATACGAATCTGAGCCATGCTAATTTGAGTGGGGCTGACTGCTGTTTAGCTAACTTTGGGCGCAGCAACTTAGCCCAAGCCAATCTTGCCAGCATTACGCTGTACACTGCCCAATGCCAAAAGGCCAACTTTAAGCAAACCGATTTGTTTCAGGCCGATCTGCGAGAGGCCAACTTTAGTCAGGCCAACTTTCAAGAAGCCACTGCCCGAAAAGCGAATTTCAGTATGGCGGTGCTCTGCTTGGCTAACCTCGTTGGGGCCACACTCCACTCGGCCAACCTTTCGATGGCGAACCTGAGTATTGCCAACCTGTGCATGGCTAACTTGACAGCAGCTAATCTATCTCACGCGATCCTGATTGGAGCCAACTTGATTGGCACCAACTTTTACCAAGCCAACTTGACTAAGGCCAGATTGAAAGAGGCAGATTTGCGAGAAGCCATGCTCAACCAGGCCAACCTCGCCGGAGCAGATTTGAGTCGGGCCAACCTGGCGATGGCGAATCTCCGGGAAGCCAATCTGACCGGGGCCAATTTGAGCCATGCAGATCTCACCAAAACCAACTTAGAAGAAGCCCAACTCGATGGGGCATACCTGCGTGGGGCAAAGATGCCAGATGGATCTATCCACGACTAGATACGGTCTATTCGCCACAAAGGGGCAGCACTTTCTCTGCAATGGCCGCATAAAATGGGTCGCCACCAGGCATGCCTAGCATCTGCAAAAAGCTGGGGATTGGTGCGGGGTGGGTGACCACTTCAGGGGTAGAAAATCCAGAGACAGATTGAAAGTAGCGCTTCACCAGTTCAACCCGACCCGCTTCTGAATTATCACGCCAGGCCGCGATCGCTTTTTGATAAAACATCCGGTTTGAAAAGCTAATAATGGCAATACCGCCCGGTTTGAGCACCCGATAAATTTCAGCAAAAATAGCTTCTGGATATTGTAGGTACTGAACCGAAACCGTATTCAGCACGGCGTCAAAACTGTCATCCGCTAAGGGAAAGGTTTGATTGTCGTTGAAACTTTGCACAAAGTAACGATCTAGACGGGGGTTTTTCGCCAACTCCTCAGCATTCATACCGTGTCCCTGAACCAAAGCAAACTCAACCTCTTCAGGCAGGTGTGACACCCAACTGCTCATCATGTCAAAAATGTGAGTTTGGGGCCTCAAGCGATCGCGATAGAGATCGCTCAAATGATCAATGAACCCTTGATCCACATGGGTAACAAACCGAGGCGCGCTGTAAAACAGGGTGTCACTGGTATCGTCCAGTTTTTGACGCTGGGCAGGTTTCAACATGAATAGAAGTTAGAAATGAACGCCAACACCCGTATTGTAAAGAAAAGTTGCGGAACTTGCCCAAGCGCGATCTCATTCTGTGAATCTTGCCATCTGCTCAGACACTCCATTCATACAGTACATCGGGACAGTTTCCTGCATTTCTACATTCACACTGAATGGAATCTATCTACTGAACTAAAGCGATACTCACTTGCTCAATCCCTGCTAGCAGGCACTTTTTAGTATTGTCTACGGCTATATCCCAATATTCTGTAAACGATCGGGGATAGGGTTCGCCACTCAGCACAAATCCCTTAGACGAAATCTCAAAGTTCACCATCTTTGCATTGATTTGGACTTTAAATAAACAGTTATCCTGCAATTGCGTATAGCTCAATGGGACAATCTCGAATAGCTCTGGCTCGTACGTGATATCAAAGTTATCACCAAAATCTTTTAAGGATCTGTCATACTGTATCTTATAAAAGGATTTAGTAACGTATGCTTTCACGCTATCAAAATCCTTTCGGCTCCAGTCTTCTTGATAACGAACAAACAGACAAGAGATCTGATCAACCAGATCAGACCGACTAACAATCTCCTCATATTCGCAGGTGTCTAGCTCTGATGCAGTGGGAGTCAATACCCAAAACTCTTCATCATTAAAGTACCGAGCAGAATATTGATTAGTAAATTTTGGATTTATCGTTTTGGTGAATTTAAGCAATTCTGAATCGCTCGTGAATTCCTTGTTTCGAAACCGAATTAAATTATAAATCTCGCGGAGAAATGAGAAGGGTGTGAGCAAAATAACCAGTATTGCCAAAGATAGTATCAGTCCGGGTAGCGTCTTTTTGCTAATGATTGTTACCCCTCCCCCACCATAACCCCCTGCACCAGTACTCCCGCCACCCCCAC
Source organism: Cyanobacteria bacterium P01_A01_bin.123 (assembly GCA_039815185.1). Lineage (GTDB taxonomy): Bacteria > Cyanobacteriota > Cyanobacteriia > Phormidesmidales > Phormidesmidaceae > JBCBZT01. The sequence continues at coordinate 88,154 of JBCBZT010000032.1, read as the reverse complement.
CACCGCCACCACCGCCTTTGTTGTGCACCAAAATGCCCTCGGCGTAGAAATTGTGATCTGGCGTGATTGATAAAAGGTTATAAACCTTAAGGGGGTGATTGACATGAATCACACTAGAAATAGTCGTTGGAGTATTATCGGCTTTCAACAATTGATCGCCAGAACTCAATGCTTGTACTTGCAAAAGGGTTAACTCTTTTCCTTTCTTTATATAGAAGGGATGGGTGCCCGTTACTTTAATGCTGTTATTAATTAAAAAGTAATCAGGCGCGTTGACAACTTGAATATCACCGATTTCTTCTTCTTCAGGTTGATGAGTAGCTAGATTAAAGCCAATGATGCGATCGCCTTTATGCAATTGCTCAATAGGTTTATAACCTGTCGGCGTCAAAATATTCGTATCGCCACTAAAACAGCCACCACGCGCATAGGCGAAATTTGTACCTAAGCAGAGTGTTAGCAGCAAAGCTATTAAGCTAATTTTTAGTGCTTCAATTAGACGATGAAACATTAGAGCAGTTGTTCAACATGCCGTACAAAATCGCGTGTTGATATCTTTCGAGCGGTTGAGTTACTGGATTTGCCAATGATGCATCCATGGCTAGCCTAACGCAGACAGTCAAATCCCAGATATCTTAAGCCTGAAACCAGCAAGGGATGACGGCTGTAGAGTTTGTTTTTCCTTTAAGGAGGGACGCAAAATACTGTACGACGACTTTTCTTCAAGCAAGATTTTGCAATGGTTTGAGTCGTTGATTAATCGCGGCCAAATCAAAAGCTTCTGGGTCAAAATCTCCCCCCAGCCAGTCAATCAGTTCCTCAATGTCCGGATCACCAGCATCGTCCCATCGCGACAAAATATCTTCATAGCCCCATATGCCGCCACAGTCTTCGGGCGGACAAGCCCGTTTACCTTTCAAACATTGGGGATAAGGCCCTTGGGCTTCACTCGGAGACAGTACCTTTTCGACTAAGACCTGATGTAACCAGCCATCACCAAAATCATAGGTATAGCGAAAGGTTGCAGATGCAGCCAGGGCTAGATCTTTGAGTGTGACTGTGGATTGATCGCGGATATCGTTGTCAAAGCCATTGGGATCGGGAATACCAAAGCGATCGCCCCCGATCTCAAACTCGTGTAGATGAGCATTTTGCCACCCCATCACAAGCTGCAAAGTCTGGTGCAGTTCGCTCAGAGTAAAGCAGTCAGGTACCCAAAACCGCCGCCAAATCGGCGGTTGACTATCAACTAGGGTGACTTTGAGTTGATAAACCTGCGCGATCGCAACACCCATGACAGATCTACAGCTCCAACGAAACTAACGCTTACAGCGCATTTCCATTAGCATTCAACCAATCCTGGCCCAGTTGAATCGTAATGTCAGAATCCAAATCCCCTGTGCTTTCAACCCGAACTTCACCCACCCCCAAAAAGCGCTGAATCATCTCAGCACTCTCTAGATCTCCCTGTTGAGCAATGATGCGCGTTACCTCTAACGGTTCAGCCCAAGTCCCATTTTGGAACACATTGTTAAAGCCACTGTCATACAGCGTGTCCAGTAGAGACTGTACTGCAAAATCACTGCCGGTACTGTCTTGAATCGCAATTTTTACATAAGCCGGATCCAGGGCACTTTGATAGCTGCCCCCGTGACCAAAGTAGCGATTGGACATCGTAGCAATTTCCGATCGGTTCGGTAGCCAGTAGCTGAGATTGAACTCAGACGGAGAGCTAAAGCCACCAGGCAGCATCAACATTTGGACATTGGAACGATTAGATTGGGCGGCAAATCCGGTCAGAGCCAGCAATTCTTCAACGCTGAGGTTGGTATCCACATTGGACTGAACCACTGACAAAATTTTGGGCATACGGGCAACCGTTGCAGGGGTTAAGGTTTGTTCCATTAATGCCCGCATTAGCATTTGCTGTCGCTGAATGCGACCAATATCGCCATTTTCGTCATAGCGGAACCGCAAGAACTGCAGTGCCTGATCGCCGTTGAGAGCTTGCTCCCCCGCTTTTAAGTTGATGTAGAGGTGCTGGCTATCATCCTGATATTTCATGTCCTTGGGGACATTCACAGTGACACCACCCAAGGCATCAACCAGCTTTTCAACCCCTTGCACATTGATCCGAATGTAGCGATCGATGGCGACGCCTCCCAGCAAATCACTCACCGACTGAGCACTAAGGGCTGGGCCACCTTGGCGATTCGCTTCGTTCAGCTTAGTCAACTGTCCATCTACGAGGGTTCGCGTATCCCGAGGCAGAGATAGCACAACTAACTGTTCGGTTTCTGGATTGAACCGCACCAGCAACATCGTGTCAGATAGCCCTTCAAAGGAGTTAACCAGGGCATGGTAGCCCGCATCTTGTAGTTCTGGTGGGGGCGAAGTGACATCGGTCGTGAGTACTTTGACCCCCAAAATCAAAATGTTGACTGGGCGAGTCAGTTTAGGCAATCGCAGCGTATTGCCTGTTGCGATCGGATCGTCTTGGGTAAAAACGCTTGCCTCGTCTTCACTGAGTTCACTTTGCAGGAGTGGTGTACTAGAAAGAGAGACTGCCAGCAAAGCTCCCGCCGTTGCAGACAGGGACGCGACGATGGCTAAGGCAATGCTGACACCAATCCAGCGGGGTACCCTAGCGCGGGGCGGTTGGGGGCGTTGCGCCCGATGGGCGCCGCTGGGGCGGGTCGTTTTTTGAGTGGACACAATCTACCTCATTAGCCAAGTATTTCAGTCTATGGAGCAGTGAGTCTACAGAACATTCCCTGATGGGGAATCGCAATTCGTGCTGATGATATGTTCTTGACCCACAACTGCTGATGTCAGAGCCCAAAGGGCGAAGACGTGGCAGACTACCCCTTACGGCTTAGCAGATGGTAGCAACTTTTTCTGATTTTTGTAGTGAATTCCAATCTGTTACTTAAGTTAATCTTTAAGGCAAGCGATCGCTGAGTTGACTCACCCCTGGCAATCGTAGAGATTTGCCCCGCCACAACCGAATCATCAACCATAGATTTGTCAAAAAATAGCCCGTGCTGATCAAGCTTCCTGTTACCAACAGACGTACTGAAATCGCCGTAGACTCAGAGGCTTCTGCCCCCAAGCCAAGGGAAATATAGGCGATCAACCAACCCAAAGCCAGGGTGACCACCAAGCGGCTGACCGATTGTTCCTCTCGACCGCCCTGCTTGCGATAAAGGGACCAGACCGCAGGCACAAAGCCAAACACAGGTACCAAGTAAATGAACAGCTTTAGCCTGTCGATATCACTGGGGGGCTGAGGAAACCGTTTGGGAGGGGTCATAGGCCACCTGTGTCCTAAAGAGAAAGGAATTTAGTCTCTTAAGATTAACTGAAGACGTTGCTGTGCGTCTTCTAGGGCTTCACGGGGCGGGGTTCCCAGCAGTGTCGCCTCAATGGCGCGGCCAAAGTTCTCCGATAAGTGGCTATAGCCTGGGATCACGGGACGGGACCTGGCCCAGTCCATTTGCTGCAAAAACACTTCCAGGGCCGGATTCTCCGCCACAAACTGCTGGTATTCCGGGCTGTTGCGCACCTGCACATTGACCGGCAGATACCCCGTTCCCAAGGCCCATTCCCGCTGAAATTCTTCACTCAAGATAAAGTCTAAAAAGGCATAGGCCGCCTGGGTTTTCTCTGGCGTTGTCTGCATCAGAAAAAAGTTTTCACCGCCAACAACCGCCGCAGGCTGCGCTTTGACTGGGAAGGGAAATACCCCAAAATCAATGCCCGCATCATTCATCTGCGGCAATGTCCATGGCCCGGTCACCTGCATCGCCACCTTACCCGCCATAAAACTGTCGGTTTCGTAGCCCCGCTCTGGGGCAGACAGCACAACCGAACCATCCTGCACCAGTTGTGCCCCCAGGTCTAAAGCTGCTACCGTGCCCGAGTTAACCAAGTCCGCTTGATTACCCTGGTTCAAATGCCCTTCGGCGCTGTACACAAACGGCAACCATACAAACACCGTCCATTCCCCTTTGCCCAACGAGAGGAAAATACCGTGCTGATCGGTGCGACCGTCACCATCTGTATCTTGGGTCAGCTGCTGGGCAGCGCTGCGTAACTCTTCCCAGGTTTCAGGAATGGTGACGCCTGCTGCTTCAAACAAGCTAGGCCGATAAAAGATAGCGGCGTTATTCGTGGCAAACGGAATCGACCAAATCTGCCCTTCCATTGTCATCGTGTCAAATAGAGCTGGGTCAATTTGATCTTTAAGGACAGATTGATTAAGCCAATCGTCAAGGGGCTGAATTGCTTCGAGTTCGACCAGTTGCCCGGTTAACGTTGGCACGTACCACAGTAAATCTGGGGCCGCATTCCCCACCACTGCGGTCAAAATTTTGGGGATTTGCTGATCGGGCTGCCCCACATAGAGCGACTCGACTTCAATGGTCGCATGGGTGTCATTGAAACGCTGCACCAGCGCCTGAAATACATCCCGATTGGGGGGTGGGCTAATGCCCTGCCAGAGGGTCAGGTGAACGACACCATCCCCGTCATGATCGGAAAATCCTACCGGTTGACAGCCACTCAAAAAAATCAACAGGCTGCTCATCAATGCCAAAATCCAGATTCGCCAATGGGGCATGGGTGCTGTCAACTTGACCTCAGCTCCTTATTTCTAAAATATGCTTGCTTCTCCAGAATACTGAAACTGGTATCTTGAAACTGATTTAGGGGTTATTTCATCAAGCCAATCCAACCATTCAATTATGCTGCTGTTCCAGACGCGATGTGTTCTCTCTGCTCAAGCCATCAATGATATTGCGATAGAAAATTTCTCCCAGTTGGAAGAACTAATTCGTCAAGTTCAGACGCTGTCACTGGCTTTTGTGTTGAAGCTGGTCGCAGCATTGCTGGTGTTTCTAGTGGGACGCTGGGTAGCAGGCTTTGTCCAACGACTAGTCAAGCGGCTGATGCGTCAAGCGCGGATTGACGCCACCTTGATCGCGTTTGCTGGCAGTTTGATCTACTACGGCATTGTGGGCTTTGCCGTGTTGATTGCCCTAGGACAGTTGGGTATCGAAACCACGTCTCTAGTTGCGACCGTGGCCGCAGCGGGCCTAGCTGTTGGCTTAGCACTGCAGGGTTCGTTGTCTAATCTTGCCTCTGGAGCCTTAGTGATTATTTTTCGCCCATTTAAGGTGGGGGACTGGATTGAGAGTTGCGATGTTTCTGGGTATGTGGAAGATATTCAGCTGCTCACCACCGTGATTCGTACTCTGGACAACCGCACCGTGATTGTGCCCAACGGTAATTTGATGGGGGGTAACATCACGAACTACTCAACGCTAGGAGTACTGCGGGTAGATTTAATCGTCGGAGTAGCCTATGAGGAAGACATCGATCGGGTTAAGGTCGTGATCCAAGACGAACTACAAAAAGACGATCGGATTCTGCAAGATCCGCTGCCTACTGTGGGTGTCATTAATTTGGGCAGCAGCAGCGTTGACTTTGCTGTGCGCCCCTGGGTTAAAACCGAACATTATTGGCCCGTTTACTTCAACACCTACGAAAATGTGAAAAAGCGCCTCGACGCCGAGGGCATCACGATTCCGTTTCCGCAACGGGATGTGCATGTATATTCCATGGATAAGTTAATTGCCGATGGACAACGTGAATCCTAGGCCTAGGTGTCATCCAAGGCGATTCAACTCCAGTGTAAATCGTCTGAGTAACTGTCCTTAAGCTTCTGACATTCACCAATGCATTCAAGAAAAAAGCGTTGAATGCTAAAAACTTGATCGTCTTCAGACAGGAATTCTTGCAAGTTTTTAGTATAAGAAATATTTGGCCATGAACTAGCATTATTGAGCCCAAAGCCTTTCCAAGCGTTTGATTTGTCATTAGCAATATCAATCATCCCTTTCAGAATTGAATCTCTAAATTGGCAACCCGGATCAATCTGTAAAAATACCCCCAAATTCGGATACTCAAGCTGAGCATTGCTTGTCATACCAAAAAAGCCTATTCCAGGCCAGAAGCTACGTTTATTTAGTGACACATATCGAATAAATCGACCATGATTTTGAAATTGAGTGCTAGCCGCTGCGAGGTTGCTCATTTTTCCAAATGCTTCATTAAATTTTTCTTCTACCCCTTCACGCAAACAAGCCTCCATCAATTTTATACTTCTATGAAAATGCATGAGAGCAATCAGATCAGTCGCTAAGAATTGATTTCCTACATTCATTCTCTGCTGCTCCATAAATAGCTTTACCTCTCGGACAAGTTGAGTATTCTTTTGTTGCTCTAAAAACCTGTAGAAATCTTGCCATCTTAATTGAACAAAAATCACACGTTTAAGATCTATATCTTTTATTGAAAGATCCGCTTTAGAAACGTAATCCCGCGTGATATAAATCAAAAACCTTACGTCAAAGTGAGACAACGATTCTAGGATTTCAGCGTAGCGTCTTAGCTGCTTATCCCCCTCAACGGCAGTTATCTTGGATTCTAAAAATATGATTGTTCTTTGCTGATCAGCCAAAACTTCTATCTGGATATCGGGCCTACTCGCAAGATCATGCGATTCTAATGGTTCATATGTACCTTGAGTAAAGACATGAGCTTGAAAAGAACTCAGGTTGGAGGGAATCACTCTGATCCTCTTCAGCCATGACGTCAAGATTTCAGATTCTTCCTGAAGCAAATATGCGAAGATCTCAGTAAAAAAATCCTCAGTTGGTTTTGGAGATGCATAGAGTCTTAGAAGTTGATTAAATAGAGGCATGGTTAAGAACGCTTGCCTAAACTTAAATTTCAAGCAGGAATATCCAAATAATATCGTCTCGAGCAGGATACTTCACGTCTTTAAGTAGTCGGATAATATCCAACTATTGGCTATATCAAATTTTATTCATTAGAAACAAGGTCATCTTCCAAGGTCAGGGCCAGTTGATAAATATCGCGACGGGCCAGTTGGGTATGTTGGGCCAGTTGGCGGCTAGCTTGCGATCGCGACAATCCCTGATTTAACAACACTTTTAATTCAGCCTTTAAAGCCGTTTCAGACAGTTGTAGGGGTGCACGCTGGACCCCGGCAATCACTAGCGTGAACTCCCCTTTAGGGGAAATTTTTTGGTAGCGATCGCAGGCGGAGTCTAAAGTCCCCTGCCAAAATTCCTCATGCCGCTTGGTCAGTTCGCGGGCTGTGGTAATGGCGCGATCGCCCCCCAAAGTCGCTGCTAAATCTGCCAAAGTTTGGGAGAGTCGATGGGGCGATTCATACAGCACTACTGTACGTGATTCAGTTTGGATTGCCTCCAATCGTTGCTGCCTAGGTTTGCCTTTAGCAGGCAAAAAACCTTCAAAGACAAAACGATCGGTGGGTAAGCCCGAGGCGGTCAGGGCAGTGATCACCGCCGTTGGGCCAGGAATCGGAACAACGGGATGATTGGCCCGCCAGCAGGCACTGACCAACTCATAGCCCGGATCAGAAATCCCTGGCATCCCGGCATCGGTGACCAGCGCTAGGCTTTGTCCGTCTACTAAACGGTTGAGTAACTCAGGAATCCGCTGCTTTTGGTTGTGTTCGTGGTAACTGATTTGGGGTGTGGTGATTTGGAAATGTTGCAGCAGTTTAGCGGTATGGCGGGTGTCCTCAGCTGCAATCACATCTACCGTTTGCAGCAGGCGCACGGCGCGGTAAGTAATATCTTCTAAATTGCCAATCGGAGTGCCGACTAAATAGAGGGTGCCTGGATTGGGTTCAAGGCTCATGGCACATAGGCTCAGCAAACAGTAGGTTTCCATAGCATACTGGGCAAGCGCCGCCTAAGAGTCGGCAATGAAATTTCCCGTTGCGGCATCCCCCCATTGAAGTTTGGATAAAGGCGTTGCATCGATTACCTATGGGGGTGGCTTCTGTCCATTAAACTAGGCCCAATCAGTTGTTCCCTGCCCAGCATGGATACCGGGTTTCACCGGGCCAAAGTTTAGCCAAATTTTAATTGAGACGCAGTTCACTACAGAGAGTTATGGCTTACGAACAGGAAAAAAAGGTTGCCGTTGAGGCCGCGATCGCGGCTGCTAAGCTTTGTCAGCAGGTTCGCCAAACGATCACACCCGAGGCGATTGAGAAAAAAGATAAAAGTCCAGTGACGATTGCCGATTTGGGGTCTCAAGCGCTGATTTGTCGAGCTTTAGCGGCGGCGTTTCCCAATGATCCGGTGGTCGGTGAAGAAGATGCCGCCATGCTGCGTGATCCCGAGATGGCCGATAAGCTTAACCAGGTCAGTAGCTGTGTCAGCGCCATTGCCCCAGGGGCCACTGCCGATCAGGTTTTGGGTTGGATTGATCATGGCAATGGGCAAGTTAGCGATCGCTACTGGACTCTCGACCCGATCGACGGCACTAAGGGATTTTTACGCCAGGATCAGTATGCAGTCGCCCTAGCGCTGGTAGAACAGGGAGACATTAAAGTTGGGGTTTTGGCTTGCCCAGCGCTAGACTTCGCGGGTGAAGCAGGCACGCTGTTTGTCGCGGTGCGTGGTGAAGGCGCATTCCAAATGGCGATTGACAGCGAAACACTCCAGCCAATCCGCGTTGCGGCTACCGATAATGCCGAAACCTTACGGTTAGTAGAAAGTGTGGAATCAGGCCACGGTAACCAAAGCCAACAGGGTGCGATCGCCCAAACCATTGGCATTACCGCTGACTCTGTGCGCATGGATAGTCAAGCCAAATACGGTGCAGTGGCTGCGGGCAAGGCGGTGCTTTATTTGCGGCTTCCCTCGCCTAAAACCCCAGACTATCGCGAGAAAATTTGGGATCATGCGGCTGGCGTGCTGATTGTGGAAGAATCCGGGGGCAAAGTCACCGATATGTTTGGCAAGCCGCTGGATTTTTCTAAGAGTCATCGACTGGTGGACAACCAGGGCGTGGTTGCCAGTAACGGCGATATCCATGACCAGGTGATCGCAGCGCTTAAGTAGGGGATTAGCCCTTCCCAGAAACCGGGTTTCTTATCCTAGTCTCCTTAGCTATGGAGCTATTTGATAGAAGAAACCCGGTTTCTCACCCCCCAACTGAAGAAAAAGGGCAGCCCAGGGCAGAAATCTTTATGGGAAGACTGGAACGCCCCGACAGCAGAGCTCCGAGACGTTGCAGAAAAATTGGTGTTGGCCAACTGCTTTGATCCTAAAGTTACCAGTTTGAAGTTTGGGATCCGTGACGACAGATCCCCGGTTTTTTGAAAAAACCGGGGATCTTGGCCAAGCGCTGTTACATCCATCAAAACCCCGCACCACACAAAAAGCTACTCTAAAATCCAAAATCTAAAATCCAAAATCCCCTAACCCTCTACTGCTTCATCCAACGCTGAAACCACTTGGTCATAAATCTCATTCGCTTCCTCTGGCGAGTCACCAATACTGGTGAGCCCAAGTTTCCCATGTTCAGACAAACAACCCATCAGATGAAACGCAGCTCCCGTTGCATTCACCGTATTGAAGTGCAGGCGTTTGCTAACGATGATATCGATTAGATCACTGGGCAATAGCCCCCGGTAAGCAGCGTTTTGCAGGTTGTCAGACGCACGATAACATTTCACCTGTCCTTGAGGCGTGTAAAACTGGCCGTCGTCAGGGTTGTAATTCCCATCCGTTAACAGCTTCATCGCCATAAAAGGGTGGGTAGTGCCGCCTTTACGCAAGTTAATTTCAATAGCATGCAGGCTCCACTTTTGAGGAGCATCAGGGGGTTGCCGAACGGCAATAAAATCGACACTGTAGCGTTCCAAAGCCCCTTTAGCCGCAAGATTTTGTCCCACCTGATGACCCATCTCCTGCATCGCCATGCGGTACTCCGCATCGCAGGGAAACGAACAGCCTAAGAAAATTTGTCCATCGGGGCCACCTAAGAGTTGATCATGGGTGGAGACCACCTCCACATTACCCCTCGGTGTAATCCGCCCTTGTACACTAGGCGATCGCTTTTCGTCTCCCTCGACAAACGCCTCAGCGATCGCGCCCAGTTCGCCAATCCGCAAACGAAACTGTTCCCAAACTTCCGTCGGGCACTGGAAGCGTAAACTCACAAAGCGATCGCGAATCATGCTCACCCGCTCCCGGTGGGAGGCCAAGTCAGGGCCATAGTCCGCAATCGGACGCAAATCCAACAGGGCATTCCCTTCTCCCGAAAAGCCCTCATTCAACTTGATCACCATGCGTTTAAGAGCGGGTTGGCGCTCCCAAAGTTCTGCCGCTACAGTCGCTAAATCCTTACTGTTCCAAACTAAGTCACTGCCATCAGGATGGGGTAAGCCACATTCCGCAAAAATGGTGCGGCTACCGCTCTTAGTCCCCCAGTGCAATAAATCGGGGTTAACAGCCAGTAGCGGAATATCTAGCTTCAACGCCAGTTCTCGCTCTAAAACCGTCGAGTTGTAGCAGGTCATGTAAGCGATTTCGGGCCTTAGATGCCGTCGCAGTCGTTCGATCAACCGGGGCCGCTCCAGAATTTTCTGGGTCAGGGGTTTAATCGACGAATCATAGGTTGAGAACAAATGCAGGCGATCACGGGCGTGAGAACTGGGAATCCCTGGCAGCAGTTCTAGGTAATAGTCCACCACGCTGGGGTGAAGCGGTTGGGAGGTGACATAGATCAGGTGGGTCTCTGGGTTTCGTAGGCGAATCAGAGAAAACAGTAACCTTTCTTCGTAGTGGTGAACCCCAGAGATCTTTTGCAGTTCCTGCTGATCGAGACTGAGGGACGGAATCACTAAGAGATGTCGCTCCTCTGTATCGAACTGATTGATATGCAACCAGCGATCGCGTAGTTTGCACTGCAGCCGATCAAATTTGCTGTGCGACGCTGCGATGGGCTGGACTGTCTCTAGGGATTGCATACCGTTCAACCGACAAGAATAAAGAACCTATAGCCCTCAGGCTATCAAAAATATCCTGATCATCGGGTCAATAGTAGACAGTCCTTAAAGGAGACGGTCTAACCCATATCCGATTTGAAAACCTTGTTCGGGCAGCGTCTCCGAAGAAGAAATTTTAGCTGAGGGAGAACGCTTAAGCTTTTAGTTCAGAAGAGCTGTTTATTTGGATGTGGCCAAGATTTAAACAATAAAGCGAGAGCAATCTAAAGACTGCTCTCGCATTAATCGATATCAGGTGGTATTGATATACTCGACACAACTTAGGGTTAAGGTTAGTGCCAATCGGCTAACTAGCCCTAATGAATCGGTGCGATTTCAGGAAATCCTACTACTTCAAACGAGGGAACAGCCGAGTCAACTAAACTTTTTAGAAAATCAGCTTTCGCAAACTTAAGGATCAGTTTGCAGCACTTGGGGCTGCAAGAAAGCAATCATCTGGTCGACGCCCCGTTGAATCCGACGGGTGACGGTCATGGGGCTAACGCCAATCTTTTCGGCCACTTCCTTGCGAGAGAGTCCTTTGAAGAAGACAAACTCAATAGCAGAACGAGTCTTGTCTTCTAACTGGCTAAGGGCACGTTGGAGTTGCTGGCGGTCTTCTTCTAAGGCCTGCAACAATTGATAATGAGCATCGGGCAGCGTATCGCCCAGAGTGATGGAAGAATCCATTTGCTGACAAACCGTTGCATCCAAGCTGAGGGGCATCCGATTCTTCCCGGCCAGCTTAACTTCACGCCACTCTTCGACAGAGATTGACATTGCAGCAGCCATTTCAATGTCGTTGGGCTGGCGACCCAACTGACGTAACAGCTCAGCTTGCTTTTTTTGACCTTCTTTTTGTAGATCTTGCCAACGACGGGGAATCTTAATAGTAGTGCCGCGATCGCGCAGGAAGTGCAGCATCTCACCCCGAATATAAGGGACTGCAAATGAACTGAATGCGCACCCCTGGCTGGGGTTGAACCGCTCAATGGCGCGAATTAGGCCTAGATAGCCAATTTGCTCGAGATCTTCGTAGGGTTCAGAACACTGATGACTGACACGGTGAGCAATTTTGCGAACCAAACCAGCATTGAGCTTGACGAGCTTGTTGCGGAGACCAACGGAAGGATTCTGCTTGTAGGACATCAGCAGTTCCATGCCACGAGAGCGGAGAGTCGAGGATTGATTAGTCATATCTGCGGAGTACCTTGTGTCGAGCGAAATCATCGATTGAATACATTTTCCAAATTGGAACACTCCGACACCATCGTTGATCTACGGTACTCTCGGAGGCCACCTAAATAGGTCTACGAGTAAATACGGGAAAAAACCTGAAAACCCTTGAAAATTCGAGGGTTAATTCTGGGAAAATATCTCTCACAAATTGTGTGCCCCAAGGTAATCCGTGTGAGATCGCAACCTCACACTTGCAAAAATCTGAACATTGAGGCAATTTCTCACGCTGACCCCCAAGGGTTCTAGGCCGCCTCTAACGGCTCCTGGCCAAGTAGGGCCTCCTATCTGCTTTTCCTTAGGGTTTCGGTAATATAGTTGGATAACCACTTTTCTTTTGAAATCTCTAAGGGGAAGCTCCATGAGCAATACGAGCAATCTTCGCGAAGCGTTTCGCAACGCCAACGGACAGGCGATCGTTGGCCCTAATGTGATCGCCAATGCACTGCCCTACGTGGGTGGTGGGTTAGTGCTCACCGCCCTAGGAACCTTTGCCGGTATTCGCGTATTGGGCACCAATCCTGGGTTGTTTATGCCCACCTTTTTTGCCGCCCTTGTTGCTGAACTGGTGCTTTTCTTTGTCGCTCGAGGGATTGCTGAAAAGGGCAATAACACCACAGCTTTACCGCTACTAGCAACCTACAGTCTGTTATCTGGATACACCCTGAGTGGCCTCGTTTACGTAGCGCTCAGCTCTTCTGGTGTGGGCATGACTGGGGTCGGTATTTCTGCCTTGGGTTGTGGCGTGACCTTTGTTGCAGCCCGCTCAATTGGGTCTAATCTCTCTGAGGAAGATGGCTTTGCCCTAACCAAAACCATTGGCCTCGGCATCATTGCTCTATTTGTGGTGCTGATGATTCAACTGGGGCTAGCGCTGTTTGGAGTGCAAACCCCGCAGTTCATGGAAGTTGCCATCTCTGCTATTGGGGTATTGCTATTCGTCGGCGCAGCCGTAGTCGATTTCTTCATTTTGCCGCGTACTTATAAAGACGAGCAGTATCTCTCAGCTTCCTTGTCGATGTATTTGACTTACATCAACCTGTTTGTCTTTATTTTGCGATTGTTAATTGCCATTAATCGTGACTAGTTGTCGGCGATACTTACGATGATAGGTGCTTGAGAACACCGATTCGCTTAAGCGGCAAGGGCTAAGGGGGGTGATTTAGCTCCTCACCCTTACACCTTACGAATCTATACTTTTCACGACTTGAACCGACAGGCAACCATGATAGAAACTTCCGACATTAAGCGAGAGCTTGACCTACTCACTAACCGCCTGGGTAAAACTCAGGAGTATCTTTGACGTCCCAGCGCTGCAAGCAAAGATTACAGATTTAGAAGCAACCGCAGCACAACCTGAGTTTTGGGAAAATCAAACCCAGGCCCAACAAGTGCTGCAAGAGCTCAACGAGCACAAATCCCATCTCGATCAGCTTCACCAGTGGCAAACCAGCGTAGAAGATACCCAGGCAATTTTAGAATTGCTAGAAGATGATTCTGATGCACTGCTGTTTGAAGAAGCTCAGGGAAACGTTGTCAAGCTGAGCCGCGAATTAGAACAGTGGGAACTCCAGCAGCTACTCTCTGGCCCCTATGACAAAACGGGAGCCGTACTCACAATTACGGCGGGGGCAGGGGGGACTGATGCCCAAGACTGGGCTGAGATGCTGCTACGGATGTACAAACGCTGGGGTGAACAAAACGGCTTTAAGGTCAACCTGGTCGAGATTTCTGAGGGGGATGAGGCGGGGTTGAAATCTGCCACCCTAGAGGTTGACGGGCGCTATGCCTATGGCTATCTCAGATCAGAGAAAGGGACTCATCGCTTGGTGAGAATTTCCCCCTTTAATGCCAACGGCAAGCGCCAAACCAGTTTTGCCGGAATTGAGATCATGCCGGTGTTAAGTGAAGACGTTGAGGTCGATCTGCCAGAAAAGGATCTCGAAATTAAAACGTCTCGTTCTGGAGGCGCTGGGGGTCAAAACGTCAATAAGGTAGAAACTGCCGTGCGGATTACGCACTTACCCACGGGGATCTCAGTGCGCTGTACCCAAGAGCGATCGCAGCTGCAAAACCGAGAAAAGGCCATGGCACTCTTGAAAGCCAAGCTGCTGATTGTGGCCCAAGAGCAGCGGGCTCGAGAAATTGCCGACATTCGCGGCGATATGGTTGAAGCGGCCTGGGGAAACCAAATTCGTAACTATGTATTTCACCCTTACCAAATGGTTAAAGATTTGCGCACTGGGGTTGAAACCACTGCCGTTGATGACGTCATGGCCGGAGATTTAGACGCCTTTATCCAAGCCTATCTGCGCCAGGAAAACCTAGGAATAGAAGGAACGTCAGCGTAGCCGATCGTTCAATTTGTCACCGTGATTCAAACCAGGTGACAATAGGGAGAGATTTTCACGCCATCAATTGGATTGCGCTATGACAGATTCTTCAACGACGACAGACAACCTCGCCCCTGAAAATTTAGCCTCGGCACCTTCTAGCACCCAGGAAGCTCCCCCGAGTTATGTCAAGCTGGCCATGCGCAATATGGTAAAAAAAGGCGCAAAGTCTCTGTTTCACTTTAGTTTGACAGCAGCGGGGTTACTGGGGTTGCTGGTGGGTTTAGCTTATTTAACACGGTAGGACTAACTTAGTGGAGCATTCAACCAGGGCTAGGATTAAGACCAGCTCTCAATGTCAAGTGGAGGTGCTGGTACAGTTTGCTGGAATAAAAAATTGGCGCGATCGCGTACCGACAAAATCTACCTGGCAGTTTTGGTTTGAAAGCTGGGTCAATGCCATGGCAGTCACCCTGTCACCAATCAACCAGTACGCCCTCAGCCTACAGCTCACGACCGACCGCCAGATTCAACAGTGGAATGCCCAATATCGCGATCGCGATCAGCCCACCGATGTACTCGCCTTTGCCGCTCTCGAAACCACAGGGCACCAGTTTCCAGAACTGTTAGAAGCTGAACCGCTTTACTTGGGAGATTTGGTCATTTCCTTGGAAACTGCCCAGCGCCAAGCTGAAAGCCAAGGTCATGACCTAACCCAAGAGTTAATGTGGTTGGCGACCCACGGCCTATTGCACTTACTGGGTTGGGACCATCTCGATGATCATGACTTAGCCCAGATGCTGGAGCAGCAAGCGCAATTGATCAAGCAGACTGTACTGCTGGGGGTGTCTGAGTGATCCCTGATTGCTGATCTGGCCCTCAACACTGATTTACTGCAACAGATTCCTTAAAATCAGGGCTACTATGAGGTAGCCTAGCCGCAGCGGATCGACAATTGGTAAACCTTTTCTGGATTTGAAGCCGATGCCAACCTCAGAAAAAGCGCCCCTCTCAGTTCAAGGAGCTTCTCCATCGAACGTCCCGGCGGATCGAGATATGGCTTGGCAGGTTGCCTCTAATCTATTAGTTAGCTTTAAATATGCAGGGGCAGGCATCCTCTACGCCCTCCGCACCCAGCGAAACTTTCGTGTCCATAGTGTGATTGCAGTTATCGTGCTGAGCCTATGTATCCTCCTGCATCTCAGCCGTATTGAAGTGGCCATTTTCAGCCTAACGATTAGCGCTGTACTGGCCTTAGAGCTGATCAACACAGCCTTAGAATCGGTGGTTGATTTGACCGTTCAGCAGACTTATCACGAACTGGCCAAAATTGCTAAAGACTGTGCCGCTGCTGCTGTTTTAATCGCGGCCTTTGCATCGATTATGGTAGCGGCCTGCCTGTTGCTGCCGCCCTTGCTAGATTTAGGCCAAACCTATGGCATGCCCTCGTTAACCCTGCCCCATTAGCCCTGTGAGTTCCCATTCGCCCCGCCCTATTAACCCTACATATCCCACCTATCAAGTCTATGATTTTAGTCATCGATAACTATGACAGCTTCACCTACAACTTGGTGCAATATCTGGGTGAACTAGGTCAGAACCTCCCCGTTGCCAACGAAATTCAGGTCTATCGTAACGACCAAATTTCCCTAGATGAAATTGAACGCCTAACCCCCGATGGCATTGTCATTTCCCCTGGCCCTGGAACCCCCAACGAAGCTGGCATTTCGCTAGCTTTGATTGAGCGATTTCACAAGACGCTGCCCATTTTGGGGGTCTGTCTGGGTCACCAAAGCATTGGCCAAGTATTTGGCGGCACGATCACGTCAGCTCCTGAATTGATGCATGGCAAAACTTCAGAGGTTCATCATACGGGTATTGGCGTGTTTGAAGGGTTAGACCAACCTTTTGTGGCGACACGTTATCACAGTCTGGTAGTCGATCGCACGAGTTGTCCTGCCTGCTTGGAAATCACGGCTTGGGTGGCAGATGGCACAATCATGGGACTGCGCCATCGCGATTATCCCTGGGTTCAAGGGGTGCAGTTTCACCCAGAGAGTGTTTTGACGTCATCCGGTAAGCAACTGCTTAGAAACTTCCTAGTGGCGTTATCGAGCCCAGTTGCTATTCTCGCCTAGTAGGTGCTCCCTACTTAGTGCCGCACAGCAAACCATAGCGGATTAGCCCACGATTGAATCCTTGGCCCATGAGCTGTAGGGCGAATGTACCTTGAATGGCAGGCCACCCGACTTTGACAATCCCGGCGATCGCGTCCAGATTAATCGCCGAATCGATGACCAGGTTCCAAAAAGGAGCAACCGCTGTTGACCAGTCTGCGGTACGAATGGATTGGAAGCCCACTTGACGGGCGATCGCGTCATAATCCAGCAGCGAAATCACATAGGGCAAGCAATAGATGTCGTAAATTTGCTGTAGGTGGTTCTGTTCGTCTGGAGTCAGGGTGCCAGCCAGCGTATTTGTGGGTCGGTGACACCAGGTAGCCATCAAAAACGTACCCCCCGGTTTCAAAAGCTGATAGCACTCCTGCAAAAATTTCTGTTTGTCGGGCATGTGTTCGCCGCTCTCCATCGACCAAATCAAGTCAAATTGGTTGTCTTCAAAAGGCATTTCAAGGGCATTGGCAATCTGAAATGTGGCTAGGGGAATCTTGTCTGGATGGTTAGGATCTGGGTCTAGTCCAGCCGCCTGCGATCGCGCCTTAGCCCTTTCTGCCTGGACTGGGCTGAGGGTAATGCCAATCGCCCGGGCATTATATTTTTCAGCTAGATAGAGGGTGCTGCCGCCAATGCCGCAGCCCACATCTAAAATCGAGTTGGCTTGAGTTACCTTTCCCCAGGCGAGGACTTCTT
Source organism: Cyanobacteria bacterium P01_A01_bin.123 (assembly GCA_039815185.1). GTDB lineage: Bacteria > Cyanobacteriota > Cyanobacteriia > Phormidesmidales > Phormidesmidaceae > JBCBZT01. The sequence goes on along the minus strand of JBCBZT010000032.1, from coordinate 70,815 downwards.
CATTGAGATCGATTTGGGCTTGGCGACGATTCTTCTGGTGGGTTCCTGTGGAGCCATAATAGCCGTGGTGCATATGCTCCCCCCAGACCTGCTCCCAGAGGCCCGAAGTGGCGTCGTAAAACTGCTGAATTTGCTGATATAAATTAGCGGTGGAAGTCATCGGTAGCAACAATCGAGGCACAACAGTAGAGGCTAATGCTAGCCCTGATCCTAATGTGGATTGTTCCATAACGGGGGGAATCCGCATTAGGGTTTCTTCCTTAAACCCACCACAACGCCATTAGGCATGAAAAGATAGGGCTGTTTAAACCACATCCGATTTGAAACCTTGGGTAGGCGTGCAGAGCTTGCGCCCTACAACGGGAAAATTAGGGATCTGGATTTGAACCAGGTTGATTTGCAGGAATTAGCTCAATGACGGTTTCACGTTCCATTTGCTTTGGATTCTTGACGTTAATTGCCATCGGCACGGTGCTGTTGATGCTGCCCTTTTCCACCGCCGAAGGCACTTGGAACCAGCCGCTAGTGGCCCTATTTACTGCGACTTCAGCGGTGTGTGTCACCGGGTTGATTGTGGTCGATACTGGCAGCTACTTTTCGCCCCTTGGGGATTTCATCATTCTGCTGCTGATTCAGCTGGGGGGGCTGGGCTATATGACCGCCACCACCTTTTTATTGCTGCTGTTGGGGCGACGCCTGAGCCTACGCGATCGCATGGCAATTCAGCAATCGATGGACAAAAGTGAACTCTCTGGAGCCAGGTCACTGGTCGTGTCTATTATTGCGACTACCTTACTGTTAGAACTCACAGGCATTATCGCGATGTTGCCTCGGTTTACCGAAGACTTTGGTTCGTTGTACGGCTTATGGCTAGCCGTTTTTCACAGCATCAGCGCCTTCAACAATGCCGGCTTTAGCCTGTTTGAAGATAGCTTAGTGGGTTATGTCGATTCTCCCTGGATCATGGGTGTGATCTCGGCCTTAGTGATTTTGGGCGGCATTGGCTACCAGGTAATTATGAGTGGGTACCATTGGCTGCGCGATCGCCTACGAGGCCGACGGGAAAGGGCAGTATTTTCCCTCCACTTCAAAATCGTTACCAGCACGACACTGCTGTTGTTGACTGTAGGCCTATTTGCTATTTTTGCCACCGAATTTGACAACCCGATGACCCTCGGCACGCTCAGTTTCGGCAACAAGGTGTTAGCAGCGTCGTTTCAATCTGTCATTACCCGTACTGCCGGATTTAATAGCATCGATATTGGCAGCATGGAAAATGTCACCCTGTTTATTGTGATTGCGTTGATGTTTATCGGCGCGAGCCCTGGTAGTACGGGAGGTGGCATCAAAACCACCACCTTTCGTATCTTGATGGTGTGTACTCGGATGGTGCTCCAAGGCAAAGAAGAAGTGTTGACTTATCAACGAGAGATTCCGACTGCCCGGGTATTGAAAGCAGTGGGGGTTGTCGTCGGGTCTGGCCTCACAGTTATTGGCGTCACAACGCTCATTTCCCTAACTGATTCTGACTTTAGCTTTTTGACTATTTTGTTTGAGGTGGTGTCGGCCTTTGCCACAGTTGGTTTGTCCACAGGCATTACCGCGGATCTGTCGGAGTTGGGCAAATTGTTAATCATCGTCACGATGTATGTCGGGCGGGTCGGCGTATTGCTGTTTATGGGGGCGATTCTAGGGGATCCTAATCCCAGCGTGATTCATTATCCCGAAGAAGATTTGTTGGTGGGTTAATGCCTAAAGGTGTTTCGGTGTTTCAAAGACGCTGTGCCATCAACGATCAACGATCTGCCCGTTCTCGACATTAAATCAGCTTCCCTGGTTTTGAACAGCAATGGCTCGGTGTTGTGCCAATGCGCTGTTATGCCAATGCACTAAAGATAAAGCCAGCCAGCACTGACCCAATAAACGCAAAACCAAGGTATGCCAAGAAGATCGGACGACGGGCCAAGGCAAACACTGCAATCATGGCGGGAATACTGGTCGCGCCCCCGGCCAAAAGAAATGCCATGCCTGCACCGGGATTCATCCCTTGTTGAATCAAACCTCCGACTAAGGGAAGGGCAGCATAGCCATTGAGGTAGGCGGGAATGCCGACTAGGGCAGAACCCACAATAGCCAGCAGGCTATCATCACCTGCGATCGCTCCAATCCAACCATCAGGGACATAAACCAACATCAAACTCTCTAAGACAAAGGCCAGCGCGAGCCACTTGCCCAGAAACCAGGCATTTTTCCTGGCCCCTTGCCAAAACTTTTGTCGCCGCTCTGAGTCAGACCAAAATTGCCAGGCAATGGTCTTGGGCTTGCGGATCTTGCTGCCTGCACACCCCCCATTGCCTACATTATCTTTAAGTGGCTGAGTAAACGATTGGGTTGAAACACCCACATTCATCAGCATTAGAGTCCCGAAGCCACCCAGCAGCCCAATACCCACAGTGGCTATGGTTTTAGCGATCGCGAACTGGAACCCTAAAGTCCCTACAGTCAATACAAACATAGAAGGATCCATCAACGGCGAAGATAACCAGAACGCCATTACCGCCGCGACGGGAACCCCCATCGACAACAATGCCGCAATCAACGGAATCACCCCGCAAGAGCAAAAGGGAGAGAATGCGCCAATGAGTGCCGCCACGGGAATCATCACCGAAATGCGACCTTGAAACGCCCTGGCAATCAGGTTATCAGCACCACTGGCCTGGGCGTAGGCAGCAATCCCAATCGACAACAGCAGAAAGGGCGACACTCGCCACAGGCTGACCAGAGTAAAGCGTACACTCTCTGAAAGCTGAGATGGAATGAGAAGGGCAAGGGCAATGAGAATGAGGGCAATGGTCAGAAATACCCCATCCAGTTGCCGCACGCTGCGGTTAAGCCGGGTTACAACATTAGCGGTCATAGACGCTCCTTTGAAGACAAATCGTTGACTGAAAATTGCACTGGGTTAAAGCGTGTTAACCATGCGCTTGAACTGCTGAAGGGCCTCAAGATTGAGTTGATAACATCTTTGCGCTCCTTCCAACTCTCCCTGTACCAGTCCAACCCGCTTCAGTTCTCGCAAATGCCCCAAAATTGTGGCCTGCGAGAAGGTGCCGACATCGAGAACTTCACCACAAACGCAAGACTGCTGAGTGGAGAGGATTTTGAGCAATTGAATCCGAACCGGATGAGATAAGACATTGAAAAACTCAGTCAGCATATTGCCTCCCTTTGGGTTTAGGCACAGCAGGGTTTACTCGCAAGATGGCATAGGGATTGAAGGTAGCCATGAACCAGTCTTTTGATATTTATATAAACATCAAAATAAAAAGCAAAATCAGAGCTAGTTAGTCACAGCATGGAGAATTATTATCCTTTGTGTCAGGCGTATCAGCGAATTCCATGTCTTCAATATCAATCACGCGGTTACGAGTACAGCATTCCTCAAACAGAAAGTCGATCAGGTGCTTCAGCGCTTCTGAGCGGACGTTGTACCAGATCCACTGCCGGTCTTTCTCAGCAACAACAATGCCAACTTGGCGCAGCTTGTCAAGATGATGAGATAGGGTCGGGGCAGCAATGCCCAACTCCTTTTGAATCTCCCCTGCAGGTAGGCCCTTTGGGTAGGCTGACAACAGCAGTCGCACAATCTTTAAGCGCGAAGGTTGCCCTAACGCCGCAAAAGCAGCGGCAATGTCATCAATGGATTTTTGAGAGGCAGGGTTCGTTTCCATGTTTCGATAATCATCGAAACAACTAAATCTGTCAAGCTGAATTTGAACTGAGTTAGTGATCGTCGCCATCATATATCCACATAGGTTCTGTTTTGCCAGCCCTTGTGAACCCGCATTTTTCATAGAAAGCGATCGCGTCATGATCGGCAACCAGCATGTGCATATGCCTGCCTGCATATCGCTGCTTCAAGATTTCCATAATGCGTTTGCCAATGCCTTGACCTTGATAATCTGGATGGATCAAGAGATGGGGATAATAAACCACCAGAAACCCATCCGAAATAGCATTGCCAATTCCAACTAGTTTTTCGCCATCCCATGCCGAGACAAGCCCATGGGAGTTGAGTAATGCCTGATGTAAAACTTGGGGCTTTTGAGCTGAAGACCAACCATTAGACTCATATAAAAGAAGGATTTGTTCGATGGCAATGTCTCGCTGCTCAGAAAACGTAATCAATATCTCCCTCCGGTCGTTTCACAGAATTTTGCCAGTTAGTTGTTTTTTCTGGAATGCGATCGCGGTTTGATGTATCCCTATTAAGGTTTCAACTCAGATGTGGTTGAGTCGACATCAAAGGTAGACAACTCCATACTACGCATGTAGCATAGAGACACTGACTTAATACTACAAAAATTACACCCCGCCATGATTCGCAGATCTTCCACCACCATCCGTATGATGTATTGCCCTAGCCATTGTGCCAACGCCTTTGGTTTCGGCAATGCGATAATGCGGTTTGGCTATGGTAGCCGCGATCTAGGTAATACCTTATCTCCCAAGCCTTCCCACGGCTCGATTAAACCGGAACCCACACAGCTGATTAGTGCCGATATTATCGCCAGCGTCGCAGGCTGGATCAATCTAGAACCCACGATTTTGAGCAGGGGTTGCAGTGACTAACTTGCACCCACATAGGGAAAACCATACCCCTAATGTTGCCCCTGCTCCTGAGTTTCAGAAGCAGGGGATTTTTTTTGGGAGAAACCCACTATGCAGCGCCAGCAAACGTCATCCATTCTGCACAACACCGTCATTGTTTTTTCAAAAAACTATCTGCCCCTAGCCAATATATCCCTGAAGCGAGCCGTTATCTTGCTCGTCACTGGGCAAGCCGAAGGCCTCGACTTTGGGGCAACTCGCCAATGGGAAGTGCGATCTCCCAACTTGATTTTGCAAGTGCCAGAGCACATCCGACTCAAAGCCAGGGATCCCAAACGCCATTGGAAGATTCCCCCGGTCAATCGTCGGGAAGTGTTGCGCCGAGACAACCATACCTGCCAATACTGCGGCAGCAAGAAACGTCTCACGATTGATCACATCCTGCCGCGTTCTAAAGGCGGCACCCATACCTGGGACAACGTCGTCGCCGCCTGTGAACGGTGTAACTCTCTCAAAAGCGATCGCCTACTGCACAATACCCCCTTCACCCTCAAACAAAAACCCAAAACTCCCATGCATCCGGCCGTTGCCTTTGCAGAACAGTTTTGGCAAAACAACGCCAGGGGAAAGGTTTGAGGGTATGAGGGTTAAAGGCCGCGTAATACACATTGAACTGAGCGCAGGGCTTTTCGCCTTACACCCAACACCTGACGAAGCCTCAATCCCTCTCTCTTCCGCCTTCCTCCCCTCCTCCCTCTCCCTCCTCCCTCTCCCTCCTTTTCCCCTTTCCACGAGGTACTGCCATGCTCAAACTCACCTATACCGACGTTGGATTGCACACCGAACGGGTATTTGTCGATCCCGAAGTGCTGATTGCCCAGCGGGCGATCTTGGCCCTGCGATTGGGGCAAACCCTACATCTAGAACCCGGTAAAGCGGCTTTCTTACTGCCTGCCACTGTGTCTGCATTCAACCAACTCAGCGCGATCGCGCAGCGAGAATCCCATCTGGGGCTCACGATTACCCCTGTCGATGACGACTATGTGGAAATCAGCCTCTATGGAAGCTGGTTGGCCTGTGGTGCTAATGCCCACGAAGGTACTTTTCTCGCTGTGTTGTCAGTCTCTGCAGAGTATTGGGTTCACAAGCTGTGGCAAGAGACCCAAATTCCCTTAAGCAACTGGACGAACGGGTAGTGCCCCAGGCAAGTTTGATTCAAGCGTTAGGGGAGAACCCCAGTAAATATAGCGCTGGCCAGATTGCTTAATGCACCAGGTGGCGCTGGGATGCTCAGCACACAAGCAATCTGGCTATAGCCTTCAAATCTCCCCTATTGCCACGTTCCAATATGTTGCCAAAAAAGTTGTAGTACGTTCTTGACATATTTGTAGTATTTTTGTAGCATTAATGTAGTGCAAAATGAGGTGCAACCCATGAGTACGCTTACCCTACGACCGCTTAAACTCAGATCGCTCAAATTCCTTTTTCCCTTGACGAAGCAACCTAAGCGAGGCGACCAAGAGGAATTTTCCAAACCGCGATCGCAGCTCCCGATCTACACCAGCCATCGATGGCAGCTTGAACAAGCCGAACGCTATCGCAAACTCCAACTAATCCATGCTCTAGAACGGCGTTGTTTCTTTTGAGGCCCACTGCCTTAGATAAGGTCGTTAAACCAACGCAAAAGGGGCGCGACACGCCCCTTTTGCGAACCTTGAAAATTTAATGTTCCACCCAAGTCCAGATAGCCAAGTTGGTTAAGGCGTCGGTCTGCAAAACCGAAAATCGTGGGTTCGACTCCCACTCTGGACTCTGCTCAATATTGAGCATTTTAAAATCCTGCCTCGGCATCCAATCCCCTATGGTGTAACGGGTATCAACACGCTCTCTTAGCCCAATTGGAAGCGGCATTGATCTTAGAAATTAGAGGTGATGGGTAATGGTAACTCCTAGCAGAAACGCTCCGCGAACAAATCCCAACGAGAGTATCAAGAGTCGCTAGCTCAATTGGCAGAGCAATCGGCTTTTAACCGATCGGTTCGGGGTTCGATTCCCCGGCGACTCACTCAGTAATTTTGGATTAATGATATGACGATTTATTTTTATAGTGCTCGTGAAGTTCCTTACGGTTGCTTTTCTAACTTTTCGAGTCATGGTGTTTTCTTGGATGAGCGTTGGTGGCCTACAACTGAACATTATTTTCAAGCTCAGAAATTTATCGAAACAGCACCTGACTGGGCAAACAAAATCGGCGATGCTCGGACGCCTAAGTTTGCAGCGACTATGGGGCGCGATCGCCGCTATCCTATCCGTGCTGATTGGGAGCAAGTCAAAGATGACATCATGCATCGAGCCGTACTGACAAAATTTCAGACCCATGCCGAGATTCAAGCCATCTTGGTGGGCACTGGAGATGAGCCGATCGTCGAAAATGCGCCCGGTGATTACTACTGGGGCTGCGGCAAAAATGGCGGCGGTTTGAATAAGCTGGGTCAGATCTTAGAAGCTGTACGCACAACCCTACACAGCGAGGGCGTCACCTAAAAAATATTAAGGGGGGATGAGCTTTTGCAAAAAGAGGATATCGCCCCGGCATTCATCCGTCTTTTATCCTATAAACATCAGCTAATAGGCTTGCAAACCTCTATAGTTCCCAGGGTATCTTGAGGTTAATCGAGTTTTGCAAAGAGAAAATTTAGTGAGCCTTCCGCGTGTTGTTCCAGCCTCTAGGCTGAATATTTTTAATTTCTACGAAGATCGGGCGATCTATGAAGGTATCTTGTATGAGAAGACAATTCTAAAGCTTGCCAAGGTTTTCCCAATCAACAAGTCAGAAGAGGCTCATCGATTTGCCTGTGAACTGAGCCAAGATTACACCACACTCATCTCACCTTGTTCATTATTGTATCGGGTGTGGGTAGATGTTCAATGCCCGCAAGATTTCAAGTTCTCGAATAAGTTAGATGCCTAGATGAGCTGCCCATCAACCACACTCTTTCACTGGGATGGTAAGTCATCAATAGAGATATATTATTGCTAGCCTTTAACGCAAAGCACCTGCTTTAGCGTGGCAACAACCTGTACCAAATCAGACTGACTCGCCATCACTGCCTCAATTGGCTTATAAGCTGCCGGAATTTCATCAATCACCCCAGCATCCTTACGGCATTCAATCCCTTCAGTTTGCTTAACCACATCATCCACGCTGAACTGCCGCTTAGCCTTACTGCGAGACATCAATCGCCCCGCCCCATGACTGCAAGAGCAGTAGCTATCGTGGTGCCCTTTACCTTTAACAATGAAAGACTTCGCCCCCATGGATCCCGGAATGATGCCGTAGTCATTGGTTTGAGCCCGCACTGCCCCCTTACGGGTGACATATACCTCTTCGCCAAAATGGACTTCTTTTTCAGCATAGTTATGGTGGCAGTTGACTGAAAGTACCGGCTTAGTGGGTTTGCCCCCAGCCAAATGGCCTTCGACAATCCGTTTGAACCGAGCCATCATCACATCTCGGTTATAGCGGGCATAGTCTTGGGCCCACTGCAAATCACGCCAGTAGCTTTGGAAGTCATCAGTGTCCGCGACAAAATAGGCCAGATCAGGGTCGGGCAGCTTGGCCTGGGCCAGCTTAGCCAATCCCTTAGCCGTTTGGATGTGGTTTTTCGCCAGCATGTTGCCGATGTTGCGAGACCCAGAGTGCAGCATCAGCCACACTTGATCGTCGGTATCGAGGCAGAGTTCAATAAAGTGGTTGCCGCCACCCAGGGAACCCAACTGCATCAGTGCCTTTGACTCCAGGTGTTGTACCCCAGAATGTAGCGCTTTGAAGTCTTTCCAGCCTTGCCAGTTATAGACTGTTTTGTCAGCATTTTTATTTTGGTTAAAGCCAACAGGGATAGCAGCTTCTACATCTTTGCGAATTTTTTTCAGCTTTTTGTCATCGAGTTGGCTGGCGGTGAAAGGCGTCTGCACCGCACACATGCCACAACCGATATCTACCCCGACCGCAGCAGGCATAATGGCATCTTTAGTCGCCACAACAGAACCCACTAGGGCACCCTTACCCAAGTGAACGTCAGGCATCAGCGCCACATGCTTGAATACAAAGGGCAAAGAGGCAACATTTTTGGCCATTTGGGTTTCCTGGTGACTCAGGTCATGGTTGGCCCAAGACAACACTGGCGCTGGAGTAGAGAGCTTGAGTTGTTGGTAAGTCATGGCTGAATCGCCTCCAGGTAATCCGGCGGGACATGCTCAACGAGCCACACCCCATTGGCAGAACAGTAAAAGGTAAATCCACTTTCCACCATAGCTGCTGTATTGACTTGCAAAATGACAGGCTTGCCATGGCGACTGCCGACTTTATAGGCAGTTTCTGGATCGGCGGACAAATGCACATGGTGACGCGCCATCTTTTTCAAACCCGTGTTTAAAATGGCTGGGACAAACTGTGCGCCAGTGCCGTGATAAAGCAAGTCGGGTGGCATTTGCGGGGCAAGATCGAGATCGATGGGCGTGCTGTGACCCTGGTTCGCCCGGATTCGCATACCCGAGTCATCAAAAGCAAAGCGCTGCTTGTCGTTGGTGGCGACTGCGGTTTCCAACTCTAATGGACTAATGGGAAAGCCGTCAGCAGCAGCGGCTTTGAGTAGAGTTGTGACATCCACCCAACCGCCTTTGCCCAGGGTTAGCCCTAATGCTTTGGGCTGGTGCCGCAGATGGTAGCTGAGGTATTTGCTGATTTTAATCAGACGTTTGTCGCTCATGGTCGCAGGTTTCACAGATTTAGCGTGCCCGTTCTAGCGCATCGATATCGTTGGCCATAATCAAAGCCAGATTGCGGGTAATTTTGTCGATAGTCCAATTCCACCACTGAATTTGTAGGAGCTGTTTAATGGCAGGATCTTTAAAGCGCTGTTTAATTACCTTGGCAGGGTTACCACCGACGATGGTGTATGGAGCAACGTCTTTAACCACAACGGATTTTGCTGCAATTACGGCCCCGTCGCCAATGGTCACTCCCGGCATAATCACCGACTCAAGACCGATCCACACATCGTTGCCGACGATGGTATCGCCGCGACTGGGTAGGTTTAACATTTGAGCCATCGCGACTTCCCAACCATGGCCCAAAATCGGAAAGGGATAGGTGGAGATGCCATCTAGTTTATGATTGGCCCCGTTCATGATGAATTTGACTCCGGTTGCGATCGCGCAAAATTTACCAATCACCAGCTTCTCTGGCCCATAGTTATACAGCACGTTATTGTGCTCAAACCCCGTGGGGCCATTGGGGTCATCGTAATAGGTGTAGTTGCCCACTTGAATATTGGGCGAACGAATTACACTTTTGAGAAAACAAACTCTGGGATGTTCCGCCAGAGGATAGGGATCATTTGGATTTGGCCCATTTTGAGCTTGAGTAGATACCATAAACGCCCATTTCACATCAATCGCCGTGTAACTAACCCCCCGCACGATTAAAGCTAGTGAGAGCTTAATGGGTTTACATTAACAAGCGACAGATTCAATATACTACAATGTAGTATATTGTGCCAGGGAACCCCATATCAAGCCCGTATCAAGTAAGACTATGGTCAGAGAAGAAAAATAACGCCGTTCCCAAGGCTTGCGTGCTATCTAGTCAACAGCGTTGCTCTAAAGCCGCCCAGACTGAAGCTGTGAGGCAGAAAATTTTGCAAACGCCACAGTTTTTTTACGACTAGCTTATCTATAGTTATGATTGAATTAATCGTCGGAATTAAATAGCAGCGGCCATAGAAAAATACTTGCCAATACGTACAAGAAAATCGGTACTAAAAGCCCCAATAAAAGCATTATTAATAAAGACATCTGGCTGGCCTAAAACGATGAAGACGGATAAGCCCTGATTCTTTGAACCTTGGCTATATATAGATTTATGGCTTTCTTTGTAGGCGAGTAGAGTCCTGCACCCCTGACCAATATTCCCAATCAGATGCGTCTTTAATCAAAGCTAATGCCACGTAGTAGCGATACGAAGCAAACTTCCTAGGAGAATGCACCCAACGATGGCTCCAAGTGAAAATGCAAAAAACATGGATTACCTCAAACGAAGGGGATCAAGACCATTTATACATTGAAAAGTGATTCCCTGATAGGGGTGATTGCTAATACTAGATATGCCTTTACAAACGAACTGAAATCAAGATTGATTGTGAAGTATCTGTGAAATTGTCGATACTAATAAACAAACCTCAAAACAAGTCTCAACAAGGTATCCATGAAAAAAGCCCCCACCGGAAAGGTGGGGGGATTCACTGGGAAACTAGAGAGAGAAATGCTTGAAGCTTTTGATGTCTGAGGCCTAACGGGTGTAGCTAACGCCGCGATACTTCAGTTCAGTCGCAGACCGGCGGTGAGCAACTTGAGCTTGTTTCATTTGGTAGCGCTTCCCTAGGAAAGTTCCGGTTTGTTCGGTTTCCTGGGCGGGGGTTCCGGTAACGCCCGCGTTAAAAGCAACGCCGCGATAAATAAAGTTCATGGTGGGGGCTCCTGGATGGGGTGTTTGTGCTGACAAGATCAATAATCTCGTGAATACCCGATTCGGTGGGTGATTGAGGTATCTGCTGGGCAGTGACAATTTTGGTGTTGAGGTGTGATGGGAGTGGTCAATAGGGCTGATACAGATCACCCCTTGGATACTTTGCATGGTGTCTCTGCGGCGTAATAGATCAGCCTGATAGATCTGATTCAACGGCTCTCGTTCTGAGCATCGGCATCGGCAGGTAGCTCAGGTATTGCTTTCCAAGGGACAAAGCCCGCTTGTTGTAAAAATTCCTGCCCTTCCACCGTTCGCAGTAACTCCGTGAATTTAGCCCCCACCTTGGGACGGCGATTATCACGGGCGTACACCACGGCAATGGGGTAGGCCAAGGGGTAGATCTCCTGCCGGAAGGCTTCGCTATCAGGCCCGTAGCTGCCTTTGCGAGCACAGAGGTTAGTGTCTGGGCTGATCGGTTCTCCAGTCCGGAGGCGCATCGGTTGGATAGACGTCTCCCGATCGATTTGAATGGCCAGGGGATAAATCGAGCATTGGCTGGCAATCGTGCTGAGGGGAGCAAAGCCGATACTGCCGACGGTGCGTACTTCAAAGTCTTTGATAATTGTCCGCAGCATGTCTAGGGGCGGTAAAACGCCTGCTGTTTGGGGAATGTAAGCTTCATAGGCTGCAATTTGAGCCGGGGTTTGCAAGATCCGCTGGCCAAATAAGGTAATAGCGCTGGGATCCTCTGGTAAATACAGTTGCAGGGGCAAAGTAACCTGGGCCGTTTTTTGCCAATCGGTGAGTTCTCCGGTGTAGAGTTGCACCAGCTGATCTTGGGTGATTTGCCCCCTAAGGGCATTGGGTAAGCCGCGCGATCGCGTGGGGGCATTAAACGCCACAAACGCTACCAGGCCATCGTAGGCCACCACATCTGCCTGTAGGTCTTCCGGGATGGATTCGGTCAGGGGCAGTACGGCAAAAGCGGCTTGGCCTTGCTGCACTGCTGCGATCGCCATTTCAAAAGATTGGCTGGGTTGATAGACCAACTGAAAGGTGGGTTGCCCCTGCCGTAATTGGGTAACCAAAGTCGGGAGTTGCCCAGTCGATGCCTGAACCCGCTCTGCTTGGGTAGAGTCCGTTGGTGTACTGGCGGGGTCCTCAAGCTCAGGCCCACTGTTCTCAGACTGATTGGCTGACGCCATAGCTTGAACGGGGCGATTAGCGATCCAAAATCTGGCCCAGCCATCTCCCACTACACTGGTGTACAAAAATGTCCCTTCTGGGGCCGCTCCAACTGCATCTAAGCAGCACACTGGTGGGGTTTCAGCGGCAACGGTTGCCAACCGCGATCGCACCAGTAGCCAGATTAATGTCCCGACAGTCGCCAGCAACAACGCTGCCACCAAAACCCCTACCCATCCCAGCCACCGCCGAGACTTTTGGGGTTCTATCTCTGCTGCCGCCGCATACTGGCTGCGCGTGGGTTCTGGGGGAATTTTCAAGAGGGCATTGCGGGCTGCTGTCGCGCTGGGTAAGTCGCGATCGCTGTTAACCAGTTGCAAAATAAATTGCTTCAGCGGCGGATGTACCGGCAACCAATGTAAATCCAGGTTGGGGGAGAGCACATTGCCGTCCCCATCCACTACGGCCCCCTGCAACAGATAAAACGCCGTATAGCCCAACGCTTCCAAATCAGCTTGGGGTTGTGGGGGCGGTGGATCGGTACGCGTCGGGTCAAACAACTGTTCCCACAGCGTGACATCTGTTAAGTAGATGAATCGATGGGCTCCCTTAACCACCATCAAACAGCTTTCAAGCTGCACGTTGCCGTGGGTAATGCCCGCTTGCAGCTGTCCCAAAGGTAAGGAAAATCGTTGTTCATGCAGCCCTACTAGGGTCTGCAGGGTTTGATCTAGAAATTGACGCACTTCAATCGCTGTCCACGGCCCCTGCTTTAACTGTTGATTCAGCGTGGGTTGGGCATCTTCAATCGGTGTGACCAAATAACATTGGCCAGTCTTTTGATCTGCGATCGCTTCGATGGGGCGAATCACCCGTAGTGCTTGCTGCCGACCATCAGCTAGATTCAATCCTGCCAAACTGACAAAGGCCGCCTGCCGCTCGCGTTGTTCTTCGGCGCTAAAGTACTGACCCGGCAACAGATATTGCTTGATGGTCACCTGCTGCTCTGACTTGCTTTGTCGTGCAGTGTAAAGTCTTCCTAGTCCCCGTCGTCCTAAACTGCTTTGAATCCGATACGTGCCCAAGCGCCCTATGATTGTCTTCCCCTCAGGCAAAAAGGCTGGGAATCCACAGATGCTACAGGCTGTACATTGCGGATTCTGCTGTCCTGCAGCAAAGACCAAGCCACAGTTGAGCGGATCCGCAATCTCACAGGCGTATTGGTGGTAGTACCGTCTGGATGGTTGTAGCCCAGCATCTGCAACCAAGCGACTTGCATCCCCTGCCTTTGAAATCTCAGCGTCAGTTGAATTCGGTAAAACTTCAGGCGCGATCGCCTTCAGCGACGGTAACAACCAGGCTTGTTGGGTCAAGTCGTTATAGCGCACCACCCGGACTGGCTCTGGGTAACGCAAAAGATAACGTCTGAGTATGGCTTGAGAAATCTGTTGGAAAACCACCGATTTACCCCAATTGAGTCAAGTCACCCAGGACGCCCCTGGTTGATAGAAAAATTATCGCTGCTTTTTGTCGGCATTTGCTCAGTTTAAATAATGTTTTACCGATGATTATCGTCATTCAATCTGGGTTGGGAAGACGCTCCCTTAAAAGCCTTGAATGACTCAAGCAGCAGCCAGTTTATATTTTCTCAAGCCCATTTTCAGCAAATACATTAAACAACGTGACAAGCGCTTATAAAATGTTTAACATTTAGCACATCTTTGAGTTCAGCCAGTAGGCTTATAGTGAATCTTATCGGAGAATCGTAGCAATGGCTAAGGAACAGATTGTTCGCCTATACCGGGAAGCTCAGGCCAATCCCTCCCTGAAAGAAGCGCTCAATGCAATGCCGAATCCTAATGATTTCGTATTGCTGGCTCAGCAGTACGGTTATGATTTTACTATCGAAGAATGGCAAGAAACAATGCGTTTCTCAGTTGAAGAGCTAAAGTGTGAACTATCTGAAATCCCAGGTATTTAAGACGATAAAATTGAGTAGATCCAATCTTACGCGATCGCGCTTATTTCCAGACATAAAGGCGCGATCGCGCCATCTTTTTAGAAAAACTTAGAAAAACAGGAGTTGGCTTGCTCACTGCAGGCTTATTGTCCTGAACCCAGGTGTCGATAGCACCTAGCCATAGGTCGAATCTTTCAAGGCATCATCATTTGCTGCTGCTGCTGTTGTTCTTGAATGAGCTGTTGCAAGGACACCAGCGCGGCTTGGGCCAGGGGTTGCGCTGGATCGATGCTCAACGCTGCTTGTAAAGTTGCGCCCCCTTCTTCTAAACGCCCCAACCGAACCAGGGCAATACCCCGTCCCGTAAGTGCGTCGGCATTGCGGGGATCAACCCGCAGGGCTTGTTCAAAGGCAGCCAGAGCTTCTGCATGGCGTTCGAGGGAAGACAGCGCCGCGCCTTTGTTGTACAAGGCTTGCACTGACATTGGATCAATGGTTATGGCCCGATCAGCCGACTCTAACGCCGCTTGATAGCGCTGTAAATGCCAGAGGGCCACGCTGCGATTGGCCCACACGGGTGCCGAAAACGGATCGAGGTCAATCGCCTGGTCGTACATCGCAAGTGCTTGCTCGTGTTGTTGCAACGTGCGGAAGATAATGCCGCGATTGAACCAGGCTAGGGCGAGATTTGGATTGAGATCGAGGGCCCTTTGATTGGCGTTTAACGCCGCCTCGTAGCGCATCAAATACCACAGAATCACGCCTTGGTGGTTCCAGCTTTGGGCATCTTCGGGACGCAAGCCGACGACGCGGTTAATCGCAGCCAAGGCTTCTTCGTAGCTGCCCTGTCCTGTGAGAGCGATACTTTGCTGGTTGAGGGCATCAACAAATTCGCGATCGCGTCCCCAGTTGCCATCCCCTTGAATGGCAGCTAAACAAGCCGCTGCTGCCATGTCATACTCACCGACACGATTGAACATGGTGCATTGCCCCAGCAGTGCTTGGGCATCGGTAGGGCGCAGTTCTACGGCACGGGTATAGGCAATCAAGGCCTCGCGGGAGCGTTCTTGTTGGCTCGATCGCTCGCCTTGGCCTAATTGGGCCAGCAGGTTGCCCTGGGCAATCCAGGTATCGGCTTGGCTGGGGTCGAGCCGCAGGGATTCGTCAAAGGCTGCACTGGCAGCAGTGTAATCCCTCAGTTCTACCAACGCTTGGCCTTGGGTTGCCAGGGCGATCGCAGGGCCCTCTATACCCCAGTTGCCATTACCATCAAGGGCATTTTGGCAACTGTTGACAGCCCCTGGGTAATCCCCCACCGCTAGCAGGGTTTGGCAACGATACACCAGGGTACGGGAGTCTTCTGGCTCTAATAGCAGGGTCCGATCGAAGGCCACAATCGCTTGCTCATACTCTACATCGGCCAAAAGAATGACGCCCCGCTGCAACCAGGCCAGTGCTGGCGATTGGCTACCCCAGTTACCATCAACCCGGAGCGCCTGATTACAGGCATCAAGCGCCTGTTCATTTTGACCCAGGGCAGAGAAAGCCATGCAGCGGTAGGTCAGGGCGAGGGAGTTAGCGTCATCGAGTTCGAGGGCTTTATTGGCAGAGGCGATCGCGTCGGGATAAGCCTCAGTCTGTAACAAAATGCCACTGCGCTCAGCCCACATCCCAGAATCATTGGGCCGCAAGGCGATCGCTTGTTCACAAGCCATTAAGGCATTTTCGTAGTCGGCTGCGCTGACGGAAAGACGGCAAAGATTGGCCCAATAGCCAAAATCTTCCAGTGTTTCAAAGGTTGCCTGGGCGATTTGCGGAGAGTTGGCCATCGCAGGCATGAGAGTTAGCATGCTCCCTGTAAAACCAAGTCCGGCCACAGTTAGAACTTGCCCCAGCGATCGCCTCAAATCTCTGCTGTGTCCATGGTTATTGATCGGTTTCATTTGCCGCCCCATTGGACACACTGCTCATGTCTTATATTCCCAAAGTACTGCAAATTCTGTCACGGGATGATCCGCAGAACATGTTACGATATTTGGCAATTCTTAAAATTGTGTTTGAGAGACGGAGTTTTCCATGGAAGCAGCCATGCTACTAGCAAAGTTGCCTGAGGCTTATTCGTTGTTCGACCCATTGGTCGATGTTCTACCTCTGATTCCCTTATTCTTCCTGCTTTTAGCCTTTGTGTGGCAAGCGGCTGTTGGCTTTAAGTAAGTCCAATCAGCTTGCCTCAGTCGATGGTCAATAGACCATTGGGTTAAGAATCTAGAACTTGGAATTGGGTCTGTGCATTAGAGGTGCTGCAAAGTACCTCTTTTTTATTGGTTTTGATTGCAACGATGATGGCTTAAAGGAAATGCTTCGGCGTTTATCCAGCAAGGGTTCGCCGTTATTGACAGGATCGGGTTCAGCGATCCGCTGTCGGTTCACCGTGACGAATAAACCACATGCAGCTTAAAACCATGGGTTTTAGCTTTAGGAAAACCC
The DNA here is from genome assembly GCA_039815185.1 of Cyanobacteria bacterium P01_A01_bin.123. Lineage (GTDB taxonomy): Bacteria > Cyanobacteriota > Cyanobacteriia > Phormidesmidales > Phormidesmidaceae > JBCBZT01. The sequence goes on along the minus strand of JBCBZT010000032.1, from coordinate 54,046 downwards.
ATGGTTTTCGATGTGAACGAGGTTTAGTATACAGACCTAAGACATTGAGGCATTCACAAGAAGAAGCCATGTAAAACCTAACTCTTAGAAAAGCCAAGATCGTTTTTCTCGGCATATCGTTCCATAAAGCGCATAAACCGATCCCACTCTTCCACACTTTTCATTAAATAAACAGCTTCCAGGCCAGCTGGTTCACCGTTAATAAACTTGGCGTTGACCTTGCGACTGGTCAGTCGTCCTTCTTCATCTACCAAGTACAAACCGGTAATTTCGCCATCATTGCCTTCTAAGGCTTTAGGATTTTCAAAGTAGAAGGTGGCTGTGCCGTCGCTGCCGTCGCGGGCACGGGTAAGCCGGATGTCAGGGACAGTTTCTTCCGCAACGCCCTGAATAAATTGAATTTCAGCCATAGGAAGTAAAGTTACGTAAACATTAGTTTAATATTCTCTCATCTTATTGAACCCAATGGGAAACCCTCTGACCCGGTTGCAATCTTATCGGCGGCGGGATGACCCACGGGAACTGGATGACGAGCGCCGGGATGACGAGCGAGAACTCGATGACGAGCGCCGGGATGACGAGCGAGAACTTGATGAGCGAAAGCTCGACGAACTCGACGAGCGCGTCCTGCTACTCGTGGAGCGACTGAATCCTGTGTTGCTGCTGCGGTAACTATAGCTTGAGTGCGACGACGACGAGTTATATCGACGGATGGCTTGGTTGGCAGCGCGTTTGGCCTCAGCTAAGAGTTGTTCAGCTTGGCTGGCGTTGTGGTACATCTGCCACAACGCTTGTCGGCTGGTGCTGCGAATTTCGGCTTCGCTTTTGATTTGGTTGATGGCTTGATTCAAACTAGCGCGGCCTGCCCCCCTAGCCTTATGCTGATTGACTAGGCTGGCAACTTGCACGCCACGGGCATTGAGTTCGTCGCCATAAACCACCAGCAGCAATCGCCGGGCTTCATCTTGGGTCTCGAGAGCCGCCCAGATTTCTCGCTGACCGAGGTAGGTTTGAGCCTGAGCTAGTTGTTGTTGAGCGACTTCGAGACGGCCATCGGGTTTACTAACCGCAATCAGCCCCAAAAGCTTTTTAGTGCAGGCATTTTCTACATGGGCGATCGCGACTGTAGTATCTACAAAATCGTGAGACAGTCTTTGCTCTGCCGTTTGAATCGCCCGCAGGCGATTGGTCACCGTGGTGAAGTGCTGCTGAATTTGGTGTAACCGTTGTCCAGTGGCTTCGGTTTCACGCTTAAAGGCAGTAAAGTCTTGATGCTCCAGACTGTTGAATTCAGCCAGTTGGGGTAAATCTTGACGGGCTACGGTGTTGAGCAACTCAGTGGCTTGGGGCATGGCGGTGACAATATCCTGCCAGTTGCCTTCGGGGTAGGTTTGTAGCGTCTGCCAAGCTGGGGCAACTGTTTGATTCAGGTAGCTGACTGAATCGTCGTAACTGGATTGCAGCTCCCCTAGGCGAGCAATGTTGTCTTGGTGCTGCTGCTGCCACTGCTGAGCCGTTTGGAAAGCATTTTCACTGTCGGTTTCAAATTGATTCAGTGTCTTCTCCGCGGCATCATAGTTCCCGGTGGTCAGCCGCTCCTTAAGGGATTCTAGGGTTTTATTCACTACCCTTTGGGTCAGGGGGAGTTGCGGGGGACGATAACCCAGGGCCACCCAAGCCTGAATTTGCGCTTGCTGTTGGTCGTGAGTGTCAAACACAGGGGCCAATCGGCTTAGCGTTTTGAAAGACGCCGTCAGCTGTGTGCCAATTGCCAGGGTGTCGAGATATCGCTCTGCTTCAGCGGCAGTTTTGGCTTCGACCAACTGTTGATCGGCGCTGTCTAGCACTTGGGTCGTAGACAAGTTCAAACTGGCCGGGAGGGTCGCCACAATTTGCTGTCTTTGCTGATTGAGCTGCGCCAGTTTTTCTTCAGCCTGCTCGGGGGCTTTGCGCAGACGGTTAATCAGCTGTTCGATCTGTTCCAGGTAGCCAAGAATGCCTTCTAAATCCTGATCGCTGGGTTTGGTCAGGGTAAAGGTGGCTTTAATCGGCGTACCTTGTAGCTTTTGCTGAACCTGGGTCAGTTTTTGACTCAGACCAGGGCTGGCAAGTTGAGTCTCTGCGACCGTCAGCGTTGGATTGAGCAGGTTTTGCAGTTGCGCTTCGCTTTGATTCAAAATGCGATCGCGGCTCCCCACTAATATCATATACAACCCTTCCCAGGCTTCCAGTTGCTTCGTCAGGGATAGACTGTCATCGTCATTAAGCTGCTGATGTAGGGCAAAGGTTTCATCTAAAGCTTGGCGACAGGTTTGCAACCAAGCTTTGACCTGCCGAGTCATATCTGGGTAAACCTCGCCACCCACGGTGACAAACCGCTGGTAAGGAATCATCAACTCGGTTTGATTCCCGGCGAGATGATCTTCGCAAATCATCATCAGGTTTGCCGCTTTACCCTGGAGATCCGCCAGTTTTTTGCGCAGACGCTTACGTCGATAGCTCAGCGCTCCAGCGGTCCCACCGCCCAAAATCAGGCCGCCACCCACCAGCGATCGCCAGCCATTACTCCCCTGATCATCAGCAATTACGTCTGGCGCAAGAGTTGGCTCAAGCAAAGGGGTCGGTGCAGCATTAGGGGCAGTTCCAGCAAAGGTCGCCTGCTGCGCCAAATTGAGACCCTCTACAAATGCCTGGGTTGGATTGTTTTGCTCTAGCTGAGCTTCAAGGGCGTTGCGAACCTCGTTCAAAACCTGATCATTCGTGTCTAAAGGGGTGCCGTAAAAGTCTTCCCCATAGGTCAATGACACCCCAAAGGGTACCGGGGCAGTTGTGGCTTCCAAGGCGATCGCATTGGTGTTAAATCCATCCTCCTCGGTCAAATCGCGCAGCCCAGCTTCAGCCTCAACACCATCTAACAGGCTATACCAAGCGTCTTCGCTAGCGGGTTGGACATCTGTTAAAAAGACAAACACGTCATACCCCTCAGCAGCCCAAGGCTGGGCTGCGTCGCAAATTGCCCCTTGATCAACGCTTTGGCTGGATTCAATCCGGATAATCGCATGGGGGCAAGCTTGGGCCAGGGCTGGAGGTAGACTCAGCACTGCGGGGAGAAAAACGCTGGCAATGGGAAAGAAACGCAAAGCAGACATAGGGAGATGGGGAGGAGTAGAGACAAGGGAGAACTGCGGATACAGCGTGAATGTCTACAAATTAGGGCATTGTCTTGGGTGGACATTGGCTACCCAATGGGGATTGGGCTTTTTTAACCATGCATTTTCTAAATTGCATAGGGCTACATACAGCTAGTTAACCCATAGAAAAGCCGAGATCACCAAGTAGATACAGTGTGGGTGGCGCTTTTGCGGAAATTGTGGCTATTCAGAGTAGGCGTATCGTGCCCCCTCTCCGTTCAATCATCTTTGACTTGAACCGCCGCCACTGCATGCTGGAACAACTGTAAATAGTCCATCTGCTCAGGCCCCCGAGCCATGCCCATCAAAACACACACCGACTCAGCCTGCTGAATACAGGCTTGGCATTGCATCACGGTCGTTTGCAAAGCGGCATCTTGATAGGTAAAAACATCGAGTCTAGCTGGGTGGTTATCAATGGTGATGGTTTCTTCTGCTAACGACTGAACGGCTTCGCCACCACCTGCCTCCAGCTGTTGCTGTTTTAAGGCTACCGCGATCGTCTGGAAATTTGTCACGCCCTCAGGGGTGGGAATAGTTTTCACCAATAACTGCGGTTCTGAAGCAGATCCCGAGGCGTTGTCGGCCAGCTGGGCCGTCGGGCCAAAAAAAATGTCTGTACTGCCATTTGCCTGCGATCGCGTCCCGTCTCGCTGCCAACCCTTAGGGAGTTTTAGCGTCAAAGCACTGTACTGACAATCAACAGCAATCCAGTCTGGCCAATCTGGGAGATTTACAGACGACATGGGCAGCGGGTAAAGTGTGCAGTGGTCAAAGATGGCCCCCGGAGGGCCATTGCTAGGATTCTATCAGCACGCTTCCAAAGAACGCGAAATGTGGAGGTGCGACACATCACATCTCCACATTCTACGATTTCACATTCCGGATGCTTAAGCGATGGATCGATCGGCGTCTACCCAACCAAATGAGCCTCTAGGAACCACAAACGCTTGTCAACCGTGCGAGAGACTTCTGTGTAAAGATCGGCGGTGTCGGCATCGCCAAGCCCATCAGTTTTGTCAATCGCTTCACGCACATGCTTGGCGTAGGTGGCAAACCGTTCGGCCAGGGCAGTGACATGCTCAGCCCCGGTGACGGCTTCAAAGGGATACTCCGGCAAAATGGAATTGTCGGCGACGACCCGAGCCGTTCCCACTGCCGTACCTCCCAAGGCGGTAACTCGCTCAGCCACCATATCTACATACTCCTCAAGCTCACCAGCCATCTCGTCAAACAGTTCATGGAGCTGGAAAAAGTCCATGCCTTTGACGTTCCAGTGGGCTTGCTTGGTTTGGGTTTTGAGATCGAGGGTGGCAGCTAAGCTTTGGTTGAGAAGCTCAATAATCTGCGATCGCGCTTCTACGGGTAAATCAATGCGCGTCGGATAGAATTTCTTAGCGGCTTCGGTAGCACGAGATGGAGCAGCGACCATAATTTTTCCTCCTGAAAGGCTATAAACACATGGGAGCCGAACTGTCGTACCCCCAACGGGTGTAATTGGTCATGGGCGATTTAGCGGTTCAAGTTTGCAGCATAGCGCAATTGCAATCCTGAATCATCACCTCTAAATCATACTCGTTATGAGTACGACTTGCAACCCTTGCCTGCGACCTCAAAATTACAATTAGGACGAACCATGAGATGGCGCTATTATGCGCTGGTTGGCTTTGCTAGACAGGGTATTGAGGCCCGCATCCATAAAAATCAATCACCCAACCATTCTCTACATCAAAGCAGCCGAATGGTTCAGAATTCTATCTTTCCTGAGTCATCCTGATATTGTCTAATCCCCTATGCCTCACGAAAAGCCTAGGCGGTTGCAACCGCAGAGAGTAATTCTCCCGTTAGGCTAAAAGCGCGGACTTCGGTGATTTTGACGGGCACAATTTTGCCTCTGAGGGTTGCAATGTCTCCTTCAAAGAAAGTGAGGCGATTGCCGTCTGTCCGTCCCATTACTTGGTGGGGATACTTGGGATTTTGATCTTCTACGAGTACCTTTTCTGTTCGGCCAGCATAGCGCTGGGAGCGTTGAGCGGCCACGAGGCCGACGAGATGGTTGAGGCGCTGTAAGCGATCGCTTTTAGTTTCCTCGTCTAGCTGATTGTCCCAAAGGGCGGCCGGAGTGCCGGGTCGGGGAGAATAGGCGGCCGTATTCAGCAGATCAAAACCAATGTCTTCAACCAGTGTCAGCGTATTTTGAAACTGGGCTTCGGTCTCCCCCGGAAAACCCACAATGGCGTCAGCACTGATCGCAGCATCGGGCATGTACTTGCGAATGGTGTGGATAATGCGGCGATATTTTTCATGGGTATAGCCTCGCCCCATCGCTTTGAGCAGGTCATTGTCACCCGACTGGAAGGGAATGTGAAAGTGTTCGCAAAGCTTGGGCAATTCGGCGCAGGCCAGAATTAACCGTTCTGTGAAATAGCGGGGATGGCTGGTGGCAAAGCGGATGCGCTCAATGCCCGGGACATCGTGAACAAAATAAAGCAAATCGGTCAAGGTATGGCGGTGACGACCTTCTGGGGTGCTGCCTGCCAAATCGCGGCCGTAGGCATCTATGTTTTGCCCCAGGAGGGTCACTTCTGTGTAGCCTTGCTGCCCCAGTGCCTCCATTTCGGCACGAATCGCTTCAGGGGTGCGAGACTGTTCAACCCCCCGCACATTGGGCACGACGCAGTAGGTGCAGCGTTCGTTGCAGCCATAAATTACGTTGACCCAAGCGGTGACCGCGCTATCCCGTCGCGGCTTGGTAATGTCTTCCATGATGTGAACGGGCTCGGTGGCCACCACCTGATTGCCGTCGAACACCTGGGTCAATAAATCTTCTAGGCGATTAGCATGCTGTGGCCCCATGACTAAATCTAGTTCAGGCACCCGTCTGAGCAAGGCTTCCCCTTCTTGTTGGGCCACGCACCCTGCGACCACAAGGGTCAAATCTGGCTTCTCATGCTTGCGTTTAGCCTGTCGCCCGAGGTAGGAGTACACCTTTCGCTCTGCGTTGTCGCGGATAGTACAGGTGTTGTAGAGCACGACATCCGCATCATAGGGGTCGTCTACTGCTTCCATCCCCATGGTGTCCAAAACACCTGCCATACGCTCGGAGTCGGCTTTGTTCATTTGGCAGCCGAAGGTGGTGATGTGGTATCGGCGAGGGGATTGGGGCATGGGCTTTAAACGGACAGCAAACCCCTATTGTGCCATTTTTAAACCCCATCCGATTTGAAATCTTGAGTTTTGGGCTCAAAAGAACTGGGGATCTGGATCAGGTTGGCCCTGTCTACCAACCCCCCAAAGGAAAAAACACAGATAAGTATGCATTTACCAAGCGATCGCCCCAAAATAGCGTCAATCCACCTGCGAGGGCTAAAAATGGGCCAAAGGGCATGGGTTGACGACGACCGAGGAATCCTAACGCGATCGCGCCGCCGCCCACAAATGCACCCAGCGTACAGGCCAAAAATCCGGTGACTAGCATCCCTTGCCATCCCAACCAGGCCCCTAGCATCGCCGCTAACTTGCCATCACCCCCCCCCATGGCCGTCTGGCCCAGCATGAGTGAACCCAAGGCACCCACACCATCAAAAATCCAAAGCCCCAACACGGCCCCCACCACTCCACTCATGAGGCCATTCACCCAAGCCGTTGACACTGTGGCATCAGCCATCGCCAAGGCACACTGAAATCCCAACCCCAAGATCAGTCCCGATTGGGTTAGGGCGTTGGGCAAGGTAAAGGTATCGACATCAATCAGCGCTAGAGACAGCAGCCAGCTCAGCAGCGCCCAATAGCCCAGGGTGTAAAGTGAAACCCCAAACTGAAAATAAACGCCCAAAAATAACAATCCCGTCACAAACTCCACGAGGGGATAGCGCAGGGCAATGGGTTGACGGCAAAAGCGGCAGCGACCCCGCAACCACAACCAGCCAAATACAGGCACGTTGTCATAGGCTTTGAGCCGTTTCAAGCAATGGGGACAACGGGACGGCGGATGCAGCAGTGAAAGCCCCGCCGGAATTCGGTAAATTACCACATTTAAAAAGCTGCCGATGGCGGAACCCAGTAGAAACACCAACGCAGCTGGAACCAACCACTCCACAGGCGATCCTCAGCGCTTCTTTCCCAGAGTACCCATAGCCATTCGTTCAGCAATGCCGCCTGCTAAAATCAATTAAATTCAACCGAATCTTAGGTAAGGCAGCTCAAGTAAGCAGTCTACCGGACACTGCAATATGCCGTCGATGGTTAGGCGAGGTGACCCATGACGCAGGCAAAACCATGGAAGCAGGATACAAGGAAGACCTAGCCTATATTCATGATGTTGGGTTCAGCGATTATGCACTCAAATCTGCTCCTGGCATACAGAATGTTCTGGCTCAAAATAATATCCGGTCAGGTCTAGTCGTGGATTTAGGCTGCGGTAACGGGTTATCTGCATTGGCGTTGACGAATGCAGGGTATCAAGTGCTTGGCGTCGATATATCTGAGCCGCTGATTGCCATTGCTCGAACCAGAGTGCCGAATGCTGAGTTTCGAGTTGAATCGCTGTTCAAGACTAATATCCCACCCTGCAATGCCGTGATTTCAGTGGGGGAGTGTTTTAACTATCAATTTGATCCTGATAGCAATCTTGAAACCCTGGCTCAACTGTTTGAGCGAGTTTACGCTGCCTTATTACCAGGCGGTATGCTCATTTTTGATTTGGCAGAGCCCGGTCAAGTTCCGGGAGGCGAGCCGATTCGGCACTTTACTGAGGGACAAGGTTGGATCATATTGGTTGAGAAGTTAGAAGATCCCGAGCAGTCAACCCTAGTGCGTCAAATCATCACCTTCCGTCAAGTTGGAGCGCACTATCGGCGGACTGATGAAGTACACCACTTGCAGCTATACGCGGCACAAGATATCGCAGAGGATCTGCGGCAGGTGGGGTTCCAAGTTCAAGTTATGCGTAGCTATGGTGACTATGAACTGCCAAAGGCCCATGCCGCCTTTATCGCGCATAAACCCAACCCATCCAATCCAGAGACTTGAGTAGGGACGTGGGGCTAAGGGTTATAGCTTATTTTTATTCTTGAGTTTGACATATTCGTATAGCTGTTCCATGGCTTCAACAAATGAGTTATCGCGGTGCCAAAATGCCGGGAAGTCGCCTTGTTTTTTAACCAGAATGGCTGGGACTACAGACGGCGCAGCAACTTCGATGGTTTGGGGTAAGCGCTTTTCGCCCTGCCAAAAATCCTTGAGGCTGAGTTCGGAAACTGGCTGGGTTTGGGGCTGAGTGTAGTAGCGCTCTACAGGGATAGGGGGTTGTTTTTGGGCTGAGAGTTCTGCTGACAGGGCTTGACCTAGAGGGCTCTTTTCTAATTCTGCCTTGAGGGCTTCCCGAGAGAGCCCCCGCAGTTCAAACAGTAAAAACGGATCGCGATCGAGTTCAGCAGCGATTAGGTAGTATACGCCAGCGATGTGTTTGCAAGGATTGCTGTAGTCTGGGCAAGAACATCGGGTGTGAAAATCTTCCCTGCTATTTGGTAGCAGATGCAAACCCAAGGTTTTGAAACTGTCTTCGATGTTGTCAGGAATTTCGTTGAGCAGCAGTCGAGAAATTAAGCCCGCTTTAGAGGCCATCAGCGCGATCGCGGCTGCCCACTTCGCCTTACTAATTGGCTCAAAATCAATCGAGGTGTTGTACAAGGGTTCTGTGTACACCCCAAAGTAGGGATTAACTGAGCCCCTCACTTGGGCAATGACCAGGCTACCGTCAATGTCAAAGTGTTTGACTTTGTTACCACGAGCATACGTTCTGCCCCGACTTAAACGACCTGAATCGGTTAGCCGTTCGATGGCTTCGATAAATTTTTGTCCCCACCAGGTGCGGCTAAATTGCTGAGCCATAGAACTACTCCAAAATGGCGCTTTTGTTGAGTGCAATCAATTGCTTAAAGGCGTCGTTATCCAGTTCTGTCAGCCAGGATTCATCGGAGCCGACAATTGCCCCAGCTAGCTTTTTCTTATCTTCAATCATTTGATCAATCCGCTCTTCCAGCGTCCCCATGGCGACGAACTTGTGGACAAAGACGTTTTTCTGTTGGCCGATGCGAAAGGCGCGATCGGTGGCTTGATCTTCTACAGCGGGGTTCCACCAGCGATCGAAGTGGAAGACATGGTTGGCTTTGGTGAGGGTAATACCGACCCCTGCTGCTTTGAGCGATAGCACGAAGATAGTGGGGTCTGTCTCTGGATCTTGGAATTCGGCGATCATCTGCTCGCGCTTTTTGCGGTTGGTGCCGCCGTGGATGTAGTGGGTGTTGTAGTGGCAGGTGTGGCGCAGGTGAGATTCCAAGGCATCGCCAATTTCCCGAAACTGGCTGAACACCAGAGCGCTTTCGCCTGCTTGAATGACTTCATCCAACATCTCTAACAAACGGCTGAGTTTGTGGGAACGTTCGGCGGTGAATTCGCTATCGTCTTGTAGAAACTGACGCGGGTGATTGCAGATCTGCTTCAGCTTGGTTAGCGTCGCCAAAATCAATCCCTTGCGTTGAATGCCTTCGGCTTGCTCTAGCTGTTCGGTGACATCTTTGAGTACCGCTTCATAGAGAGAGGCTTGTTCTTTAGTCAGGTTGCAAAACAGTTTTTGCTCGACCTTATCAGGCAGGTCTTTGATGATCGATTTGTCGGTTTTAACCCGCCGCAGGATGAACGGTTCTACGAGTTTCTTCAAGGTCGTGGAGCGAGTCGGATTGCTGTTTTTTTGGATCGGCATCTCGAACTGCTTGCGGAACTGGGCCTGGGTGCCCAAGTAACCCGGATTCAGAAAGTTGAAGATAGACCACAGGTCAAGCAGGCGATTTTCGACGGGGGTGCCGGTGAGGGCCAGTCGATGGTTGGCGTTCAGCTTGAGAATGGCTTTGGTCTGGGCGGTTTTGGGGTTTTTAATGTTCTGAGCTTCGTCTAGCACAATGCGGTGCCAGGTGATGTCTGCCAGCAATTTGGCATCTTTACGGGCCAGAGTAAATGAAGTGATCAGCACGTCATGCTGGCGGCAGAGGGCTTTGAAGGCTTTGGTGTCTTTGAGGCGATCGCCCCCATGATGCACCGCTGCGCTCAAATGGGGCGCGAACTTTTTCAGTTCGTGGTACCAATTGCCCACCACAGAAGTGGGGGCAATCAGGAGCGTTGGAGGAACCTGCTTGATGCCCGCTGCCGTAGCCATCTCTCGCTCTTGCACCAGGCGGGCAATCACCTGAACCGTTTTCCCCAGCCCCATGTCGTCGGCTAAGCAACCGTTGAGGCCTAAATTTTCTAAATAATGCAGCCACGACAGTCCCCGTTTCTGATAGTCTCGCAGGTTGCCCTGGAGCTGGTCGGGGTCGGGGGTGAGTTCTAGGCAGTTTTTGTCGTTGAGCTGGGTCATCATCGTGGCCAGGGTTTCGCCCCGATCGAAGTCCACCTCTAGCGCATCCTCTTCGCCAGCGGTCAGCCGCATGAAATCGAGCAGACTCATTTCGGGATTGTCAGCCTGCTGTTGCTTCCAGAAGTCCAGCATTTGCTGCATTTTCTCCTGGTCTAGCTCCATCCACTGGCCGCGAAACTTCACCAGGGGTGATTTCGCCTGAACCAACTGTCGCCACTCTTGTTCGCTAACGGGCTGATCGCCAATGGAGAGGTCGTACTTGTACTCCACCAAGGTTTCCAGGGAGAAGTAGCTTTTGGATTTGTCATTGCCGCCAAGGGATTTGCCTTTGGCTTTAAGCCGAACCTTGGCTCTTTGTCGCCCTTTAGGGGTCCACCAGGCCGGAATGATGACTTTGTAGCCCGCATCTTCCAGCACCCAGGCCGATTCTTTGAGGAAGGTAAAGGCGGTGTCTAAATCCACAAAGATGCCGACGGGTTCATCGGTTTCTAGTCCCTGCCACAACTTAGGATAAATGCGGGCGGCATAGCCCAGATTCATCAGCAGATGCTGCTCGAAGTCATCGCCAAACTGTTTTCGCAGTTCCTGTTTTTCCTTACCTCGCAGCCGCCAAAAATCCAATAGCGCAATTCTTAGCGATGGGTCGTGTTTGGGTGCGACCTGAAACTGGATCTGCCAGGAATCTTCGGGTTTAGCCGGTTCCTCTAGCTTGAAGCCAATGTGAAACGGCGCGGCAGTTTCGGAGCGACTGATGCGATCGCGCCACCCCTGCCACTGCTGATACTTTTCTAGCACCGCTGCAGTTCCCTGCCAAGCACGCTTCAGTTCCTGATTCAGACAATCTTGAATCAGGGAGTCCTCAATTTTCTTGAGATAGGCTTGGGGTAGAGATGTCTCCCTGACGAGATCCGTAACCCAGCATTCTGAAAAATGGCGTAGGAGAGTTTCGCGATCGTAGAATGCGTGGGCATCTGGTGGTGCTTCAAACCCCGCGACACAGAGGTGGGGCATATAGTCCACGTAGGTTTTGAGGTCGGCCTCGTAGCGATCGCCCACCAGATCCCACCCAGAATAAACTTCAAAATCACCCCCCAAAGTTTGGGCCAGAGTTTGGGCTTGGGTTTGGGTTGCCGCTTGTTTCTTGTTGGATGCCGTTTTTTTAGATGTCGTTTTGGATCGCGTTGTTTTGCGTTTTGAAGCAGGCGCTTCTAGACTCAAGCGCCGATACTTCAGCGCGGGAATGTACTGATCTCGTAAGATCACCTGTTTAAATGCCTGGGTGTAGTGATACCAAAACAGGAGATCGGCCCCTAATTGAACCTCGGCTAAGTTATAGAGGGTCAAAAAGTGCAAATCATTGAGCACACTGATGACGCTAGCGTGATCAAGCATGGCGTAGCAGTCAACCTGCCAAAACTGCCAAGTAAAGGTTTCAGGCGGCTCAGTTTCTAGATAACGTGAGAGCTCTAGAGACGGTAAGGGGGCATCATCCACCGTCGGCAATAGAAAATGACGCGGGGTGACGGAATCTTCTAGTTTTCGGTAACCCGGTGGTTTGATGCCTAACTCGTTAGTGAGCACAGCAACCAAATCCGGCTCAAACAAGTGGCAGGGATGGTAGAGGTCAGCACGACGACGACGGCTTTTCGTCTCAGTTTCAACCCAGAGGTAAAATGCACCCGTTTGAATAAAGGCTTCAGTGGCTTGGGGGATCCAGGTGCCATGGAGAATCTTCATGGTCTCTCATGGATAGAGGGCACTGGTGACAGATTTTTTTGATTGTATACCCGGCAGGCCTGATCTCAAAAGTAGGAGCTGCTGCAAGCTGCGATCGCCGTTGTCTCAAGCCACACGCTAGACGCCAAATTGATCGATTTGCTCCTTCAGGTAGTCATCGGGACTGTCGGGGTCAAAACTGCCGAACTGGAGTTCTTCGACGCGAGATAGATCGTCAGGCGCATCTGCCCCCAATTCTTCAGCCAATTCGCGGGCCAAGTCGGTCAGGAAGATTTGATTGCCAATGTCATCGTAGTTGGCCTTATCGGTGGGCATGTAGTCCCAGCGCACCAGTTGGGTCGAAATCCAGCTGGCAAAACTCTTCCAAGGGTAAGGATCGAAGTAAATCCGATCGGGAATTTCAAAGGAATTGCCCTGGCCATCTTCGAAGTTTCCGGTCATGACGGCTTCGAGGACTTCAACGGGTTGGTTGAGGTACTCACGGGGCGCGATCGCAGCGGCGATTTCTTTCCGATTGGCAGGATCGTTAGCGTAGGTGGCCCCATCAATAATGGCTTTGTTTAAGGCCCGGAAGGTGTTGGGATTTTCGTCAATCCAGGGCTGGCCCGCCACAAAGGCACAGCAGGGATGACCCGCCCACAGATCCTTCGTGAGGAGATGGATAAACCCAATATCGTCGTGAACCACACGCTGGGTAAAGTTGTCCGGCAGAATAAAGGCGTCGATTTGCCCGGTAGACATCTTGGCGATCGCATCGGGGGGCGGCAAAATCAATAGCTTGACGTCATTGTCGGGGTCAAGACCGCCAGAAGCGAGGTAGTAGCGCAACAGTAGGTTGTGGTTGGAATAATCGTAGGGAATGCCAATCGTAAAGCCCTTGAAGTCCGCTGGGCCATTCACGTTGCCCAAGTGCTTTTTGGCCACGGCAATGCCCTGACCATTGTTGTTTTCAATGCTGGCCAGCTTGACCGGAAATGGTGACGACCCCAACCCCAAGGACATGGCAATCGGCATGGGGGCCAGCATGTGATAGGCATCAAGTTCGCCAGCGATCGCGGCGTCCCGCACCACCGACCAACTGGCATACTTCATTAACGTCACATTCAATCCATGCTTGTCATAGAAGCCCAACGGATCGGACATGATGATCGGCGTGGCGCAGGTGATAGGTAAAAAGGCGATCTTGAGGTCAGTTTTCTCTAGATCTGCTAGGGGCGTTTCTGGGGGTGGAGTCTCTGCAGCGGGTTCTTCGGACGCAGGCCGCTGGGCGCAGTTCGCCAACGACACCAATGCCGCACCAATAGCCACGTTTTGCAAAAACTTGCGTCGGGTAAACTCACCCACCCGTTGGGCATCGGTAAAGAAGCGTCCAGCTTGGGGACCAAATGCGGCAGCAAAGGCTTCATCTAGGCCCCCGGCCAGTCGGATCAATTCCTGAACCAGGCGCTCGCGCTTAGGGTTGCCTTGGGAGGCCATCTTGACAAATAAGGCTGTCCGCAACTCAGCTTGACTGATAGCCGATGCCACATCAAGGGCCTGGGGCTGATAGAACCGCATTTTAACCAAATCATCGATCAAATCGGCTGGTTTTTGAGGCATTTCAGCCATAAACTGCCAGTGATCTTGGGTGGGGTGAAAATTACCGCAAATCGAACATCGTAGGGATAAACTATCCAGCTCACCCTGCTGACAGGAGAGATTGCGCCATTGCCGATTTGGATTTTGCCCTGAAACCAAAACCATAGGTCTCTATCGCCTTCTAAGCTGACTGTGACTGCATTGTGACATCGCTGAGTCTACGCCGTTTTTGACCAATGCCAATCTACTTGTTAATCAAAAATCATAAGTTAGCTCAACTTTGCCTATTAGAACGGTTCTTCTAAAAGAATTTTGTGATTCCAGATACTGCTGAGCGTTACATCGCCGCTAGCATCTTTTTGAGATGCTTCAGTGCAGGGGTGACAATGGCCACAAAATAGGCTTCTCGCAGTTTGCGTTCTGGGGCGCTGCCGTGGACGTAAGCCCTTGCCCCGGCGTGGAGCATGGCAGCCTGTGAAGATCTGAGGGAAAGCTCAGCTGCGGTAATGCGGGACTGAACGACGTCGCGCATCAGTTGGCGATCAACAGGTTCCTGGCGTTGATCAAGCTGATCGGCTAAGGCGTAAGCGCGATCGCGGGCCATGTCTAAATCAGCCTGAATGTCGCCGGCTTGATCCTCCAAAAACTGATTCACATGGCCCAGTCGTTTGTTCGACCGAGTCATCAGCTCAATACAGCTAGCCGTAAGCCCTAACCCCATGCCCACCTGGGTCAGAATAAACCCCGGTCGAATGGCGTCAACATAGGTATCACAGGGTGCAGCTAGCACCATCTGATCAGGCACAAACACATCTCGGAAAACGCAACTATAGGTGCCAGTCCCTTCTAGGGCAATAAAGTGGGCGTTGCAACGCAACGTCATCCCCGGTAAATCATCGGAAACTAACGCCATCAAATAACCGTCGCTATCCGCTTGCTTGGCGGCAATGCCAAAGGCATGACCCGGCCCCAAATTAGACACCCAGGGCAACAGTCCATTCACCCGATAGCCCCCCTCAACCCGTTCTGCGGTGAGGGCAATTTTTTCAATGTCGGCAAAGTGTTTCATCGGGTTGGACAACCCTGTCCCCGCCAGTTGACGCCCCGTCGCGATCGCGGGCAATAGTGATTCTCGCAAGGCTTGATTCTCAGTATTTTGCAAATACCAAGTGCAGGCAATTTGACACCAGGCAATAAACCCGGTGGACATGCAAACCTTTGAAATTTCCTCAATACTTTGCAGGGCAGACTTTAAACCCAACCCTGTCCCCGCATAATCAGGAGAAACCGCGTGGGCAAAGGCACAAACGTCACCCAAGGCATGCATGATGTCAGCAGGGTATTCTCCCTTTAGATCGATATCTTGCACTTTAGGGGCCAGCTTTTCCTGGGCGACGCCACGAATGGCTGCGATCGCGAGGGCCGCAGTTGCCCGATTAGCGGTCGATGCTGTCTGGGTTGGGGCTGCAATGGTTTTTGATAAAGTCTGCATCACTCAAAATAGGATTAGAAGAATTAAACGGTTGCGATGGACATGTCTATGACCACTCAACCCAGGATGAGTCCTGAGCGTGTCCACAAAAAACAAAGGGTCTGGATTTGACGGAAAGCCTTTAACAGGAGGGGGAATCGGGCAGGAGAGGGAATCGGGATAACGAAGTTTCCTCTCTTGGTACTTTAACGGTCGTTCAACTTCACGTTTGTTAAAATCCCTACCTCACCGGCTCACTTGACCATCTCAACGGAGACAGGCATTGGGTTTTGTAGGGTTGCCGACACAGGGGACCACTCGTTGGCATGGGCCACCATTTCTTCTAGGACATCCTGGGGCGCATCCCCTTCAATCTCAACTTTGACCCGCACATCGGTAAAGCCAATTTGCGGTTTAGCCAACTCGCCCGTACCCCAGGTGCTGGTAATATTGATGTCCCCTTCTAGGGCAATTTCTAGCTTAGTCAAGGCAATGCCTCGAGCCGCAGCATTTGCCTGAATGCCCACGACCAGGCAAGAGCCAAACGCCCCTAGGACAATTTCAGACGGGTTGGGTGCGGTGTTGTCGCCCAGTAAAACCGGGGGCTCGTCAATCACGAAGGGATCAAGATCACGGGCGTAGTTGAGGCTGCGGAACTTGCGATCGCACACCGTTTTAACGCGCAGCGTCTTGTCTGCTTGATTGGCCCGATTGTTCTCGCCCAATTCCTTAAGCTGCTCTGCGGGAATGGGGGTTAAAGGCACATTAACTTGAGCGGTGGCTGTTGTAGCGTCAGACATCACAATCCCCTTGATTAGAATACTCACTCTATCTTAATCAGGAGATTCCCCTTTGGGAAATCTAGGTTTCATGACTTTTATTAGAATGCTTACTCTAAATGCCAGGGGACGGGGGGATTAGGGGTGATTTCAGGGCTTGTTTGACGAGTTGCCGGGCGATGTCGAAATTGCGCTTGAGGCGGTTTGAGTCGCGGTGCAGTTTACCCATCAGCATGGCTCCCTCGACGACCGTCATAATTTGTTCAGCCAGGATGTCGGGATCGGCTCCAGGGCATAGCTCGGATTTACCCTGGCGTAGAATTTGGGCGATCGCGCCTTCCCAACGATTAAAGATTCTCATCAGATGATCACGAAAGGTGGCGTCCTGCTCCACCAGGTCAACCACCAAATTACCGAGCAAACAACCGCCACAAAAGGGATCACGGCGTTGTTTTGCTTCTAAGGCATCCAAGATCCAGAAGATTTGCGCGATGGGGGTCGAAGACAATTCCGCAGACGGTTCTAGAACTTGCTGTTGTAGCAGTTTCCACTCCCAGTCGATTAGGGCATGGCCGAGTTCTTGTTTAGAGTCAAAGTAGTTATAGAAGCTACCGGCAGAGGCGCCACTCAGATGAAAAAGTTCACTCAACTTGGTTGCCGTCAAGCCTTGGCGATGGACGGTATCAATAACGGCTTCTAAAATGTCCTCACGGGTTCGCTTGAGGTTCGCCATAGCCCAAAAATGCCCCAAAGATGCCCAAAAAATGTCTAGTTGAGCAACCATTCTAACGTGGGGGCTTGGCGGTGAAGATGATGTTCTGGTGCTAAGCACCTCGACAGTCTACGAACAGGCGATCGCGGTCCTCTGGTTAAACACCCCCTACTTCAGCCCTAGGCAGTCGGGGATTGGGCAACTTTAAGGTCACCAACGCGGCTAACAGCACAAACACCGCTGACGTCCACAAACATCCCACCAATCCAAAAAGCTGGAAAATTAACCCCGACAATACTGTTCCGGCTAACCTCCCTCCTGAATTAGCCATGTAGTAGAAGCCGACATTTAATGAGACCTGATCGTCTTCGGTGTAGGCCAAGACCAGGTAAGAATGCACGGCTGAATTGAAGGCAAAGACAACGCCAAAAATCATCAGACCCACCACAATGGTTTGTCCGGGGGGGAATTGAGCTTGGAGCGCGATCGCGATCGCGACTGGAATCGCCGTCAACACCCCGGTCCAAAACCGAATGGTGCCAGCCTGGGGGGGTCGCCCTGAACCAAATCGTCTCAGTAAGGTTGGGGCCATGGACTGAACAATACCGTAGCCAATCACCCAAATCGCCAGAAATCCACCCACCTGTTCAAACGACCAGTTCAAACCGCCGTAGAGAAACACGGGTAACCCGACCACAAACCACACATCCCGTGCCCCGAACAGGAAGAAGCGCGCTGCCGACAAAATGTTGATCGCCTGACTCTTAGAAAAGATCTGGCGAAATTTCACCTTAGCCTTGAGTTTGCCCATGCCTGATGGCAATAAAGGACTTGAAAGCAGGATGAGGAATAATGCAGCAGCCATAATTAACAAGGCATTGACATAACCAAACACCGCTAACAGCAAACTGCCGAGGAAAAAGCCCACCCCTTTGAGGGCATTTTTGGACCCCGTGAGAATCGCCACCCACTTGAAAAGTGATGACTGCGCCTCTTGGGGAATCACCAATCGAATGGCGCTTTTAGAACTCATCTTGGTTAGGTCTTTGGCAATCCCTGAAATCGCCTGGGCCAGCATCACATAGGGGACTGCAATCGCGATCGCCCAGGTTTCATTGACCGGCGTCATCATTAACAACGCCCCGATTTGCAGGGCAATACCGCCATAAAGCGTTAGCTTTACCCCAAAGCGGGCTCCAATCCAACCGCCCAAGAGGTTCGTGACAATGCCAAAGATTTCGTAGAACAAAAACAGCATCGCCACTTCCAACGGCGTATAGCCCAAGGTATGGAAATAGAGCAGCACCAACATTCGCAGGGCACCATCAGTGACAGTAAATCCCCAGTAGGCAGCAGTAACCAGGGCATAGTTGCGAACCCCAGCTTGATCAAAGGTGGTAGAAGAGGTCATTGTTTTTCCTGATTGAATTACGCCAGTGAAATCGCAACTTTCTTAGCCAGTTCTGCCATCCGATTGGCATAGCCCCATTCGTTGTCATACCAGGCCAAAACCTTCACCTGGGTGCCGTCAACCACCATCGTGGACAGGGCGTCGATAATGGATGAACGCGGATCATCCTTGTAGTCAATAGAAACCAAGGGACGTTCTTCGTAACCCAGAATGCCGTTTAACTCCTCGTCAGCCGCTGTCTTCAGCAGTTGATTGACTTCTTCAACCGTCGTTGAACGCTCAACTTCAAACACGCAATCCGTCAACGATGCATTCAACAACGGCACCCGCACGGCCAGACCGTTGAGCTTGCCATTGAGTTCGGGATAAATCAGACCAATGGCTGTCGCCGACCCCGTCGTCGTAGGAATGAGAGACAAGCTGGTCGCCCGTGCCCGCCGCAAATCTTTATGGGGCGCATCGACGATGGTTTGGGTGTTGGTGTTGTCATGAATGGTGGTGATCACCCCATGCTTAATCCCCAGCCCTTCGTGGATGACCTTGACCACCGGGGCTAGACAGTTAGTAGTGCAGGAGGCTGCAGTTAACAGGCGGTGTTCAGCTGGATTGTAGAGATGATCGTTAATGCCATAGACAATATTCAGAGCACCTTGTTTAACGGGTGCCGCCACAATCACCTTTTGTACCCCCCGCTTGAAGTAGGGATCCAGCAATTCTGGCGTCCGAAACTTGCCGGAACATTCCAGCACGAGATCCACACCCAGGTCATCCCAGGGCACATCCCCAGGCGTGGCGTACTCGCTAAAGCCAAGGGGTGAACCGTCAATCAGCACGCGATCGCTCCCTGCCGCTTCGACTTCAGGTGCCCAGCGACCGTGGACAGAGTCAAACTTGAGCAGGTGCGCTGCTGCAGCGGTACCGCCTTTAATTTCGTTGATGTGGACGAAGTCTAATTCTGGCCAGTGCCAAGCGGCTCGCAAGACTAACCGGCCAATTCTGCCAAAGCCATTGATTGCAACTTTTGTCCCAATTTCTGTCATAGTCAGCCCGATGGGTATAGGTACCTATGACAATCATTAAATCAAAAAAAGTTGATTTGTGCGGTTTTATGGAACACAACTCTTATTCAGAAGGTTCATCCTCAGGGCAAATTCGGGCAGGCAGCATGGGGCTCAATCGGCGGAACTCTGATAAATACTGCTCTAGCACCGCAAACTGCGGCAAATTTAAGCTGTAGTAAATCCATCGCCCCTGCTGCCGTCCGCGAATTAAGTCGGCAGCTTTTAGGGTTTTCAGGTGGAATGAAAGCTTGGATTGGCGGACATCAAGGCGATCGCAGAGATCACAAACACACAGTTCATGGTCCCGCAGGAGTTCAATCACTTGCACCCGCAGCGGATCGGCTAGGGCATGGAACCCATCTTCAACGGGCACTGATGTCACGGAAATTGATTTAGCCATCAAGTCTAATTGAAATAGGAATATAACGCTGGCCAGCTTGCTTAATGCACCGAGTATCGCTGGGATGCTGAGTCCACAAGCAATCTGGTTCGCAGTCATGTCTTAAATAGAACTAACGACTGCTATTAAATCGCAGAGACAGATCTCAATCCCTACTATGCGCCAATTTGAAGTTGACTGCCGCCGTTAGCCGCAAATTCAGACAATAGGTGACAGCGCGCTTTTCTAATACAGTCCATCCCATAAGCCCGCCTCTCATGTCTTTCTCAGCCAATTTTCATCCTTTCCTAAGAGGATGGAATCGGCTCTGCACAAAATACCCACACCCATTGCTGGCTTCTATGGCCTGGAGGATATTTCTCAGTCAGTTATCAGAAATATCTCAAGCAGAATTTAAAGAGTACTGCGAAAGTAAACTAGAGCCAGCACCTACCTGGGGCTGATCTTCGAACTGTCGTAAACCCCATCTCCGCCTATGACTTCTGCGCAACTCAAACGGGGACTGTTTCGACCCCAACTGGCAACGGTATTGATGATTGGCACGTTAGCGATCGCAGCTTTAATCGCGATCGCCTGGTTTACCGGCAACGGTCTGATTACGACTATTTTTGATCAACTGGATTATCTGCAGCAGCATCCCCCCGGTTGGGCCATGACCCCGATGATGGTCGGGCACTACTTTCTTGCTTGGGCCGCTTCGCTGATGGTGTTGGTATGGGTGATCATGCGGATCTCTCCCACCCCTCAAACCTGGTCCCGCACAATCGTCGTCGGCATTCTGGGAGTTCTCACCGTTCGATATCTGGTTTGGCGAACCACATCAACCTTAAATCTCAGCACCCCTTTGGATGGCATTTTTAGTTTGGGCTTGTTTTCCCTGGAATTGCTGATTCTGTTTAGCGGGATTGTCCAGCTATTTTTATTGCTGCGCGTTCGCGATCGCCGCAAAGCCGCCGACCAACTGGCGCAAACCGTTAGTAGTGGCGCCTATCGGCCTACGGTTGATGTGTTGATTCCCACCTACGATGAGCCAGAATTCATCCTGCGGCGTACGGTGATTGGCTGTCAGGCAATGGAGTACGAACCCAAAACCGTTTATTTGCTAGATGATACTCGCCGTCCAGCCATCAAAGCCTTAGCAGAAGAACTGGGTTGTGAATACCTCACCCGCCCCGACAACCGCCATGCCAAAGCAGGAAACCTCAACCATGCGATTCCCCAAACCCACGGCGAATTGCTGGTTCTATTCGATGCTGACTTCGTACCGACCAAGAATTTTCTCACCCGCACGATTGGCTTTTTTCAGGACCCCAAAGTGGCCCTAGTGCAAACCCCCCAGAGCTTTTACAACCCCGACCCCATCGCCCGCAATCTGGGCTTAGAAGACGTGCTGACCCCTGAAGAAGAGGTCTTTTATCGACAGATTCAGCGCGTCAGAGATGGCGCTGGGGCGGTTGTTTGTGCAGGCACATCCTTCGTCCTGCGGCGCACTGCCTTGGAAGAAGTCGGCGGCTTTGTGACTGAAGCGGTCAGTGAAGACTTCTTTACCGGCATTCAGTTGGCGGCTAAGGGGAATCGATTGGTCTATCTGAATGAGAAATTGAGCGCTGGACTGGCCGCAGAAAACATTGCATCCCATGCTTTACAGCGGATTCGCTGGGAGCAAGGCACCCTACAAGCCTTTTTCATTAAATCCAACCCGATCACGATTCGCGGTCTCAATCCGATTCAGCGATTGGCGTACTTTGAAGGGTTAATTCACTGGTTTAGCAGTATTGCCCGGGTCGGCTTTCTGCTAATGCCGTTGGCCTATGCGTTTCTCGGCATCATTCCCCTGCGGGCAACAGAATCAGAATTGGTGTACTTCTTTGTGCCCTTTTATCTGGTACAGCTCAGCGTGTTTTCATGGCTGAACTATCGATCGCGCTCTGCCCTACTCTCTGATGTTTATTCGCTAGTGCTGGCATTTCCCCTGGCGTTGACGGTTTTTCAGGTAATGGTGCGACCGTTTAGCAAGGGCTTTAAGGTGACGCCAAAAGGGACGGCGAGCGATCGCTACCATTTCAATTGGTCTTTAGCTTGGCCTTTAGTGATTGTGTTTGGGCTGACGGCGCTGAGCTTATGGATCAATTTGGGGCAATGCCTGGTAACGATGGCAAATCCGGTTGATCACCTGCGCGGGCTTGGCATTGGCTGGATTTGGAGCACTTACAACCTACTGATGCTGGGGCTAGCGCTACTGATTTTGCTAGATGCGCCCCGACCTAGCCCTTATGAGTGGTTTAACGTAAAACGGATTGCCAAGCTGAAGCTCACGTCCCCCGATAGAGACGGGGCGGCGTTTTGGGGCACCACAACCATGATTTCAGAGGTGGGCGTAGAGATAGCGTTGACGAAGGCGAGTGACTTCCTGCCAGAAACTGTTGATGCTCAAGCGATTGAGGTGGAGTTGGTGGATGAGCAGGTTACGCTACCCGGACGGGTAGTGCAAACCCGCACTCAAGACGGACTGCCGACGCTAACTATCGAGTTTTCATCATTGACGTTGCCGCAGCAAAGGCGGTTGGTAGAGTTGCTATTTTGCCGTCCGGGGCAATGGCAAAGCCGATGTTCGCCCAATGAAGTGCAGTCACTGTGGTTGATTCTCAAATCGGTGTTTAGACCCCGCTTTTTGGTAGAGCGGCGGGTGGAGCCAAAGCCTGTGATCGTGAGCCGGGGCTAGGCCGTTGGCTAAGCCAGATCTAATCGGTGTAAGCAATCTGAAATTCAAAATTGGGGCCAAGGAGATTTCTATGGTTACTGTGATTCCGTTGGAAACGACCGATCGCTTGATTCAAATGGCTCAAACTCACGAGTTGGATTTGCCAGTTCCGTTAAGTAGTGGGTGTGCCAGCTATCTATCTGAAGAGGAGATGGAGACGATTTTAGAGGCGCTGGGATTGCTTGCGACGGGGGATGAGGCTGCGAATGGTTTGGTGGCTGAGTTGCGGGACTATCGGGAACAGAAGAATCCGGTTATGCCTTGTGATAGTTAGCTAATCGTGGGTCTCATGCTGTTCGCCGTTCTGCCTGTGAATCCTAAAGAGCTTCCAGCCAACAGCGGCTAACCAGGCCGCTAACAGGAGCTGACACCCGAATTGGACCACCGGGCTAATCAAATACGGATACGACCAAACCACGTCTCCCACAGCGGTGGCAAAGCCGAGCACGGCGACGCGTGCGCCAAACGCTCCGCGCCTCATGGCCAAGCTCAGTACGAAAGTGGCGACCGCCATCAAGAGACCGACCACGTGCAGGCCACCGTAGAAGAGCGCGACGACGAACTCGGCAACTGCGGGGTCACGGATGTAGAGGCCGTAGACGGGATAGACCAACCGTCCTTGAACGATGGTGAGGACGCTGAGAACGGGGACAATGATGGCGAGGATCCAGCAACCCGTCGCGGCGAGGATCTGCGATTCCTTCGCGAGGCACAGGTAGAGGGCGATCAGCGCAGGAACTAGTAACGTGGTCGCAAAGAACAAGACTTCGCTAACAAGCGAGAGCACAAGTTTGTTTGCCTCGACCCAGTCGAGGATCTCCACACCAGTGGGCGGCGGTGGCCCCGCCATGAGATCCAGGCCATATCCGGTGAAGAAGAGCACACCGCTGATGACGAATGCTCCGCCGCCAAACTTGAAGAGCGCCGTCCGGTCAGTCGACATGACGGAACCGATTGGAAACCTGTTGTTCCACATGGTCGATCATCGCATATCCCCTACCGCTCGGCCCGATCAGTCGCCACGCCACTTTAGCCTTATGTATAGTCTTCAGGAAATGTCTTTTCATCCCCGACGAGTGGGTTTCCGTCATATGAGCATCCGTAATGGATAGATCATCTCCGCAACTACGCCAAGATCCCTCATCCGTCCGCTTCATCGACTTGTTATCTTGCTCTGCTTCACTAACTTCATTCATGTTGAAAGTATATCTTTCAATTTTGCTACCATCTCCGTCCGGGCAGCAACTCCTAATTTCCGAAACATGCGCTTTAGGGCTTGTTTGACAGAATTCTGAGTAATCCACAACTCCGCACCAATTTCTGCATTGGTTAGCCCTTTTGCAACAAGATTAGCAATCTGAATTTCCCTTGGTGTAAGACGATTCCTAATTGGGTTAGGCATCAAGGGAGGTTTGCGCAGTTCAGCAAGACGTGCAGAGAAGTGGGTACAAACTGCTCCTAAACTAGAAAGATCAAACTGATTAAATGCAGGGACATGACCAATACGAGCAAAGTTGATTGTGCCAACTAACTGACCGCGCCCAACCAGTGGCCCCGTCATAATATGCTCATGATCATAGGTAGAACAACATCGTTTATACAACTCACTCTGTTTCCAGGTTCCTTTAGGCAAAACCAATTCTTCATGAGCCGGAGTGTGGTATTCCAAAACATACTTCAAGACTGGATCAACAGATTTACCAAACTTTTGATACTGTTCAACAAACGTATCTGACACCCCTCTTGTGTCAATGCTGGCTAAGCCGTTATCTGCATCTAGAAGATAAATTCCCCAGCGCTGTACCCCGAAATACTCGCTGACACTATCCATCACCCTGAACCGCAGTGCTTGCTCAGTTGGTGCAGTGGCGATCGCTTGGAAAAACGGGTAAAGAGAGCGAGGCATAGGCTAGAAGTGTACCCACTTGAGGACTATCGGCGTTGACTGGCTTTCCCTACAATCGTTCCACAACCAGACGTTTCAAACATACAGAGGATAATGTCTCAATTACAAATTGGATTTCTCGTTTATCCTGATGTCGTTCAGCTTGATGTGATGGGAGCGTATCAAGTTCTCGCTTTTCCAACCAATACACAAGTGCATTTGATCTGGAAAACTCTGACCCCCATCACCAGCAACGAGGGCCTCATCTTTTCTCCAACTGTAACCCTGGCGAATTGCCCACCTCTGGATGTGATTTGTGTTCCAGGTGGAGGGATGGGACAGATTGAAGTCATGAAAGACCCTGAAATTTTAGACTTTCTACAACAGCAGTCAAAATCCGCTCAATACGTGACGAGTGTATGCACAGGTTCGATAATTTTGGCGGCAGCAAGTTTATTACAAGGCTACAAAGCCACCTGCCACTGGGCGTTTCGAGATCAACTGGCAATGCTGGGAGTTGAAGTTTTGCCTCAGCGGGTTGTGATTGACCGCGATCGCGTTACGGGGGCTGGTGTCACTTCAGGGATCGATTTTGGATTAACGCTGTTGGGCTTGCTTTGTGGTGAAGAGGTAGCGAAGATAACGCAATTGATGATGGAATATACGCCTGACCCACCCTTCAATGCAGGTACGCCAGAAACAGCAGGTAAGGAAATCGTGGATTCACTGATACAGTTTGGCAAACCTCTTCTCGATGCTTTCGTGGCTCAAACAAGAGACACCGCAAACCAACTCAACCTGAAAGGTTGATTCCAATGCTGCTGTCACCAAGCTTAAGGCTGCGTCTCTACCGATATATTCAGCATCAGATCTGACGGATAAGATCTACACCTCCAGATCTTATCCGTCACTTTTTTAGTCCCATCAAGGTTCCGGGTTGGATGCCGGACGATGGTGGTGAATTTGGACGACGAGACAAGAGAAAATTGACAAAATCTAGGACTTGGCATTGTAAGGGTTCAGGTAACAGTTGCAGGCGCTCTAACACCTGAGTAGTCAAAGAATCCTGAGGAGGTAATTGCTGCATTCTGACCCAACCGATTTTGTTCTCTCAGTGTAGTCTGAAATTCTGGACTTGCACCTTGGCTCCACTTAAGCACAAAAAACATTCTCAGAATTCTCAGCTTGCTATTAAGCCAGACTTATTTTCCAGTCATAGGCCTCTCAGCACTCCGCTAGATCATAAGACTCAAGACAAATAGCTCACCCGCCCTACCGGAGTCCAAACTATGAAACACCTCACCCTTGCCCTAACCGCCCTCGCTGCCACCGTCGCAATCTCACCCTACGCTTACGCCACACCCGAGGCCGACGAACTAAGCCAAACAAACCTCGCCGATAACACCATCAGTCTTAACCAACCCCAGGGGACAACTTCAGCCCCCAACGCCTTAGCAACCAATCCAAGCGACACCCTTAACCTCGACAATACGCGTCGCGATGACCTCGATGGCATCGCCGCAAGCATCAACAACATGCGTCCCGCCGCCCTTGATGAAACCCTGCCTCGAAATTCAGCCGGAGATCCCGTACTCGATGTCATCGTGATCGACCTTTAAGGTTCGGTGATGAACAGCTTGACTCAGTGCATACTCAATTCTCCCTGAGTTGATCCCGATTGCTAACAAAGCTTTTGAACCATGGGTGGAGCAGGTATCGCGAACTGCATAGAGCTGCAGTAGGTGCATCATAGCCTGCAAGGTGGCCTATCAATCGCCTCCTCTGCGGGGTGCATCTGCAAGCCGTATATCCGCAGTGGGAGTATGATCTTGAACTAAATCTAGGGCTTGCTGCAGTGCCGCCAATCGTTCTCCGGTTTGGTGTGTTGGTGGCAGTTGCTGCAGGATATCTAAATGCTGCAGCCGTTGATGAACCTGACCCCTAGCCCCTACCAAAAACACCCCTCGTTTCTTGGCGATCGCATCTTTGAGCAGGGTTTCAATCGCCAGTAAGGCAGTGACTCCCAACCTAGGGACGCTACCTAAATCTAGAATCAAGACTTCATAATTTTCTACGATTGAAAGCTGCCGGGCGATCGATTTTGCGGCACCAAAGCTCATTGGCCCACTCAAGCGAAACATCAAGACCCGGCCTTTAGCTGCTCTCAAAAGCGTTTGCTCTTCTGGTGAAAGCCAATCTTCGTCGTCGCCATGGGTGACTGCCTTCATGTTCTGTATCTGAATATCGGTCAGGTTTTTGATCGTCAGCAAATTAGCGACGAACACCCCAACCGCAACGGCTGTGATTAGATCCACGAATACCGTCAAGCCCAGAACCAGGTACATGACGCCAGCCCCCTTGGTAGATAATCGATGGGCTCGCTTCAAAAATCCCCAATCGATAATGTCAATGCCGACTTTGATGAGAATGCCAGCCAATACCGCATGGGGAATCGGTTCTGTCAGTGCCCCTGCCCTGAGAACGATCACAGCCAGCACCACGGCATGAATCATGCCTGAGATCGGCGTAGCTCCCCCAGACTGGACGTTGATCACGGTGCGCATGGTGGCCCCAGCCCCTGGTAAACCGCCAAATAGGCCTGAAATTAAGTTGCCGATACCCTGGCCAATCAACTCCCGATCGGAATTGTGCTGGGTGCGCGTAATGTTGTCTGCCACCAACGACGTTAGCAACGAGTCGAGGGCACCTAGGGTTGCCAGCATAACGCTGTAACTCAGCAGGTTTTTGAGCGTTCTCCACTCAAACCGGGGCAATTGCAGACTCGGAAGGCCGGAGGGAATATCGCCAATGCGGGGGAGCGCATCGGGGGGAAAAAACATCACCGACAATACGGTACCCACAACCAAGGCAATCAGAGGGGCGGGTAAGATCCGATTAAGGCGTGGGGGAGCTGCAAACACAATCACTAGGGTCAACATGCCCAAGCCTGTGGCCACAGGATTAATCTCTCTGAGCACTTCAGGAATAATGGCCAGAGCCTCTACAACGCTGGCTGCGCCTTCATGGCCGAATAGGGGGCCAACTTCCAGCAGAATAATAATCACCCCCACACCAGACATAAATCCCGAGATCACGGTGTAGGGCATGAGAGTAATGTATTTGCCCAGACGGAGTATCCCTAGCAGGATTTGAAAGACACCACCGAGCATCACGGCGGTAAAGGCCATGGCTAGGCCCGTTTCTGGGTTAGCGGCGGCGAGGGCAGTAAACGTTGAAGCCATGACGACCGTCATGGGGCCAGTGGGGCCAGAAATTTGTGAGGGGGTTCCGCCGAACAGCGCGGCAAAGAACCCGACACAAATAGCGCCGTAAAGTCCGGCGATGGGGCCTGCACCCGAAGCAACCCCAAAAGCCAAGGCTAGGGGTAAGGCGACAATCGCTGCGGTGAGGCCACCAAATAAGTCTCCTCGGAGGTTGTTAAATCTCAAGCCGTGGATTAAGCCCGTCGGCAAAGTGGCCATAGATATTTCTAACTCCAAAAGCGTTGGATAAGCTGGAAGTAAATGGAAATGCCGATAATGATATTGAACGGAAAGGTGAGGGCCAGTGCCATTGAGAGATAAAGGCTGGGATTTGCTTCTGGAACGGTGAGCCGCATGGCTACCGGAACGGCAATGTAAGACGCACTGGCATAGACATCCAGCTTTAGCCACAAGATAAAGAAGGAGTAGATGGATACCACTGCCGCAACAATGACAGCGGCAATCAGCGCGATCGCAATATCTGGCGTCAATCCACTTCCGTGCAACTCGTGCCCTCCCTTAAAGCCAATGGCGAATAACATTTGAACCAATGGCGCGGCCAACCCACTTCAGAGAGTAAGGGGCTAAGCAGTCTGCGGCAAGTTACGGGTTACAGCTTCGACACGCGGTGTGAGTCGCTACCCGATTTGGTTAGCTAAAAATATAGCTTGAGCCAGCTTAATTAATGTATCGAGTATCGCTGGGATAATGAGCAAACGAGCCAGAAGGATTAATGATGAACCTTAAAGCGGTCATCTGCCGGAATGCCTTGTTCAATATTCTCTATCGCCAGAATAGCCTTCTGTCTCCAGCCGTCGTTTGTTTGGTAAACGTCCAGGAATCTTTCTAAATGCTCAACGGCCTTGTCATTATCTGCCAACACATAGGCTGACATGCCCGCATGATAAAGGGCCATATAGTTTTCTGGCCAATACTTCAGCACCAAATCCATAATGGGTCCCGCCGACTCATCATCACCTTGATCGGCAACGGGATGGCCAATATCGAACAAAACGCTGGCGGCATGGATCCGCGACGCCTCGGGTAAAGACTGGATGGCTTGATCGGCTAAGGGCAGTTTTCCGGCAAGGGTATAACAGCTGGCACCAAGCCCCACACCCACGGGTGTTTCAGGGTAAGGATTATTTTGGATCGCAGTGATGACTTCTAGGGCATTACAGCGAGGTTTTATTGATGCGAACCACTGTTGTTCAGGCGTCAACGAGCTAGGGGGAGGCGCTGTCAGAAGAGATGAACCGCCTCTAAAAACCGCTCCTGTAAACACTGAAACCCCTGTCAGCAACCCAACAACTGCCAGGGAAGCAACTTTGGGGCTAACCTGATGATTCATGAAGTCAGCCGGGTTGGCGAAGGCATTAGACGAAGGGGGTGAGCAGTCATTAATATCAATTGTTTTCAGGGATGCCAGCGCGGTAGCCGCATCCGGAAAGCGATCGCGGGGGTTAGGGGCCACCATCTTTTGCAGCCAATCGATAAACCAAGGATTAATCGGCGGCAAATGGGATTTGAAGTTGAACCGATAGGTTTCATCGATCAACTCAGTAATCTGTGCCGAGGGGATCTGCGTCAGTAGGCTAATCAAGGTGGCACCCAGGCTGTACAAATCTGCTGCCGTATTCAGCGGACGATTGAAGAGTTCTTCCGGCGGCATGAAGCCCGGCGTTCCGGCGGCGATACTGCTAACCGCGATCGCATCATGAGTTAACTTGGCTAGCCCAAAATCAATCAGATAAGCCTGGAGGTCACGATCCACCAGGATATTTTCGGGCTTGAGGTCACGGTGAATGATTGGTGGAACCTGCTGCTGAAGATCAGCCAAAATTTCTAATACTGAAATAGCCACCTGTTGAACTTGCTCAGGACTGAGGTGATAGCGTTCTGCTAAGGGTGGTGCATCTTTATACTCCTGCACCATGCAAAATCCATCCTCGGTTTCGAACGAGTCTAAGTAGCGAGGGACTTGGGGATGATCGATTGCTTGCAAAATAGCAATCTCGCGCTCGTAATTTTTAAAGCCTGCCCAACTAGTCTCGGTCTGAACAAACCGGAACTGTTTTAAGACGACCTGTTGTTCGCGGGCGGATTGGGTTGCGAGATAGGTAATCCGCCCCCCCTCACGGTTGCGTCCCAGTTCCTGCTGCACCTGATAAGGGCCTAACCACGACTGTTGTTGGGTAGAATCTGACAAATTGGTCATGGCACTCAAGGCAATACTCAGCGAATCATCGGAAAAGACACTCCGCTATTGCTGCTTAATTTTTTTCGGGTTCAAGCAGTGTTTAATAGCGCTCCAATGATGAGAGTTTGCCCAAAATGAGACCTAGACTAAACCCTTTTTAATATTGTGTCTGCTTGTCCAACCTATTCCCCAGCTATTGGGGTTGACCTAATTGTTTCCATGCCTTCTATATCGACATCGACGCTAAGCTGTTCTTGTGGCGTAGACGTATAGCGATTTTCATAGACAGTCATATCAATCGAAAACTGACTGTCATCTTCAGCGATCGCGAATGTTTCGATATCGAGGGTATAGTATTGACCCGTTTCTTCATTTAACGGGATCTCGATTAAGCCCGTCGGACGCCAGCGTTCAAAATTTCCACTGCTCAAATCAATCCGCAAAATACTGTCAAAGGCTCCCCCATCATCAGGATGGAAAATGAAACCATACTGTTCATTACCCGTCCATGCAACCCAAGGGACAAAGAGAATTGGATTCGCCATATCGACCAGTTGATTTTGCTGGGTATCGACAACAGCCGCAGGGGTCTCATAGCCTGAGACGCGGAGGATGGCGTATCTCCCCGATGGACTGAGCGGGGAGACGTAAGCGACGGTATAAATTCCCTGTTCATAAGGCCCAAGGGCAGGATAAAGTCTTTCGCCCAGATAGTGTACATAGCCATCTTGATCAATATCGAAGCACTGTGGCGTTTCGTCTAATCCCCGGTCAAGTTCAAGCCAGACTTGATAATTACAGGGCTGCTCAGAGATAGGACTACCTTCAGTAGAATTAGAGGCATGATTTAGAGAAAGATAATCCTTGATGAAGGGTATATCTTTAACGTTTAAAGTGAGGCGCTCAGCGATCATATTTTCCTGATCAAACTGAGGCTTTAACCCAGACGTATGGGTTGATAATGAAGCACGATGGGTTGTGAATAAGCCTGTAATGCTGATAATCAACAAAAGCGTCAGGTACTTTGGCTGTTGCATAATCCACTCACCCAATTTGCTTTGTTCAACTTCATTATATTGCTCTGGCCAGCTTGCTTAATCACCCAGTATCGCTTGCCATATAGCTGCTAAATCATCACCAATCCAGCTCGAATGCCGACGGCAACCGCCTCTGTGCGGCTAGAGACGCCAAGTTTGGAGAGGATAGCGCTGATATGAAACTTGACGGTATGTTCTGAAATCTCCAAGGTTTTAGCAATGGCCTTGTTGCTGAGCCCCGCCGCCAGGTGATTGAGGACTTCAATTTCTCTGGGGGTGAGCGGTTCAAGGGGGGGATCCGAGAAGGCTTCTGTAGTGGTGAAGGGGGTGTTGGTTGCGTTAGATAGGACTTCAGCTATCTCGGGGTGCAAGACGGTAAGGCCGGTTAGAATGGCTGCGATCGCGCTCCTGACCTGGTCCGCAGAGACTGTTAGGGGAAGGATGCTAACCTGGCCTGTGCTGAGTATTTGAGAAAGCAGCCTGTGAACTCCCCCCGCCAGCGTTGCAGAATTACCCCACGTTTCTAACAGCATGAGTATCGATATGGCGTCGTCGCCTGACCATTCAGTTGCGATCTGCACCAGATTCTTAGCGGTTTCATTCGTCAGCATAGGTAGCTCTAACAGTGCCAGGTCGGCGGTTTGGCTTTGCAGCCAGATGTTCAGGTCAAATAAGTTTGAGGCCTGCCCCACAACCTCTGTTGCTAGCGTGGTAGCCATCGCCGTCAACCCAGCGCGAGTGACCGAATTTTCGGCACATACAATAACCCGTGCCATGCCCTAACGCTCGCCCACGGTAACCGTCACCGTTTGCATTTGCCCTGCCCGCAACAGGTTGATGCGAAGATTTTGGTCAACGCTCTGAGTCCCAAGTCGTGCTTGAATCTGCTGCACTGATTCAACCGGATCGTCGTTAATAGCCACAATCACATCCCCCAGCAGCAGACCCGCTCTATCGGCGGGCCCGCCAGTTTCTACGCTGACGACGATGATACCTGCCTGGTTGTCAAGGCTATGCTGCTGCCGGGCAGCGTCAGGTAGGGATACTGCCTGCATGCCTAGCCCCAGATAGCCCCGAGCAATTTTGCCGCGCTGCTGCAACTGCTGTACAACCTGGTTGACCGTTGTCGCAGGGATGGTCAAGATTTTGCGGCGGGGCCCATAGGTGTTGAAGCCTACAACTTGACCACCGGCATTGATCAATGGGCACCCGGCGCTACCCTGGTAAAGGTTGAGACTAACCTCAATATATTGATCAATCTGTCCACCGCTTTGGCTACGCCACGGGCCGCTGATTTGGCTGACCAACCCCAGACTAGTGAAAACGCCCCGTCGGGCAGAGTGACCTACGGTCGCAACTAGCTGGCCGAACGCTAGGCCTTGGCTGTCTCCCAAGGTGACCACGGGGAGGTCAAGGTCGTCCGGCAAAGATAAAATCGCCACATCTGTGGAGGGATCGCTGCCCAGTAATTCTGTTTCGACGGTCTGACCATCAGGGAGTCCTAGCGTCAGTTTGTTGCCCGTATGCAGGGCTTCACAAGAGGTAACGATCAAACCTTGGTGCCAGTGGATGCCTGTGCCCGCTGATCGGCGACCTTTGATGGCAACGACTGAGGCTCGAGTCTGGGTAATGATTGCGGACAGTGAATTAGAAAGGGTTTCAAAGGATGTCGTCATTAGGGTTTATGCGGTTGGGTTAGCCCCTTTATTGTTGCTGGCGCTAAGGTACAGCGACATCACCGATGGGAGTAGGGATTGACCTACCTATCTGGCTAGGTTCAGCAGTGTTGGCCAATAGAGCTAGCGTGGAAGCCTCTTATTTTCACAAATACAGCTCCCCTGGTTCAACATTTCTGGGATTAGTCAAACGTCTAATGGTGAATTTTCTCACTCAGATTTAGGATTGAGTGGCTATCCACTCGAAGAATATAAATTCAACAGGCTTCATTATGGGAAAGAAGCAGCACGCCAGTAAATCTACCCAAGATGTTTCCACTGTTTCGGCTTCAAAGCTTTTGCAGACACGCCCTTTGCAAGCTGAAACCCAGGCATCAGAACAGCAAACGCCTCAATCTCAAGCTGAGTCTAAATCTACATCTAAGGGGTTTGATCTGACGACTGCTAAGTCCTTGACCGTGGGTGACTCGTCGGTTCCAGCATTAGGACAACCGCTACAGGCCAAGCTGACCATTGGTGAACCTGACGATAAATATGAGCAAGAAGCCGATCGCGTGGCTCAAAACGTCGTACAACGTATTAATTCTCTCCAGTCTGAACCTGCACCACAAGATGAAACTGTGCAGCGACACACTGACGAAGATGAGCTGCAGATGAAACCTATGCTACGACGACAAGCTGTTCTGGATGGGGGCGATGCATCTTCAGAGTTGGAATCGTCTATTAATCGCGCTAAGGGAAGTGGGCAAGCTTTAGATCCAAATCTGCAACAGTCGATGGGGCAGTCGATGGGAGCAGATTTTGGCGGGGTCAAGGTGCATACCGATGCTCAAGCAGATGAATTGAACCGATCGATTCAAGCAAAAGCGTTTACCACAGGTAATGATGTGTTCTTTAGGCGAGGGGAATATCAGCCTGCCAGTCGAAATGGGCAAGAACTGATAGCTCATGAATTAACCCATGTAGTGCAGCAAGGCGGTGCATCCGTCCAGCGGCAACCCCAAAATGGGCACTCCGGGAATGCAAGGCCAGAACAAATTCCTGAACAAGTTGTACAACGCCACGGCAATCATGGTGATCACAGCCATAGGGAAGAAGAGGAAGAACAAATACAACTTAAAGCACTGAGAAATGGTGAGTCCTTATATCTACAATGCTTTATTGATAGTACTAAAATGAAAAAAAAGATAGGGGAACCCAAAAAGGATAAAACGGTTTTTGGCAAAGTCTACAAAGCTAGAAGCGTTAAGTACAAAGCAGTTTTAGATGCTTTAGATGCTTATCATCAAACGGCTAACAACTTGTGGAAGGGCAATGCCTCAGCGGATAAGTTTAAAGATGACCTAACAGAGGCCTTAACCGACCTGACAACTGCCTGTACGACTTACATTACAGCCCATACCCAAAAAACGGGAAAACTTCAAGTCAACTGGGTAAAAGATACTCGCCTCAAAGATATGACTGATTTTCGAGATCAAGAAATTCCTCAAGAGCAGTATCTTGTTAAACGCTTGGCTGCTGACAAACAGTTTGAGGATTACGATCGCGATCGCCCCATCGAAGAAGCATTCCAAGGGGCAGAAACCGCTTCAAAAATGCCCGCCAAAATCAAATCTTCAGGTGTCAAGGCAGATGAAACCCCTAGAGACGGCCATGGAATGGCGGTTTGGGTCAAGATCGATGCCGGTGACAATCCCATTGAACCAGACACCAGTAACCTGGGGAGAAGCATTTATGGCATCACCTTTGAGTATTGGGAAACCGTTGATATGCCCTATGACTTCAAAGAAACCAATGGCTCTCAAGTCGCAGGGAAAAAGTTATCTGGAGAAGGTAAACGGCATAAACAGTGGAATGATGTTTACGCTATGCAACCCAAAGCGTCAACCTTTGATAAAACTTCAGCACCCATTGAAATGACTTGGACAAAAGGGGTTGATGCTGCCAAAGGAGGCACCTTAAATGGGAAAAAGACGCTAGGCATTTATGACTGTCCTGCGGTCTGGGGCGAAGCAAATCGCTATGCCAAACGGTCTCTCAAATTCCGAATTGTCTTCAAAGATGCCTACGGCACAAAACATGAGATATTTGCACGTCAACTTGTAGAACTAGAAGGCACAGCAAAAGCAGCAGTCCGAACCTACACCGATTCCAAGGGTAATAAAATTGGTTCCTATACCTCCGCAGTCAATCAAAGCTGGACCGCTATGGACGATGAAGATGAGCGGATTGGCGAACATGGGATAGATGGGGAAAGTTTCAAGACAGATGTCCCGAGTGGCGCAAGGGATGCCATTCCAGCATTCATCACCAAAATCAATAACAATGAAGCAAAGGAATTTAACTTCATAGAAAAAGACTTTATTCAAGAAAAAGCAGGGGGCTCTGAACTGGCTTACAAAGACTTAAGCCGGGGAAATCCCAAAGATATGAAAAATTATGAGATTGCGGGTTGGTATTTGTTGCCCTACCCTCAATCCGGATGGAAATACTATGAATATCGTGTAGGTGGCGGGCTTTTAGTCGCAATTGTCAACGGTGGCAAGCTCAAGGAAATGTACTACACCAACAATGTCACAACGCCATTGGTTTCAAAGGGCGGTACGACATTTAATGTCCGCTCTTTTGCTCAAATCCCGCTTGAAGGCATCGTTCCCCAAGCCACAGCCCTACCTGATGAAATGGTAGAAGCATTCAAATCGAAAAAAGCGCTATATGAATACGTGCGCGATAATCATGGCCAGTTGAAACGTACTCGAAGCGAATATGACCTACGGACGGGCAAACAGTTTCATAATCATTTGAAAGATTATCTCAAGGAAGTATTTGAGTCAAAAGGTAAACAAGCAAAGGTCTACAAGCAAATTCGTGATGGTTTGCCAGACAACAAACAGTTAAGGAGGTGGTGCCTCAATGCAGCTTACAAAGAGAAGTTTGGTGAACCTGAGTTAACAGCAGTTGAATTAGCCTGGCGTAAGCAGACGGGACTGGGAGCTGCTGTTGCTAGCTTAGACGTGAGTGATGATGTTGCCCATGCTACTGCCCTACTCAATCTCATCAAAACCCATCAAGGTAAGGGCGCAGAAATCGAAGAAAACTACAATATTATTCATACCCCTAAGAAATTTGGACAGGTGGTTTATGATGCCCTGCTTAAAACCTTGAACAAAGACGGTGACGCTAAAGGAGTTCTGCAAAAGCTTTTTGACGACTATGGTGATGTAGAGTATCTGATTAAACCAGCCTATCGAGCCGTTTTTGGTGAGAAGAAACTGCAAGCTGTTCTAACTCAGTTAAAAACAGATGAAATTAATAAGGCTGTCCCTAATCCCAATAGCGAAGGGAATAAGCAAGCCCAAACAGACTTTTTGAACCATGGTTTATTCAAGGTTTCAAATCATGAGCCTTCGACTAAAATAGGGCGCTTTGATGCAGAATATGATCCTAAAACGGGTGCATTAAAAATCATACTGAAGCTAGCATTCGACTTTAAGGAGTATACTGCCTCTTTACAAAAATCTGTTAACGCGACAGGGGAATGGGATAAAACCACCTGGGAAACACAGACTAAGAAAGACTGGGTCAAAAAGCTGAAGACAGTTGGCGAAACGATTTGGAGTCAAAAGTTTGATATCAACTGTATCAGGCCCGGGTGGGATGAGGTTCCTACCGTGAAAACAAATCTGGAAATAGTAGAAGTTGTACCCGGCCAAGAACATTTCCTCGTGCAGGCTAACAAAGCAACGCTGGTTGACCAAAGGGGCACAGACAAGCTTCAGTCAGGTAGAGGCCAGGAGCGCAGCTTTGTTGATACCAATAACTACAAAGCTAACATTCAGCAGTGGGATGTGCTTGATAAAATTAGTGATCCCACAATTCACACATGGCTCCACGCTGCTGAGAAAAAACAGAATGTGGATAAAAGCTACAAGCTAGATCGTACCAGAATTGAAAAAGTACTAGAAGACACAGGAAATATTGAGTTTGAAAAAGACAGCAGCTCTAAACCTAAAACCCCGAAGCAGTTATCAAACTTAGCAGAAGAACTAGAGCGGCAGACCAAATTTAGTTCCTTCAGCAGCCTTCACAAACTTACAGCAGAAGGGGGTACTGCCCCTGATGAAACTGGAAATTTGGGTGACGGTCGAGCGTCTCACATAATTCATTATCTAAGTAACAAATTAAAAGATGTTGGCGATGGCTACAGCTTCAAAAAAGGAGCGACAGATAAAACAGTTAACGGGGTTGAATTAACCAATCCCAACGACCCAGCAACGATGAAAAAATATGATGAAAACTGGAGCCGGATTTCTGCAGCCCATGAAATTGGCCACATGATGGGTTTGGTTGATGAATACAACCCGGTTGCATCGACGGATATGGTTAAAAAGATGATCAGCGATGGACTCCTGCCACCCAATACCCCAACAGATCACTTGACGGGGGCTGGCACAGGTTTTGGGGCACAGGAGGAGAAATACTCTGCCTTTGCAAAACTTTTAGAAGATACGAATCTCAATGCACCTGACTTTACCCTGGCGCAAGGGGCTAAAAGTACAAGCATTATGACGGGTGGGTTTGAAGTCATGGGAATGCACTATGTCACTATCTGGGAGGTGTTGACAAAGCTAACGGCAGAACACTTAGATAAAAAATTCTGGCAGTTGAAGGGATAGTGACATACATCAGTAAGCTTGTTCCTATTGTCTAAGGACATGTCAGATTAGCAAGAGCACGCTATTAGACAAAGCTCTAATAGACAGCTTCTTTGCTGCGACGTACCATGGCATAACACTCTATCTGACCTAAATTCTATAGGCCAAGCCATGGGAAAGCAGCAGCAAGCCAGTAAATTTACCCAAAATGCTTCTACTGTTTCAGCTTCAAAGCTTTTGCAGACCCGCCCTTTACAAGCTGAGAGTCAAGCATCAGAGCAGCAGACGCCTCAATCTCAAGCCGAGTCTGAATCTACATCTAAGGGGTTTGATCTGACGACTGCTAAGTCCTTGACCGGGGGTGACTCGTCGGTTCCAGCATTGGGACAACCGTTACAGGCCAAGCTGACCATTGGCAAACCCGACGACAAATACGAACAAGAAGCCGATCGCGTGGCTCAAAACGTCGTACAACGTATTAATTCTCCCCAGTCTGAACCTGCACCGCAAGATGAAACTGTGCAGCGACACACTGACGAAGATGAGTTGCAGATGAAACCTATGCTGCGACGACAAGCTGTGCTGGGTGGGGGTGATGCATCCTCAGAGTTGGAATCATCTATTAATCGCGCTAAGGGAAGTGGGCAAGCTTTAGATCCAAATCTGCAACAGTCGATGGGGCAGTCGATGGGAGCAGATTTTAGTGGCGTGAAGGTGCATACAGATGCTCAAGCAGATGAATTGAACCGATCGATTCAGGCAAAAGCGTTTACAACTGGAGAAGATGTTTTCTTTAGAAAAGGGGAATACAACCCTGGCAGTCAAAGCGGACAGGAATTAATTGCCCATGAATTAACGCATGTAGTGCAGCAGAATGGATCTGCTATACAAAGATCAGATGCTTTACAAAATCAAGAAAATCAATTAGCTAGTGTTGGAGAAAAATCTACGCAAGGAGTTATTCAACGGGCAATTAACCCCTTGTCACAAACAGCTAGAGATACATTTCTAGAAACATACCCTCACGCTGGAGATCTAGTTCAAGGCATAGATGTAACTAGCACTAACGAAACTCAAGTCTTAGATGACTTGGTTAATAATTATAAGGATCTTAGTAAAAGTAAATTTACTTATGACATGACACCTACAACACCACAGGACTTCCTTAAGGGCAGCATGCTCAGTGGTGATTGCAGTACCCTCTCTAAAAGTTTTGAAATGATTGCCAAGGGCTACTTCGGCGTTAGTGGAATTAGTACCGAAACCAAGGGTAATTTTGGTATCGCAGGTGGCGGTGCAGTTCTAGATAAGGGAGGTGCTACAGGTAATGTCAATGATAACGGTGTAGATGGGGCACACTGGGCGTTTACTTCTCATACTTGGGTTGTTGGTCCAGATCGCGATCGGGACATGTTGTTCAAAGGGGCAACTGTTGATCAGAGTGGTTGGCTTGATGCGACAGGCAACGAAGGGAAAGAAGACGGTATCGATTATAAGGAGTATGCTGGGCTTGGCGGTGGGCGAGTCTACACTTACAGGAATGTGACCTCAAAACTTGGTAATAGGTACACATTGGATTTAGACACAGCAAAAGGGGCAGCCGAGGAAGACAAACAGGAAATGTTAAAACTGTATGACCCTAATGCGAAGAAGAAGAAGAAGGGAGGTTGCTTCATTACAACCGCTTGTGTCAAAGCTAAGGGACTAGCAGATGACTGCGAAGAGCTGACTATTCTGCGGCAATTCCGAGACAACTATATGTACTCGGTTAGTCATGGCTCAGACATGATTTCTGAGTATTACAAGATTGCACCAGAGATTGTCGATCGTATTAGTAAGCTACCCGATGGCAAGCGAATTTTTGTTGAACTTTATGACCAAGTTGTTAAGTCTGTTAATCTCGTCAAGGCAGGCAAAAATGAAGCGGCCATGCAGAATTATATCTCCATTGTTCGTGACCTCAAGAACCGATATCTCTAGAATCTAGTAATATTACTCAATTTATTCTGAAGGTTTTTGCCCACAGACAATAAAGCCAGTTAGCGCTGAGAAAAACTCTCCTTTCTGGGTACTTTCCGCAAGCTCAATCAACCACTCCAACGCCAAAGAATTGGAAATCTTTTCCCGCTCCACTGCCATCAGAATCTGAGATTTGAGGTGAAACGCTTGATTGGCTAAAACAAAATC
Source organism: Cyanobacteria bacterium P01_A01_bin.123 (assembly GCA_039815185.1). Taxonomy (GTDB): domain Bacteria; phylum Cyanobacteriota; class Cyanobacteriia; order Phormidesmidales; family Phormidesmidaceae; genus JBCBZT01. The sequence goes on along the minus strand of JBCBZT010000032.1, from coordinate 14,628 downwards.
GGTGATCACACAAGTCACCGGAACAATTTTGAGAATTTGTAAACCTGCTTGTTGAAAAAGACTGGTCAGTCGGCGGCCCATCGTTGCACTATCATCAAATTCAAAGATTGATATATCGGTAGAAGGGCCAGCGGGGTAAAGCACTAAAGTTGCCCAGTCTGGTTCACCCACCACAACACGTCCCCCTGGACGAACCACACGGGCCATTTCTTTAAGTGCTTGCAACGGATCGTTTAGTAGGTGCAGTAATCGCTCAGCTCGACAACCATGAAAGCTACAGTCATCAAACGTTAAAACTTCAGCGCTCCCTTGATGAAACTCGATCGGTAATGAAGCTTCTTGAGTGCGATTTTGGGCTTCTTCAAGCATTGCTTCACTGATGTCAACCCCGACAACTCGGCCTTTTGCGCCCACCTTAGCAGCTAAAGTTCTGACGTCTTCTCCGGTTGCACACCCCACTTCTAAAATTTTGTGTCCTCGTTTAATTGCCAGTTGCTCGTAAGACACTTGTTTGTAAGTTTGAATCTCTGGCAATGCCCTGAGGGTGTCAAGGTATTCAATGGAAAAAGTGATTGGCTGGGGAGGCATTGTCTTTGGTGTTGGCCACTTCAAGGATGTACTTAAATCATCAAGAGAAAAATGCTACAGATCCTAACCTGAATGGGATTAGCCATAGATTCGACCTTTGTCGAATAGTTCAACCCCCAAGAGCTGGCTATGGTGACGGCATCACGACCATGAGGGCGTTATGCTGGAACAACCGACCCAGGCCAATGCCCACCTAAATGCTCAATTGGGAACCGGGGTGGCCTTTCCAATGCGGATGAGTGTGCAAGGGGGGGTGCAACTCAGCAGTGCCCGTCAAAACTTGGCCGAATCGATTCGCATCATCCTTAGCACCAAACCGGGAGAACGGGTCTATCGCCCCAATTTTGGCTGTCGGTTGTCGGAGTTGACCTTTGCCCCGATGAATCCTAATACGCTGTTAATGATCCGGCTCTATGTAGAATCTGCCCTCGCCCAATGGGAACCGCGCATTGTGGTCGATCAGGTGGTGACCCAGCCCGAACCAGAACGGGGTCGGGTGGATATCACTATCCACTATCATCCCAAAGACACCCATGATCGCCGTAGCCTGGTCTATCCCTTCTATTTGTTGCCGACAGAGGAGTAGATCGTGGACTTTGACTTTTTGCCCAAACTGCCTAAGTCTGATCTCGACGATCGCACCTTCCAAGAGCTGGTGGATGAATGCTTGCTGCGCATTCCCCGCTATTGCCCAGAATGGACAAACTATAATCCCAGCGATCCAGGGGTGACGCTGATCGAGCTGTTTTCTTGGTTGACCGATCAGATGCTGCTGCGGTTTAACCAAGTGCCCCGGCGCAACTACGTGGCTTTTTTGGAAGTGCTGGGGATTCGGCTCCAGCCCCCGGCCCCAGCGCGGACAGCGGTGACTTTTTATCTGTCAGCGAGCTTGCCCGCCGTGTACCAAATTCAAGCTGGGGTAGAGGTGGCGACAGAACGAACTGAGACTGAGGAGGCAATTATCTTCAGCACCGATCGCACCCTGACCATCGGCCTGCCGGAAATTCGCCACTTGCTCACCGCCGAAGTTGCAGAAAGCATCCCTACGGTGCTGCGCGATCGCTTTGCCAACCGCTGGACTCGGCAATCTAGCGGACGTTGGGAAGGGCGAGAGGAAATCATTTTTAGCGATCGCCCCCGCCCCGGCAACTGCTTTTATGTCGTCTTCGATCCTGATCAGCCAATTGCGGGCAACGTGATTGCGCTCACATTGGCTGGAGAGACCGCGACTGCCACAGGCATCAATCCCAACTACCCCCCGCGCCGTTGGGAAGCTTGGAACGGTCAAGACTGGGTACCTGTATTGTTGCAAGAGGGAGATGACCAAACCCGAGGCTTTAGCTTCCACGAAATTGGTGACGGCACGGCAGAAGTCCAGGCGGCAGATGTGGTGATGCATTTGCCCCAAAACTTCCCCGTCACTCACTTTGCAACTTACCAAGGTTACTGGATTCGCTGTGTTTGCACTGAACCCGTGGGGGTTCAGTCAGGCTATAGCAGTTCTCCATTGTTGATTAGTGCCGACGTGCGATCGATTGGTGGCACCATCTATGCCAGCCAGTGTGCCCGAATTGAGAACGAAACCTTAGGCGAAAGCGATGGCCTACCAGGGCAGCGGTTTCAGTTTCAGAGTGCGCCGATATTGCCATGCCACGACGAAGAATATTTGCGGGTAATTCCGCCAGACGGGGTGCCCCAGCGATGGCAAGAGGTGGAAGATTTTGCCGACTCCACGGCTGAGTCTCGTCATTATGTGTTGGATTCCCTCAGCGGCACGATTCAGTTTGGCCCCCTGGTGCGAGAACCGGGACAGGCACGGGAGGTGACAATGCTGCGATCGCGCTTGCAAACCCAGGGTCAGTCCCTCCTACAAGGCCAAGCTGAAACCATCACGAGTTTGATGGAAAGACAGTATGGTGCAGTTCCCCCCAAAGGGTCAACCCTACAGATGGTGGCCTATCGCACTGGGGGCGGACGCAAAGGCAACGTACAACCCCATACCCTACGCATCGTCAAATCGGCAGTCCCCTATGTGGCCGCAGTCACTAACCACACGCCCGCCCGCAACGGTGCCGATGCAGAATCCCTAGACGATGCTGTACTACGGGTGCCGAAATTGCTGCGCACCCGCGATCGCGCCGTTACCCCTGAAGACTTTGAAGTGTTGGCTCGTCAGGCGGGGCGGGGGGCGATCGCACGTAGTCTTTGCCCCACCGCAGGGGATGAACCCGGCCAGGTCAGCGTGATCGTCGTGCCCCAAACCAACACCGACAGCATCGAGCGGGGGTTGGGTATTCATCCCACGCAGTTTGAACTCAGTCCCCAACTGCGGCAGCAGGTGATCGATTATCTCAACGAACGCCGGTTGCTGGGGGTGCAGGTCAATATCAAAACCCCCACTTACGTGGGCGTCTCGGTGCAAACCGAAGTCGGGATTGAACCACAGTACAACACCCCCCAAGCCCAACAAGCCATTCTGCAACAGCTTGACGTGGCGCTTTATCGTTTCCTCAACCCCCTGACTGGGGGCCGGGATGGCATGGGCTGGCCCTTTGGCACCCCAGTCTATCCCTCTGACATTATTTCCCTGATTCAAGGCATGCCGGGGGTACGCTACCTGGGCACAGTGCTGCTGTTTGAGCTACGCCTAAAAGAGAGTGAGTGGGTGCGCTTCCCCGCCCCTGAAAATCAAGTCGTGCCAGGGCCGCAGGGGCTGATTTGCTCTTGGCAAGATCGTCAGTTGCGTTCAGCCCATACTATTAGCCTGGTGACCTAGGAAACGCGATGACCCAAGGCTTGACCCAAGAACGATTTAGGGCGCGATTACGACTGCAACTGACGCCAATGCAGGTGCCAGCGGCAGTTCCCAGTAGCGCCCTCGATCAAGGGTTGGGCACCGCGATTAGCACAAGCCTTTTTGGGGACACTCAACGCTCAGTGGGCCAAGCGGTATCTAGCCAGCCCCAGACTGGCGTGCTGCTGCATCCAGGAGAACCCAGTGAATTGGTGATGCAGGTGCAAAACCTCAGCCCCTACCTGATGAGTTTGCAGTTTCAGGTGGACGGGGATTTTCCGCTGCAGTGGTGTCGAATTGGCACCGAAGGACTCGACTTGTTACCCCAGCACCAAATGGATGGGGTGCTCTACTTCGCGATCGATTCAGATTTTTTTGAACAGCACACCGTCGATCTGCCCCTCAGACTCAACTACACTGGGCAACTCACCGTCACCGCCACCCTACCTGCCACCGGAGAGCAAATCAACGAACAGCGCCCCTTCAGCCTGTGGATTCGCCCCGACAGCCTCTACCTCAACTTTTTGCCCGACATCTACCGCGACGTAGACTTCATCGGGCGGTTGCTCAACATTTTCGAGCAGGCCTTTGAACCCAGCGTTAACACCTTAGAAAATCTCTGGGCCTATCTCGACCCCCTGACCGCTCCGGCAGACCTGCTGCCCTTTTTAGCCCACTGGGTCGGCTGGTCATTCCAAACCCCGATCGACGAACATCGCCAGCGCTTTCTCATCCGCCACGCCCTACAAATCTACCGCTGGCGCGGCACCCGACGTGGCTTACGCTTTTATCTCCACCTGGCCACCGGCCTCCCCCTAGACGAACACCTCGACCGCGAAACCGACAAACACATCAGTATCATCGACAGCCACAGCCAAGGCTTCGTCGTGGGCCGCGCCCACTTGGGCCAAGACACCCACCTCGGCGGTAGCCGCCCCTTCCACTTCACCGTCACCCTCCGCCCCGAACCCCACCACAGGATCGACGAGACCCTCATCCACACCCTCCTGCGCCAGGAGAAGCCCGCGTTTTGCGCCTATGATTTGCACATTGAGCGATCGCCACCAGGGCCAAGCGTTGGGGTGAGTCGCTGATGGCAAGGGAATCGTCATGATTTTGCATCCCCAGACTCCCCCACTCCCCCTGCTCCCCCCACCCCCGCTCCCTTCACCCCATGCACATCACCCCCCTCCAACGTCTCCAAGTCACCGACGGCCTCCTGCTCAACGCAGAATATTGGCAGCTGGCCCACAGCTACCATCGTCAGCGGCAAAATCTCTACTACCAGGCGCTCAGCCAGCCCGGGATTGTCTCTGGATTGGGCGTGTGTCCGGTGCAGGCATCAACGACGGTAGTGCCGAAATACCGAGATCACCGCTGGCTGCGGATTCAACCGGGATTGGCCATTGACCAAGTGGGCAATCCGATTGTGGTGCCCCAGGCGGTGGACTATCGAATCACAGCCGAAGCTTTGGAGACGCCTCGGTTGGTTTACTTAGTGCTGAGCTATGTGGATCCGGATCGGCTGCAGTTACCCGCCTCCCAGGCGGTGGTGCATGAAACCTTTCGGGTCACCGAACAAACAACCCCACCAGGGCCGCTCGATATTGAACTGTGTCGACTGTTGCTGCCTGTGGGGCAGGTGTCATTGCAGGTACCCACTCACTGGTTAGCCCCCAAAGCGGGGGAAATTGATTTGCGCTATCGCTGCTTAGCTCAGGCTCGATCTCAGGGGAGTTTGCGAGTCGGGGTCAGCCATGACGGGGCCAATGCGGAAAAAACTGTGGCGAATTTAACTGGGCTAATGGATGCCCTAGACGGCCTATATCCCAAGCTGCAAACAGCGGGGGTGGAGCAGGTGGATTTGACACAGATGCCGCTGGAAACGTCTGCATCTTTCGATCTGCTGCATATGACCTATCACCAACTGCTGTCACTCTCTGAGCTAGCCCTGCCCAGGTTGAGCCAACACCTGAAGAATGGCGGCGTACTTTGGGTGGAAACGCCGCCTCAGGAGACGAATTTGAGTGATTTGACTAAAGTGAAACGGGAAATCCAAACCGCGATCGCAGCCATGGCAGACAATCCCCAAATGGCAGATTTGCAGGCCGAGCTGATGACCGAGTTGGCAGAGCTGGAAAACAGCATGGATGAATCGATCGCAGAAATGCTGGCGGCTATCATCGCGATCGCAGAACGGACCCAAACTCCAATTTCAGGGGATGGCCATCTGGATACCCGCCATCCCCTACGACGAAAGCCCTTTAGATTTGGTCAATTCCCTAAACTCAACGACACCCCCCTGGAAATCTTGGCCTGGGACGGTATTGTGCTGGTCATTGGTGATCTCTCAGCCACTTGGGGCGATGAGATGACTGACGATTTGCCTCGCGAGCAGATTCGCAATCTGCAAGAACTGGGCATTAACCTGTTGCACTATGCCTGGCAGCGACGACTGCTGGGCCAATGGTTGGCGGACACTGCGGGAGCGACAACCCCCCATGGCTAAACTGCTGACGACGGCGCTATCAACCCAAATCGTCCGATTTAAGCCCGGGGGGCCACCCCAACAGTTTGATGTGGCGGTGCAAAACCACAGCCCTAATTTTGCCACCCTGCAACTCGAACTGCTGGCGTCTGGGGTCAACCCAACGACGACTGAAGCTTGGTACAGTCTGGCCCCAGACCTGTCGGCGATGATCCCGACGGGCGATCGCACCCACTTTTCGGTTCAAATTTTGGCAGTGCCCCCGGTGCCAGGTGGCTTTGTGGGTACCATGACCCTGACGGTACGCGTGTTTTCACCTGAACTGCGGATCGAGGATCGCCAGGTGGTGAAGCTCATTGTGGAAGGTAAAGGGTCTGCTCCCTTGGAAGTGGCTCTGACTCGATCAACCCTGCACATTGCCCCCGGAAACAGTTTTGAAATTCCCCTCACCCTACATAACCCCAATCGCACGGCAGCCACGACTCGGCTGGGGCTCGAAGGGCTACCCCAAACCTGGCTGGTCGACGGTCAAATGCGGTCGGTGAGTATTGCCGCCCAGGGGGAAGCCCATGCCACCTTTTTAGGACGCTTGCCCAAAACTGTCGATAGCCTCAGCCAAACCTATCCATTCCAGATTGAAGCGGTGCAGGCGGCAGCTGCGCCAGTGCAGGTGCATGGGTCGGTTACGGTGGTGCCAGCAGGGTATGTCGACCTTGAGCTCAAGTCTGGCGAGATTGACCTTGCCGCAGATGCCATCCCTGGCGCCCCCGACATTGAGATGGCCACCACAGATGAAGCTGACAATCTTGCCCCCTTACCCCCTGAGGGCATCCCGTACACCCTGACCCTGAACAATCAAAGCAATGTGCACCACTCAATGGGGTTCATGTTAGAACCCGAAGCCATTGGGAGCTGGTGGCGATCGCAGCCCCAGGTGCCTAAAGATCCCATTGCTATGGCAATCTCTCCAGAAGTCGTGGAACTCAAACCAGGCGCGATCGCCACCCTGCAGCTTTATTTCACCGGCCAGCGCCCTTGGGTCGGTCTAGCCCGCCACCGTCACCTCAAACTGAAGCCGACGGACATTCACCCTGATATCGAGGTGCGCCCTCAAACCGTGCCGCTGACCCTCAAGCTGCCACCGCATATTCCCTCATGGTTGCAGGGGCTAGTGCTGTTGATCGCGGCATTACTCCTGCTAATCTTGCCCTTTCGCCTGCGGGGCGCTCACCGGGGCGCAGTCAACACAGTGCAATTTGACGGCCAAGCTAATGAAGTTGTCAGCGGCTCTGTCGACCAATCCATTCGCCGCTGGCGGGTGGCCGGACGGCGACTCCGCCCGATCAATCGTTTGCCTCGATTTGACAAAGCCATTCGCGTGTTGCGCTACCGTCCTCTCAATAACAATGCCCTAGCCGTGGGGTTTGAAAACGGGGAAATTCGCCTGTGGAATTTGCTCTCGGGGAATGTGCAGCAATTCCTCTCCCATGCCCCTGATGATCGGGTGTTTGACCTGCAATTTAGCCCTGATGCTCGCCGACTCTACAGCGGCCACGGCAGCGGCACCGTACTCCAGTGGGATCTGACGCAGGCCGAAGATACCTTTGCCCCTTCCACCCTTAGCCCCGAACGCACCCTGCAGGTGGGCTTTGCAGTTCAGGGTCTGGCTTTGGTCGGAGATGATCAACAAGCTCTGGCGATTGGCGGTCGATACAATCGCTTGCTGCTGTGGCAATTGGGAACCAACACAACGCAATCGTTGGCGTACCCTGACGGGGGCCAAACCGACTATATTTTGCAGTTGGCGACGGCCCTCCAACGTCCCAATCGGCTGGCCACTGCCGACAATCAGGGCCGCATTACCCTTTGGGATCTAGGGCGATGTTTAACCACCGATGCCGCCTGTGCACTGCTCGACGAACGGGGCGATGCCCACGGCGGGGCAGCTATCCAAGCGATCGCCTTGAGTGATGATAGTTGCTACCTGGCCACGGGTGGTGATGACGGCTCGGTTAAGCTGTGGCCCTTAGACCCCAGTGGGCAATTGAATGAGCCGCAGCAGTTGGCTCAATTCAATCAGCCCGTTAAAGCGATTGATGTCGTCCGGATAAAACAGCGAGTGTTGGTGGTCACGGGTGGCCAAGACCATCGCGTCAAGCTGTATGATGTCACAGACAGTAACGACCTATGTCGATAAGCCTCGAAGACGCTGCTTTCGCCTATGACGGGGACTCCCTCTAGTCCAGGTTCGGCTCAGTCTAACCTGGATGATGCTCAACTCGATGGCCCCACCGTTGCCGATGTCATGGGGCTACCCGAACCCCAACGCCAGCTTGTCATTTGGCTGATGCGCCAGGGTATCGTCAGTTTGAGCGCGATCGCTGAACAGTTCAGTTTTTCAGAAGCAGATCTGTCACCCCTGCTGAACGAGTTATTGGCTCAAGGCTATCTTGAAGCCGTGCCCCAAAATGACGGCAGTCTTTATTATCAAGCCCCTGACACGCTCCAGCAGGGGAGCCGGGCTCTGAATGAAACGGCTAGCCCCAAGCTGATTGGCCAACCGATTTCGGTCATTCTCAATTCCACCGGAGAAGACCTGGTTACCCCCGGCATCGAGTTTCAGCTCAGCGCCATTATTCGACATCGGGGTGCCCAAAGCGCCATCATCGACATTTTTCTCGACGATTTACCCCCAACGCTCTCGACCTGGTGTCCACAGATTCAAGAAAGGTTGGCTTTAGATACTGACCAAAGCGGCGAGGTCGTTTTCAAATTTAATGTCCCGGTCAATGCCCTACCGGGGATTCACCGCTATTGGCTGGTAGTCGATGCCCCCTTGCACTACCCCAATCACCCCCCCCTGCGCTACGCCCAGACCCTGCAAGTGCTGCCGCCGGTGCAGAGTACCGTACAGGTTAGTGACCCAACATTTGCCCTACAACCTGCAACCAGTGCTGCTAATCCTGCCTCATTACTGCCGGGCAGTACCCTGTCTCTCCAGGTGATTGTGTACAACCGAGCAGAGCGGGTGGATCGCTTTCGGTTGCTGTGTTCTGACTTACCCACAAGCTGGTTGAAAATCAACTATCCCCAAGGGGTACAGACTCCTGGGTTAGGGATAATCGAAACCTATCTCGACTTAAATCCTGGGGAACAGGGCGTGATTGACGTGCAAATTACCCCCCCGGTTGACGCCTTGGCAGGCAGCTACATTCCCACGCTGCGACTGCGGTCTGAAAACCGCCCCAACCTGTCACTGATGGATCTGCTCTACCTGGAGGTGCAGCCCGTCTATCAGGTCGATATGCAGTTTATTACGTTGTCCAGTCGGGTGCGACGACAACCTGGATTGTTTCAAGTGCAAGCTAATAACCAGGGCAATACGTCGCGATCGCTGCTGTTGACCATTCTCGAACTCGACGGGGGCGACCAATGTACTTACACCCTGATTCCCGAGCAGCTCCAACTCAACCCCAAACAAACCCTCACCAGTAAAATCACCGTCCGCCCGAAACGCCCCCTGCGACGACCGTTGTGGGGCGGTGGGCGATTGCTGAACTTTGGCGTGACCGTCAGCGACGAAGAAGCACTGCCCCTGCCCGAAGTACCCATGCAGGGCTATGTACTCTGGGAATCTCGTCCCTGGTGGCAGATCTTACCGTTAATTTTGCTGGCCATTGGCGGTTTAGTGGGGCTGATTTTGTTGGCTTGGTGGTTCCTGCTGCGGCCCCCTGCGACGCCCCAGGTGTTGCGCTTTGCCGCTAACGACAACCAATATGCGGCCACCGACGAAGACGCCGTGCGGCTCAATTTGCAGGTGAGTTATCCCTATCAGATCGAAGTCCTGGAAATCATCGGCCAGTCCCCAGAAGGGGAGGTCACCAGTGGCCCCATCACCTACGACCTGAGCAACGGCATTCCACCAGACCTGCGCGCCAACTGTGCCGTACAGCGACGGCAAATGACCTGCACTAACCTGCGTACCGATGCCCTCAGAGCCGGAGACTACACCTTTACCCTAACAGTGGTGCCTAAACCAGGGCGCGGTCAAGCCCCCTCGCAAATGACGACCCCCCTGGTGAGTATTCTGCCAGCCCCCCTCCCTGAAATCGTGGGCTTTGCGCCTACCCAACCCAATTACCTAGAAGCTGAACCCCAACCTGCTGTGGCCCAGGGGGAAGATCAAACGCCTGAAACTAGTCAGTCTGGCAACTCTGATGACGAAAACGATGGCATGGTGCGGCTGAATTGGGCGATCGCGAATCCTAACAATATCAATGTTGTAGAACTGGTGGGGCGTAATGCTGAGGGTGTGATCGTGATGCCCCTCCTGCAATTTGACTGGCGCAACGGCATCCCGGAAGGGCTGGCCCCTTTTTGCCAGGTACAGCAGGTTTTAATTTGCCAAAACATCCCCACTGGGGTCAACCAGGCTGGAGATTACACCTTTGAAATCACCGTTCTGGCAAAATCTGGCCCCACAGAAACCCCCATTCGCCAAACCACAGAAGTCGTCAAAATTGTCCCCAGGCCACCGCGCATTATCAGCTTTTTGATCAACGGCACCGAAGCGCAACCCAAATATTTACTCCCTGTCGATCAGGGGCAGCTGCCCCTGCAAGTCAACATTGCCTGGGAGGTTGAAGCTACCCCGGGTACCCAAGTCGCCCTCACCCCCACCCCTGGTACGATTCCCCCCCAGGGAGAAGTGGTGATTCCCCTCAGTCCAGAACCAGGGGAAACAGCCTTAATGCTGCAGGTTACGAACAGCGCAGGCGATCAAATCACCCGGGCAGTCACCATTCAAACTTACGACCCGACTCCCCAAGGACCGGACACCATTGTGGTTGGCGGTGACCAAGCCGATGGGGCTGGTGCTGACGGCGGAGCTGGGGCCGATGGCAACGGCGGCGGTGACTTAAATACCCCGTCCCCATCTCAACCCGAACAACTTTCCCCCAGCGAATTGCCCCCTCAATTTGATTAAGACAGCCAATTTGATATGGTTCTGATCTGCTTGCCACGCCAGCAATCCTTATCAATCTTGTTGAATGACCACAGGATTGGACGGAACTCGCTGGCTTTGGTGTGCCTCGAAAGCGGGCAGCGCGATCGCAGCGGCGATCGCCAACCCCATTAGCAACAACACCGGATTCACTTGATGCCGCTGTTTTGGGGCAGTTAGTTCGGCCAAATTGACGCCTTGATTCGGGTTTTCTGGGTCAACCATGACGAAATAAGGGACGATCATCATGGGTTTAGATGGGTTGGATTTAGCCATAGGGAACTCCACGTCAAAAATACCTGGCGATGCTTTAGTGTAAGATACACACTAAAGCATTGAACCAAGCTTAGTGTTAATTTTACACAGTGTCAATGCCCTCTATGCTGACACACTGCCAATGCCCCATACCTACAAATATCCCCGCCCTGGGCTCACCGTTGACTGTGTCGTGTTTGGTCTCGACGAAGCCGATCAGCTCAAAGCGTTACTCGTTCAGCGCAATCTAGCCCCCTTTGAGGGGCAATGGGCACTTCCAGGCGGCTTTGTCAGACCCGAAGAGGCCTTAGAATCAGCAGCTTTGCGAGAACTGAAGGAAGAAACGGGCGTGTGTCATGTCTTTTTAGAGCAGCTTTATACCTTTGGTAGGGTAGATCGCGATCCGCGCGATCGGATTGTGACGGTTGCTTACTACGCCCTGGTGAACCTGCGGGATCACACAGTACAAGCCGCCACCGACGCTACCGATGCCCAGTGGTTTGCCATCACCGATCTACCCGTCCTTGCCTTTGACCATAGCCATATTTTAGAAACAGCCCTAACCCGACTTCGAGGCAAAATCCGCTACGAACCCATCGGGTTTGAACTCTTACCCCCAAAATTTAGCCTCACCCAAATTCAGCGATTGTACGAAGTGATTTTGGGTAAATCTTTGGATAAACGAAATTTTCGGAAAAAGATTCTAAAAATGGATTTGCTGATCGAACTCGATGAAAAAGAAACGGGGGTTGCACACCGAGCGGCAAGGCTATATCAGTTTGATGAAGCCAAATATCAAGCGCTAAAACAGCAAGGATTTAACTTTGAAATTTAAGCGCCAACGAAAAATTTTCAAATGTCTGTAGCAGATTAAAGGGTGTAAGGGAACCAAGTTAGTGGCACATCATGTGAGATAACCCACGATTGGAGCTGCTGACCAAAATTGTTGATGGCAGCAACCTCAGTTTTAATAAAGAAACTTGTTTGAGCACGATTAGGAGATGTTTGATGATTATCAACGGCAAATTCAATTGCAGCATGCCCCACAGCATCAAATAAGAAAACTCGAATGAGGATGAAGTAAGCCCAATTACCAGCTCGATCACCTACCTCAAACCTTGCTTCATCTTGAATATTTTTAGGGAACCTACATAAATTAACCCCAAAAGCATTTAGCTCTTTGGGATAGGTATAGAAGTCTTGAGTTCCAGAGAATAAACCATTACTGGCCTTTAACTCAACATGCCAAGCTGAGTCATCATAGGGAAACCGTTGAAGTGAAATATATGTGTCAGTCATCTACCCAAAAAACTGAAATTTTATCAATTAAAATATCTTATTTCACATCCTGATCAGTGGTATGCCAATTTTAAGGCTTACGTTCACCATTCTCGCCAAACTTCAGTAATATCTGCGCCTTTATCATTAAAGCCACAGAGTACACTAGCTCTGATGATGAACTCACAAATCAGCTCTCTTTCTCCGGTTTCAATTAACTCACCACCACATTTTTTATTCAGTGTGTTCAACTGCATAACGGTACTTCGAACACAGTTAAGTGCCTGAGCTTCATTGTTCGCCACAGAAATTATACGGAGATGTTCATCTAGTATCTGTTTACAGTGTTCAATATCTGCACTCTTGTATTGAGCTGATACTTCAAGCATGTACTCGTGCATATTTGTAAGTAATTCAGATTTTAGAGCGGTTAGTTGTATATCTTGCTTGAGATTCATATGCGTATATTAATTTTTTGCCTTTCGACTTTCAGTAACGCACCGCTTTTAAGGCAAGGTTTTAATCCGGCCAACCCGGTTGTAGGAGCTCAATGCTATCTACTAAGCGCCATACTGGTAATCTAAGGTCAAGATTCATATCAGTTTCAAAATGATGGCCGAGCAGCTCTTGTACGGTTCGAATATCATAACCATCTTCCAAAAGGTGGGTGGCAAAGCTATGGCGAAAAGTGTGACAGCCACCATGTTTAGTGATGCCAACCCGCTGCATAACCTGCTTTACAGCTCTTTGTATGGAGCGCTAATAAATGTGATGTCTTCTGACGACCTCGCTACGAGGATCCACAGAACGCTTCTAGGAGGGAAACACAAATTGCCATTTCCATTCGCTATGGGCATTGGGATATTTACGAGCTAGAGCATAGGGCATTTCCACTGTGCCGTACCCCATTGATAAGTCTTGGTCATGTAGCCGTTTCGCTTTTTTCAATTGCTGCTGTAATAAGCTCGATCAGTGAACTGGGCAGCATCGTAAGACGATCTTTTTGGCCTTTACCATCGCGCACGGTAATTTGATGATACTCAAAATCTAAATCCTTCACGCGTAAGCGCAACCCTTCCGTCAAGCGCATCCCCATCCCGTAGAGCAAACTGAACAGAAACAGTAGGGCACTCAGGGCTACCGTTTGAGTCGATGCGGCCACATTACGCTGAACACTTGATCGAGCAGGCGAGGTGGTTTGGGTGGTGCCATGGTAAACGCATATAACTCCCCTAGATGGGTGCTTATCTGTCAGAAGTGACGTATAAAAACCCCACTCACCATACTTAACTATCAAAAGTGACATATAACACCCCGATTTCCCGGAGTTATACGTCAAAAATTGCATATAAGTTCTGTATATAAGGGTGTTATCACCCAAAAGTGACGTATAAGATCCGGAAGTGCAGATCTTATCAACCAGATCTGACGCTGAATATATAGTTATGCCGCTAATGCCGTTGATGAGTGCCTGCAAATCCGGTGTGAGCGACTTGTGAGACAATCCGCCGATCATCCGCTCGATGGCCCGGACAGGGAATTCTTCACCGACGGCAAGTAATAGGTCGCATCCACCGCGAAGAGAAAGAAGAATTAGGGCCGAACAACATGGCCCAAAGCTGGAATAACAATGTGATGAAGAGGATGTCTTGCAATGAAGATCAAACTTGAAAGCGTATTCATATCCGATTTGGATAAAGCTCTGTCGTTCTATACCGACGTACTTGGTTTCGTCAAAAGGAAGGACATCCCGATGGGCGACACGCGTTACGTGACTGTGGTGTCGCCCGACGAGCCGAACGGAACTGAGTTGCTTCTGGAACCGAATGGCGAGCATCCGCCGACGAAGGCGTATAAGAAGGCGCTCTACGACGAGGGGATTCCCTTAACGGCATTCCTAGTTGATGATATTGAGTCCGAATGTGCTCGACTGAAAGGGTTGGGGGTTTCATTTCGTTCGGAACCTGAACGATGTGGCAGCGAAATCATGGCGGTATTTGATGACACATGCGGCAATCTGATCATGATCTATCAGGTTGACAGCGAACAATGACTTCGCAGCCTCGTTGAGGAGAAGCGGCATAATCGGGATAGGGAGAATCCTCACGAATCCCCCCTCCCACACCACCCTGCAAGCGGGTCCGCACAGGGCGGTTCAGCATCACGGAGCAAACTCTAACCTGAGTTGTCAACTATAGCCCTGGGCTTTCATCCACAGGT
>JBCBZT010000016.1:0-136686 GCA_039815185.1 Cyanobacteria bacterium P01_A01_bin.123 | reverse complement strand
CGAAAGGTGGGGCTCACTTTGAGGAAATTGTAGCTTTGCCATCTGGTTCTATATCAGTTCAATACAAACAATAATGGGGAGAGTGCTGTACTCTCCCCATTTACCCCTTGATGCCGGGATAGCTCGCTGTGCACAAAAGTGATTGAAGCAGGTTGACTCGGTCTAAACCTTTAGACTTCGGCAGGCTCAACCCGACCGTAGAATATACCTTGGACCCTGACATCTACGGGTGCTGCGGTACCCATGTCAGTGTCAGAGGGTTGGTCGGCAATGAAGGTGCCAGCAATTTCACCTGTGTAACTATCTACTTTGGAAATCTGGAGGGAGATTTCGCCTTGGCCCACATCAAATCCTTTGACGTTTTCCCGACGGAGTTCTTCACTATCGGCTCGGGCGGGTAGGGCAACGGCGTTGTCATATCCTGTTGCCAAGCCACGACCTTTAGGATCTAAGAAGTTTGACGTTCGGTAAGAAGGCACACGATATTCGCCTTTCAAGTCAGTGGAAGTGGTGATGCCTTTTGCACCCGTTTGGGATTGAGCAACTAATCCTTTAATCGTGAACAAGAAAGGGATCTGCTCGCCCCCCGGCAGGAGAACCGTGATTGCTTGGAAATCCATGCCGTCCTTTTCGTAAAAAGTCAGGACGCCATCGGAACCAACCGCCAAATTTCCACTCACTTGGTCGAGGGATGAGGTGTAGCGCGTTAAGGATTTACCCGGCACAAAATCTGCTGTTTGGCGCTTGTTGACAGGCTCCTCTCTGACGAAGAAAGTAGTCGGCTCTAAGCACAAGCCAGCAATTTTGTAGGTTTGCCCCGCGTCGATGTCGATCGCGCCCCGGCTAGTTTCAGACAGTTGGGGGCAACTGTTGGCCAAACCCGTGTTGCGGATTTGGTCATAGGTCAAAGGAACGTCACTTGTGGCAACAGGAGCTTCGCTACAAGCAGTCAAGACGCCTATGCATAACGCCAAAAATGCAGTTAGTAGGGCGCGATACCTCATGGTTAACCTCGATGATGAAAAATCTGTGTCTATGTCACTAGCAGGGTTTGTAATAATAAATCTCGTCTCCATCCAGATCGATAACTCCTGTGAGCTAAAGTCCAGGAGCTTTCCCTTAAGCTAGTTGCTTAAAGTTTTGCATCGGATGTGGCCCATATAGATTTGATCAACCTTTTGGAGTCAAGTTAACGAAATCAAACCAAACCTCAATAATGCATTTTACATGGCTGTGTTGCGTTTATCTTGACTTTCTAAGCAAGTCCCTCCTACTCGGAAAGACTTGGAACAGCTCATCAGGGGCGATCGCAGTTGAGATTGCTGACGTGACAGAAGGCTAACTGAATACTGAATTTGATGATTTCTTTCACCCTTGCTGCGGTTCAATTGTATTTTGGGCCCAAATACAAGCCCATGTTTAGGCTGGGATCTGGCCTAAGCAATTCTCCCCGCCTCTGCCTCCCGCTATTAGGATGAATTAAAGTTAAGAGAGCTGGCGTCTATGAATTTTGGCGATGGGCTGAGCCCTTGGAAAGTGCATAAAGATTTACAGGTGATCGCAGCATCGGTGCATCAAGCTGCCGATCGTCGCCAGGAAGATGTGCTGGACTTGTTGGCATTACTCAGGATGTTGGAAGGGCTGCATCGGGAGATTCGCGAAACGCTGTTTCGGGATGCATTGCCAGAAAACCGGCAAAAACTCTATATGTTGCTCAAAGACATTGAGGTCAATGGTGGCTGGCCCTATATTCAACGCATGAAGCTGCGATCGCTATTGCAAGCCCTAGAATCACAGGAGGCTGAAGATGGTCAGATACCGTAACCTTCAACCTCCAAGGGTGGACTAGATTTAATGCCTGATGGTTTAGCACAGGGTGTTGTTTTCAGCTCTAAAGTCTGGGCTGGACTCATGGCAATGGCAGAAAAGCCACAGAATCTATCGGCAAGATTGCTGATCTGTCGATTATGATGTTGCAGCATACGTGTGTTCAATTTGCTGAGTTTCGATTGCAATGGGCTTTCGCCGATCAATTTCATCGTGGTTTTGGGTAAGGCTGGTTTGCTTAGGAATGCTGGGCGCGCTCTTCCATGGCTTCCAGGCAGCTATGCCAGTGCAGGCGGAGCTCAATCCCTATTGCCAACTGTCTCAAGCCGATGTCAGCCGCAAAGAAGCCTTGCGTGAGGCCACGATTCAGGGGGACGACCGGGCACGTCAAGATTATGAACAGCTGATTCGCCAACATGCAGATCAGCTACAAAACTGTCGCGATCGCAATTGGCCCCAACAACAAGCGACATGGATTCGGCTTTATCCCTGTGATTTGCAACCTGGGGTGCTGGATGCAGTCATGGATCGCATCGTCAATTACGGCTATAACCAGGTCTACGTTGAGGTTTTCTACGGCGGCAATGTGATGTTGCCTGCTGCTAACAACCCAACGGTTTGGCCCTCTTTGGTGCAAACTCAGGGGTATGAAAACCGGGATTTGCTCGCAGAAGCGATCGCTGAGGGCCGGAAGCGGGGGCTGAAAGTCTCTGCCTGGATGTTCACCCTTAACTTTGGTTATTCCTACGCCCAACGGGCTGATCGACAACAAGTGATTGCCCGCAATGGCACCGGCGAAGATGCTTTCAGCTATGCCACTCGGGGAGCTACGGGTAATCCAGAAGAAATTTTCGTAGATCCGTACAGCACGCTGGCTCAGCAAGATTTTCAAACCATGTTGCAAGCCGTTGCCCAACGCCGCCCCGATGGCATGTTGTTTGACTACATTCGTTATCCCAGGGGGATGGGGACGGGGTCAGTGGTTGATAGTGTCGATGACCTGTGGATTTATGGCAATGCGGCGCAGCAAGCTTTATTCCGCCGTGCTTTAAACAATCAAGGACTAGAGTTGATTCGCCGTTATTTGCGTCAGGGCTATCTCACTGAGTCTGATATTACGGCAGTTGAGGATCGGTTTCCGAATGAAGCTGAACCCCTATGGCAAAGTCGAGTCCCTCAATCGGTCAGTGACACAGCGTCACCGTCAGCCCGTCGATCTATTTTGCAAGAAGAATTATGGCGGTTGAGCGTTGCCCATGCCGTACAAGGTGTAATTGATTTCTTGGTACAGGTTTCAGAGCCTGTGCAACGGCAAGGCATCCCGACTGGGGCAGTCTTTTTCCCTGGGGGTAACCGTCCGGTCGGTGGACGCGGCTACGATTCCCGTCTGCAGCACTGGAACCGCTTCCCGACCTGGATGGAATGGCATCCCATGGCCTATGCAACCTGTGGCAACACAGGTTGTATTACCAGCGAAGTGCGTGATGTCTTATCCCAGGCTGGCCCTGGTGCTGAAAGATTTGTTAAACCTGTGTTAGCAGGATCTTGGGGTCAATCTTACGATGACCGCCCTTCCTTAGAGGCTCAAATGCGTGCTCTCCAGCAAACTGCCCCTCAACTGCGCTCTGTCAGCCATTTTGCCTTTTCTTGGCAAGATCCTGAGTTTGACCGGGTGCGTAAGTTTTGCTCATTGCGTTGAGCAGATCACCGCTTGATTGCCAAGGTCAAACCATCGGCGATGGGAACCAAGCTGAGGCTAATGCGCGAATCCTGATACAGCTTTTGATTTAATGCGCGAATGGCCTGAGTGCGGTTGTCGGTCACGCTAGGATCTGCAACTCTCCCTGACCACAGTACATTGTCAATGGCAATTAACCCACCGGGACGAGTTAGGGTCAATGCTTTTTCGTAGTAAGCGCTGTAGCTGCTTTTGTCAGCATCAATGAAAGCAAAATCAAAAGTGCTCGACTTGCCATCTGCAATCAGCTGGTCGAGGGTCTCCACGGCTGGAGCAATGCGCAAGTCAATCTTGTCGGCTATCCCAGCCGCCGCCCAATATCGACGAGCAATTGTCGTATAGTCTTCGCTCACATCGCAAGCCACTATGTGACCATCAGGGGGCAGGGCCAAAGCTACAACGAGGGTGCTGTAGCCTGTAAATACGCCAATCTCCAAGGTCTTTTTGGCCCCAATTAACTGAATCAACAAGGCCATAAACTGCCCTTGTTCTGGGGCAATTTGCATCTGCCCCATGGGATGCTGGGCCGTTTCTTGGCGCAATTGTCTCAGCAACTCAGATTCCCGCACAGAAACTGACAGCACGTAATCATAAAGTTGACTAGCAAGTCCCAGGGTTTGAGTAGACATCTTGGGTATCCTTTAAACCCTTCTTCCGTAAAGTACTCAACGCATCTCACACAATCGAACCCAGGGCAATCAACACTGATAAGGTTTACCCGTCTGCCATTGATGCCCTGAAAGCCGATGACGTCTTACTTAAGATGAAGTCTTACTTAAAACGATGGCAACGCGGCAAGACAAGGTCAAAAACCAGATCTATCTGGAGGGCCATCGCGGCTCAATTAGTTATCAGACTTTGATGAGGACTCTCGGGCTGAACGCCAAGCTGACGTCATACGGCCAAAGTTGAGGCGAAATTCCGACCAGCCTAATGTACTACCTGAGATCTCTTCATCCCAAGATGCAGACAGTGCCCCATAGCTCAAACCAACAACACCTAGGCCAAAGCAAAGCAATGTTGACATTAGCACCACAACTTTAGGAAATTCCAAAACCCCTTGGGTCAACAAGACATAGCTTGCAAAGAAGATAAACACACCCAGTATCGTCGGCATCCCAGAGAAAAAAGCAATGCGCTTTAGCATTCGTCGATTGACGACCTCAGGAATACTGGTATCTTCTCGGGACGCACGACCTTGAACAGCCCGCTTTTCTGCCTTCGCAGGTGACTTAGAGGGTTTAGTCCATTTTCCAGTCCCCTGCTGACCACTACTAGCGCTTGTGGCTGTCTTAGAGGCTTGATCTGAAGACTGAACCGGGCCGGATTGCTTCTCTGACTTCTTGCGATTACTGCTGGGTTCAAACGGCAAGCGATCGCGTTTGGAGTCTTCTGACGCCATGATTAACCACGAATGCCTAAGCGACTAATGAGTGCCTTGTAACGCTCTGAATCTTGCTTGTAAATGTAGGACAGCAGACGCTTGCGGCGACCGATCATCTGCAATAGTCCCCGACGCGACGCATGGTCTTTTTTATTGCGCTTCAAGTGGTCGCTCAGCTTATTAATCCGCTCAGTGAGCATAGCCACTTGTACATCGGCAGAGCCAGTGTCTGTCTCGTGTACCTGATAGTCAGAGATGAGTTCTTGTTTCCGTACTTGTAGCAGAGCCATAAAGCCTACGAATAATGGGTATACGTGCGTCTAAATAACAGTCCACTATGTTATCACATCAGTTTTGGTCATACCATGCCAATTAACTCATGTTTCATCTCCTCATACCTCATCCGCTTATCGCGCCATCTCCCTATACCTCCATCTCTTTTAACGGCTCAACCATGCGATCGCTTCTCGGATCCACTCCTCAGTGTCTGTCGTTTTACTCAAAGTGGTGGCACGGCCCACGGCCTGGAGTGCTTGCATAATTTCACCGCTGGTATAGCCCAAGGCCAATAGCGTTATTTCTACATCTTCTTGGACATTTGTGGCTGGGCCGCCTGTGGGTGCTGTGACCAGCCCGGTTTGCTGTCGCCACTCTGCCAATTTGGTTTTGAGTTCCAAGACGATGCGCTCTGCGGTCTTGGCGCCTACACCGGGGGTGCGAGAGAGGGCCCGGGTATTGCCTGAAACGACGGCCTGGATCAAATCTTGTAGACCTAGCGTATCGAGCAAGGCCATGGCCATCTGGGGGCCAATGCCACTGACGCTGACCAACTGCCGAAACAAATCTCGTGCCGCCCGTGAGCCAAAGCCAAACAGCACCATTTGATCTTCGCGGGTTTGCAAATGGGTGTAGATCTGCACCGGTTCCCCTAGGGATGGCAGGTCAGACAAAAGCCGGGCATTAACTTGAAGATCGTAGCCGACTTGGTTGACGTCTAGGGTCAACAACACCCGGTGACCGCTTTGCTTTTGAATATCAGCCAGAATTCCTTTGAGATAGCCAATCATCGCTATCGTCGAGGTCGCTCTAGGCGAGTTGAGGGAGGTGTCGATGGAGGTGCCCCGTCTCGACTACGGGGTGGACGGGGGGTAGGCTCAGGGGCAGAAGTCGATGGATTGAGCTGTTGGCGACCGTTGCGAATCACCCGCAGCATATCGCTAAACTGGCGCTCTAGTTGCTGGAGCACGTCATCAGAATAGTCATCGGCGCCTTGCCGGATTTGGTTGCACTCGGCGATCGCTTGTTGTCGCGCTGCATCCCAGTCTGTTTGGGCTTGCCGCTGCAGCTGATCAATGTCACCTAGGGCTTGAGCTTGAAGCTGTTCGCATTCTTGACGCACCTGTTGGCGAATTTGCTGGGCCTCTTGTTCTGCCCGCTGCACAATGCCAAGTTCATTCAGCATTTGGGCGGCTTCTTGCTCAGCAGCCGTAATGATTTCTTCAGCGATTTGTTCAGCCTGGAGCAACAGGTCATCTCGCTGCTGAACGATACGAATAGACTCTCGAATAGCCCCGGGTAGATTCAGGCGCACTAAGTCGAGCTGATCAAGCAAACGCTCTTCGTCTACCAATGTACGCCGACTCATCGGGATCCGGGGACTATCTAAAACGAGTTCCTCAATCTTGTTGAGCTCTCGCTGCAAGTCTACGGTGTCTTCTCGGGCAATGGGGGCTGTGGCTGCGTCGATGGGGGTGACGGAACCGTTTCGCTCGGGGCCGAGGTTAGGAGTGTCTTGGCGTAACATTGGCGGATATCGAGTGCGACATGCTGAGGGACAAGGTGGTCTATCGAAGCGTCGAACTTAGCAATTTCTTTGACGAGACTGCTGCTAAGAAACCCGTATTCAGTAGATGTTGCCAGGAAGACGGTTTCAAGGTCATCAGCCAAGGTTTTGTTTGTGTGGGCCATCTGCAGCTCTTTTTCAAAGTCAGACATCACCCTTAGTCCCCGCAGCAAAACTTGAGCGTTTTGCAATCTGGCATAGTCAACAGTTAAACCTTTGAAACTGTCGACTTCGACATTGGGGATATGACTAACGGCTTGGCGAATCTGTGCCACCCGTTTTTCAGTCGGGAATAGGGGCTGCTTGCCAGGATTATGGGAAACTACCACAATCACTTGGTCAAACAATCGACATCCCCGTGTGATGATATCCAGATGCCCCAGGGTGATGGGATCAAAACTGCCAGGATAAACTGCTATCACAGCGGGACTAGCCAGACTCAATGAGGCGATTATAGCGAACTTAGGGAACTAGACAGAATCTTTATATAAACCCGATCGCAACGAATAGTTTCAACACCAGTGGTACTTTGGTAGCCCTGTGTTTCATAAAGCTGCACTGCCTGCTGCAAAACACTGGCGGTTTCAATCCAAATTTGCTGATAGCCTCGGGTGGCGATCGCCTCCTCTAATTTCCCCAACAAAAACTTACCTAATCCCTGACCTCGGGCTGACGGCATTAAATACATTTTGCGAATTTCTACGGCGTTATTCCCGCGCTTAATGGGTTGATAACCTGCGGTACCGATCAGCTGGCCTGTCTCTTCTATAACCCAAAATTCGCCGCCAATTGCCCAGTAGCAGGCTTCGACTTCAACCACATCGCGATCGCTGCCAGTCGGCTCCCATGCTAAGCCATATTCTTGCAGTACCTGAGCCACGACGCGGGCCGCCAATTCGCGATCGCTAGGGTGCCAACTGCGAATTAGGAAGTCTCGATAATTTGCCTGCATGGCTAGTTGGTAATAAATAGACGTCACTAGGCACTGGCTTTGAAGGAATAAGTCCCATCTAAAATAACCCGGTTCCGTCCCGCCTGTTTAGCGGCATAAAGGGCTGTATCGGCTCGATGCAATATCCCCTCAACGCTATCTCCCAGGCGCAAGCCAGTAGTTCCGAAGGATGCGGTTACTGTGCCGACTGCTTCGATTGGATGTTGAGCAATCATCCCTCTAAGTTGCTCAGCCACAAAATAGGCTTCATCAACGCTAACGCCATTGACAATCACCAAAAACTCTTCCCCCCCCCAACGGATTAGCACATCCTCTGAGCGCAATCGGGAGAGGCAGCGCTGAGACAGTTCTTGCAGCACCTGATCTCCAACAGCATGACCATAGGTATCGTTGATAGCTTTGAAGCAGTCGATATCAAATAAAATCAGCCCTGCTTGCTTTTGGGGTGAAATTAAAAGGGATTGAAGAATTTTCTCACCTGCTGCTCGATTATAGATGCCAGTTAAATGATCTCGCTCTGAGAGATTCTTGAACTGAGAGCGTTCAATCTTCAACTCTTGGAGTCTATGCTGCAGACAACTGTAGAAAAAAATCATGGCCATGTTAACCGTCATTGCTGGGCCAAGGGAGATGAAGAGATCAAGTCCCCGGGAGGTTTCCAGTTCTGTTGGATGGGTGATTAGATAGAGCAGGCTGGGCGAGGCGATCGAGATCCAGGCTGCAAAAGCAACTTTGACGACTTTGTCAGGATGCACAAAAATCACCATGCCAAAAGTCAAGACAAAGAGAACGGATGCAATCGGCGGTAGCGTATCAATGAGTTGGATATTGGGGCGATAAGCTGCTTCTAAGGGGAAAAACCAGGCGGGTACAAGATTAGCTGTCCACAACGTCAGGAACCCAATTTGAAAAACGAGCAAAGCGCTCTCAGGCTTTCTGAGTAATTGAATTAATAATGCGAAGAAGATTGTCGTAATGATCGGTGGTACTAGGAGGGAGAACGGGCTTGGATTGGGGTCAATGAAAAAGTGTAATGGGGTGATCATCAGGCCAGCCAAAACACTTAGGCTCATAATCAGGACCAAGGCCTTGTAGCTCAGGGTTTTATCGGGATCTAAAAAGATTTTCATCCGGTTCAGTGGAATAGACGGTTACGTTTGTCCTGGTGAGCCTAAAATGACTGAAAATTGTCGCTTTGTCTCCACCATAAACCTCAAAGAAACTTGAAAGAAAAGCCAAAGTGATTGCGACATAGGGTAAGTTGCTGACAGTGAGGCTGTACATGGCAGGTCTACGATGCGCATCCTGCTAATTGAAGATGACGAAATTTTGATGGCACGGCTTACGGATGCGCTGACGAGTCAGCGATATCTTGTGGATGCTGTTGAAA
This sequence comes from Cyanobacteria bacterium P01_A01_bin.123, assembly GCA_039815185.1. Taxonomy (GTDB): domain Bacteria; phylum Cyanobacteriota; class Cyanobacteriia; order Phormidesmidales; family Phormidesmidaceae; genus JBCBZT01. The sequence continues at coordinate 127,552 of JBCBZT010000016.1, read as the reverse complement.
CTGGACTGTTGGGTTGGGAATATGCCCAAGATTCTGGCTATGACTTGATTGTGACCGACGTGGGTTTACCCGAACTCGATGGTATTACCTTATGTCAGCGTCTGCGCAACCAAGGCTGCACTATCCCTGTGCTGCTAATGACTGCAAGGGATGCCCCAGATGAACGCATTCGCGGCTTAGACGCGGGTGCTGATGACCACCTCACGAAGCCGCTCAATTTAGCAGAATTTCTGGCCCGCGTTCGCGCCTTGTTACGTCGGGGTGAAGTCGCTGCTGAAACGATATTGACGGCAGGACTATTGCAGCTTGATCCAATGAGTTGTCAGGTTACCTACGGCGATCGCCCACTGAAACTTACCCCTAAGGAATACAGTTTGCTAGAACTGTTTTTACGCAATCCAGAGCGGGTATTTAGCCGCGCCCACATCATCAATCATCTCTGGAGTTTCGATGATCCCCCTTTAGAAGACAGCGTCAAAGCCCATATCAAAGGGTTGCGGCGCAAACTCAAACAAGTGGGTGCTGCCGACTGGATAGCTAATGTCTACGGCATTGGTTATCGCTTTAGCCTGCCGACTGAGACTGAGCTGATAGCGAGCGGGGCAGAAGTGCTCAACGGTGAGGCCAGCGCTGACGCCGAGGCTGCTATTCAATCTCAAACTGTGATCGCGCCCTTGTCTTCTCAACAATTTGTGCTGCCGACGGAAACCAACCCCAAATTTGCGGTAAAACCTTGGGCGGATGAACCCCAGACCTCATCTCCCAAGACACCCCAAGAGACGCAGGCATTCGCTTCTAAAACATCTGATGACACGGAACTTGAACAACGATTTCAGCAATCCATAGAGACCCTTTGGCAAAAATATCAAGGCGCAATAGCGGCACGGCTCGACCTACTGCAGCAGGCGGCGGCAGCGATTCAACTAGAAACCCTTTCCCCAACGCTACAAACCGATGCGGCTAGGGCTGCGCACAAGCTAGCTGGAGTCTTAGGCATGTTTGAACGAGATCAGGGAACTGCTGTGGCTCGTCAGATCGAGACTGTTTTAACGAACGATAATCGCGATGGCACTTCTGTGACGGTCTTCGACCATCGCATCACCGAGATTCCTGACTTAGTCGATCAGTTGGCGACCTTACTCGATTTGCCCGTCACGCCTAATTTGCAAGATCACGTTTCCTCCAAACATCCCTCTGGTTTAGCTCCATCGGACTCAACCTCTGTTGGCACCCTGATGTTGGTTTCCGATGACTCAACGCTGCTGTCTGCCCTACAAGCGATCGCAGCTACGTCTAGTTTGACTTGGATTCAGATCACCACAATTGCCCAAGCCCGAGCCAAAATTCAAGCTCAGCAGCCGGAATTGGTAGTGGTAGACGTTGCCTCAGCCTCACAGTTGCAGGACAGCCTGGATCTCCTGCAGCATCTTGCTGCATCTACCTTGCCTATCCCAACGCTAGCCTTAACCTGTCTGGATAGTTTGAGCGATCGGGTCGCGATCGCTCAAACGGGAATTCAACGCATCCTGGTAAAACCCGTAATCGCCAGTCAGCTTGCTGTAGCAGCTCAACAGGTACTTCAGCATAGCCGCAGATTGGCCACGCGGGTTTTGGTCGTGGATGACGACCCCTTGGTGATTAATGCCCTGCGCCCTCTTTTAGAACCTTGGGGTATAGCCCTCACTGGCTTAGAGGATCCCCAGCGTTTTTGGGAGGTACTCCAAACTACCCACCCTGATTTGTTAATCCTAGATGTTGAGATGCCCCAATTTAGCGGTATTGATCTGTGCCAAGCGGTGCGCACCGATCCAGATTGGCAAAACCTGCCCATCCTATTTCTCACGGCCCACCGAGACGTTGACACGGTGCAGCGAGTCTACCGGGCCGGGGCTGACGACTACATTGCGAAACCCATCGTTGGGCCAGAACTGCTCACCCGACTCTTAAATCGGTTAGAACGTCATCGATTGTGGCAGACCTATGCCCACCGCGATCGTCTAACGGGTTTACCCAATACCCATGCTTCCCAGCAGCAGCTCAATCAACGGCTGGAAATGGCCAAAACCACGCAAACACCACTGGCCCTGGCGCTGATGCAACTGACCGATTTACACCCGATCAATTTTCACTACGGGCACGATGCTGGAAATCTGATATTGCACACCTGGGGCCAATGTTTTCAGACACTCCCTCAGGGCACAGCGGTGATTGGATACTGGGGAAATGGTGAATTTGTGGTCGGTTTACCCGACCTAGATCGAGCAGCGGCCCAAGATTATCTAGAACCCCTGTGTCAACGATTGCGACGACAAATCATCACGTTACCTACAGAAGAACGGATTCAACCCGTATTCATTTACACCGTGGTCGACTATCCCAGCAATGGGCAAACACTACAAGCCCTTTACCAAACGGCAACAACTCAGCTCAAAGCTACATTTCTCAGCGAGCATGACAGTTAATCCAACGACAACGCACAATGGAGCAATGTGCTGGGTTCCCTGACGCTCAACCCAGCCTCGATAGCTTGTGGTTCCCCTAAACGATGACAACCCCACCCGCTCAACCCCAGTCATCACTTACTGGCTGCTGGGGCTCAACATCTTTATTTTTCTATATGAAATCACCCTGCCATCGGGCCAGCTTGAGCTGTTCTTTGACCGTTGGGCGATCGTGCCTAGTCAACTCACTGCCAGCTTTGCAGGACAAGGCCCATTGCCCCTACTGGAGTGGTTTACGTTGATTAGTTCCCAGTTTCTCCACGGGGGATTTTTACATGTAGGGGGCAACATGCTCTACCTATGGGTGTTTGGCAACAACATTGAAGATCAACTGGGTAAGGTCAGGTTTTTGATTTTCTACCTGGGGTGTGGGGTATTAGCTGGGTTAAGCCAATGGGTTGTTGAGCCCACTTCAACTATCCCAACATTAGGAGCCAGTGGCGCGATCGCAGGGATCATGGGTGCCTACATTTTGCGCTTTCCCAGGGCCCAAATTTTGACGCTGATTCCCCTCTTTTTCTTTATCACAACCGTGCGAATTCCAGCGCTGTTCTTCCTGGGGTTTTGGTTCGTACAGCAGGCGTTCTACGGTATTGCTAGCCTCAACTCGCCCATGGCTGTAGGGTCTGGGGGCGTCGCCTATTGGGCCCATGCGGGTGGCTTTGTGTTTGGCTTGATTTTAGGGCCGTTATTAGGGCTGATGAAACAGCAGCGACGATAGAACCCCTTCAACTGCCAGCCAAAATGCGAAAGAGTTGCCAACGACCGTTGTTATGCTCGAATAACCCCCGAGGATCCAGGGGTTGATAGACGTAACGATTGTAGACAAAACCACGGGTTTGATCCGGCAAAATCACAGGGGTCCATCCATTGAGCGGATCGGCCATGGTTTGCTGGTCTGAGTGATTTAGCATATCCCAAGTGAACCGATCAAAGGTAACAACTTCATTGGAGAGAACCCCGATGATCGAGGTCTGGGTATTAGGTTGCGATCGCACATTGACCCCCCGTCCCATTACGACCACCTGCTGCAAACCATAGTCTGTCTCTTCCAATTGCTCGGGAGAAGGATACTGGCGATAAAACGTATTGGCCACATTAGGGCAGACCCACACTGCTGCATCAGGAATGCTGCCAGGATAGCTATCGAGTTCACAGCTTTCGATCAGCATCATCTTCTCAAGGGTCTGCCAAAACCAGCTCTCAGGATTATTAAGGTCGAGGGAAGAGACGGGCATGAAGCCCCCGAACCCCATGGCTACTCCTTCCGATGGCAAAATCGACATCACAAAATCAACATCGCGACGGCGAATAGCCTGACTCAAGCGATCGCGAAATTGATCAAAATCACTATCTGTTTGGACTCGATCTACCACATCAATAGGGCGCTGACTGGCAGGCGCGCGCCAGTCGGTTTCTGAGCCAGTTTGTGGGCTAATCAACTGCGGACTTTGCTCCATAGGGGGCTCAAGTGGTGCTGGTGTAACATCTCTTGCCCCTGGGTTAGGCGGTCGCCGCACCTGGGCCGCGCCCTGTCCCAGCGACAGCATTAGACCCGCTAACATTGCACCTACCCAAAGCAAACCAACCCTATATGCCCGTTTCATTGACGCCACTAAGTGATTTCAAAAAGAACAATTGGACGTGAGTTTGAGTAATAAATCTTGACCCTATCCAGACCGATCGCTTCTGCTTGGGCAAAAACCAAGTTTTCACACCGGATGTCGTTTAGTCTCAACTCAACCCTAACGCGGTTTAACTAGACAAGGTCACTTTCTATAACTTTTCTCTTTGACTCGATAAGATCGTTAACCAGCGATAGCCGTTACGGGCAGGCTGATCATCCTGAGCGGAATTATCACAAGTTACAATCACCATTAGTGATCAAATCAGTATTTACCAATGAGGGCGATGACGCAGGCACTTCAAGGGTCTTACATTAACCAGGGGGCAACCTTAGCCACAATTGACGATCGCGTTATTCCCCTCAGCTTTGGCAATGACGTTGAGGCCTACCAAGCTGTTCAAAGCACTGTTGCCCTGGTCGATCGCAGCCATTGGGGTCGGATTGTGGTCAGCGACAGCGATCGCCTGCGATTTCTCCACAACCAAACCACCCATGATTTTCAGTCCCGCCAGCCTGGTGAAGGATGCGACACCGTGTTTGTCACCTCTACTGCGCGAACGGTTGACCTGGTGAGCGCCTATGTCAAAGCCGACAGTGTGCTGTTATTAACTTCACCCGGTCAGGTTCAGAAGTTAATCGACTGGATGGATCGCTACATTTTTTTTGCAGATAAGGTCAAACTGGCCAATGTAACTGCTGAAACTGTAGCCTTTAGCCTGATTGGGCCAGCAGCGAATGCGTGTTTAGCAAAGCTAGGTTGGAGCGCGATCGCGGGCAAGCCCCCTTCTCATCATCAAACCGTCTCCTTAGGGGACGTTGAACTCACGCTGGCCGTAGGTAGCGGTTTGGCCTCGCCAGGGTATACCCTGATTGCCCCTGTGGAACACGGAGAACAGCTTTGGCAAGACATTACCGCAGCTGGAGCCGTGCCGACAGGCGAAACCGTATGGGAACGCCTGCGAATTGAGCAGGGGCGACCGATGCCTGAGAAGGAACTCACCGAAGACTACAATCCCCTAGAAGCGGGGCTATGGGATGCGATTTCCTTCAACAAGGGTTGCTACATCGGCCAAGAAACCATTGCCCGTCTCAACACCTATCAAGGCGTAAAACAGCAACTCTGGGGTCTCCACCTCAATGGGAATGCGCCCACTGGCAGCCCCATTACCTTTGAGGGTAATAAAGTTGGCGTCCTGACCAGCCTGATCGAAACCCCAGCGGGTTGGAGGGGCTTGGGCTACATCCGCACAAAAGCAGGCGGTAATGGGTTAACGGTGGAAATTGGCGACGGGGTAGCGACAGTTGTGGACTTGCCGTTTATTAGTCGAGACTATTGGGCAGGGAACTCGGGTTAAACGATTCGGCTTGCTCGTCTTGCACTCAAATCAGATGCCAAAGGTCTTGAGGTAACCCAAAACGTTTTGACGGAGTTTGGCCAGAACCCTGGCATCTCTGTCTTAAAAATTCCGTTGGGCCAGTATTTTCTTGCAATCACGATGGAACAGCATCCCGAACCGCGCAACTGGTCTGCGTTCGTATTGACAGGGGTAGCTGATTAGGATGTGTTCAGGGAGTCTTTCATTGAGAAAACGACCCGCGATGGTCTTGCCGAGCTGCTTGAAACAACGCTGGCCCCGCAAGATTTAGAACTACATTTATGCTACGTTTGTAGTTCTTGTGTGATCGCGGGTGCTGCCAAATGATGCTTCAATCTCGTTCAGTTAAACCCATCTCAATCTGGCAAGAATTGCGGATTTGTCTCGGCTTAGCTACTCCTTTGGCTGCGGCCCAGCTTGCGCACATCGCGACGGGGTTTATCGATACGGTGATGATGGGGCGTTTGGGTCGTGATGCGATCGCAGCTGGTGGCCTAGGCGCGGTCTCGTTTACGTTTTTACTAATGCTCTCCACTGGCCTGATTTCAGCCATCAGCCCCTTAGTGGCCGAAGCTTATGGCGCAAATCAGCCCCACCGAATGCAGCGTTTTTTTCAGCAAGGGTTGATCGTGGCGACAGGGTTGAGTCTATTAATGATGGCCATCCTATGGCAGGCTGACCTGTGGTTGCCCTGGCTAGGTCAAACGCCAGAAACGAGCGCCCTCACCCGTCAATATCTCAACACAGTGCTGTGGGGTTACCCACCTGCGTTGATGGTTATAGCCCTCCGCAGCTTTGTTGCTGTGGTCACTTCCCCCCGCCCAATTATGGTGATCGGAATTCTGGGAACATTGATTAACCTAATAGGTAACTACAGTTTAGCCCTGGGCAAGTTTGGGTTCCCAGCGATGGGATTAAGCGGTATCGGGTGGGCTAGTGTGCTGTCCTTTGGGGGCATGGCAATGATGCTCATCGGCTACGTTCTGCAACGGCCTGAGTTTAGGCCATACCGCCTGCTGAGCCAAGTCCCAAGTTTTGCCCAACAGGAGTTGGGAGAACTGTTGCGGGTGGGCTTGCCCATTGGTGCCCTGAGTGCGGTAGAAGGCGGATTGTTTACCGTCGCCACGTTTTTGATCAGTCAGTTTGGCACTGTTACACTAGCAGCCCACCAAATTGCGCTACAAACCGCGGCTACTACGTTCATGGTGCCCCTAGGCGTTTCCATGGCAGCCACAATTCGCGTTGGGCAACTGTTGGGGCAAGGTCAAAGGTTAGCGGCGCGACAGGCCGGGCTGATTTGTATTGGCATAGGCGGCATGTTTATGGGAGGCATGGCGATCTTGTTTTGGGCCGCACCAAATGTGATTGTTTCGCTCTATCTAGATGTGAATACTCCTGAAAACCAGGCTGTGGTGATGATGGCCAAAATTCTCTTAGGCATCGCTGCCCTATTTCAACTCGTCGATGGCATTCAAGTCACCGCTGCGGGTGCCCTACGGGGCCTTAAAGATACCCGGATTCCTTTGCTGATTGGGATTGTGTCTTACTGGTGTTTGGGATTGGCAATTGGCTATTTGCTCGCCCGCCCGCTCGGCTTGGGTGGGGTCGGTTATTGGTGGGGGATGGCGCTGGGATTGCTGTTTGCGGCAGTGGTGTTGACCTGGCGATTTGAGCGGTTAACGGCTCAGCGCTCGCTTTGGTTTAAGGGCAGCAAAATTTGAAACTCGGTGCCGACGCTCTCAGGTAAGTTGTTGTTTGAGAAGGCACGCGATCGCACCAAAAACTTACCTCCATGTTTAGCCGTAATAATGCGATAGCTCATTGCCAAACTGGTTTCTTTGAACATGCGGGTTTCAATAGAGAAAGCTTGTTGTAATTGCTGTTCTACCTTTGGCGACAGCCCTGGGCCGTTGTCTGCAATGATAATTGACACCCAGCGATCATCTTCCTGGGATGGTTGACCGATTCCCTCAGGCAACGTCCGAATATCAGTAGTAATCATAATTTGAGGCAGTTCAGCAGGGTTTCCCCTGAGGGAACGTCCACCATCAAATTCAGTTGCTAGATCACGGCGAATCGTTTGCTCAAGCAGGGTATCAATCAGGTTAGACAGAATATTCATAAACACCTGGCTCAGCTGTCCGCCATAGCAGGCTAATGGGGGGAGATGTCCGTAGTTGCACACAACTTGAATTTTCGTGGTCAGACGGCTCTTAAACAGGAGCAAAATGCTGTCGAGTAGGCTGTGCACATCCGCAGGTTTAGGATAAATCTCATCAATGTGACAAAAGTTTTGCAGACTCGCAGCTAGGTTTTTGATCCGCGCTGCCCCGTTTTGAATACTGCCTACCGTGAGGGGCAAATCGCGTTGCAAATAGTCGAGCTCAATATCTTGTCGTAGGGTTTCGAGCGCTGGGGGACGCTCAGAAAATGTGGTTTCGTAGGCTTCAATGAGGTCGAGCAAATCTTGACTGTATTGCTGTACATGAACCAAATTGCCCCAAATAAACCCAATCGGATCCAGAATTTCGTGGGCTACCCCATCGACAAGCCGACCCAAGGCCGCCATTTTTTGACTTTGTAGAATTTGCGCCTGGGAACGTTCATAGCGAACCTGAGTTTCAATGCCGCGAATTTGCCAGTAGGCCACATTCAAATCGTGGACATTGAGCAACCGAAATTGCCCGTTATCGTCGACCACAATGGGGCTGTTTTGATGAGTCGTGGCGCGTCGTAAAAACTGCTGGGCCGCTGCAATAATCGGAGTGTCACCAGATAAGAGCAGGGGTTGGGGACGAGCATAACTGTGCAAGACTTGGAGAGAACGCTGCAAAAACAGATCGAGTCCCTCGGGGCGCAGCAAATATTCTAGAAATTCGTGGCGGGCGATCATGCCAAAAAACTTTGCCTGCTTTACCAGCACAACCCCAGGCAAGTGCGGATACTGCTCAAAATAAGCGGCAAGGGTTTCGCCCAGGCAAGTCGCCTCTAACTGAAAGTCATAGAGAGGCAACTCCAGTAAAACAGAATCGATCCTCAGCGGTTGATCGCTAGCATCGAGTTGGTGTGGTTGGACAGTAGGAGAATGCACGAATGTTTCCACAGTCATTGAAACAAGCTTGATTGTATTAGCTTTAGTCCCATTGCTTAATAGCACCGGGTATCGCTAAACTACGCTGCCAGAAAAGCAATAGAGCCAACGGCACCTTGCTTCAGACATCTAGTATCGTTGAATTAATTTGCTCGCAAAAGTATTTCGATAGTTGCTATAGACCAGTGTTCCCCTCGCCAAATCTAGATTCTCACTGGGTGCCGATGTGTTCTCTCCTATGGGGGAGCACTAAACTGTCAATCTCTGGCCCAGCAGGGATAATGCCGCCAGGGTTTAGGGGAAATAAGTTGCCGTAATAGTCGCGTTTAACAGCATCGAGATGGCATGTCTCAGACACGCCTGGCAGTTGGTAGAGGTCACGCAGGTAGGGGCCAAGCTGCTCGTAGTCTTGAATACGGCGGCGGTTACACTTGAACAACCCGTAGTAAACCACATCAAATCGAAACAAAGTGGTAAACAGACGCACGTCGGCTAGGGTAATGCAATCGCCGCAGAGATAGCGCTGAGTCGTGAGCAGATTGTCAATTTCATCCAGGGTAGAAAATAACGCTTGGCAGGCTTTATCGTAGGCTGTTTGAGTTTGGGCAAAACCACAGCGATACACGCCGTTGTTTACCGTGGCGTAGATTTTTTCGTTCCAGTCATCAATAGTGTCTTTAAGTTCATTAGGGTACAGGTTATATTCCCGGTGTTTGGCCAGCCCATTGAACCCATCGTTGAGCATAACGATGATATCGGCACTTTCATTGTTGACAATGGTTTTTCGTTGGCTGTCCCATAGCACAGGTACGGTACAGCGACCGCTATAACCGGGTTGAGCCTTTTGATAAAGATCAGGCAGGGTTTTACATCCTTCAAACGGCTGATCCATTACCCACATGCCTTGGTCAGGAGAGGGCGAGACGGGCACAATTGCGATCGCCTCGTCTAATCCTTTCAATACCCGCGTCACCAACGTACGGTGAGCCCACGGGCAACCCAACCCCACCACCAATTGGTAGCGCCCCATCTCGGGTGGGAAATCACCGTCACTGTCAGCCTTAACCCACTGACGAAAACTGCTCTCAGGTCGTAGATAGACCCCAGATGTATTCCGCGGAGCCATTTGCGACATCATCACATGCCACATTGTAGACCAAACAAATTTCCCCGTTTTAATCAGAAGGCCGGGGGGTAGTGACTTTCCCATTTGTCTGTAAATAAAGACAACAGTGAACAAATTTGAGGTTAATGGTTACCTCTCTTTCGCTGAGGGCTAGCGGGTTGCGTACGGCAGCAGCGAACAAGTCTAGGCCGACGGTTTATCTATCCATGCTATCGGAGTCCAGGCCGCGATGTGCTTTCCCGACTTCTTCTCGATCTAGTCTTAGACTTCAATGTGTTGCCCCGCAGGAGTCCGCTATGATCACTGTCCTCGTTCAATTTAAATTGCCTGACGATATCGCAATCGAACATATGCCCATGGCGATCGCCGGGATTGCCAGCGGCTTTCACAATGCATTTGGACTCATCGATAAATCCTTTTTGACATCAAGAGAAAATCGCAGTTTTGCAGCAGTCTTGCTCTGGTCTAGCCGAGACGATGCCGAATGGTTTTTCACCGCAACTTGGAAAGCCATGATGCTCGAAGATTATGAGTTTGAACTCTACCTCACCTATTTTGACAACTCGTTTGTCATGGCCAAACAGCATGACCCTATAGATGTAATGGATTTTCTGGACATTGATGACTAACTGTCCTCAAGATTGTTGAAGGAGGGGCGTGAGGCTTGGGGCGTTAGAAGTCGACTCGGGAAGGTAGAGACGCATTCGGCAACGCCTATCCCACCTTCCCCACCTTCCCCATTACTCCATCACACCACCTTCCCCATCACTCCATCACTCGTAAAGCCAACCCTTCATCGTCGGCTCCCAAGCAGCAAGCTCATTTTCACTGAACCACAGGTCGATCTCTGCACGGGCTGTTTCAATGGCATCAGATCCGTGGATAATGTTGCGACCAATGGTAACCCCATAATCACCTCGAATAGTGCCCGGTTCAGCCGAGAGGGGATTTGTAGCACCGATAAGTTTGCGGGCAGAGGCGACAACACCGTCGCCTTCCCACACCATGGCCACTACAGGCCCAGAGGTGATGAAATCAACCAAGCCACCAAAAAAAGGCCGCTCACGGTGAACATCGTAGTGCTTTTCGGCCAGTTCTCGGGAGACGCTCATCAACTTCAACCCAACTAGGGTAAAGCCCTTGGTCTCATAGCGACGGATAATTTCTCCGACCAAACCCCGCTGGACACCATCGGGTTTAATCATTAAAAATGTTCTTTCCACAGATATTTACTCCTAATTGCGCGGCATAGATCTTTTCTATGCTCAGAAACAAGGTACCTCTTTGTAAAGAACTTCGCGCTACTTTCCCAGAACTTTATTTGATTTTGGCCCATTGCCCAAGGTATCTAGCATTGCGGAACACCTTTGGGTAAGAAACAATATGACCTGTAACCCCGCAACGTATTGCGGGAGTCACGCGCCACTCTTATTGCTAAGTCTATGCAAGTTTCTATCCAACCGTTTACCGTGCACAAGCGCGTCCCGTTGACTATTAGCCGGGGCACCAGTGCTGGATCAACCAACCTTTGGGTGCGAATACAAGCCGATGGCATTGAAGGCTGGGGAGAAGCAGCCCCCTTTTCATTGGGGGGGCGCGGACAGACAAGCAACACGATCGCAGCAGAAATACAAGCTATCACGCCTCAATTGCGTCAATGCCATCCCCTAGAACAGCAGAAGATTGAGAAGTTGATGCACGAATCGGGATTGGGTTCAGCCGGCCGGGCCGCCCTCGACATTGCCCTGCACGATTGGTTGGGCAAACATACCAAACTGCCCCTATGGCAACTTTGGGGCTTAGATTTAAATACGATTAGCCCGACTGCGGTCACCATTGGCATTAGTGCCCCAGCTGCTGCTGTAGCCCGATTAGTCGCTTGGTTGCAACAGGTTCCAGCTCGATCAATCAAAGTTAAGCTGGGAAGCCCAAATGGCATTCGGGCCGATCAAGCCATGATGACAGCACTGTTGGCACATATTCCGCCAAATACCAAAATTAGCATTGATGCCAACGGGGGCTGGATTTTAGCAGATGCTTTAACCATGGCCGATTGGTTAGCCGAACGCGGTGTTGTTTATATAGAACAGCCTTTGCCTACAACGGCAGAACCGGAGTTTGCCGCGCTTCATGCGCGATCGCCTCTACCGATCTTTGTTGACGAAAGCTGCTGGACCAGCCATGACATCCCGCGCCTTGCGCCCTATATCCACGGCATCAATATTAAGTTGATGAAGTCTGGCGGATTGACCGAAGCCCAACGCATGATTCACGCTGCTCGGGCCTGGGGATTACAGGTGATGTTTGGCTGTTATTCCGACAGCAGTTTGCTGAATACAGCCCTTGCCCATCTATCACCCCTAGCTGATCACCTCGATCTTGACAGTCATCTCAACCTCAAAGATGATCCGTTCCAGGGTGCAATGCTGACGACATCGGGATGTTTAATGCCCAACGCTTCGCCAGGGCTTGGAGTAACTCACGTCTAAGCAGACCTTACACCTGGAGATGATTTACTATCGGGAAGCGTTCATCGTTAGGTCAATCCATCATAGGGAGTAATCAAGCATGCGTCTGACAGCAGAAAACCGGATTGCTATTTTGCTGCACGACGGCATCACTGGTACCAAGGGCAAAACTGGATTAGCAATGCTGCGTTACAGCCCCCTCCCGATTGTGGCCCTCATTGATCAATCATGCCCGCCCGATGCTTCCCTAAGTGAACTGACGGGTATTCAACGCTCGGTTCCGATTGTGCCTTCCTTTAAAGCTGCCCTGACCTATAACCCCGATGTGTTGGCTATTGGTATTGCCCCTTCTGGGGGAACCTTGCCCCCAGCTTGGTACGCAGAAATCAAGCATGCAGTCGCTACTGGATTAAGCATTGTCAACGGATTACACACCCGGATGAGCCAAGATCCAGATCTAACAAGGTTGCTTAAGTCCAACCAGTGGATTTGGGATGTGCGCCAGGAGCCCTCTGACCTTTCAGTTGGATCGGGGCAAGCGCGATCGCTATCCTGCCGTCGGGTTCTCGCCGTTGGGACAGACATGGCCGTTGGCAAAATGTCCACCAATTTAGAACTCCATAAAGCCTGTCAGCAGCGGGGGATTCGTTCCAAGGTGATCGCCACGGGGCAAACGGGGCTGATGCTGGGGGATGACGGAGTTGCCCTGGATGCTGTAAGGGTCGATTTTGCAGCAGGTGCAATCGAGCAATTGATGATGCGTCACGGGCCTGAGCACGACATCTTGTTTGTAGAAGGCCAGGGATCGTTAATGAATCCTGCTTCCACAGCCACATTACCTTTGCTGCGCGGCACTCAACCGACCCACCTGGTTTTGGTACATCGGGCCGGTCAACGTCAGATTCAGCACTTTACAAACTTCACCATTCCGCCATTACCAGAGGTAATTCAAGTTTATGAAACCGTTGCCGCCGCAGGCGGTACCTTTGCTGCACCTAAAATTGCAGGGATTGCACTCAATACCGCCCATCTCGGTGAACCTGCCGCTCAAGCCGCGATTGCAGAAGTCATAGCTACCACAAAATTGCCCTGCACCGACGTAGTTAGATACGGTGCAGGGCTACTGCTAGATTCCATTGTTGACGATAGTTGAACAATTAAAAAGTTAAGCTTTACCAAATGCTGAGCATAGGCAAGGTTTACTTCTTCCGAAGACGATAAGTAATTCGTCCCTTGGTTAAATCATAGGGGGTAAGTTCTACCTTAACGCGATCGCCAGGGAGAATTTTGATGTAGTTCCGGCGTATCTTACCAGAAATATGGGCCAACACATTAAATCCATTATCCAGGTCAACCCGGAACATCGCATTTGGGAGGGATTCTGTGACTGTCCCTTCCATTTCAATCAAATCTTGCTTAGACAATTAGCAATTCCTCAACTCTACAGTCGGCTTAACAAGGCCAGCCTAACCAGGCTATCTCAATAAACCAGTGATTCTAGGCAAGGCAATCCGTAAATTAACCCGACCTGCAATTGATGGGTCATTTCTTCAGCAAAAATTCTACCCATTTACCAACGCTTTGAGCTCATCAGTAACTGATTCCACTGGTTGGTTACCATCTACCGAAACAAGCTGCTGCCGATCGCGGTAAAAATCGATGAGCGGTTCCGTTTGATTGCGATATACTTCCAATCGGTTACGAATCACTGACTCATTGTCATCAGCGCGCCCCCGGCTCAATAGACGGGCCACCAAAACCTCATCTGGCACATCAAGGTTTACCACAAACTCGCACGGCTGTTGGATGTCCTCAAGCAAAGTGTCTAAGAAAGTGGCCTGGGGGACGTTGCGCGGGAAGCCATCTAAAATCCATCCCGAATCCGCGTCTGACTTACCCAAGCGATCGCGAATCAAATCCAAAATCAATTCGTCAGGCACTAATTCACCTGCATTCATGTAGAAAGCAGCCTTCTTGCCCAGATTGGTTTGCTCAGCTACAGCTACCCGCAAAATGTCCCCAGTTGAAATATGCGGCACATGACAAGCCTGAGATAACACCATAGCTTGCGTGCCTTTGCCTGCACCAGGAGGGCCTAGAAAGATCAGTCGAGTCACTATTGCTTCACCATTCCTTCGTATCTCTGAGAGATGACGTAAGTTTGAATTTGCTTAGCTGTGTCAATTGCCACGCCAACCAAAATCAGTAGCGAGGTGGCCCCCAAACCCCGAAACGTTTGGATTCGAGTTAGACTCTCAACTGCACTGGGAATGACAGCCACTAACCCAAGGAAAATCGCACCGATGAATGTGAGTCGATTGAGCACCTTACCAATATATTCACTGGTAGCCTTCCCAGGGCGAATACCTGGGATACTAGCCCCCATCTTCTTCAAGTTGCGAGACATATCCTCAGGATTGACAATCAGCGATGCATAGAAATAGCTAAAGAACAGGATTAACACCAGGTATAGACCGACATAAAGTAAAGACGTCGGGCTAAAATAGCGGCTAACAAACTGAGCAAACGTGGGATTCGAAATATACTGCGTCAAAGAAATTGGAATCACCAACACAGCCGAAGCAAAAATAATCGGCATGACTCCACCCTGATTGAGGCGCAAGGGCAAGTAATTACTCTTTTCAAGATAAAGCTTTCGGCCTACCTGGCGACGGGCAGAAATAATTGGAATGCGGCGGGTGCCCTCTTGCACAAACACAATACCCACAATCATGGCCAGAAACACCAGCAGCAAAATTACCACGCCACCAACTACGCCACGATTATCACTGGTTTGAGCCAGCTCAATGGTTTGGCCCAGCGATCGCGGTAGAGTCGAAACAATGTTAAGGAAGATCAGCAACGATGCACCATTACCAACTCCCCTTTCAGTGATCAACTCACCAACCCACATGACAAACATAGATCCAGCAGTAAGCGCCAAAACGGTCTCCACTACAAATGCAGGGCCTGGGGTTTCAGCAAACTGCATTAGCAAGAAGCTAGAGAGTAGGGTGCTTTGTAAGATTGCCCAACCTAGAGCAACATAGCGGGTAATTTGAGATAGCTTACGACGACCTGCTTCACCCTCGTTCTTCTGCAAATCTTCCAATGCAGGGAGTGCTGCTGTGAGCAATTGCAAAATAATTGAAGCGTTGATAAAGGGTAAGATTCCCAGAGCGAAAATTCCCAGAGCGGAGAGGCCACCCCCTACAAAAATATCTACGAATCCCAGGACGCCACCCATACTGTTAGTTTGGAGGTAGCTTGTGAATGCAGCCCGATCAATGCCAGGTACAGGAATGAATACCCCCAGCCTAACCAGCACCAACAACCCAACCGTGACCAGAAGACGGCTACGCAATCCGGCGGCCTGCGCCATTTGCATAAACGTTTCCTGTGCACTGGGTGCTTTACCTCGATTAACAACCATATCCTGTACGTCCTACTGTGTTGAACCTGGGTTGGCAATATCTAACCTAGGTATAGCAATCTTTTGTAGCGCCAAGCAAACAACTCAAGGTGCGAGGGTAAACGCTAACCGTGAAGCAGTTGATTACACCACAATCTCAAAACTACCCCCCGCAGCTTCAATCTTAGCCTTAGCAGACTGAGTAGCTGCTGCCGCTTTAACTGTCAACGCTACGGAAAGTTCCCCATCCCCCAAAATTTTAAGCGGGCCATCGTTAGTCGTAATAATACCTATCTCCATTAGGGAGGATAGGGTAACCTCAGTTTTAGCAGTTAAGCCATTCAAAGCACTTACGTTAACGACGGTGTAATGCTTTTGATTTACCAATGGAAAATGCTTCAACTTAGGGATCCGACGGTACAGCGGTAGCTGACCCCCTTCAAAGCCAGGACGGGTACTGTGACCGGAACGAGATTTTTGACCCCGCATGCCAAAACCGCAGCTGGCTCCCTGCCCTGCGGAAATTCCCCGGCCAACCCGGCGACGACGTTTTTTTGAACCAGCTTTTGGTTGAGCGTCTTGAAGTCTCATAGCACGTTATTGGTTAATCTAACTTAGACAGATTAGACGTAGAGTTTCTCAATGGAAACGCCACGCTCTTCAGCAACCTCAGCAAAGGTTCGCAAGGAAGCTAAGGCATTAGCTGCCGCTCGGGCATTATTCAACGGATTGTTCGATCCTAACTGTTTAGCCAGAATATTTTGCACCCCAGCTAATTCCAATACAGTGCGAACCGCCCCCCCGGCAATTACCCCAGTACCAGGCGCAGCTGGGCGCATCATCACCTTTGCCCCACCTCCAATACCATTGACCGGATGGGGAATAGAATTTGCCTTAGTTAAAGGCACTTCTACTAAGTGCTTCTTACCGTCGGCGACGCCCTTTTTGACAGCACCAATGACATCGCTGGCTTTACCCACACCCACACCGACCTGGCCTTTTTCATTGCCAACTACCACAATGGCTCGGAAGCTCAGCTTCTTACCCCCTTTAACCACCTTGGTAACCCGGCGAATCTGGACAACCCGCTCTTGCCAATCAGATTCCTTCTCTTTAGCTTTGTTGTTTTTACGACGATTTGCCATAGCATTGTCACTTACTTACCATGTTATCTGCCTACCCAAAATCACAATCCTGGAGGCCTTAAAATTCTAGTCCTGCTTCCCGGGCTGCCTCAGCTAAGGCAGCCACACGACCGTGATACAAATTACCACCCCGGTCAAAAACGACTTGTTGGATACCTTGTTTCAGGGCTTTCTCCGCTAAAAGCTTACCGACTTGAGCCGCAGCTTCCATAGTAGCCGTATTATCCTGACCACTTGCCTTAAACTCTGCATCTAGGGTAGAAGCAGACAGCAACGTATGATGCGTCAGATCATCAATTACCTGAGCATAGATGTGCGTATTAGAGCGAAATACCGCTAACCGAGGTCGTTCGGTGGAGCCTTTAACCTTACGCCGGATCCGAGCGTGACGACGGCGGGTTTGCAACTTACGTGTTGATTTCATGGTTTACTTCTTCCCTGCCTTGCCAGCTTTGCGTCTAACCATTTCACCGGCGTAGCGTACACCTTTGCCCTTATAAGGTTCTGGGGGACGCGTAGCCCGAATACTTGCCGCAATATTACCCACGACTTCTTTATCGATACCGCTAATTACCACATTGGTATTGTTTTCAACCGCAAACTGAATGCCCTCTGGCGGATCAAACTGTACGGGGTGACTGTAGCCCAAACTTAAATTCAAAGTCCGTCCTTGAACCTGAGCTCGATAGCCAACGCCCTGAATTTCAAGCCGCTTTTGAAACCCCTGGGATACCCCTTCAACCATATTGGCTAGTAACGTACGACAAAGCCCGTGACGCTCCCTGGATTGACGGGACTCATTTTCCCGTTCAACCACCAAGGTTTCACCTTCTTGACTAATCAACACCCCTGAAGGGAGGGTACGAGATAGCTCTCCTTTGGGACCCTTAACAATGACATGTTGCCCATCTAGGGTAACCGTAACCTTAGAGGGTATGGGAACCGGGCGTTTACCAATCCGAGACATGATAACCTTGTGACTCCTACTGAACAGAACAGCTAACGAGGCAGTCAGGGAACTGCTCGCTCGTCAGGGTTTACCAAACGTAGCAGAGAATTTCTCCACCAATGCCTTGGCGACGGGCATCGCGGTCGGTCATGATGCCGCTTGATGTTGAGATAATAGCAATGCCAATACCACCCAATACCCGAGGCAATTCTTTGCGATTTGAGTAAACCCGCAAGCCCGGTTTGCTGACTCGCGTCAAATTTTTGATAATAGGTTCGCGAGTCTTGCCCCGATATTTCAGGGAGACAACAAGATGACGCTTGATCCCCTCGCCAGAATCAGAAAAGTCAGTAATAAATCCCTCTTCCCGCAGTACATGAGCGATGCTGCGTGTCATTTTTGTGGAGGGAATATCAACTGTCTTGTGTCGCGCCAGGGTTGCGTTTCGAATGCGCGTCAGCATATCCGCAATTGTGTCATTAGCCGCCATAGTTCTCTCTATTCTCTAAATCTGACTCAGTTTTCCCGGAATGGCATTCCCATCGCTTTTAACAAAGCCCGCCCTTCTTCATCAGTATTCGCAGTTGTCACAATGGAAATATCCATGCCGCGAATTTGATCGATAGCGTCATAGCTAATCTCAGGAAAGATTAGCTGTTCTTTCAAGCCCAAGGTATAGTTACCCCGACCGTCAAAGCTTTTCGCACTTACCCCTCTGAAGTCTCGAATTCGAGGTAGGGTTAGATTAATCAAACGGTTGAGGAAGGCATACATGCGCTCAGCTCGTAGGGTTACCATCACCCCAACAGGCATCCCTTGGCGGATTTTGAAACCCGCGATCGCGCGCTTTGCTCGAGTCACCACAGGTTTTTGTCCTGTGATCATGGCAATTTCACTAACGGAAGACTCCAGAGCTTTCGTATTTTGGTGGGCTTCCCCCAGTCCCCGATTAACAGTCACTTTGACTAGTTTGGGCACTTGGTGGATGTTGGAGTACTTAAATTCCTCCATCAACTTAGGGACGACTTTTTCGTAATAAAACGACTTGAGCTGTTCTGCCATAATCCTTAGTCCTTGAGCTTTTCCCTGGGCTGGGTCAGGGAGATAGACAGCAAAATGTAGATTGGGAAACCGACTTTAATCAATGACCTCACCTGTCTTCTTCAACATGCGAACTTTACGTCCTTCTTCGGTAAAGGTGTAGCAAACTCGGCTCACGACCTTCTCTTTTTCGGAGTAAAGCATGACGTTGGAACTATGAATCGGTGCCTCTGAGGTCACAATTTGGCCCGATTCTCCTTCTTGCTGGGGTTTAACGTGTTTGGTACGGATGTTGACACCCTCGACAATGACCTTGCTGTGCTTAGGGCTAACCGACAACACCTCACCAACCTTACCCTTGTCGCTACCGGTGATTACCTGAACGGTATCGCCCTTCTTCACATGCATTTTCTGATGTTTTTGATGTGCTTTTGCTTTCGTTGCCATCCCTATAGAACCTCCGGTGCTAGCGACACAATCTTTGTGAAGTTCTTTTCTCGTAGCTCACGAGCAACAGGACCAAACACTCGAGTCCCTCTGGGATTACCCTCTGGATTGATAATCACAGCAGCGTTATCGTCAAACCGAATACTCATGCCACTACTGCGACGTAGGCCTTTACGAGTCCGGACGACGACCGCCCGTACCACGTCAGACTTTTTGACACCCATATTGGGAATGGCATCTTTAACCACCGCAATAATGACATCACCCACACCCGCATAGCGACGATTTCCCCCCAGTACACGGATACACATGAGCTTACGGGCACCACTGTTGTCAGCTACATCTAAATAAGACTCTTGTTGAATCATGGCTCACCGCCCCCTTCCTTAGCTATCTCTATCCCTAGACGCCAGCCGCACGACTTACGATGTCGGTCACCGCCCACCGCTTAGTGCGGCTTATTGGACGAGTTTCTCGAATCCGGACACGATCGCCAACTTGACACTGATTCTCTTGGTCATGCACTTTATAGCGGTGAGTGCACACCATGATTTTTTGATACTTAGGGTGAGGAATCCGACTTTCAACCGTAACCACCACGGTCTTATCCATTTTGTCGCTCACAACCAAGCCGACCCTTTCTTTAACCGCCATTACCTTACTCCTAGTCCTCTGTCGATGTGGGTTCTGATGGGGCAACTGTAGACTTAGGAGCCTCAAGGGTTTGAGACAACTGCCGCTCCCGCAGTACAGTTTTCAACTGGGCTATTCGATGCTGCCCATGCTTGAACTGATGAAACCCGTTATCTAATTGACGGGTTGCCTTACGAAACCGGAGGTCAAACAACTCCTTCTTAACTTTGACGATCTCATCAACAAGTTCTTGATCGCCAAGCTGTCGAATATCTTGAATCTTAGGTAGTGCCATCGCTATGAGTCCTTCGTATCCCGCGCAACAAACTTGGTTTTGAAAGGCAGCTTGAAGGATGCTAATCGCATTGCTTCTCGAGCTGTTTCTTCAGGGACGCCCGAAATTTCGAATAAAATTCTGCCGGGCTTGACGACCGCCACCCAAAATTCGGGATTTCCCTTACCTGACCCCATCCGAGTTTCAGCAGGACGCATCGTCACAGGTTTATCAGGGAAAACTCGAATCCAGATTTTCCCACCCCGCCTGACATAACGTGTCATTGCCCGTCGGGCTGCTTCAATTTGGCGAGAAGTTAACCAGGAGGGCTCGGTTGCTTGCAGTGCAAATTCACCAAAGTTAAGGGTATTACCACGGGTAGCCATCCCCCGCATGCGACCGCGATGCTGCTTGCGAAATTTAGTTCTTCTGGGACTTAACATAACGAGTCAACAATTTGATTCAAAGATTTACTAGCGCATACACCAGGAAAAGCGGTGATAAAAAACATTTACCCTTCGTTGGATCGATCCTCAAACTGCTGACGGCGGCGCTGTTGGCGACGTCGAGGCTGGGCATTAGTGCTGCTTACGGGCTCTTCTTGCCCAGGAATAACTTCCCCTTTGAAGATCCAAACCTTAATGCCTAAAATGCCGTAAATGGTCTGAGCCGTGCGGTAAGAATAGTCAACATCTGCCCTCAGAGTATGAAGCGGCACTCGCCCTTCCCGAGTCCACTCAGTCCGAGCGATTTCAGCTCCATTCAAGCGGCCACTAACCTGAATCTTGATCCCTTCAACACCCGCCCGTTGAGCGCGCTGAATTGCCTGACGCACAACCCGCCGGAACGAAACCCGGCGTTCTAGCTGCTGCACGATATACTCACACACCAGTGCCGCATCAGCATCGACTCGCGCTACTTCAACCACATTGATGCGAATCTGACGATTATTATCCTTCAGCTCTTTTTGCAACCCTGCTCTCAACGCCTCGATGCCACTACCGCCTCGTCCGACGACAACCCCAGGACGAGCCGTACGGACTTCAAGATCAATCTGCTCGGCCTTGCGTTCAATACGCACCTCAGAGATCCCGGCATTGCTCAAGTTTTTCTCCACATACTGGCGGATCACATAGTCTTCTTGAAGCAACTCAGGATACCGATTGCTATCGGCATACCAACGAGAACGGTGCTCTTGAATCACCCCTAAACGAAAGCCAATTGGATGAATCTTCTGTCCCACGAATCTTTTCCCTCTGCGATTATCGGCGAACTAAAACGAATCTTACTGGATTGAAATAGCAACTTATGCGTCTGCGCTAGACTCAGCCACTGCAATAGTGATATGACACGTAGGCTTACGAATTTGATAAGCACGGCCTTGAGCTCTCGGCCGATAACGTTTAAGCGTTGGCCCCTGATCTGCGAAGGCTTCGCTAATCACTAACGTTGACGGATCCAAACCCTCGTTATGCTCTGCATTTGCTACAGCAGAACGCAAGACCTTGAGCACAGGCTCACAAGCACGATAGGGCATGAACTCTAAGATGATCAAAGCTTCGCGGTATGACAATCCCCGAATCTGATCCAGCACCCGGCGCACCTTATGGGGGGACATACGAATATAGCGAGCAATCGCTTTTATCTGTGTGGTTGTGTCAACAGCCATTGTTCTCTCCCTAACTGCCCTTAACGGCGTGCCTTCTTATCGCTTTTAGCGTGTCCTCGGAAGGTTCGCGTTGGCGCGAACTCCCCCAACTTATGCCCAACCATCTGTTCAGAGATGAACACAGGTACATGTTGCCGCCCGTTGTGTACTGCAATGGTGTGTCCAATCATTTGAGGCAGAATAGTTGAAGCTCGAGACCAAGTCTTGATAACTTGTTTCTCATTCTTCGAGTTCAAAACCTCTACTTTTTTGAGTAGGTGATCCGCAACAAAAGGACCTTTTTTTAATGAACGAGACATGATAGTTACAGCAACGAAGTAAGTTTGATAGCGTTGATCGAGAGAACACCGTTGGGAACGGTAACTGACCCTCTACGCATTCCGTCCTCCCCGACCCCGCTTGGACGACCGACGCCGACGCCTAACAATTAGGGCACTGCTTGCCTTCTTCTTCCGACGCGTTTTGTAACCCAGTGCAGGTTTACCCCAAGGCGTAACCGGCCCACTACGACCAATGGGCGCACGTCCTTCACCTCCACCGTGGGGGTGATCAACCGGGTTCATAACGCTACCCCTAACCTCAGGACGCCTACCGCTCCAGCGCTTACGGCCTGCTTTACCCAGGGTGACATTACGAGCATCGGTGTTTCCCACCTGCCCGATGGTGGCATAGCATTCACGACGGATCATGCGGACTTCGCTGGACGGTAGCTTGAGAGTAACGTAGTTACCATCTTTGGCTACAAGCTGGGCTGAGGTACCTGCAGCCCGTACAATCTGTCCGCCTTTACCAGGTAACAACTCAACGTTATGAACCTGTGTTCCCAGCGGAATATTGGACAGGGGCAATGCATTGCCAATTTCTAAGGGTGCATCAGGGCCAGAAACTACCGTTGCCCCCACGGCTAAATTAGCCGGGTGCAGAATATACCGTTTTTCTCCATCTTCGTAATAAAGCAGAGCGATTCGAGCATTACGGTTAGGGTCATATTCAATGGTGGCGACTTTGGCCAGCACATTGTGCTTATTCCGATAGAAATCGATGATCCGGTAAAGCCGTTTGTGGCCGCCACCCCGATGACGGCATGTAATTACCCCGCGATTGTTTCGGCCCTTTGGCCGATGAACCGATCGGGTAAGGGATTTTTCGGGTTCACTTCGAGTGATTTCGGTGAACTCAGAAACTGTTCGTTCCCGAGTTCCAGGAGTGTATGGCCGATATGAACGGATACCCATGACTCAAACTTCGCCTGCACAACTGAACTGCTAACAAATCAAAATAACTCAACTTTGCTGGAGCTTAGAGCCCATCTCTGCTCTAAATAACGGCTCTAAACATCGGGAAACAGGGTGATAGTATCGCCCGGAGCCAAAGTAACCACAGCCCTTTTATATTGAGGCTTATAGCCCATAAAACGTCCCATACGGCGCGTTTTTCGCGGTGGGTTGCTGGTATTGACGCCAGTGACTTTGACGTTGAAGAGCATTTCGACCGCCGCTTTGATCTCAGGCTTACTTGCCTTTTGGACGACCTCAAAGGTGTACTTGTTATCTGCCAACAAAAGGGTTGCTTTTTCGGTGACTAGGGGCCGCCTTATAACATCGGCTAGCGCTGCTGAGTCATATACCTTAGTCACTGTAAACCTCCTGAATCTTCTCAAGCGCTGATGCAGTCACCACCAAAAAGTCAGCTTCCAATAGGTCATAAACGTTTAAGCTGGTAGCGGCGATCAACTTCAGCGTGGCAACGTTGCGCGCCGACAAGTAAATGTTTTCTTCGAGCTCAGGCAAAATCATCAAAATCTTGCTACTGGCATTGATTTCCCATCGGGCGATCGCAGCCAACAACTCTTTCGTCTTGGGACGGGAAAACTGGGCTGCGAAATCTTCAACCACGACCATTTGATCGGCCCTACCCTGCAGCGCAGTTCGTAGGGCTAAACGACGCTCCTTGCGATTCATCTTGGTTGAGTAATCCCGAGGTTTGGGGCCAAAAATTACGCCACCGCCCTTCCATAGGGGAGACCGACTGCTACCCGCCCGAGCTCGACCGGTTCCTTTCTGACGCCAAGGTTTGCGTCCTCCCCCCCTAACTTCAGTGCGAGTTTTGGTGGACACCGTACCTTGTCGTCCATTATTCATCTGACGCACCATGGCACGATGAACAATATGGGCAGCATTTTCTTCCTTTGCCACCCTGAGATCCAAGTCGGCTTTGCCAACTTCATCCCCTTGCCAATCTCGAACGATATACTCAACCATAACTTCCCTATCCCCTCCAGTCGCCTAACCCCTGAGCCAGGGTATTGATACAACAACCTATCGACACAAGTAACACACCTGTCAACGCATAAATTACTGACCAACAATGTTGGCAGGAGAAATACTGACTACCCCCCCTGGCTTACCAGGCACTGCACCTCTAATCAGCAGTAAATTGCGCTCGGCATCTACCCGAACAACTTTAAGCTTGCGGATTGTCACCCGTTCTCCACCCATTCGACCTGCCATCTTTTTACCAGGGTAGATCCGCCCTGGAGTTGTGCCCGCTCCGGTGGAACCAGGCGAGCGGTGATTCTTAGATCCGTGAGCCATAGGGCCCCGTCGGAAATTGTGCCGCTTTTGGTAGCCTGCAAATCCTCGCCCGATGCTGGTTCCAGTTACATCTACCAGTTGGCCCGATTCAAAAATTTCAGCCGTTAGCTGCTGACCCAGTTCAAAGGTTTCAGCTTCGCCAATGGGGTACTCCCGAAGGTGTCGCATAGGACTAACCCCTGCCTTCGACAAATGACCCAACTCGGGCTTTGACAATGCTTTCTCAGCCACTTCGCCATAGCCAATCTGTACGGCAAAGTAGCCATCCGTTTGCTTTGTCTTCACTTGTGTAATGGAACAGGGCCCGGCCTGAACCACCGTCACTGGAACTGAATTACCCGCTTCATCAAAGATTTGGGTCATCCCAAGCTTGGTGCCAAGAATACCAACAGACACAACCACATCTCTCCGTTTTTACACAGTACAAATGGCAGGCAGTGCCTGCCAAAAACAGCCCAACACCTCAATCACTAGGAATCTATCTTTGCGCACAAAGCAAATCCCAGAGGTAGTAGACAAAACCAGGCGTTTGAAGCAGCCATAGAGGCCAACATAACCAAGTTTAGATACCCAAGGAAATTGAGCATTAACAGCCTCAGTTTTAGAAGGATGAACGATCGTCCAAGACGCCAGTCTCTCAAACCCAAACGCGTCTAGGGGATAATCACCCTAAAAGAACTAAGCCGATGCTTAAAGAATCACCAGGACTTAAGTGGTAATCCACTCAGTATCCTTTTTTGGCGACGATTATTCATCATACACAGGTATCTTGTGCTTGTCCAGTATTTTTTCCTGTCTAGGATTTGCAAGGTAATGAGGAGCGTCCTATCAATTTAAGATGTAGGATCCAATTCGGTAGACTTCTCCTTATTATGTTTAGGTGGTAGTAGATAATGTTCCAAAAAATACGCGGCTTATGGCACTTCTAGCATCCGGTAAGCGATTAATTCGAGCCCTTGAAGACGCAGGCGCGATCGCGGTTAAGGCTCCCTTGGAGGGCGGGTTTGAAGGCCGCTATCAGCGCCGGATTCGGACAGCAGGCTATGAGTGTTTGCACATTACTGCCAGAGGACTTGGAGATCTCTCAGCTTATTTGATGGGAATTCACGGGGTACGTCCACCCCATTTGGGCAAGAAAAATATGGGGCAATCGGCGGCAGTGGGTGATCGACACTATATCCCACCGATGGTGGGGACTCGGCTGGATGCACTCCAACCTAAGGCTAAGGGGCTATTAATTTGGTTGATTGAAGGTCAGATTCTCTCCAAGCAAGAATTGCAGTATTTGGCAGCCTTACCTCAACTCGACACTCGTATCAAAGTGGTGGTTGAGGTTGGGGGCGATCGCGTGTTTAGCTGGCAACCCTTGCAGCAAATGCTGGCAGCTTGATCGCTGTAGATTTAGATTTTCCTTTGAGTTTTTTGTCAATCCCTTGCTTTTTAGCCGTTTCAGCCTCGTTATTTAAATTGGAACCCGTTAGCATAGAAGGGTGAATACACACTGTTCTTTTCTGACATCCCTTGAGGAAGGTCGCTGGTTCAAATTAATCTGCGGTGCTAGCTACCAACACCTTCCTGCCATTCGTGACTTGGCTTTGGTTTATGCCATTGCAGGGGCTGACTGTATCGATGTAGCTGCTGATCCGGCCGTTGTTAGAGCGGCCCAAGCAGGGTTAGAGGCGGCAGCAGCAATTTCGCGATCAGCTATCGGTAGGTCATCCGAGTATTCGGGGCGTCCTCTGCTAATGGTGAGCCTAAACGACGGTGAAGATCCCCATTTTCGCAAGGCGATGTTTAACCCTACGGCATGCCCAAGTCAGTGCCATCGGCCCTGTGAAGCAGTATGCCCAGCAGAGGCGATTACATTTGATTCACGCTCCACCCACGACCATCAGAGCAGCACTGCCGGAATTCTAGCCGATCGATGTTATGGCTGCGGCCGTTGTATCCCGATTTGTCCGGTGGGACAGATTTCAACCCAGTCCTATCGCGCCAGCTTAACTGCGATCGCCCCTACTCTGCTGCCAGCAGTTGATGCAATCGAGATCCATACTCAAGTTGGTCGCGAAGCCGACTTTAGAGCCCTATGGCAGGTTCTCGCCACCCAGATTAACTCACTAAAGCTTGTGGCGATTAGCTGTCCTGATGGTTCGGGACTAATCGATTACCTCTGGGCTCTTTACGATCTGATCCGGCCCCTTCCTATCCCTCTGATTTGGCAAACCGATGGCCGCCCCATGAGTGGTGACATCGGCAGAGGAACAACTCACGCAACTATTCGATTAGGGCAGAAAGTCTTACAAGCAGGGCTACCGGGATATGTCCAGCTGGCTGGTGGCACCAATCTTCATACAGTATCCAAGTTAGCTGAGCTAGGTCTTTTGCGCAGTACAACGCTATCCAGAGGGGGCAATAAAACTGCTGCGATCGCAGGTATTGCCTATGGAAGCTATGCCAGAAAACTAGTCATGCCGATTTTAGAGCAAACGACTCTAACCCCTTCATCACTCTCACCGCTACAGATATCAATCCGAAATCCTGATTCTGAGAAGGCTATTTCCACAGATTCTCCTACAATACAGCCAATGCCCCCAAAAACTTTGCCCCTAGCGCAGCACCATCTCACTCAGTTGCATCAAGCTATTGAACAAGCATCTTTGCTGGTCAATCAGATCAAAGGAGCCGACCCACAGGACAGCTCAAAGGGGAGTCCTAAATCTGTTACCACCGCTTAGCCCTATGCCGATATCAATGACCTAATCACTACTCTCTAAACGTTTGATTCCAAAGGTCTCTACTCAGTTCAGCTCACCTCTGAATCTATGGTCAGTCTCAACGGCGATAACGCCCAAAATCGCAAGTCCTCTACCCCAGAAAACCTGCCTACTGAAGCCCCAGCAGCAGTAACTGATAAACTTCCAGGACATCAAATCACAGACGACTTAGAGCATCTGATTGCTATTCTCCCAGCTGATTTACAGCAACGAGTCAATGCCCATCCCCAACGGCAAACGCTGATTGAGATTGTGCTGGATTTAGGTCGGCAACCCGAAGCCCGGTTTCCTACGGGGGCAGAGTACTTGTCAGAAATCGTAGTCTCCCAGGCAGACTTACACCACTGTATTGATCGCGTGGGTAACTTTAGCAGCGATAATCGGGCCGGGATTGAGCAAACCTTGCATCGCATCAGTGCCATGCGGAATCGCGCTGGAGACATCATTGGGTTGACCTGTCGGGTTGGTCGAGCTGTCTTTGGCACCATCGGATTAATCCATGACCTGATTGAAACCGGGCAATCCATCTTGCTACTGGGTCGTCCAGGAGTAGGCAAAACCACTGCTTTACGGGAAATCGCTCGGGTTTTAGCCGACGATTTGCAAAAGCGTGTGGTGATCATCGATACGTCGAATGAGATTGCAGGAGATGGTGATATTCCCCACCCGGCCATTGGCCGGGCTCGACGGATGCAAGTCGCCCAACCTGAGTTGCAGCATAAGGTGATGATCGAAGCTGTAGAAAACCACATGCCGGAGGTTATCGTTATCGATGAAATTGGCACTGAACTTGAGGCCCTAGCTGCTCGTACCATCGCAGAGCGAGGCGTTCAATTGGTGGGCACAGCCCATGGCAATCGCATCGAAAATCTAATTAAAAATCCCACCCTCTCAGATCTCGTCGGCGGTATCCAGTCAGTTACCCTGGGTGATGATGAAGCCCGGCGACGCGGTAGTCAAAAGAGTGTCTTAGAACGAAAAGCACCACCAACCTTTGACATCGCCATTGAAATGCTTGAACGCCAGCGCTGGGTTGTTCACGAAAGCGTGTCTGATACAGTAGATAGCTTACTTCGAGGCCGCCAACCGACTCCCCAAATCCGAACCATGGGGGACAACGGCAAAGTTAAGATTACCCACGAGCTGTCCAGTCAATATGGCGGGGGTTCAGCTTCTGGTCGTTCAACGTCAGCCGGAAGCTGGCGTTCCTCAGGACATATGGTGCCCCTGGCAGGCAAGCCACCCCAGCGAACCTTATCCCGTCGTCCCTTGGCAGACAGCCCACCTCGAACTGTTGAACAAGTTCATTTCCAACAGCTGCTAGACCAGTCGCTATCACCCCCAACTGCTGACTTGGTGAGAGTAGCGGATGAGTTTGATGCTTCGGTGGAAGATGAAGCCTGGTTAGGGCCAGATGGAGAAGATATTGTTCAAGTCTATCCCTATGGGATTAGCCGACACCAATTGGAGCAGGCTATTCAGACTTTATCTCTGCCTGTTATGTTGACCAAAGACCTGGATACTGCAGATGTGATTCTAGCCCTACGCTCCCAAGTTAAAACCCACTCTAAACTTCGACACATCGCCAAAGCCCGTCAAATCCCAATTCAGACGGTTAAGTCAAACAGCATGCCCCAAATTGTGCGCGGATTACAGCGATTCCTAGACATGGAAGAGGGTAGCCTAACCCCTTCCTCAGTTAATTTGGAGCTTTTCTCGCAGAGTGGCGATGATGATGAGCTAGAGGCATTGGAGGAAGCGCGTTTGGCTGTCGAACAAATCGTCATTCCTAAAGGTCAACCCGTAGAGCTTTTGCCGCGCTCTGCCAAGGTCAGAAAGATGCAGCATGAACTTGCCGAACATTATCGCCTCAAGTCATCTAGCTTTGGCGACGAACCGAACCGACGCTTACGAATTTACCCAGCTTAGTGAGAGGCTAAACTTCACTGAACCCATTTAAGAGCTAATGCAGCCATTTTCTGGGTGCACGACTCAAGCTAGGATGGAATAGATTAATCGGATAGCTGTATTGCTATCCACCTCTTTACTTTCACGTTCATCACTGCGTTTTCAAGCACCTATGAGAAAAATATTGTCCCGTTTGCTTGCCTTTACTCTAGTAGCTGTTATTGGTTTGACTGGCTGCGGTGCAAGTTCAAGCGGTAGTTTAACTGGGAATTATCAGCAGGACACGATGACGCTGTTAACCAGCCTACGTGCTGCGATTGAACTGCCAGAGGGCGATCTGAGTAAATCTGGTGCTGAAGCAGAAGCTAGGCAGCAGATTAGCCAGTTTGCGTCTCGTTATCGGCGTGATAACTCAGTGGCTAACTTAAGTTCTTTTACGACGATGCGAACGGCACTCAATGCTTTAGCTGGGCACTACAGTTCATATCCGAATCGTCCTGTTCCGGACAAACTTAAAACCCGACTGCAACAAGAATTTAAGCAGGTAGAAGCTGCGCTAAGACGGGGGTCTTAATCATAGCCTTAAAATTCTTCACCCTCCCCAAATGCAAAAATTGCTGGCTGTCTAAACAGCGATTCTTTGAACACTAGGCTCAGACAAGCTTTTGTCCATTGCTCTTCAATGCCGGGTGGTAGTTTGGCTACCACTGGGGCTAGAATCCTTCCGGGCTAAAAAGGCTACCTGTAGATCGGGACAACCCTTAATCGGACTTGATTTTGATTTATGGTTGCTTCTTGGGAGAAGCTATCGAGCTAAAACTAGCCTAGAGACTAAATTTAAAAAATAATTTGACTATCTTGCTCAATTTTGGGTAGGATAGTCATTCTGTAGTGCAATACAAGTGATTGGGACATGAAAGTCCGTGCGTCGGTTCGTAGGATGTGTGATAAGTGTCGGGTTATCCGTCGTAGAGGACGGGTGATGGTAATTTGTTCGAACCCCAAGCATAAGCAGCGCCAAGGATAGAGCTGTGATTTTCACAGAATGATAGAGATCTATTGGGGGTTATGCCAAAAGCTTCCATACCCTGTTTCAACAGGTAAGGGTTTTGTCAAGTTTTAGGTAAGTGTGCAGCGGTTTATATCAGCATTGGGAGAGGTAGTTTGTGGCACGGATAGCTGGCGTTGACCTGCCAAGGGATAAGCGCGTTGAGATTGGTCTAACCTATATTTATGGCATTGGGCTAAGTCGCTCAAAAGAGATTTTATCCACGACGGGTGTCGATGCAGACATTCGGGTTAGAGATTTGAGCGATGCGGATGTCTCAAAGCTTCGAGAAGTTGTTGAAAATGCGTATCAGATCGAAGGGGATTTGAGACGCTGGGAAACGATGAACATCAAGCGTTTGATGGACATTGGTTCCTATCGGGGAAGAAGGCACAGGGCAGGGTTGCCCGTTCGAGGACAGCGGACTCGGACCAATGCTAGAACTCGACGGGGCGTTCGTCGTACTGTTGCCGGTAAGAAAAAGGCGAAGTAAGGCTATACAGGGGTGGGTGAGAGACACTGCCTTGTTGGCATGCCTCACTGTCGTTTTCTTTGGCGGTTGATTTCGATCTTGCGATCGCCTCAGACTTTAGCTTGATGGTCTTTAGTGGTGCTCTCTGTAACGTCCTGAGCTTGCCTAGTTAATTATGTTTATTTTTTCCAGTATCGAAGCTTCAAATTGGGGTTATGGCCAAACCAACTAAGAAATCAGGAGCCCGCAAGCAGCGGAGAAATGTTCCCAGTGGTGTTGCCCACATTCAATCGACTTTCAACAACACCATTGTGACAATAACAGATACCAACGGTGAAGCTATTTCCTGGGCTTCCGCTGGTTCTAGTGGATTTAAAGGTGCCAAAAAGGGGACGCCATTTGCGGCTCAGACGGCCGCAGACAGCGCAGCTCGTCGCGCCATTGACCAAGGCATGCGCCAGATTGAGGTGATGGTCAGCGGTCCTGGGGCTGGGCGTGAAACAGCTATTCGTGCGCTTCAGGGCGCAGGCTTGGAGATCACGCTGATTCGCGACGTGACGCCGATTCCACACAACGGTTGTCGTCCTCCCAAGCGTCGTCGGGTTTAAAGGGCGATAATGTTTGGGTTCTCCCCTGAAATGGTGAGAAAACTGTTGATTAGTTCATGTTTCACTCATCAGCTCTTTTAAGTGAAATCCAGATATTGTTTGGTATTTAGAGCAGGGGTTTGGGTAAGGGTCTGCAAGCAGCTTCAAGGAGAAGGGAGGTCACGCTGTGGCACAGTTTCAGGTTGAGTGTGTTGAGTCAATTGTTGAAGATGATTTTGGGCAGTACAGCCAATTTGTGCTGGAGCCACTAGAGCGGAGTCAAGGAAGCACGGTAGGCAACGCGCTGCGTCGGGTTTTGCTCTCCAATCTTGAAGGTACTGCCATTACGGCTATTCGCTTGGCGGGCGCAACCCACGAGTTCTCCACAATTCCTGGGGTTCGAGAAGATGTTTTGGATATCCTGCTCAATGTTAAGCAGGTTGTGCTGCGCAGCTACGCTAATCAGCCTCAGATCGGTCGAGCCATCGTTCATGGTCCAGCGACGGTGATGGCGGCTGATTTTGACTTGCCTGCTGATGTGGAGTTGATTAACCCTGGGCAATACGTCGCGACAGTGGCTGAGGGGCATTCTCTTGAGATGGAATTTAAAGTTGAACGTGGCCGGGGCTATCGGGCCATTGACCGTAGCCATGATGATGCAGCGGCTTTGGACTTCATGCAAATTGATGCAGTTTTTATGCCCGTGCGTAAGGTCAACTATACCGTTGAAGATGCAATGGTAGACGGGTCTTTGGGTAAAGACCGCTTAGTCATGGATATTTGGACTAACGGTAGCCTGACGCCCCAGGAGGCCATGAGTCAGGCTGCAGCTATTTTGGTGGATTTGTTCAATCCATTAAAGGACATCACCATTGAACCCTCCCAAGAAGAGGAGAAAGAAAGTGATGATCCAACTAATCAAATTCCCATCGAAGAGTTGCAGTTGTCAGTGCGGGCTTACAACTGTCTCAAGCGTGCCCAAATCAATTCTGTTTCAGATTTGCTTGACTACAGTCAAGAGGACTTGCTGGAGATCAAGAACTTTGGCCAAAAGTCCGCTGAAGAAGTGATTGAAGCTTTGCAGGAACGGTTGGGAATTACCTTGCCGCTGGAGAAGCCAGCGAAGTCATCTTAGGATCACTTCGATCCTCTTGAGGTATCAACTTCAAGGGGACGGTTTTCCAAAGCTTAGTCCCCTTTTTCTGCGAAGTTGTTGATATTTAGTTGATTCTGATTAAGAAAGAACCATGCGCCATAGTTGTCGTATCCCCAAACTCAGCAAGCCTGCTGACCAGCGCAAAGCTTTGTTACGATCGCTCACCACTGAGCTGATTCGCAATGGTCGCATTACTACTACAAAAGCCCGAGCCAAGGCAGTGCGTACAGAAGCTGATCACATGATTACCCTGGCTAAGGATGGTTCCCTCGCGGCCCGTCGCCGAGCTCTGGGCTACATGTACGACAAACAGCTTGTTCATGCTTTATTTGAACAGGCTGGGGAACGCTACGGTGATCGCAACGGGGGATATACCCGAGTTTTGCGAACCATTAGTCGCCGGGGCGACAATGCCGAGATGGCGATTGTTGAGTTGACTTAAACCATATCCGATTTAGAGACTTGGCTGTTTAGCCTTAAGGGGAAACCATGGATTTGGATATGGACGAGATTTGATTGTGTTATGGACTGTTGAAGATGCCGCGCCATTCATCAACAATTGGAGAGCAGCTCAAGGCTGAGCAAACGGGGCGGTGGAGCCAGTCCCAGCGGATTGCGTTGGTGATTCAGTATCTGGGTGCTCGGTTTCATGGTTGGCAACGGCAGCTCGACCAACGTACTGTGCAAGCAGAGATTGAACAAGCGATTGAGTCTGTGTTAGGGGGTCACGTAACTCTACATGGGGCAGGACGAACGGACGCTGGCGTTCATGCAGCGGCTCAAGTAGCCCATTTTGAAGCTCCAGCAGTGATCCCAGCTCATCGATGGGCCGCAATTCTTAATCATCGTTTGCCTAAGGACATCATGATTAGGGCATCTGCCCAGGTAGGTAATGATTGGCATGCCCAGTACTCGGCTCTTTGGCGACGCTATCGCTACACGCTTTACACGGATGCACTGCCTAACTTATTTGTGGGGCCGTTTGCTTGGCATTATTACTATCAGCCCTTGGATGAAGAACGCATTCAGGCAGCACTCGATCCACTGGTTGGTCAACATGATTTGACAGCTTTTCACCGGGCCGGCTCTAAACGAGCCCACTCTTGGGTAGAGGTTCAGGCGGCTGAATGTTATCGACGAGGCACCCTCTTGTATGTTGAGCTTCAATCCAGCGGTTTTTTGTACGGTATGGTGCGCTTAATTATGGGGCTTTTGGTGCAGGTGGGGTGTGGTAAGCGATCCCCTGAAGCCTTTACCCAGCTTTGGCAACAACGTTGCCGTGATCAGGTGAAATATTCGGCTCCGGCACAAGGATTATGTCTGTTGCGGGTTGGCTACGCTGATTTTCCGTTTCCCCCTAAAGTTTGGTACGACAACCAACCGCAGTTGACATTTTCACCTCAACCTTCTCTAGCCGTTTAGTCACGTTTACTTCGCTGTGTCTCAATCTTTAACTTTCAGTAGCCTTTTATTCTCAGAAATGTGTTTATAGAGCCATGACTAGCAAGACATTTGTTCCTTCAGAATCTACCCTTGAGCGCAACTGGTATGTGGTTGACGCGGCCGACCAGAGATTGGGAAGATTGGCAACCCAAATTGCTATGATCCTACGGGGTAAAAACAAACCGACCTACATGCCCCATATGGATACGGGTGATTTTGTGATCGTCATCAATGCTGAGAAGGTGGATGTCACCGGTCGCAAGCGGTCAGACAAGCTTTATCGTCGTCACTCTGGTCGTCCAGGCGGGATGAAAATGGAAACCTTTGATCAGCTTCAGGCCCGCATTCCAGAGCGAATCATTGAAAAAGCGGTGAAAGGGATGTTGCCGAAGAACAGCTTGGGCCGGAAGTTATTTACTAAATTGAAGGTCTATGCTGGGCCTGAGCATCCTCATCAGGCACAGCAGCCTGAAATCCTTACCATCCAAACGACTCCAGGAGATCAGAAATAATGCAGGCAACAGATCAGAGTGATCGCGCAGTTTATTGGGGCACGGGGCGGCGGAAGGCGGCGATCGCTCGGGTTCGCCTGGTTCCCGGTAGCGGCAAAATGACTATCAATGGCAAACCCGGTGAAGAACATCTCCAGTTCAATCCTAACTATCTCAGCTCGGCCAAAGCTCCTTTAGAGACCTTGGGACTTGAAAGCGACTACGATGTTTTGGTCAACGTGCGTGGCGGCGGCTTAACTGGCCATGCCGATGCGATTCGCCTGGGCGTCGCTCGAGCTTTATGTGAGCTGGATCCTGACAATCGAAAACCGCTCAAAGTTGAAGGGTATCTCACCCGCGATCCCCGGTGTAAAGAACGAAAGAAATATGGCTTGCGTAAAGCTCGTAAAGCCCCTCAGTTCTCCAAGCGTTAACATTAAACTGGTGAGCTACATTTGATTCGAAAACTTGAGTCTTCAACCTGAATCAAGCGTTGTTGATTTGGATGTTGCTATAGTTCACTTGAACGTTTCTGCTAGCTAAATTCAGCATTAGATCAATGCCTAAACCTGATATTCACCCCAAATGGTATCCCGAAGCTAAAGTCTTCTGCGACGGGAAAGAGATTATGACTATTGGCTCTACCCAGCCAGAACTCCACGTCGACGTTTGGTCTGGGAATCACCCCTTCTACACAGGAACTCAGAAAATCATTGACACCGAGGGACGGGTTGAGCGCTTCTTGCGGAAGTATGGCATGGTAGACAGCAGCAGCGAAGCTCAAGATAAATAGCCATTGACAATGGTCGACTGTACACAGGGACTGAGCTAGTGACTTTGGGCCGTGTGCAGGGCGAGTCGTCTATTGTCAATTTTTGGTCACCATAACTGGTGTGCTTATCTGCTATGGCTGAAGCTTACTTACTTGATAAACTCAAATCCGTTGAGCAAACTTTCCATGAGTTGACGCGACGTCTAGCTGATCCGGACGTGGCGACTGACCCAAGTGAATTTCAGCGGGTTGCAAAGGCTCGATCTGCTTTAGAAGAGACCGTGAATACCTTTGAGCAGTGGAAACAAGCGTCGGAAGAACTCAACGGAGCCCAAGAGGTTTACCGAGAGTCTGCGGCGGATGCTGAGTTGCGTGCAATGGCATCTTTGGAAGTTGAGGAACTAGAACAGCAGATTGAGCAACTCGAAGTACGACTCAAGATTTTGCTGCTGCCTCAGGATCCCAACGACGATAAGAATATTATGCTCGAGATTCGGGCAGGAGCTGGCGGCGATGAGGCCAGCATCTGGGCTGGTGACTTAGTGCGAATGTATTCTCGTTATTCTGAGGGGCAAAGCTGGCGGGTCAAGCTCTTGAGTGAATCTCTCGCGGACATGGGTGGTTTCAAAGAAGCCATTTTAGAGATCCAGGGCGATCGCGTTTACAGCCAACTTAAGTTTGAAGCTGGGGTTCACCGGGTACAGCGGGTACCTGTTACTGAAGCGGGCGGACGGGTGCACACGTCAACGGCGACAGTGGCAATTATGCCTGAAGTTGATGATGTCGAAGTCAAGATTGATCCCCGAGACTTAGAGATCAGCACGGCTCGTTCGGGCGGTGCAGGGGGGCAAAACGTGAATAAGGTGGAAACGGCGGTGGATTTGTTCCATAAGCCAACGGGAATTCGGATTTTTTGTACCGAAGAGCGATCGCAGCTGCAAAACCGTGAACGGGCCATGCAAATTTTGCGGGCTAAGCTCTACGAGATGCAACTGCGGGAACAACAGGAGGAGGTGACCTCAATGCGGCGATCGCAGGTTGGAACTGGAGCCCGATCGGAAAAAATTCGTACCTATAACTACAAAGACAACCGCATCACCGACCATCGCCTCGGAAAAAACTTCAACCTCACCCCGGCCCTAGAAGGCGACATTGATGAGATGATCCAGTCGTGTATTTCCCAAGACCAACAGGAAAGGTTACAGGAGATCGCGGCATCAAGCGCTTCGGCTTCAGTTTAGTTGGACTGACTTTGGCATGAGTCAGAAGCGAGGAATTATGTGCCAGAATAGCTTTTGCTCAGCCCTTTGATTCTGAAACAACAAGTCTCCTGGATTCTTTCATGATTTCTGGGTCATACTCAGGGGCTGCTTCTCGATTCAAGTTATTCCAAAAGTTAGCTAAGGTTTAAAGGCGCGGTAACCTAGGCTTTTTGTTGTTGTTAATCTGAAGATTGCCCTTGTGCCCCGTTTTCTTCATTTGGCAGATATTCACTTAGGCTTTGATCGCTACGATAATTCGGAGCGTACTAAGGACTTCTTCAAGGCTCTCCGCGATGCCCTACAACGCCACGCCATTGACGCTGGGGTAGATTTTGTAATCATTGCTGGCGACCTGTTTGAACATCGCAATATTCAACCGGCAGTCCTCAATCAGGCCCAGATTTGTCTACGGTTACTGCAAGCAGCTCACATTCCGGTGTTGGCAATTGAGGGCAACCACGATAACTGTCCCTATGGCACTGCGACCAGTTGGCTGCGCTACCTTTCAGATTGGGGGCTGTTAATCCTGCTTGAGCCCGGTAACATCGCTCAAGGGGAACCCTTTTATTCTCCTTGGGATGGACGGCGGGGAGGTTACATTGACCTTGACTGTGGGGTGCGTGTCTTGGGGGCAAACTGGTATGGTGCGGCAGCGCCCCAAGCAATTGAGCAAATGGCGGCGGCAATGCAAACGTTGCCCCGTGGCCCAAGGTATACAGTGTTAATGTTTCACCATGGATTAGAGGGGCAAATCGCACGCTATGCCGGCGCGCTACGTTATCGAGAGGTGTTGCCCTTAAAGGAAGCGGGGGTAGATTATTTAGCTTTAGGCCATATCCATAAAAACTATACTGAGGCGGGCTGGATTTTTAATCCAGGATCTGTAGAGGCCAACAACATTGAAGAGAGCGGGTACGAGCGGGGGGTATATCTTGTGGAATTTTCCTCTCAGGGGATTCAAGCAACCCTGAAACGGGATTATTATCAACGCACCTGTGTCCGCTTGACGGTGACAGCTAAGGGGAAAGAAACCCTGGAGACATTAGAGCAAAGTGCGATCGCGATGGTGGAAGACGCGATCGCTTCAGGCCAGATTACCCCAGCCTCAGCCCCTATTGTGGAACTACGGATAACGGGTCAGGTGGGGTTTGACCGTTTGGAACTGGATACCCGTCAACTGCAAAAAAACTTGCAAGGGCTAAGCGGTGCCCTGATCTTTTTGTTGAAGTATGAGGTGGATGAAGTTGCTTATGGCTCACCGCTTAGTCAAGAAGCCAACCGTTTAGCAATTGAGCAAGAAGTCTTTGCCGATTTGCTCAACGCCAATGCGGTTTACAAACCTAAGGCCGAAGTCTTAGCTCAAGGGTTGATTGATCTCAAAGATCGACACCTTGATGGCGAAGACGAGGAATCCCTATATTGCCATGTACAAGCGATGTTAGATTTGGCGAAACCCAAGGAAGCTCAGTCACAAGAGATTTGAGCAAGGAATTTAGGGGTTAAAAAACCACCAGCGATCGCTGTTGCCACAGCATCCACATGCCACTAACGGCGACAAAGCCCAATACAACCTGACGAAACTGCGCACTGCTCATGCGTTCAAGGAACTGTTGCCCGAGCCAGTTAGCAGGAATGGCGGCCACTCCAATAACCAAGCCATAGACCAAATAAGTTGGATTCATCACCCCTAAGCTCAGGTAGGTCAATAGCTTGACAACATGCATGGCGGCAACATTGACCGACTTCGTCGCAATTAAGGTCTCTTTGTCTAGACCGTAGCTCAAATAAATCGGATTAAGCACAGGGCCAGTGCTGCCCACAATGCCCGATAGCACAGCATTGAACGCTGCTAGGGGCATGAAATACCAGGCTTTGATCGGAATTGCCAGTTTTCCGCGACCTAATCCAGTATTTATGGCCATCAACAGCAGTGCGATCGCGACGAGGCCCTGCAACCATGCCGCCTGAATCTGGGTAAACAAATAGCTGCCCAATATGGCCCCGAACAAAGCGCCAGGCATTTGCCAACGCGTGATCTGCCAATCAATGGCCTGGCGAAAGACGACTGTTCGTTGGAGATTGCCAATCAACATACCCAGCGTAATCACCGGGGCAACGGCTTGGGCACCCAGTAAAACACTCACGATTGGGATGAGTACCAGAGGGCTACCGCCCCCGGCCAACATGCTGATAAACCAGGCCACGAAACTGGCCCCGCCTAAAATCCATAGGGACATGCCCTCACGCCTCCAGCTATACCAAACCAATCGTGGCTGTAGCCTTAACGGTTTAGACCACGCCCATCTAAGTCATTATCAGAAAATGAGCAACGGGAATAGGGTAAATTCCCCATTCCCGCTAGGCCTCTAATCTCCTACTGCGACAGTTAAGTCGGAGTTTCACTTGCTCTCCGCTGCAGCAAATCGCGAATGGAGCTCTTTTCTAACAGTCCTAACAATAGGCCGTTGTCTTCAGTCACAGCCAGCGACTGGAGCTGCTTTTCTTCTAGCAGTTTAACCACATCCATTAATGGCTGATCAGACTCGACGGTTTCTAGGTTGCCGATGGCTTCCATGCGATCGCGTACCCAGATATTGCCCCACTCGCTATTGGGGATGTCCCTGAGTGCGTCAAGCTGAAGCAGCCCGACGAGCTGACCAGCATCGTCAGTGACCAAAAATTTACGCCAGCCCTTGCCCGCTGACAGCACGATCTGATCGGCAAACTGTCGGAGGGTAGAAGCTTGGGGCACGATGGGGCTGTCGGGAACGATGGCATCAGCGGCGGTGAGGCCATCCAGCTTGGATTGGACATCTGCAAACTGAGCCGTTCGATTGGCATTTTGCAGTAAGAAGAACCCAATCAACATTGTCCAAATACTGCCAAATTCACTGAGACCTAACACAGACAACACACCAAACACGATGGCTGTCCACCCTAAAAACTGACCCACGCGGCTGGCAAAGGCAACGCCTTTGTAAGGATTGCCTGTTATTTTCCAAACGAGAGCCTTCAGCACATTACCGCCATCTAAAGGCAACCCCGGAATCAGGTTAAACGTTGCCAAAATCAGATTGATGTAAGCCAGCAAATTGACAATGGCAGCCAACGGGCCTGCGAGGGGCAGCACAATATTAGTCACCGTCAGCAACCCGAACAGGGCAAGGCTGACAGCTGGGCCTGCGATCGCAACCCAAAAGGCTCCACTGGGTGAATCAGACTCTCGCTCCAAAGACGCTAAACCACCAAACAAAAACAGGGTGATAGAACGTACGCCAATGCCTTGACTCATCGCGACAAAGCTATGCCCCAGCTCATGGGCCAGGACTGAGGAAAACAGCAACAATGCTGCGCCCAACCCCAGCAGCCAAGGCGTTAGCCCCGTCAAAGATTGAAATCCGTAGGCTAACCCACTGCCATAGTTCCAGGTCACCAGAGCCAGCACAAGAAACCAGGAAACATTGATATAAAAGGGAATTCCAAACAAATTGCCCACGCGAATACTATTGTTCATGGGGCACCTCTTTTGATTGTTACGACAAGGCCTAATCTCACTGCTGATGGATCAACCTTAGGCGAAGCTGAACCAATAGGGGCTGTCAACAATTAGATTGTCCATTGCTTTTAGAACAACGGTACAGCCCCTAGCTCGTTTAGTTGGGTCGGGCGTGACAAGGCTCAGCCATAAAGCTTTTCGCGCTTAATTGATGACACGCCCTAGCTCGCTCCAATCGTAACGAATCGTAAAGACTTTCTGAGACGGAGAACCGCACCGGTCAGGACGGTTTTCCCTGGGGTGAAAGATCGATTGAGGATGGGTTGGATTTTTGTAGGCTTAGAAGAAGTGGAATTGCTCAGTTCACGAGTGTCGTCCGATAGGATAGGGAATGACCAGAAAACAATTGACCACCTCCAAACGGTTTGAGTAAACAGTTGGCAATGGATATCAAAGCAGGTTTCGTAGACACGGTTGGCAATACCCCTCTGATTCGACTCAACAGCTTTAGCGAAGCAACGGGCTGCGAAATCTTAGGTAAGGCAGAATTTCTGAATCCCGGTGGGTCAGTGAAAGATCGGGCAGCACTTTACATCATCAAAGACGCTGAAGAAAAAGGCCTGCTGAAACCTGGCGGAACGGTTGTGGAGGGTACCGCAGGTAATACGGGCATTGGCTTAGCCCACATCTGCAACGCCAAAGGCTATCGCTGCCTGATTATTATTCCGGAGACCCAATCCCAGGAAAAAATTGACCTGCTGCGGACGTTGGGAGCAGAAGTACGCACCGTACCCGCGGTGCCTTATCGCAACCCAGAGAACTATGTGAAAGTGTCTGGACGCCTCGCTGAAGAACTAGATAACGCTATTTGGGCCAATCAATTTGACAACCTAGCCAACCGCCGGGCCCACTATGAAACAACCGGGCCTGAGATCTGGGCACAAACTGACGGTAAAGTCGATGCTTGGGTCGCCGCTACGGGCACCGGCGGCACTTACGCTGGAACGGCTCTATTCCTCAAAGAAAAAAATCCTAATCTTAAATGCGTCGTCGCTGACCCCATGGGGAGCGGCCTCTACAGCTACGTTAAAACTGGCGAAATTAGCATCACAGGCAACTCAGTGACTGAAGGCATTGGCAATGGTCGGGTTACAGCCAACATGCAGGGCGCACCTGCTGACGATGCTATCCAAGTGGCAGACCCGGAAGCGCTACAGGTGGTCTATCAATTGCTGCATAAAGACGGGCTATTTATGGGCGGATCCGTTGGCATCAATGTCGGTGCAGCAGTGACCCTGGCCAAACAACTTGGCCCGGGCCACACCATTGTGACGATTCTTTGTGACAGTGGCGCTCGCTACCAGTCTCGGTTGTTTAGCCGAGACTGGTTAGAAATGAAGGAACTATGGTCAGATAGCTTGGTTCCTGCATAAATGCGGCGAATTGTACTTCAAAATCCGATTAGCTTGGATATTCTGGATACTCAGGATACTCGCCGGTGCGGATGTAGGTAGCTTGGTCTCGCAAAGAAATCGCAAAGTCGGGCTCCCCTTGGGCTTCGTAGATGTCGGCAGCGCTTTCGTAATCGCTAGCGATCGCTTCCCGAACATCATCGGCAAGATCTTCAGGGCCACCAAAATCTTCCCCTAGGCGTTGGTATGCTTCATTAAAATAGGCTTCAGCCCGACTCAGATAAGCGGCAGGTTGGCTATCGTCAATGGCGATCGCTTCGCTATAGGCCGCGATCGCACCTTGTAAATCCCCATCCAAGCTTAGGGTTACCGCTTGAGCGTAAGCAGTTTCGAACTCAGTTGCCGGTTGTACGGAGACAACATAGTCACCCCCTCGCCCACCAAAAGATTTGGCAATAATGGTGTAGGTTCCATCGGTGGGGAGAGTCGTGACAATTTTGGAATTGAGTGAACGGTCAAAATAGTCATCGTCATTCATCGCCACTTCTTCACCATCAGGCCCCAATAGCACCAGCAACGTGTCAAATTCCTCGCTGGTCATGGAAATTGAAACCGTTTGTCCACCGACGCCTTCAAACTGGTACTCATCTTCGGCAGGAACAAGGGTGCCGGTTAATTCAAAGGTTTCTTGGGCAAAGCTAGGCAGGGTTGTGATTAAGCCCAATCCCCCAGTCGATAACAAGACAGAGGCGAACAAGACGCCAAACTTGCGGGCAGAGAATCGGTGAAAGCGTTTCATACGAAAATTTTTCCTATTGGATTTGTCTGTAGTTGAATCGGAGGCGTGCCTGTCCTAGAAAACAGGCGAATGCACCTATGGGGTATGTCTAGCGTTTTGAAGTTATGCAGACATCTTGCCCATATAAACCACACCTGCAAACAGCACCACTCCGGATTATGGCACTACCAATATGGGGCAAGGGGAAAGGTTAATGACTCGATTGGTCACACTTTCAGCTTTTGCATCTTCGATTAACCCAATACCGCGACAGCCCATCACAATCAAGTCGGCGTTAATTTCGTCAGCCACATCACAAATGACAAAAGCGGGTTGTCCTTCCCGTTCAATGGTTTCACAAGCAATTCCTTTAGCAGCAAACAGGGCTTTGACCTGGCCTAGCAGCGCTGCTACTGCCTGTGTTGAAGTTTGCTCAGGGTGGGCTATCGGCTGCTCAGGGGTCGCTTGCTCAACCACTGAGACAATGATCAACTTGCTTTGATGTAGCTGGACTAATTCTGCCGTTACACTGGCTGCCTGCTGAGCTTCTGGACTCATATCAACAGGAAAAAGGATGGTCTTAAACATGGGTTTCACCCGAGGAGATCACAGACTCCGGTAAAATACTATTGATGAGTCTAAATACCTATTGATCAAACAGTATTGATCAAATTTTGGCTGACTCAGGTCTTGCGTCGGCGTCATGTTCTGAGAGACGCTCTAAGAAGCTCTTTTTAAGAGACTCTGAAATCTAGGGTAAACGAAGCCATACCCCGCAACTGAGTCAACTGTGCATATTGTAATAAACGCATTTGGGAGGTTTAACGACCGTGGCAAAAAAAACTGTGGCAAGCTTGGGCGCAGCCGAACTTTCCGGCAAGCGAGTCTTGGTACGTGCTGACTTTAACGTACCCCTAGACGATCAAGGCAACATTACTGATGACACCCGCATTCGGGCGGCCCTGCCGACGATTCAAGATCTCACCAGTAAAGGCGCTAAGGTTGTGCTCTGCAGCCACTTCGGTCGTCCCAAGGGTAAGGTGGTCGACAGCATGCGGTTAACCCCAGTGACGACTCGCCTGTCTGAACTGCTCGGGCAGTCAGTCATCAAGTGCGATGACTGTGTTGGGGACGCCGTCGCTGCCGCAGTCAACGGCATGGAAAACGGTCAGGTTGCCTTGCTCGAAAACGTGCGCTTCTACGCTGGAGAAGAAGGTAACGACCCTGAATTTGCTAAGCAGTTGGCTGCTGTAGCCGATCTCTACGTCAATGATGCCTTTG
The DNA here is from genome assembly GCA_039815185.1 of Cyanobacteria bacterium P01_A01_bin.123. Taxonomy (GTDB): domain Bacteria; phylum Cyanobacteriota; class Cyanobacteriia; order Phormidesmidales; family Phormidesmidaceae; genus JBCBZT01. The sequence continues at coordinate 84,319 of JBCBZT010000016.1, read as the reverse complement.
GCACTGCGCACCGCGCCCATGCCTCTACCGCAGGAGTAACGGCTTATCTAAGTCCTTCAGTTGGGGGCTACCTGATTGAAAAAGAGCTGGAGTACCTACAAAACGCTATTGAAAATCCCAAAAAACCTTTGGCAGCTATTGTGGGTGGGTCTAAGGTGTCCAGCAAGATTGGCGTAATCGAGACGCTATTAGACAAGGTCGATAAGCTGCTGATTGGTGGCGGTATGATCTTTACTTTCTACAAGGCGCGTGGCCTCAGTGTCGGTAAGTCTTTGGTGGAAGAAGACAAGCTGGAATTGGCCAAGGCTTTGGAAGTCAAGGCTAAGGAAAAAGGCGTTGATTTGCTGTTGCCGACAGATGTGGTGGTTGCCGACAACTTTGCTCCTGATGCCAATGCCGAAACGGTCAGCGTGGATGCCATCCCCGACGGTTGGATGGGCTTGGATATTGGCCCTGATTCTATTAAGGTTTTCCAAGACGCTCTAGGTCAGTGTAAGAGCGTGATTTGGAACGGCCCCATGGGAGTATTTGAGTTTGACAAGTTTGCTAAGGGCACCGAAGCGATCGCGTTTACTCTAGCAGACCTCACAGGTCAAGGCACCACCACCATCATTGGCGGCGGCGACTCGGTGGCCGCAGTTGAGAAGGTTGGCGTGGCTGACAAGATGAGCCACATTTCCACTGGTGGCGGCGCTAGCCTAGAACTGCTGGAAGGTAAGGTGCTTCCTGGGATTGCTGCCCTGGATGATGCTTAACCAATATTGAGATCCCCCCTACCCCCCTTAACAAGGGGGTAGCTTTAGCCGAGGAGATCCTGCGGGGTCTTGAGATCTCGTCAGGTTTATATATTTCGCCCTAGTTAGCAACACCCTAAACCACTCCTTATGTGGTCTTCTTCCTTACCCACCGCCGTCATTTTTGACATGGACGGCTTAATGCTGGATAGCGAGGTGATCTTCAAGGCTGCTTGGCAACGGGCGGGGGCGGCGTTGGGCTATAGCCTTAGCGATGAGCTATATGGTTCCCTAGTGGGTCGTAGTAATCGGGAGGTTGAGGTCGTTTTTTGCCAAACCTACGGCGACGGTTTCCCGGTGTTGCGGTTTCGTCAGCTTTGGGGTGAGTTTTGGGAACAGCAGGTGAAGACTACGGGTGTTGCTATCAAACCTGGCCTGCTAGAACTGCTAGATTTTTTGGAGCAGCATCAAATCCCTAAAGCCGTGGGCACGTCTAGCGAATGGAAAGAGGCAGACTTGAGTCTCAAGACGGCAGGTATTTTCCACCGCTTCAAAACGATTGTGACGGTGGATCAAGCCGGGGCAGGTAAACCCGCCCCGGATATTTTTTTGATGGCCCTGGATAGATTAGGCGTTGCACCCCAAGACTGTCTGGTGTTTGAGGATTCTAACGCGGGGGTGAAGGCGGCCCACGCGGCTGGAATTCCAGTGATTATGGTGCCGGATCTACAAACGCCATCGGCGGAGTCAAAAGCGATCGCAGCCCATATTTTTTCCTCGTTGGATGAGGCAGTTAACTGGCTGCGATGGCCTTCCGAAGGCGGTCTTTGAGGTTGTGCCTCGAGCCATTCTGAATCCCTTCCAGCAAGTATCCTGAGTTATAGCGCGGGCCAGATTGCTTAATGCGCCTAGTATTGCTGGGATGCTCAGCGTACAAGCAATCTGGCCCGCCTAGCGCACAAAGCTTTGTGGCTACGGCTATAAAAAGCCTGCTCCACTGCCGAATTCGAGGCTGCTCTAGTCGTGTTGATACTCACTGAGCTACAACGTCAAACCATTCGCACCCATGCTATCGAGGTGTATCCCCAGGAATGCTGTGGATTGCTACTGGGTACGCTGGTGCCTGAAGCAGTGACAAGACAGGTTGAAGACGTTGTGCGAGTGGAGAATACCTGGTCGGCTGAGGTTAGCGATCTGACTGAACCTGGGCTTGGCGAAGCACCAGATTTTGATCGGCGTCGCCGTTATTGGATCGATCCTAAAGCTTTATTACAGGTTCAACGGGAGGCCCGCGATCGCGGCCTGAACATTATCGGGGTCTATCATTCCCATCCCGATCATCCGGCGGTGCCGTCCGAATGCGATCGCCGCCTGGCCTGGTCTGACTATTCCTACATCATTGTTTCCGTAGAACAGGGACACCCAGTGGATTTGAAAAGCTGGTGTTTGGATGAAAATCAGCAGTTTGTAGAAGAAGCGATCGCCGTAGACACTAAACTACAGTGACGCAGTAAGCTAATCATCCCCACTATGCCTTAGGCTCAACGCCCAGCGCCTTCAATTGTGCTGTCAGATGTCATCCTTACGATTGCCCCCTGCTACAAAAATGATAGAGAATGCCATGATGGAGTGATAATAATAAGCCACGTCCGATTTGAAAACCTGAGTTGTTAGACCAGGTAAAACTGTTGGGTCGGATGTGGTCAGGGTTTAGAATCTGTTTTCATCTTTCCTTACCCCTCAATCTGACTGATACTCAAGCGCTCAAGCGATCGCCATGCTCAATCCCAATCTGGATGATATTCAACTCACCAAAGCGGAGTACGAACGCTACTCCCGCCACCTGATTTTGCCCGAAGTCGGTTTAGATGGGCAGAAAAAACTCAAAGCCGCCAGCGTCCTGTGTGTGGGTACTGGGGGCTTAGGTTCTCCCTTACTGCTGTATCTGGCTGCTGCCGGCATTGGCCACATCGGCATTGTAGATTTCGATGTGGTCGATCAGTCTAACCTCCAGCGCCAGGTGATCCACGGGACGTCCTGGGTGGGCAAACCCAAAATTGAATCGGCGAAGAATCGTATTTTGGAGATCAATCCCAACTGCAAAGTTGACCTCTACGAGACTCGCCTCAGCTCAGAAAACGCGCTGGATATTATGCGCCCCTACGACATCGTTGTGGACGGCACCGATAACTTCCCTACCCGCTACCTGGTCAACGATGCCTGCGTGTTGCTTGATAAGCCCAACGTGTATGGCTCTATTTATCGCTTTGAAGGCCAGGCAACCGTATTTAATTACGAAGGTGGCCCCAATTACCGAGACCTCTATCCCGAGCCCCCGCCGCCGGGTTTAGTGCCCTCCTGTGCAGAAGGGGGCGTGCTAGGGATTTTGCCCGGTTTAATTGGCGTGATTCAAGCAACCGAAACGGTCAAAATCATTTTGGGTGAAGGCACAACCCTGAACGGGCGGTTGTTGCTGTATAACTCTTTAGATATGACTTTCCGGGAGCTGAAGCTACGCCCCAACCCCGAACGTCCCGTAATTGAAAAGCTGATCGACTACGAAGTCTTTTGTGGAATTCCCCAAGCCAAAATGGAAGAAGCCAAACAACAAGCTGAATTGTCTGAAATGACGGTGCAAGAGCTAAAAGCCCTGCTCGATCGTGGTGCAGATGACTATGTGTTATTGGATGTGCGCAACCCCAATGAATACGACATCGCCAAAATCCCCGGTTCGGTGTTGATTCCTTTACCCGATATCGAAAATGGCAATGGGGTTGAACAGGTCAAAGAAGTGCTCAACGGCCATAAGCTGATCGCTCACTGCAAGATGGGTGGGCGTTCGGCTAAGGCCTTGGCCATTCTCAAGCAGTCGGGCATTGAAGGCACCAATGTCAAAGGTGGCATTACCGCTTGGAGCCGAGAAGTCGATGCCTCCGTACCAGAATATTAAGACGTGACTTGAAGCCGCTAACCCCGCATTAGGGTTTATCTAAGCTTCATCCTGATTGATAGTGGAACGTTTTGAAATACATGGAAAGGCGCAGTTTGACTGTGCCTTTTTTAATGTGTTGACCCATTGCCCCTTACGGTCTTCAATCAGGAGGTCTCCCTTGGAAAGTTACGCCCTACTTCAATACGCTGTGCAATACGAGTCGCCTCGAACAGCAAACTCTGCGTCTTCAGATCTTGGCTCAATCGCAGATACTCCAATGCTACGAGTCGCCACCTATGGTCGCTCACTCAAAGTTAGATCTGGCCCTGGCTTGAAATATGACGTTGTGTCTAGCTTGGCCAACAAAACGGTATTTTGTCCTAGCGGCGATTATGCCAATGGCTGGATAAAGTTGACCAGTGGCGGTTGGGTGTCTCGTCGATGCACCCGAAAAGTAAGGCGTATTGCTAGTTGAGTTTTTCACCTGGGCTTGTCAGCTACGATGGTGGATAGCTGAGCATTCCTCTTGGGTGAGGGCTACTGATGCGATCGCCTTTCCCTGGCATAAACCCTTATCTAGAATCCCCCGCGCTTTGGTCGGAGGTTCACGCTTGGTTGATTGTGGAATTGGCGAGAATGCTGAATTTACACATTACACCCAAATATCGAGCAGCCGTTGAAAAGCGAGTATATGAGGAATCAGTTTTAGTAGACGCACCTGATGTATCCGTGGTGCGACAACAGGCCGCTTCACAGGTTGAACTCCAAACATCGACAGTGACTTTGAGTCAGCCAGTTCTGGTTGAATTGCCAGAATTGGCTGCAACGGTCGAACGCTACTTGGAAATCCGAGCAATTGCTACTGGAGAAGTGGTCACTGTTATTGAGGTTTTGTTTCCGAAAAACAAACGTTCAGGAGAAGGCCGTAATCAATATCTCAGTAAACGCACTAAAGTTCTCAGTAGTCAGAGCCATTTAGTCGAAATTGATTTGTTGCGCGGTGGAGAACCGCTGCCGATAAACTATGGTAAGACTTCGGATTACTGGGTGCTTGTCAGTCGGGTTGAACAACGCCCGATTGCGCAACTTTATCCTTTTAATCTGTGTGACCCGTCGCCCTGTTTTGAAATTCCACTCCGATCGGGTGTTCAAGAACCTGCGATTGATCTCAATGAATTGATTCAAGTTGTGTATCAATCAGCAGCTCTAGATCTGACGGTTGATTATCGTCAGCAACCTACATTGCCCTTAGAGCAGACTGATTTTGAGTGTATACAGAGCCTTGTTTAATGGGCGGTCGGGTCAAATTAACGTTGTGCTCGCGCCACTTGTTTCTTAACAACTGAGCCCGCAACCGTATCATAGACCAATATACCTTCATTCTTATCATCGAGTTGGGCAACTAGCTCTCCGGCACGACTGAAAATGGACGACCTTCCACCGGCCTCGGTTCCCTCACACTCACCTACGCAGTTAGACATAAGAACAACCATAGAAAAATTCCTTGCTATTCCCGAAAGCTTTGTCATAGAATCCTCCACCCCATTTGGCGTCTTCGCTACACTGGCAAAATAGATGTCTGCACCTTTCTGATAAGCAGCGTCAGCATGAACTGGAACGGATAGCTCGTAACAAATAGCCAAACCAACATTGTGTTCTGACTCAAGAATTTCTAGACTACTATTTCCACTGATGAAAAATTCTTCTTCGTCTGAATGCAAGTACTTTTTCGAGTATATTCCACGAGGTTTATTTGGCTGGAAAACAATCATTGAAATAGAGATACCCGCGTCATTGACTATGGGTATCCCAACTCCGATCGTAAGACAATTTATATCCGAAATATTCTGTAAGACATCTAATCTAGGGTCATCGATATGAGTGGCTAATTCTTTGGCAAGCTCTGGCTCATAATTGGTCAACGACAGCTCCGGGAAAATAACCAAATCAGATTCACAAGAAATTGCCAAATCAATCAACTTAAGGTGATTTTCCAAATTTGCTTCAATGTCACCTTTTTTTGACAAAGTCTGAGCAATACAAAGCTTCATCAAGAGTCCCCTTTTTGATCATCTTAACTATTAAGACAGTGCGATCGCCTGATCTTGTAGGTTAGGTCGAAGCATAAAACCCAACACCATTTACCGTTGATATCCAATCCTGAGTTGACTATTCCAACCTAAACCCTAATAGTGCGATCGCTGCGGATCCTAGTTTTTGCAGCAGGGCTAAATCAGACATACATGGCTTCTTGTTCTATGCGCTGTTTCAAGAAATTGTTCATGTCAGGGCGGTACCTCACCAAATCAACTGGTATCTGGAGGCTTTCCTGAAGATAGCTTTTAAGATGCACCATCCTGAACAAATCAGGAGACATCTCCACCACCACATCCACGTCGCTGCTCTCGGTCGCTTCGCCTCTGGCAACCGAGCCAAAAATGCCTAAACGAGTAACACCGTACTCCTTAACCAATATTGGCTTGAGTTGACGCAGCGCTGCTAAGACAGCGCTACGCTTGAGCATGTCCGTTGCCACACCGCTACCCTCTAAGACTGACTACCAGGATTTGATCAATAAGAACTGTCAGCGCAATCGCTTGCTGTTGTCTAGGGTAGCTCAGTTGCCCCCATCAAATAGCGATCGCATTCACGCGCTGCACCGCGCCCCTCATTAAAAGCCCACACCACCAAACTCTGTCCCCGGCGGCAATCACCCGCCGCAAACACCCCAGGAATACTCGTGGTGTATTGCTCATGCTCAGCCTTCACATTGCTGCGACCATCGCGCTCTAGACCCAACGCATCAAGCAACGGCTGTTCTGGGCCTAAGAAGCCCATCGCCAACAGCACCAGCTGGGCTGGAATTACCTTCTCTGTGCCTTGAACAGGCGTTGGTGTAAATCGCCCATTTTCGTCCCGCAGCCATTCGACCTGAACCGTATGAACGGCTTTAACCTGGCCTTGCGCGTCCCCTTCAAACCGGGTTGCGGTGGTGGTATACACGCGGGGATCATTGCCAAACATGGCCTCGGCTTCCTCTTGGCCGTAGTCCATGCGGTAGATTTTGGGCCACTCTGGCCAGGGGTTGCTGGCCGCGCGCGCGGCGGGTGGCTTGGGCATGATTTCGAGCTGGGTCAGACTCTGGCAGCCGTGGCGGATGGAGGTGCCAACACAGTCTGTACCGGTATCACCCCCACCAATAATCACCACATCTTTACTCGCAGCAGAAATGTAATCGCGACCAGGAGTCTGATCAATGACGGCTTGGGTATTGGCCTTGAGAAACTCCATCGCAAAATGGATGCCCTTGAGGTCTCGGCCTTCGATCGGCAAATCCCGAGGACGAGTAGAGCCCGTGCAGAGCAAGACAGCATCGTAGTCTTTCACCAGTTGCTCAGCGGGTAGATCTTTGCCAATTTCGGTGTTGCAGACAAAGGTGACGCCTTCGGCTTCCAGCACGTCCAAACGACGCATGACGACTTTCTGCTTCTCCAGCTTCATGTTGGGGATGCCGTACATCAACAAACCACCGGGGCGATCGGCACGTTCGTAAACGGTGACCCAGTGGCCCGCACTGTTGAGTTGGGCAGCGGCGGCGAGTCCGGCGGGGCCAGAGCCAATTACAGCCACTTTCTTGCCTGTGCGCTGCTTGGGGGGATTAGGGGTGATCCAGCCCGATTCCCAACCCTTTTCAGCGATGGAATACTCAATGTTTTTAATGGTCACGGGTGGGCTGGTAATGCCCAGTACGCAAGCCCCTTCACAAGGTGCAGGACAAACTCGCCCGGTAAATTCGGGAAAGTTGTTGGTTTTGTGGAGGCGATCGAGGGCTTCTTGCCAGCGACCCCGATAGATCAAATCGTTCCACTCGGGAATCAGGTTGTTAATCGGGCAACCGCTGGCAGCACGGTTAATCTCCATGCCTGTGTGGCAAAAGGGCGTGCCGCAATCCATACAGCGAGCACCCTGGGTTTGCAGATTTTCATCCGGCATGGGCAGATGAAATTCATCCCAGTTGCGAATCCGATCGACCGGGGAGACCTCTGAGGCGACCTCCCGCAAATATTCCATAAATCCAGTGGGTTTTCCCATGGTGATGTCCTTAGTGAGGGGTGATGTTCAGGCGAGTTTGGTTGCGGGTTACGCGAGTTAAAAATTTGATCATTGGCGACACCCAGCCGATCCCCCCCTGCCCCCCTTAATAAGGGGGGTAGCGTAGCCGGGGGGATCGGGTCAACTACCGCTGATGCGGGCGATGTCGCGGGCGTTTTCTTCAAACGCCGCAGAGAGGGCATCGTCGCCGTTGAGTCCAGCTGCGATCGCTTTTTGGATGTGCTGCAACACCCGCTTATAGTCGCGGGGCATGACTCTGACAAACTTCGGCAAGGTGGTTTCCCAAGCAGCTAACACCTGCTTGGCTTGGGTGCTGCCGGTGTAGTGATGATGCTTTTCAATCATCTCGCGCACCTCGCGGATCTCTTCTGGATCAACCAGAGATTCGAGATCTACCATTTCGGTGTTGCAACGAGTGGCAAAGTCACCGGACTCGTCTAACACGTAGGCCACGCCACCGCTCATGCCTGCCGCAAAGTTGCGCCCGGTTTTGCCCAGAATGACGACTTTGCCGCCGGTCATATACTCACAGCCGTGATCGCCCACTGCTTCTACCACCGCGTGGACCCCGGAATTACGTACGCAGAACCGTTCCCCGGCAATCCCGCGAATGTATGCTTCGCCCCCGGTCGCCCCATAGAAAGCAACATTCCCAGCGATGATATTCTCTTCGGGCACAAAAGTTGCGGCTTTGTCGGGATAAAGCAGCAGCTTGCCACCGCTGAAGCCCTTACCCAAATAATCGTTGGCGTCGCCTTCAAGTTCTAGGGTGACACCTTTAGGGACAAATGCCCCAAAGCTTTGCCCAGCACTGCCCTGGAAGTGCAGGTGGACGGTATCTTCCGGGAGCCCTTCCCAATGACGTTTGGAAATTTCGTTACCCAAAATAGTGCCGACGACGCGGTTGGTGTTGCGGATGGGCAGGGTAGCGCTGACCTTTTCGCCCCGTTCGATAGCGGGTTGGCAGAGATCGAGCAGGGTGGTGATATCCAGGGACTTGTCGAGGCCATGATTTTGGGGAATCTGGCAGTAGCGTCCCACCTCTGGACCCACTTTCGGCTGATAGAGAATGGCGGATAGATCCACGCCTTTGGCTTTCCAGTGGTCAATGGCAGTTTTGGGTTCGAGTACATCGGTGCGCCCCACCATTTCATTGACGCTGCGGAAGCCCAGTTGGGCCATCCACTCCCGCATTTCTTGGGCGATAAAGGTCATGAAGTTGACGACGTAGTCGGGGTCGCCCATGAAGTGTTTGCGCAGATCGGGGTTTTGGGTGGCAACGCCGACGGGGCAGGTATTCATGTGGCAGACCCGCATCATGATGCAGCCCAGGCTGACCAGGGGCGCAGTCGAGAAACCATATTCTTCGGCTCCGAGCAGGGTGGCGATCGCCACATCGCGTCCGGTCTTCATTTGGCCGTCGGTTTCTACAGCGATGCGGCTACGCAGGTTGTTCAACACTAGCGTCTGGTGGGTTTCGGCTAGCCCCAGTTCCCACGGCAAACCCGCGTGTTTGATGGAGGTTTGGGGAGAGGCTCCGGTACCGCCGTCAAATCCGGAAATTAGCACGACATCAGCATGGGCCTTGGCCACCCCAGCAGCAATGGTGCCGACGCCGACCTCAGACACTAGCTTGACGCTGACGCGGGCCTCGCGGTTAGCGTTCTTCAAGTCGTGGATCAGCTCTGCCAGGTCTTCAATGGAATAGATGTCGTGGTGGGGCGGCGGGGAGATGAGTCCCACGCCTGGCGTCGAGTGACGTACCTTGGCAATCCAGGGGTACACCTTACGCCCTGGCAGTTGACCGCCTTCGCCCGGTTTTGCCCCCTGGGCCATTTTGATTTGCAGTTCCTTCGCCTGGGAGAGATAAAGGCTGGTCACGCCGAACCGTCCCGAGGCGACTTGCTTGATGGCGCTGTTTTTAGAGTCGCCTTTTTCATTGGTCCAGGTGTAGCGTTCGGGATCTTCTCCCCCTTCTCCGGTATTGGATCGACCGCCGATGCGGTTCATGGCGATCGCGAGGGATTCGTGGGCCTCTTTAGAAATGGAGCCGTAGCTCATTGCCCCGGTCTTGAAGCGCTTCATGATCGCCTCCACGGGTTCCACCTCGTCTAGCGGAATGGGATCACGCTGTTTGAATTCCAGCAGATCGCGCAGGCGGAAGAAGGCTTTACCCTGGTCGTTGACTTCGGCGGCGTAGGTTTTATAGAGTTCGTAGTTGCCTTCCCGGACGGCCTTTTGCAGGTTGTGAATGGCGGTGGGGCTCAGTAGGTGAGCTTCACCGTCTTTGCGCCACTGATATTCGCCGCCCACATCTAGGGTTTGGGGTTCGCTAATGTCGCGATCGCGGAAGGCATGGCGATGGCGCAGGATGGTTTCTTGGGCAATCACGGCCAGGCTAGACCCTTGGATGCGCGACGCTGTCCAGGTGAAATATTTGTCGACCACCGACTGATCGAGACCAATGGCTTCAAAGATTTGCGCCCCGCGATAGCTCTGAATCGTCGAGATGCCGATCTTCGAGCCAATTTTGATTACCCCTTTGGTGACGGCTTTGACGTAGTTCTTGCAGGCCGTGACATAGTCGATATTGAGCAAACGCCCCTCAGTAATCATGTCCTGGATGGTTTCAAACACCAGGTAGGGGTTGATCGCGCCGCAGCCATAACCAATCAGCACCGCACAGTGATGCACTTCTCGGGGTTCCCCAGACTCCAGAACTAATCCCACGCGGGTGCGGGTGCCGTTGCGAATCAGGTGGTGGTGCAGTCCGGCAACGGCGAGTAGGGCCGGGAGCGCCGCATGATCCTGATCTAAGCCCCGGTCAGAAAGAATGAGAATATGGGTGCCGTCAGCGATCGCGGCGTCGGCAGCTTGGCATAGAGACGCGATCGCGGCTTCTATGCCGGCTTCTCCGTGGTTGGGATCAAACAGGGTTGAGAGGGTAGCGGCCTTAAAATCACCCGCACCGTGCTTCAGCTTAGCCAATTCAGCATTAGTGAGAATCGGCGTTTTGAGCTTGATTAAGCGACAGCTTTCGGGTTCGGGCTGAAGCAAATTGCGCTCTGAACCAATCGTGGTGGTTGGCGACGTAATAATGGCTTCCCGAATCGAGTCAATCGGGGGATTGGTCACCTGGGCAAACAGCTGCTTAAAATATTCGTAGAGCAGCTTGGGCCGATTGGACAACACTGCCAGGGGGGTATCGGTGCCCATGGCTCCAATTGCCTCGACCCCGTTTTGGGCCATGGGGGTGAGCAACAGCCGCAATTCCTCAAAGGTATAGCCAAAGGCGGTTTGGCGGGTCAGGAGCGGTGCTTCAGAAGCCGCAGGAGCAGGGGCTTCTGGAACGGTTGCCAACTCGGCAAGCTCCACTAAATATTGGTCAAGCCACTGGCGATAGGGACGAGCAGTCACGATCTGCTGCTTGATTTCTTCGTCGGCAATGATGCGCCCCTGACTCATGTCTACCAAGAACATCCGCCCCGGTTCGAGCCGTCCCTTGTGGGCAATTCGCTCGGGTTCAATGGGGAGAACCCCAGCTTCGGACGCCATGATCACCAAGTCGTCTTTCGTGACGTAGTAGCGGGAAGGCCGTAAACCGTTGCGATCGAGTACGGCACCCATCACGTTGCCATCGGTGAACGCAATGGAAGCGGGGCCGTCCCACGGTTCCATCAAACAAGCGTGATATTCATAGAAGGCTTTCTTCTCCGGACTCATAGACTCATGGGCCGCCCACGGTTCTGGGATCATCATCATCACCGCATGGGGCAAGGAGCGTCCGGCCAGGGCCAACAACTCCAACGTGTTATCAAAAATGGTAGAGTCGCTGCCTTCAATATTGATAATGGGCTGGGCTCGTTTTAAGTCATCGCCAAACAGTTCAGACTCAAACATCGACTGACGGGCATGCATCCAGTTGATGTTGCCGCGCAGGGTGTTGATCTCGCCATTGTGAGCAATGTAGCGATAGGGGTGCGATCGCTCCCAGCTAGGAAAGGTATTGGTGCTGAATCGAGAATGCACCAGCGCTAAGGCGCTTTCCATGTCGGGATCGCTGAGGTCAGGATAATACTGACCTACCTGAGCCGGCATCAACATGCCTTTGTAGACAATCTTGCGGCAGGAAATCGTGGAAGGATACCAGTAGGGATCCACTTTGGATTCGCGGACTGCCCCATGGGAGCGCTTACGCAGTACATATAGCTTGCGTTCAAAGGCCCAATCATCTTCTAACCCGTCGGGTCTTTGGATAAACACTTGAGCCATAAACGGTTCACTGGCCTTGGCGGTTTCTCCGAGGGGGGCATCGTTGGTCGGCACATCGCGCCAGCCTAAGACCTGCATGCCTTCCTCTACCGCTAAGGTTTCAAAAACTTGGCGACCTTGGGCACGAGCATCAGCATCGGGGGATGAATACACCATCCCGACACCGTAATAACCGGGTTCGGGTAAGGTGATGCCGTCCGCCAGAGCCACTTTTTTCAAAAACTTGTGGGGGAGCTGTATCAAAATACCGGCACCATCCCCAGTATTAGGTTCGGCCCCGACTGCCCCTCGGTGATCCAGGTTCAGGAGAATGGTCAATCCTTGGGCAACGATGTCATGGGAGGGATTTCCCTTCATATGGACGACAAAACCGACACCGCAAGCATCATGCTCAAACTGTGGATCGTATAAACCTTGTTTTTGGGGCAGTGAGTAGTTATTCATTGAATTGCCGAGATCAATAACAGCAGAGAAAAGGGATGCAAAGCTAAACCCCATCCGATGTGAAAACTTGAGTAGGGTGCAAAACCTGCGCCCTAAACAAACAACCATGGCTCTGAATGTGGCCAAGGTTTAGAACAAGTCCAAAATTGTGGCGTTTCTGCAAGTCGCCATTTAGATCCCAAATCGGAACTACTTAAGACTTGTTGATGAAGTCAAATCAGTGGGCCAAATCAGTGAGCAGTTCTGGGGTAAGCAGATTTTCTAACAAGAAATTCATATCGCAGGCGTGCTTAAGGAAATTGTCAGATCAGCTCACGGGACAGCGATGGACTATTTTGCCTCTAAAACTTATTGCGCTCCCTTGAGGTACAAGGGTTTCAACGAAATCTTAGATAGCCAGAGCTAGATATAAAAGTTTGCAAATAGCGGTTTTGGAATGCCCCAAACGCACCCACCAGCATTTACTTTTGTAACGTTGGCGCTGCCCCTTGTGGACGCTACGGACTCTTCTATGGCCTCTAAATTGTTCAGCAGGCATTACTATCTATCACGGATTGCCTGGGAATGCCTAGAACATAATTCATGCACACTTGACTTTGTGAACAAAGCTAAAGTCCTTTGAAGTTGAATGGCAGATCTAGAATCTGCATCTCTCACTGTGAAACTTCGTAGAAGATTCCGGTGGAGGTCGAAAAAACTCGTCAAAATTGAAGTGTGCGATACCGTTTGGTGATCGCTTAGCATGCCAACCCGATTTCAAAGGAAACCGATATGCTTTCTCCCCAAGAGGTCTATGACAACCTGAATCTGCTCGAAAAGGTAGATACGGTCAAGAGTGCATCTTATCGGCAACAGGCCCAAGACGTGCTAGCGGATACGACGGTTAGCTTGAAGTGGCGCACCGCGATCGCAGAACGACTCAACCATGCCAACCACCAGCTTGCCCTGCTGACGGTGACCGAAGATAGCTATTAAGTTTGCGACCCGCCTTAAAGTAAACCAAGATTTTTGTGCTGGGGGGTCTCTAAAAGATATTGTTGATGACTCGGGGACGGGTCTTTCGGGCATTTGCCTGGCCCGTTGTCATTGATGTAATCCCCCTTTGAATCGTCCACACCCTGCCCAGCTTTATGGATCGCTTTACTGTCGAAGTTATTTCTCAAACTCCAAACCCCCAGCAAACGATTTACGCTGCCATGCACCAAGACTATGCCGAAGGGTTTGTCTGGCATGAGCGCGATCGCTTCCCGGATGAAGCGGACTGTGGGGATGTGATTATCAAAAATCTACTTAAGGGCGGCAGGGGCCACTATGGCCCCCTAGAGCATCCTCAAATCGTGCTCAACTGCGGTTGGTTTCCCCACAGCACTATGCAGCAAATCCGGACGCATCGGGTTGGGGTCAGCTTTGATGTGCAGTGTCTCGGTGGCGATACCGAAGTTACGTTTGTTCATGCTTCAGGCCGCTTACAAAAGTACGCAATCTCAACGCTATTTGACTTATGGGAGAACGGAGAGAAGGCTGTTAGAGAACGCAAGGTGAGAGGGCGGAATGGTGAACCCCCCGGTTCGTATCGTCGCGATTGCAAAAAGCGCCTTAAAAAAATGAGCCTGCGAGTTCTTAATGAAGATACAGGCTTTTTTGAAACTAGCCACTTGAGTTCGGTAATGTGCAGCGGCGAGCAACCGTTATATCGGATGACGTTGGCTGATGGCAAGACCTTAGACTGTACAACTAACCACCGCCTTTTGACTTCGGAAGGCTGGCAGCATATGGGTGATGCTGTGGGATTAGTCGCTGACAAGGATCACAGTGTTTTAGCAACGACTAAGCACTGTGAGGTGATGTGTAATGGTTTGTTGCGTCCAGACGCTTTGTATTCGCAGAAAGGCTGGTTACAAGCTCAATCGGACAAAGGTTTGCACACCAAATTACATAGCCAGAATCTTGAATCGGAATTTGCGGAGAATTTTCAACCGCTTACACTGCCGGTTCAATGGAAGGAAAAGAAACAACCGGCTTCTCGTAGACTCGCGGCACATCCTGTCAAGGTCGAAAGAGTTGAGTTTTTGGGTTTTCAGACGACTTATGACTTGGAAGTTGAAGGGCAATGGCATAACTTTGTTGCCAATGGCGCAGTCGTACACAACTCCTTTAGGTATACAGGTTCTCGGATCTTGGATGTTGCTGAGGGCAAAACAGACGTAGAAGACGTGTTTTACCTGCGGCCGCTGGGCGCTTACACCAACCGCCAGGGTAAAAAATACGACTATACCGAAGATCAGCGTCAGCAGGACATGGACTGGTGCTTGGAAGCCTGTCGGCTCTATAAACTGCGCATCGATCAAGGGCTTTCTGAAGAACATGCCCGGGGGCTGATTCCCTTCGACGTGCGACAACATTGGGTGCTCTCTGCTAATGTCCGGTCTTTAATGCATCTGCTCGATTTGCGCTGGAAAGCTGATGCTCAACTCGAAGCCCAAAAGCTATGTGAGTATATTTGGCCTCATTTTGCGGCTTGGGTGCCGGCAATCGCAACCTGGTATGAAGACAATCGCCTTAAAAAAGCCCGCTTAGCTCCCTAAGATCAGGACAGCAATACACTGACAGGTATATTTACTTATTGCGATCTGAGCTCAAGAATAGTTCAATTGCACTATTCCATCTAGCCTCGAAGCGTCATCTCATTTCTATAGTGCTTTGATCGATGGAGCTGAGACTTTATCGATGTTTCCGAAGACGCTTCGTTGATTATGGCCTGTTGTAAAGATTCAGCATCTGATGCGATCGCGTTCAGCATTTATTTCATTTAATATTTTTTATAGATTTTTGTTGAACTTTCTCAGAAAAAGTAAAGCGTTTTGTTCGTCAGGATGCAGATATTTTCATTGAGAAGACTTATGTTTCGGTAAACTGCGGGGAGTCTGCTGGAATTCGCCGAACTTTCAGAATTCTCATAAACCAGGGGCAAATTCCTGAGCAAGTGTTACAATTGTTTACAGATAACCTTTTTAATTGCTCCCTTTAAGGATCGTCCCATGACAATTGAAACCGCAATTTTAATTACGACAACCGCATTGCTGGGCGGACTGGCCCTAGAACGTTTGAAACAGACCGATCAGGCGGTTGAGCATCAACCTGAGGCAATACCTGTTCCTGTTGACCCCCGTCGTGATCGGTAGATCAGCCAACCGCACTCCTTAGGAATGGGCTTCAAAAACATTTTTTTCTCGGCTGAACTACTAGCCTATCCATCCATCAACAAACCGTTTCGCTATGAAACCCGCTCAGACCTCAACTGACCTCGTTCGTACCTATTTGAAGGAAATTGGTCGTGTACCTCTCCTAACTCACGAGGAAGAAATCTTGCTTGGCAAGCAGGTCAAGATGCTCTCTCGGCTGAATGAAACCCGTGAGGCTTTGACCGAGCGTTTAGACCGCCAGCCTACTTTAGATGAGTGGTCAAAGGAAGCTGATTTATCCCAATCTGAGCTTGAGCAAGTGATCAGATCGGGTAAAGCCGCAAAGCGCAAAATGGTTGAAGCTAATTTGCGCTTGGTGGTTTCCGTGGCAAAGAAATACATCAAGCGCAATGTTGACCTGTTGGACTTAATTCAAGAAGGCACCATTGGCATGCAGCGGGGGGTTGAAAAGTTTGATCCCGCCAAAGGCTATCGCTTCTCTACCTACGCTTACTGGTGGATTCGTCAGGCGATTACCCGGGCGATCGCAGAAAAGAGTCGCACCATCCGCTTGCCCATTCACATCACCGAAAAGCTAAACAAAATTAAGAAAGCCCAACGGCAGCTTTCTCAGAACTTGGGACGTGCCGCTACGGTACACGAATTGGCTGAGACTTTAGAGCTGACACCCAAGCAAGTCCGTGAATACCTTGAGCGGTCGCGGCAGCCACTTTCCTTAGATTTGCGAGTGGGTGATAACCAAGACACTGAACTGGTTGATCTCCTAGAAGATACGGGCCAATCCCCTGAGGACTTTGCCGTTCAATCTTCCCTTAAAACTGATCTAGAGCGGCTAATGGCTGATTTGACGCCCCAGCAGCAAGAGGTTTTGTCTCTGCGATTTGGTTTGGTCGATGGCAGCACCATGACCTTAGCCAAAATTGGGGACCGGCTCAGCATCAGCCGTGAACGGGTTCGCCAAATTGAGCGTGAAGCTTTAACTAAGCTGCGGAAGCGCCAAACTGAAATGCGTGCATACCTGGCCAGTTAGGGTAGTGCTCATCCACTTGCAGTTTTGCTTTACCTCTCCTGATCTAATGATGACCAGGAGAGGTTTTTGGTGAAAAACTCCTGTATGATGCGATCGCAGTTGTTGACAAAGAGAACCACGATTTGACTCTGCAAGAATTTGGGTTGCTACTGGTTGCCGTCCTCTCTAGTTCCCTCGGGCAACTGTTTCTCAAGCTGGGCGCGCTCAAACTGGGCAAAGTCACCGCAGGCAACGCCATTAGCCATATTCTCAGCATTATCACCGTGCCCGAATTGATTTTGGGCTTGATGTCTTACGGCATAGGCGCGATCGCGTATATTTTGCTCCTCACCCGCGTCAAGCTTAGCGTGGCTGCGCCCTCAGCTTCCTTAATTTATTTTGTGACCGTCCTAGTGGGTGTTTTTGTCTTCAAGGAGGCTGTTTCACTGGGACGAATGGTTGGTTTGGGATTAATCATGGCTGGGGTAATTTTGGTGACTGCTCGCTGAGCTTCAGTCATTCCCTCCCAAGCGGTTCCCATAGCGTTGGTCATAGAACTGTTGATAGTCGTCAGGTAGCAGCGGACGCCACCAATCGGTGTGGTCAATATACCACTGCAGCGATCGCCATAGCCCTTCTTGAAAAGGTGTCTTCGGCGACCAACCCAGTTCGCGGTGAATTTTGGTGATGTCCATGGCGTAGCGGCGATCGTGACCCGGGCGATCTTCAACAAAAGTGATCAGCGCCTTGGCAGGAGACACTGGCAAATCGGGTACCAGTTCATCCATCAAATCACACAGCAACATCACCAAATCTAGATTTCGAATTTCAAAATTCCCCCCAATGTTATAAGTTGCCCCAGGCAATCCCCGATGCAGCACCTGATCTAAGGCCTCACAATGATCTTCTACATACAGCCAATCTCGAATGTTCTGGCCGTCACCATAAACGGGCAAAGGCTTACCCATCAAGACATTTACTGCCATCAGTGGGATCAATTTTTCTGGGTGCTGATATGGCCCATAGTTGTTGGAACAGTTCGTAATTAGGGTTGGCAAACCATAGGTGTGATGATAAGCCTGCACCAAATGATCGCTCCCAGCTTTAGACGCGGCGTAGGGGCTATTGGGTGCGTAGGAAGTTTTTTCTGTAAACGGCGGATCTTCTGCGCCTAAGCTGCCGTAGACCTCATCAGTCGAAACCTGGAGAAATCGAAAATGTCCAGGCTGCTCCTGAGCCTGCCAGTAACATCGGAATGCTTCCAACAGCGTAAACGTACCCACCAAGTTAGTTTGGATAAACGGCGCTGGTCCCAAAATTGAGCGATCCACATGGGATTCAGCGGCAAAGTGAACTATGGTATCAATGGTGTGCATTTGAAGGAGGGTGTCGATCAGGGCACGATCGCAAATATTGCCCTCAATCAGCAAGATTGGCTTTGAACTTCCCGGCTCCTCCAACCGTTCCCGATTGCCCGCATAGGTCAAAGCATCTAGCACCACCAATTTCTTGGTGTTATAGCGTTGCTGCCAGTATCGAGTAAAACTGGCTCCGATGAATCCAGCTCCACCAGTCACCAATAGGTTAGTAGGATTCAGCATCGTTTATATGCTTGCAAATGGCTAATGCTCTGTCAGATAATCAACCCTGGATCTTGACTTCTTAAAGTCTACCCTTGCGATAATTTTGCTAGCGCCAGCAAAATTAACTCCGGGTTAGATCCAGCAATTCAGCACTTTATGGATACAGATTCGGCTAATTTTGTCAAGGATAGAATTTACTTTTTGGCTAGTAACGTTTCAGCGGTGGTGCCTTAAATGATGTGGAGATATCTGATCTGGCACACGGCGTAAACCTACACGCCTTGAGAAACCCTTAGGATTACCCAGTGCCTCCCTCTTTGTACTATCCTTTACTAATGTCATCCGTCTGAATAGCAGATTTATATATTTGTCAGGTTCCTTAGGAGCGGGCTTTGATGGTCACTAGATCTCAGTCTCTCCAGCGCAACCTCATCTCCGACAATGGTTAGTTTGTCACCAGAAGAGGCCGTAGTGCAGAATAGATCTGTCCGAAATCGTAAACGCTCGAAGCGCAGGGCGATTTATTGTCCGGATCACCATTGTTATCTGGACAGCGTGAGTCAAAAGTATCCCCTTTTTGCGGAAACTGCCGAGCAATTGAGATCAAGAGGTGTGGGTCGCAAAACCGCCTTATTGTTAGTGGCCAGCCGAACGACTATACCTCTAGAAGGGGAATGGTTGGAAGCATTTTGGTGCCCAGAATGCGAGGAAACCACTTGGTATCATGTTCATAAACAAGGCGATCGCAGCTATTTAATTCATCCTATATCTAGAGAACTTTGGAATCAGGTTTCGGGGGTTATTAGTCATCGTGGCAATCCATCAGTTAGCGACTTCACGCGTCGTCAAGCACGTATGATTAAGTTTGGCGGCTATAGAGATTTCAGATTTGCGAAATAAAGGCAGAACAGTAAAAGTTTTTTAGCAATAGCCTGACTTTAATTAGTTTGTATCGAGTCCATCTTAAACTTGAAATTAACCCAGATTTTTCAATTTAATGAGGAATAAGATCAAAAAAACTCGTCGTCAATCAGCCAGTCTTATTTCTCTGATATTGGGTCTTTGGCAATACCTTAGCCAGCGTCGGAAACGGCAATTCTTACTTTTAGCTGTATTAATGATGTCCAGCTCATTTCTGGATGTCATTACTCTAAGCGCTGTTATACCCTTCTTACAGGTTTTGACAGAGCCTGAACAGTTGTTTAACTATAGGCTAGTTCAATCTATATCTCAGGTTTTAGGTATTAGCTCGGCAAATCAGCTTATATTACCCATAACGCTGTTATTTACCCTGTGCACCATCATAGCGGCTGGCGGAAGATTACTGTTTTTATGGTGCAATACTCGACTTTCATATGCTGCTGGTGCAGATCTAAGTGTTCAAGCCTATCAACGCACACTCTATCAGCCCTATCAAGTGCATGTTGCGCGAAATAGCAGCGAAGTAATTTCAGGGATGAATAAAATAGGTATTGCGGTAACTGTATTTTATAGCCTTCTAACCTTTTTAAGCGCACTTATACTGATTACATTAGTCCTTTTAACCTTAATCGTAATTAACCCTTGGGTCGCCTGCTTTGCCCTATTAGTATTTGGCACGAGTTACGTGCTAGTAACTAAAGTTTCCCGTCGGCAGTTAAGCAGAAATAGTCAGCGCATAGCTTATGAGGCTACTCAGGTTCTCAAGGCTTTACAAGAAGGGTTAGGGGGCATTCGCGATGTTCTCTTAGACAATTCACAATCTATGTACTGCGACATTTATCGCAGATCTGATATTCCACTGCGTTATGCCAGTGGGCGGAATGTTTTCATAGCGAGTAGCCCAGCTCCCTTTATGGAGGCACTTGGCATTGTTATCATTACCTTTATTGCCTATGGCCTAACCTACACATCTAATGGTGTTTCAAATGCTTTGCCAGTTCTGGGTGCTTTAGCTTTAGGGGCCAAGCGTTTACTCCCTGCACTTCACCAAGCCTATGCTTCATGGGCTTCTATATCTGGGAATAAAGCTTCGTTAATGGATGTTTTAGCGTTACTTGAACAGCCTCTGCCCAAATGGATCGCTGAGCCTACTCCATTACCCTTGAAGTTTGAATCGTCTATTTGCTTTGAAGATATAACTTTCCGGTATGGTGATTCTGGCCCAATGCTGCTTAGTGGACTTAGCTTCACGGTTAAAAAAGGGATGAGAGTGGCATTTGTAGGTGCTACCGGTAGTGGAAAGAGCACAACTTTAGATTTGATGATGGGTCTCTTATCCCCTTTGAAGGGCAGTATTTTAATCGATGGCCGGGTGCTTGATGAACAGCAACTGCGCGCCTGGCAGCGAAATATTTCCCATGTTCCCCAGAACATTTTTCTGACCGATGCAACATTTTCAGAAAACATTGCATTGGGAGTTTCCGTTGATAATATCGATCTGGAGCAGGTTCAGTTTGCCGCGCGACAAGCAAAGATAGCAGATTTTATTGAATCTCAACCAAAAGGGTATAGAACTTTAATTGGAGAGCGGGGAATTCGAATTTCGGGAGGACAAAGGCAGCGGATCGGCATTGCTCGCGCACTCTATAAGAAATCTTCAGTTCTAGTATTTGATGAAGCAACCAGTGCTTTGGACAACTCAACAGAGCGAGCCGTTATGGATTCAATCAATGAACTGGATCGAAACCTTACAATTTTATTAATCGCCCATCGCTTAACGACGGTTGAACATTGCGACCTGATTTTTGAGCTGGATCAAGGTCGAATTGTGGCGCAAGGCACTTATGAGGAACTATTGAATGTCAGCCCAAGCTTTCAGAAGATGGTTGGCACAAGTTATCGCTGATGGGTTGAATTATCCAACGTGATGAATCGGCATCGGGCTTTGTTTCTAGATCGCGATGGCGTTGTTAATCAGGATCGGAAATATGTTTATCGGCCTGAGCAGATTGAGTTCGTAGAGGGTATTTTTGACCTTTGCCGCCATGCTCGTCAGTTGAGTAATCGTCTCTTCATTGTCACGAACCAATCGGGGATTGGGCGGGGTTATTATACAGAAGCTGATTTCTATCAGTTGACGGGCTGGATGTTGTCGGTATTTGAAGAGCAAGCTTGTCCCATTGATCAGGTTTATTATTGCCCGTATCACCCTACGGCAGGAATTGGGAAATATCAGCGAGAGTCAAATTGGCGGAAGCCCCAACCCGGTATGATTTTGGCCGCGGCTCAGGCATTCAACTTAGACCTAAGCAGTTCGGTGCTTGTCGGAGACCAGTATCGGGATATCGCTGCTGGTCAAGCAGCGGGTGTTGGGTGTAATATTCTTTACGCTCGTACAGCATTGCCTGCTTCGGATGTTGTCCCCACAGCTACAGTTGCAGACCTTACTGACATTCAGAATTACCTCACAGATGCGGCTAATTGGGCAACGAAGTAATTGACAAATTGTTTCAATGACTATCTATGGATAACTACATTCAGGGCTACATAGAGCGCTTGCAATATGCTCTTGAACAAGAGGCCACAACCCTCATTTCTCAACTGGGAATGGCACTCATGTCGGCTTGGAAGAGTGGAAATAGCGTCTATCTCTGTGGCAATGGGGGTAGTGCTGGAAATGCTATCCACTTGGCTAATGATTTGATCTATGGCGCAGGAATGCAGGTGGGGGGCGGCTTGAGGGTGGAAGCCTTGAGTGCGAATCCAGCAGTCATGACGTGTTTGGCCAATGACTTAGGGTATGACGAGATTTATAGCTATCAATTGCAGGTCAAAGCAAAGCCAGGAGATGTATTGGTAGTGCTATCGGGGAGTGGTAATTCGCCTAATATTGTCAAGGCATTGGAAGTCGGTAACGCTCTGGGGATGAAAACCTTTGCGATTTTGGGGTTCTCTGGTGGACAGTGTAAGGGGTTAGCACAAGTAGCTTTGCATTTTCCAGTCAATGATATGCAGATTGCAGAGGACTTACAGCTGATTGTGGGACATATCTGTATGCAGTGGCTTTGTGCTGAGGCACCTAAATACCTAGAGGCAGACTGCCAAGCCGTAGCCGTTTAAGCAAGGAATAGCTTTCATGAAGTCTGTTGTCACGGGGGGAGCCGGTTTTATTGGTAGTCATCTAGTAGATGCGCTCCTGACTCAAGGACATCAGGTGGTTGTACTGGATAATTTCAGTACTGGCCGACCAGAAAATCTAGATCATGTTCGAGCAAAAGTCGATCTTTACGAGTGTGATCTATCAGTGCAGGGCGATTGGATCAACCAATTTCAAGGGGTTGATTGGGTCTTTCATCTGGCGGCTTTGGCAGATATTGTGCCCAGCATTCAGAACCCTGATGCCTATTTTCGAGCCAACGTCAATGGCACTTTCAACGTAGCTCAGGCTAGTGTAGCGGCTGAAGTAAAGCGCTTTGTTTATGCAGCTTCTTCTTCTTGCTATGGTATTCCAGATACTTATCCAACCCCTGAGACGGCTGAAATCCGGCCCCAATATCCCTATGCTTTAACTAAGCGGCTGGGGGAAGAGTTAGTTATGCACTGGGCCCAAGTCTATAAACTGCCAGCGCTCTCCTTGAGGTTCTTTAATGTCTATGGCCCCAGATCTCGCACTTCGGGTACCTATGGAGCCGTTTTTGGGGTGTTTTTAGCTCAAAAGTTGAACGGACAGCCTTATACCATTGTGGGGGATGGTACTCAAACTCGGGATTTTACCTATGTGACTGACATTGCAGCGGCGTTGTTAACGGCTGCTAAAAGCGATCGCGTTGGGGAGATCTACAACATTGGCAGCGATCAGACAGTCTCTGTAAATCGGCTGGTGGAGTTGTTGGGTGGGGATAAGATTTACATCCCCAAACGTCCAGGGGAACCTGATTGTACCTTTGCAGATATCAGTAAGGTAAAACGCGATTTAGGATGGTTGCCGCAAATCTCGATTGAGCAGGGGGTTGCTGAAGTTTTGAAGCAAATTGACTACTGGAGAGAAGCACCAGTATGGACCCCAGAAACCATTGCAACGGCAACTAAAGACTGGTTCAAGTATCTTACCCCTGACGCCTGATGGTCGGAGAGATAGTAGGCGTCAGGTGTTTTGTATGATGGAGGATTGGGGGGACTAAGGGAATGACTGGGTTAAGCAACATATATGTGACTGGTGGGGCAGGTTACGTGGGGGCTGTATTGGTTCCCCGCTTGTTGGCCGAGGGCTATGCGGTAACGGTTCTGGATTTGATGATTTATGGGGAGGACGTCTTACAACCCCACCCCAATCTAACCCTCATCAAAGGAGATATTCGGGATGTTGAGCTGTTGCAGAAAAGCGTTCCGGGACATGATGGGGTAATCCATCTCGCCTGCATCTCAAATGATCCTAGTTTTGAGCTAGACCCGACTTTAGGAAAATCCATTAATCTGGATGCCTTTCGACCACTAGTAGAAGTTTCTCAAGCTGCTGGCATACAGCGATTTATTTATGCGTCTTCTTCGTCTGTCTATGGCATCAAGCAAGAAGCCAATGTTCATGAGGAGATGCTTCTGGAGCCGCTGACTGATTACTCAAAATTTAAGGCCGAGTGTGAGCGAATTTTGGCTGAGTATCAATCCCCAGCGTTTACAACGGTAACGATCCGACCGGCAACGGTCTGTGGTTATTCGCCGCGTCAAAGGTTGGATGTCGTCGTCAATATTCTGTCGAATTTGGCTTACCACAAGCGAGAAATCAGCGTGTTTGGGGGTAAACAACTCAGGCCCAACATTCATATCGCTGATATGGTGGAGAGCTATTTAGTTTTGCTGCGCAGCCCAGCGGAAAAGGTGGCGGGGGAAATCTTTAATGCGGGATATGAAAACCAGTCGGTACTGGAGCTAGCCGAAATGGTTCAGGCTGTGATGGGGGACGATGTGAAATTGGTGGTTACACCCACAGACGATAATCGTTCTTACCATATATCTTCTAAAAAGATCGCAGATAAATTAGGTTTTGTGCCAAAGTGTACAATTCGTGACGCGATTATGGGCCTTAAGGACGCATTTGAAACAGGATTACTCCCTAACTCCTTAGAGGATGAGCGATACTTTAATATTCGACGGATGCAATCCCTTAACCTACAGTAGAAAATGCAAGTTCGATATTCTTATCTCCAGCAGCAGTTCGCTGATTGTGAAGATCTCTGGGCAGCGTTAAAACGGTTTGTTCCGACGGGTGATTTTACCCTGGGAAAGCCACTACAGGAATTTGAGTCTAGATTTGCAAAACTCATTGGAACTCAGCATGCCATCGGTGTTAATTCTGGCACTGATGCGATTAAACTGTCCTTAAAAGCATTGGGTGTCGGATTTGGAGATGAAGTAATCACCGCTGCAAATACATTTGTCGCTACGGTTGGAGCAATCGCTGAAATCGGTGCCAAACCCGTGTTTGTCGATTGTGATGATACTTTCTGTATGGACGTTTCGCAAGTTGAATCTGTCATTACAGAGCGTACGAAGGCAATCGTTCCTGTACACTTTACAGGCTACATGACCGACATGAGGCAACTATTACCGCTAGCTCAAAAGTACAATTTGCCAATTGTTGAGGATGCCTGCCAATCAATTTTGGGTGCTATTGAAGGAAAGAATGCCGGAACTTGGGGTAACACCGGAACCTTTTCTCTTCATCCGCTAAAGAATTTGAATGTTTGGTCTGATGGCGGGATTATCGTAACCGATGACGATGCGATCGCAGATAAGCTACGTTTACTCCGCAATCATGGTTTGTTAGATCGAGATACGGTTCAAATCTTAGGCTACAACTCAAGGCTAGATACAATACAGGCAGTGGTTGGCAATTGGCTAATTCCTCAAACTGAGGACATTGCTCAAAGACGGATTGAAAATGCTAAATATTATGATGAAGGACTGGGTGTAATACCTGGGATTAAAATACCGCCTCGACCCACAGACTTTAGAGTTGTCTATCATTTATATATTGTTTTTGCAGAAGATCGAGACGCGTTACTTCAATACTGTCTTGACAATGGGATTGAAGCAAAGATTCATTATCCTATTCCTATCTACCGTCAGTCAGCGCTCGATCATCTCAATCATCAAGAGGGTGATTTCCCAGTATCCGATCGCCATGCGAAGACTATTATTTCGTTCCCGTGTGATCAGCATTTATCTCAAGCGGAAATGGACTATGTCATAGACACTGTCAGCTCTTTTTATAACTCGCAAACTTGAATTTGATGCAGACAGTCCCTTACGTCAATCTAGCCGCCCAATGGCAAGCTGAGCGTGATGACCTCTTACCCATTGTAGAAGCGGTGCTCGCTTCGGGCCAATATGTTGGCGGTTCGATCATTGAAGAGTTTGAAAATCAAGCAGCAACGTTGTGTCAGACTAAGCACTGTGTTGCACTAAACAGTGGAACAGATGCTTTGGTATGCGGGTTATTAGCCCTAGGTGTTAAACCAGGCGATGAAGTGATTACGCCCCCGAATTCTTTCATTGCATCCACAGCAGCGATTGTGCATTTGCGGGCCAAACCAGTGTTTGCAGATGTGTTACTTGATCAAAATATTGATCCTGAGAAAATTGAACAAGCTATTACATCGCGGACTAAAGCGATCATGCCCGTCCACTTGACAGGGCGCATGGCACGGATGGATCAGATTATGGAAATTGCTAATCGTTATGGCATTCCGGTCATTGAAGATGCAGCTCAGTCTATTGGCTCAAAATATCAGGGGATTCCCAGTGGTCGGTGGGGTAAGGTCGGTTGTTTTTCAGCACATCCTTTGAAAAATTTGAATGCTTGTGGTGATGCTGGTTTTTTAGTAACAGATGATGACGCGATCGCCAGTCAGATTCGTTCGATGCGGAATCATGGCATGGTAGACCGAAATACCGTAGAGCGCTTTGGATATGTATCTCGAATGGATACTTTACAAGCCGCAATTCTTCGTTATCGGCTGACTGAGCTTGAGGGGGTTATTGAAAAACGCAGGCGAAATGCATCCCTTTACCGACAGACTATTGATCAAACCCATGCATTTATCCCTGAAGATCAGCCAGAAGAGTTTAATACTTACCATACCTTCGTGATTCAAACTGATCAGAGAGAGGGCTTGAAAGCTTATTTGTCAGATCATGGCATCGAAACTGCAATCCATTATCCGGTTCCCATTCATTTACAACCCGCGTCTAAAGACCTGAATTATGGCTCCGGTAGCTTTCCATCTACTGAGCATCAAGCTGCCAAGATTTTAACCCTGCCGATTCATCAATATCTACAAGCGCAGGATGTTATTGACATTGCCAATCAACTCAACAGATTTTTCCTCTAGCATGAGAATTGGTGTTGACTTAGACAACACGCTTTTGAAGTATGACAGGGCATTTTTAGCTGCGGCAGCCCAATTGAACCTGGTTTTACCCAATGAGGTCAAGACAAAACAACAAATTCGTAGTTTCGCAAGATCTAAACCCGACGGAGAGTTATTGTGGCAGCGACTTCAAGGTTTAGCCTATGGAGTCTGTATAGTCGATCATGCCGATCTGTTTCCGGGCGTTAAGCGATTTCTCTGGCGTTGTCAACAACGGGCCCATCAAGTTATCGTGGTGAGTCACAAAACCGAATATGGTCATTTTGACTCTTCTCGGACACCATTGAGAGTAGCGGCACGGGATTGCTTAAAAAAGCATGGCTTATTGGCAGCTCAATCACCCTTCCTACATCAACTTTTTTTTGAAAGTACTCGAACAGAAAAGCTGCATCGAATTAGGACTCTCAATCTAGACGTTTTTATTGATGATTTGCCAGAAGTTCTTGAGGGCTTAAAAGAGCTTGCGCTAACGAAAATTCTGTTTTCTCCTAACCTTCAGTTTTCCGAAGATGCTGACTTGCGCCAGTCAGCGGTCACCATTACCTCAACTTGGCAAGCAGTTGATAGTCAGATCAACGGGCATTGGACTCAAAGCGATATTGTCAATTTGAGTAAGCGCTTTACTAACCAACGGGTTGAAGCAGTATACCCACTAAAGCAGGGTGGAAATGCAGGTGTCTATCGAGTAGACCTATCTACAGATGATAAAGCTAGGGTTGGCTCTGATAGTAGCTGTGTTGTTGGGGATGGAACCACTGTAAAACTTAAAGTCTATCCAATAGATCCAAACCATGATCGAATTAGATCTGAGTTTTTTGGTATTTCTAACCTTCTAAAGCAAGGGATGCACCATTTGCCAAAGCCTATATATGTGAATTCAGATTTGGGTATTGGTGTCTATGAATGGATAGACGGTTATCCTTTGAATGAAACTGACTTAGACCATATTCACTTGTGCTTAACGTTTATAGACCAATTACATGGAAATCGTCAGGATAAATCTTGGAAACAATTTCCGCTTGCATCTGCTGCCTGCTTGAGTGGTGTTGATATTACTAATCAAATTAGCGTTCGCCTGGAACAGTTTAGGATCTCTAGAACTAATCATTCAGAGCTTGACAACTTCTTTAAACATAGCTTTGAACCTCTATTGGGAGAAATTACAGCTTGGGTTAAACAAAACTGGCTAAAATCAGGCGCGGCATTTGATAAAGCTTTACCTAGAGACAAGCAAACCCTAAGCCCTTCAGATTTTGGTTTTCACAATATGATTCAGTCTCAGGCGGAAACGATAACCTTTATTGATTTCGAATATTTTGGTTGGGATGATCCGACAAAGCTGATTTCAGACTTCGTCTTTCATCCTGGTATGCGTTTGTCTGAACTGCAAAAACAGATATGGATGAAGGGCTGCTTGAAGATATATGGTGAGCATATCGTGCCTCGGTTACAAGTGACTTTGCCACTGTATGGATTAATTTGGTGCTTAATTCTGCTAAATGATTATCGGCCTGAAATCTGGCATCGGCGCTTGTTGGCAGACAGTTCAAAAGCTGATGAGAAAGCGCACATCCTACAAATCCAGCTCGGAAAGGCGATCGCCCTTCTCAAGGATTTGCGCTTAGGCTACAGGCAACTCGTTTCTGATCATTTGGGGCTATGACGCTTTTGGATAAACGGTCTAAAGATCTTCGTCGACTGGTCATCCAGATGATTGAAGTCGGGGGGCGAGGGCATATTGGCCCTGCCCTTTCACTTATTGAAGTCTTGCGGGTACTCTACGATTCTTTTTTGCAGTATCGCCCTGATGAGCCTGACTGGGTAGAACGCGATCGCTTTATTCTAAGTAAGGGTCATGGTTGTCTGGCGCTATATGCAATTTTGACCGACAAAGGATTTTTTCCGAAGGAAGAACTAGCAACTTTTGGGAAATCAACTTCTCGCCTGGGTGGTCATCCTGAACGCGGAAAAGTTCCGGGGATTGAGGCATCCACGGGGGCATTGGGTCATGGCTTGCCGATGGGCGTAGGTATGGCCTTAGCAGCAAAAATTCGACATCAACTCCAACGAGTGGTGGTCGTCACTGGCGATGGCGAGATTAACGAGGGTTCAGTGTGGGAAGCTGCGATGTCAGCGGCTAAACACAAACTGTCTAATCTGACAGTATTGGTTGACTATAACAAGCTTCAGTCCTACGGGCCTACTCAAGAGGTTTTGGATTTAGAACCCTTGACCGACAAGTGGCGGAGCTTTGGTTTTGAAGTAGAAGAGGTTGACGGTCATGATGTTGCCGCGCTGGAGCATTTGCTCAATCGCTTACCCTTAAATGTCCAAAAACCAACTGCGATCATTTGCCATACGGTTAAGGGCAAAGGGCTGTCCTTTGCTGAAAGTAAACCAGAGTGGCATCACAAGTCTCGTCTTAGTGAAGCGCAAATTGCTGCCATGTATGAGTGTCTGGTGTGATCAAATTCTATGCGTAGAACAGCATTAAATAGTGTGTATGAATTGGCCAAGAGCGATGAACGAATTGTTTTCATCGGTTCTGATCTAGGATCGGGTGTGCTGGCTGACATGAAGGCTGCTATGCCTGATCGTTTTTTCATGGAAGGGGTGAGTGAGCAGCATATCATCGGCATGGCGGCTGGGTTAGCCATAGAGGGATTGATTCCTTACGTCAATACCATCGCCACCTTTTTAACTCGACGTTGTTATGAGCAGATAGCCTTAGATTTATGTCTTCAAGATTTGCCCGTTCGGCTCATTGCTAATGGTGGCGGAGTCGTTTATGCCCCTCTAGGGCCAACGCATCTGGCAGTTGAAGATATTTCTCTTCTGCGATCGCTACCTAATATGACGATCTTGGCCCCTTGTGACGCAGAAGAAATGGGACGTTTGATGCCACAGACAGTGGATTGGCCCCATCCTATCTATATTCGCTTGGCTAAGGGCGGGGATAAAATTGTTAGTCAAACTGAACTTGGCTCTGAAATAGGTAAGGGCACATTATTACGAGAA
The DNA here is from genome assembly GCA_039815185.1 of Cyanobacteria bacterium P01_A01_bin.123. Lineage (GTDB taxonomy): Bacteria > Cyanobacteriota > Cyanobacteriia > Phormidesmidales > Phormidesmidaceae > JBCBZT01. Next base: position 54,660 of record JBCBZT010000016.1, on the reverse strand, counting down.
CCAGGCGAAGGGTTGTTTATCACCACAGGCGTGATGACTCAACTGGCTCTTGAGGCTGCGGAACAGTTACAGGTAGAGGATATTACTTGTGGAGTGCTGCATTTCCATACCATTAAACCTTTAGACCAGGAGATTATAAGCCGATGGCTACCTCAGGTTGAAAGGGTTGTAACTGTCGAGGAGCATACGCGTATTGGGGGCTTAGGTAGTGCAGTATTGGAACTTTGCAGCGATCATTTGCCAGAGCAAGCGGCCAAGATCAGACGAATCGGCATTCCTGATCGTTTCTCGGATCAGTATGGTAGCCAAAACTCATTACTGAAGCATTGGGGGATTACTGTTAAAACGCTACGTGATGTTATGAGTAAGCAACTCATTAAGCGTTGATCATGTTTTTATCAGCAGCAGATCAGCAGATTTCTGAGGAATATCTGCAGCAGGGATATATTATTAGACCTGTGACTGATTTAGCAGCGTTGGAGTGGCTTCGAGAGCAGATAATCAGTTTAATTCACGGCAATATTGAGCAGAAGCAGAAGCAGGGCGGCGCTGAATTATTAAATTCTATTCATCAATGGGCGCCTGTGGTAGAGCTGAATCCCTTTCGGCTGCGCATCATTCGGGGAATGAATACGCTAGAAAAGTTCCGTTGGATGTACTTTCGAGTGGCACAGCCCTATTTGGAAGCGCTAGTCGGTAACGAGTTGGCTATGCAACTGCGGGTAAATTTAAGTATTCAATACCCGGGAGATGATAGCTCTTTATTACCTGTCCATGCAGATACTTGGTCTGGGGATTCCCCGTTTGAAGTGGTGGTGTGGATACCTTTGGTGGATTGCTACGGTACGAAAGCGATGTATCTGCTGCCGCCAGAGCCGACACGGCGCTTAAACCAGTCCTTTCAGGAAAAGGCAGGGGCTAGTAGTGAAGAGCTTTATCAAGCGATCGCGTCTGAGGTGAAATGGCTCAAGGTGGATTATGGACAGGTATTGATCTTTAACCAGGGGTTACCCCACGGGAATCGAATCAACACCGAAACTGAGACTCGGTGGTCAATGAATTGCCGCTTTAAGGGCGTGTTTACGCCTTATAAGGATAAAAAGATTGGTGAGTTCTTTGAACCGATTACGCTCCGGGCTGCGTCCCGAGCAGGAATGGATTATCGCTTGCCAAATTCATGAGTAAGAAAGTCAAGGGCTACATCTTTAGTCGTCCATTTATGGGAGAGCGGGTGCCGCAGCATGTCCAGAATTTGGTGATTCGAGACTACTGCGATCGCAATCATTTTCAATATCTACTTAGTGCAGCAGAATATGCTATGGCAGGATGCCACTTAATGCTTGAACAAGTGTTGAATGAGCTTTCTACTATGGATGGGATAGTAGCTTACAGTTTGTTTCAACTACCGGAGAATAGGACTGACCGCCAGCGAGTCTATGACCAGATTCTGGGTTCCGGTAAGGGGCTATATTTTGCGGTTGAGGGGTTATCCATAGAAGATGATCAAGAGCGCGATCGCATTGAAACGCTTTGGCAAATCCGCCAGACGCTACCGTACTGCCTGGTGACGTTACCCCATTCATCATTGTCTAATGAGGAGACTCCCATTGGGGCAACTGCGTAACTTTGTCACACCCTTACACAAGGCGACTCAGCGTAACTATTTAGCTCGAATGATCGACGAGAAAGTTCACTGCATGAAGATCGCCAAGCAGTATGAGGTGGATTATTGGGATGGCGATCGGCGCTATGGTTATGGAGGTTACCACTATATTCCAGGGCGATGGCAATCGGTTGCCGAAGCCCTGATTCAAACCTATGGGTTAGGGCCTGGCTCAAAGGTGCTAGACGTTGGGTGTGGTAAGGGATTTTTGCTATATGAACTCCAAAAACTGCAGCCTAACCTAATAGTTTGCGGGTTTGATATTTCCACACACGGGCTAGCTAATGCCAAGTCAGAAGTTTCCTCTTTCTTGTTTAAGCATAAGGCTCAAGATCCCTATCCCTTTGAAGACGATGAGTTTGATCTGGTAATTTCCTTAGGAACGCTGCACAACCTGCGGTTGTTTGAGTTAAAGTCTGCCTTACAAGAAGTTGAGCGCATTGGGCAACAAAGTTATGTCATGCTCGAGAGCTATCGTAATGAGCAAGAACAGTTCAATCTTCAATGCTGGGCACTCACGGCAGAATCTTTCTTTGATGTATCCGAATGGATTTGGCTTTATCGACACTTTGGATACACCGGAGACTATGAGTTCATTTTTTTTGAATAATTAATTTTTAAGTCTTTAACAAAATAAGCTTGGAATCACCTATGGTTTGCCGTTTGTGTGGATATGATACTGTCGAAATCCTGATTGATTTTGGCAGTCAACCAATCGTCCACAATTTACTTAAAGCACCTGAAGATCAAGCCAAAAGATATCCATTCCGATTAGGGAATTGCCAAACTTGCGGATTCTTACAAATTACAGAGCCTATTGATCCTGATATTTTGTATGAGAACTACTTCACAATTAGCAGCTGGAAAAACCAACCTCATGTTCCTAAGCTTATCGATATTTTAGAGAGTATTGGCGGAATAACAAGTGGTTCAGGAATTTTAGACATTGGTTGCAATGACGGTAGCTTCTTAAAAGCTCTTCAGCATAGAGGCTATGCTAGGGTCTCAGGAATTGAACCCACTAAGGATGCTTCCGAAAAGGCATTGGAAGCTGGTCTTGATGTATACCACGGCTTTTTCAGCCAGGAAACTGCGGATAAATTTTATACGCCAAGTAGTTTTGATGTGGTGACAACCAGACAAGTCTTAGAACACATTGTTGATTTAGACGACTTCTTATTAGGCGTCAATCACATCTTGAAAGAAGAAGGTATTTTTGTTATTGAGATTCCCGACAGCGAATGGAATTTAGATTATTTAGACTATGCGTTGTGGGAAGAACATGTCAACTACTTCACACTGAAAACATTGAAGCAGCTATTGCACAAGCACTCATTGGTGATTACCCACCATGAAGTCACCCTCTTTTCTGGCAGAGCGCTCATCGTATTCTGCGAAAAACGTCAAACGAGCAACAAGCCTTCCAGTGATAAATACATAAATTATGATAGAGATAAAATTAAGCACTACGGCGCAAGTTGGGAATCATATCTACAGAAACTACACCATTTTTTATCGAGCCAGGGTTCACCGATAGCAATGTACGGATGCGGTGCCAGATCTTCAACTTTTGTTAATTTTACAGGAATTTCTGAATTAATCGATTGTTTTATTGATGACCAACTAGAGAAGCAAGATCTTTTCGTGCCAGGTTCAAATTTAGAGATTAATAGTTGGAATGAATCCAAATATCGAGACTATGTATTTCTTTTAGGTGTAAACACAGAGAACGAGCATAAGGTAATCACAAGAAAAGCGCTCCCTCCAGGGAAATACTATTCTATTTTGCCGCCCAGTCGCTATCTTCCAGAATTTTGGAAAAGTCTGATTTATGCTTAATTTATCAAATCAGAAAAAGCAATCTCCAGAGGTCTATCTATCTTCAGAACCATCATTCTCTCTGAATCAGAATAGTATTCTCGAGCTCAAGCAGGCTGCTAGTTTAAACCCACGTCAGCGAGTTCGCTTTTGTGCCCATGCGTCTGCCCAGGAAATCGTTCATGAGATGGTCATTGTTCATCCCAAGAATGCCTATGTTCGTCCTCATAAACACTTGAACAAGCCTGAGTCTATGTTAGTAATTGAGGGATCGGTAGATTATATTATTTTCAATAATGATGGAGGTATTAAAGAAATTATTAGCATGGGCGATTACCGATCTGGGAAGCCGTTTTACCAAAGCATTCGAGAAGCGATATATCATACGCTAATCATTCAATCAGAATGGCTCGTTTTTTTAGAAATTACCAAGGGGCCCTTTCAGAGAGAAGATACGGTTTTTGCGGACTGGAGTCCCGTCGATTCAGACATCAACGATGTTGAGACCTTTTTAAACCAGTTTAGGAAAATATAGGTCATGCCGGATTTCTATCTAAGGGATACTTGCCGACTGTGCGGTAGCCATGACTTACAACTCGTTCTACCCCTTCGCGATAGTCCCCTTTGCGACGCCTATGTTAAAGAACAAAAAACACAGAGCTTTTACCCCCTGAACTTACATCATTGTAAGAATTGCGGCTTTGTTCAGATTGATACAGTGGTTGATCCTGAGATTATTTACCGAGACTATATTTATGTCACAACGAGTTCCTCAGGCCTAAACAAACACTTCGACCAATATGCAAAGGACGTTTGCCAGCAGTTAAAACTGGAGCCTTCGAAATTAGTTATTGATATTGGCAGTAATGATGGGACATTGTTACGTAGCTTTAAAGCTAAAGGACACAAAGTCTTGGGGGTTGAACCTTCAGTCAATACAGCTCATGAAGCGACTGCCAGTGGGATTGAGACGCTACCTAACTTTTTCAGTCCTGAACTTGCAGCAAAGATCGTTGATCAATATGGGTTTGCCGATGTAGTTACAGTGAATAACTTATTCGCAAACATCGATGATCTCAGTGAATTCACATCAGGCATTGAACATGTACTAGGAGATGGTGGTGTCTTAATTGTTGAATCGTCATATTTGTTGGATATGATCAACAATATGGTATTTGACTTTATCTACCATGAGCATCTATCTTACTTTTCGATTTTGCCGCTGAGCAAGTTCTTTAAAAAGTTTGGCATGCACCTGATTCACCTGGAAAAAGTACCGACTAAAGGCGGCTCTCTTCGATATTTTTGGGCAAAAGAAAACTCTAAATGGAGCGTTACTTCCAATGTCAAAGTTTTAACAGAACGCGAGCAGGCTGCCGACATCAATCTCAAAATCTTCAGGGACTTTCAGTCCAGAATTGATGTCGTCCAGGAACAGCTTATTGGCTATTTAGATGCTTACTCTTCGCATCTTATTGTGGGTTATGGCGCTTCTGCAACTTCAACAACACTGATTTCCCACTTCCAGCTCAATAAGTATTTGACATACTTAGTAGATGACAACCCAGGTAAAGTTGGAACCTATAGTCCTGGCTTCCATATTCCGGTTTGCAATTCTGCCGAATTGCAAAGAAATACACCTGATACAATAATAATTCTTGCTTGGCGTTATAAAGATCAAATCTTGAAGAGACTGCCGAGGAGTCTTAGCAGCGCTATACTAGTCCCTTTGCCCAATTTTGAGATCTTATAAGATACAGAAGAAGAACTATGCCAACTAATAGTGTAGTTATTGGCGGGACAAGGGGCATTGGTAAAACAATTGTTGATCAGTTGCGTAAGCGAGGTGATCGCGTCCATACAGTTTCAAGAAGAGATCTAAAGGACGAGAACCACATTAAGTTTGATATATCATTAGATGATATCCAGACTCTAAGTGATGCAATCAGTTTTGATTTCAATTATCTCGTTTTTACCCATCGATATCGTGGTACCGAATGGGATGAAGAATTTCAAATTACAGTTAAGGCTATAAATGTCATATTTGATGCTCTAAGGCCGAATTTTCGTAATGATGCGTCTGTTGTAATTATCGGATCTGTCGCAGGTTTTTTTGTTTTTGATGAGCAGCCCGCGGCATATCATGCTTCACGAGCAAGTTTAGAAGCATTGACTAGATACTATGCGGTTGTTTATGGGAAAAGTAAAATTCGCTTTAATTGTGTCCTTCCCTCTACCGTGATTAAACCTGAAAATGAAGCTTTCTACTCCGAAGACAACGAAGTGCGTAATCTTATAGAACGCATTACTCCACTAGGAAGGATGGGTAATTCTCAAGACATCGCCAATCTAGTCGATTTTCTGTGTAGTGAAAGATCATCTTTCATCACAGGAAGGTCTTTTTTGCTAGATGGTGGCCTTTCACTAGTTGGGCAAGAGAGTCTTGCTAGAAATCTTCTCGATCTAAGACACCCCAATGCAAGATAAAACTGAATCGTTTGTTACTTTTTACTCCAAGAATAATATATCTCCAGTTTCTCAAGACATCTCGGACTTAGAAAAGCATTTTCAAAGACGAGAATCTTTGTTTCGAAGCTTGGGAATTCTGCCAAATTTTGTTCGAGGGGTAAATGTGATTGAGTTTGGTCCTGGCTCAGGACATAACTCGACTTACATGGCATCTCTGAAACCTCAGAAATACTACTTGGTTGAAGGAAACCCTTTGGGTATAAAGCAAACTCAAGAGCTACTTTCAGGGTTTGGATTTCGAGACTTTCATATTTTTAAGTCTTTATTTTTAGATTACTCTATTACAGACAAGTTTGACATTATTTGGGCTGAAGGCTGCATCCCTCATCAAAATAATCCTATAACTATACTAAAACACCTTGCAAGCTTTTCTAGGAAAGGTGGACTTTTTGTTTGTACCACTAGCAATGCCATTTCTTATCTCTCAGAAACAATACGTCGTCTCATTTTGAATGTATATTTCCCATCTGGTATTTCTTCTTTAGATCTCGATCAAGCTCTAGAAAATTTGAAACCCTTATTTGCTTCTCATTTGTCAAATCTTAAGGGGATGAGTCGTCCCATTGACGACTGGATCGTAGATAATATACTGCAACCTTTGCAGGGAAGAAAATTGTTAAGTATTCCCGATGTTATTGCAACACTGAATGATGAGTACGATTTATACGGGTCTTCACCTCGATTTATAACAGATTGGCGATGGTATAAAGAGATCATAGGTGAGGAGAGAAAACATAATCAGAATGCTTTGACTTGTTATTACAAATCTAATTTAAATCTTATTGATTATCGCTATGTCTTCGCGCCTCAATCAGTTGAATTTGGAAAGGAGCTGGAAGCTGTTTGTGCCAGGAGTTGGGAACTCATGAGTCAAATTCAACATGGAGATGCTTCTAAGTGGCAGTCAATGTTTGATCTCATGGATGAGATTTCTTCCGTAGTCATGACGTTTGCACCTGACACTGCAAAGGCTATTGTTGAGGCATCTCAATGGCTCCAGGATGGTGTTCCACTCGATCGAGAACTAAGTCATTTTCCCCAATGGTGGGGGCGTGGTCAGCAATATTTAAGTTTTGTACATAAGGCTGCGTGATCAAATTCAGACAGCCTTATGTACAAAATTATTCACAAATTCCGGCAAAAAGGTTGGTCAGGATTACGGAATAAAGTTCTCAGGTCATTTCTTGCGCTTCTCAATGCCTCATGGTGTATACCAGGTGTCCTGCTTATCCGCTTTCTTCGCCCTTGGTACGTTATCCGTCTGGGTACAATCCGGAGTGATCGTATCGGGCACTTTACTGCTGATACTTGCATTCGATGGGCAACGCTTCATCAGCAAGCTAAAGAGTATTTAGACTTGTACTGGCTAGATCAACCTACCTGCAATGATTTCTGGGCAAAGATGGTGCGTCGGAATTTTGCAGTTTATCCGTGGGTGCAACCTTTAAGTGAATGGAATCAAATATTGCCTGGTGGAAGCATACATTACCGCCCTTCAACAACTACTGACTCTCTCGATATTTATGGCTTCTTAGAACGGAATAAAGCTAAGCTTCCCTTTCTTCCTGAAGAAGATATCAAAGCTAAAGATTGGCTCTCTAAACTAGGGTGGCGAGTTGGTGAGCCATTCATTTGTTTGAATGTGCGAGACAATGCATATTTGGATGCCGATCCTCTATTGAAAGGTTCTAATTGGAGCTACCACGACTACCGTAATTCAAATATTGAAACCTATGTTCCCGCTGCAGAATGGTTGGCGGAGCGAGGAGTATGGGTTCTAAGAATGGGCAAAATTATGGCTCAACCCATTCCCAGTGATCATCCTCGGATTATTGATTATGCTTTTCTTCCGGATAGAAGTGACTTTCTAGATATTTGGTTATTTGCTAATTGTGATTTGTGCATTTCTACAGGGAGCGGGCCAGATACAATCAGCAGTAGCTATCGCAAGCCTATACTATTTTTAAACTTCCTACCATTATCTAGGTTGTGGTCATGGAGTAATGCCATGCATCTATCTAAAAGTCTGACATGGAAATCATCAGGAATTTCTCTTACTTGGCGAGAGTATTTAGCGCACAGCTATTTTCATACTAATAATTACGATCATGCTGATATTGAAATCATTGATTTGACCCCGGAAGAAATTTTGGCGGCTGTACAAGAACGATGGCAGCGTATTCAAGGAACATGGGTAGATACAGAGGATGATCTGAGGCGTAATCTACAATTTTGGGAAATCCTTAAGTCCCATCCAGACTTTCATAAGTACCATGGCTGGATTCATCCCGAAGCTAGGGCTGGGGCTACCTGGCTCCGCTCAATGGGAGACAAATTTCTTGCTTAACGCCTATACGCTGCTTTTATGCCCTTCGTTAAAGTTCTCGTTACCGGTTCATTCAACATCCTCCATCCAGGCCATCTGCGTCTATTGCGCTTTGCCAAAGAGTGTGGTGATCATTTAACCGTCGGTGTGTACTCTGACTCCATTGCTGCTGAAGCCGCCCATATGCCCCAACATTTTCGATTAGAGGGCGTACGAAGCAATAGCTGGGTAGATGAAACGTTGCTCATTGATGAACCTGTTCCTATATTTATCAAACGTTTTCGTCCTGATATTGTTGTCAAAGGCAAAGAACACGAAACTCGTTTCAACCCTGAACGGGAAGTCCTTGAAGAGTATGGTGGTCGCCTACTGTTTAGTTCTGGCGAAACCACCTTTTCCTCGGTTGATCTCCTCCGCAAGGAATTCTATGAGTCCAATCTCCAAACTATTCATCTCCCGGGAGATTATCTCGAACGTCACCACATTACCCCCTGTAGATTAGGGGACTTAGTCCAAAAATTTTCCACCCTTAAGGTCTGCGTTGTAGGTGACTTGATTATCGACGAATATATAACTTGTCAGCCCTTGGGCATGTCCCAGGAAGATCCAACCATTGTTGTCACACCTGTAGACTCCACCCGTTTTGTAGGGGGCTCAGGGATTGTGGCAGCCCATGGTGCCGGGCTGGGAGCCCAGGTAAAGTATGTATCTGTTACTGGGGGTGATGATGCTCGAGATTTTGCTGAAGCTGGTCTTGCTGCTGTTCAAGTTGATGCCCATCTATTGCTTGATGACAGCCGCCCGACTACTCTCAAACAACGGTTTCGCAGTAAGGGAAAAACTTTATTGAGGGTTAGTCATCTCCACCAAGGAGCCATCAACTCTAGCCTCCAAACCCAACTTCTAGAGTACCTAGAAGTTGCTCTAGCAGATGCGGATCTACTAGTTTTCTCCGATTTCAATTATGGTTGCTTACCCCAATCGGCAGTAGATCACATTAGTAAGCTGGCAAAAGCTCAAGGCGTGATGATGGTCGCTGACAGCCAGTCGTCTTCCCAAGTGGGAGACATCAGTCGTTTTCAAGGGATGAATTTAATCACGCCGACTGAGCGAGAGGCTCGCCTGGGCACCCGGAACTCAGAGGATGGCCTAGTCGTGTTGGCAGAGCAACTGCGCCGAAAAGCCTCTGCTCAGAATGTTTTTATGACATTAGGCGAAGAAGGACTCCTGATCCATGCAGGCGCTCAAGATAGCTGGCTCACCGATCGCATTGGAGCTCTCAACTCTGCCCCCAAAGACGTGGCTGGTGCTGGTGACTCACTACTGATGGCTAGCGCCCTAACATTGGCCAGTGGCGGCACGATTTGGGAAGCAGCTTGTCTGGGGTCATTAGCTGCTGCTATTCAAGTCGGGCGAGTGGGTAACCAGTCTGTAAAGCGGGATGAGTTGATACAGGAACTGACCTAATGCGTGCTCTTTTACTAGCAGCAGGTTACGGGACTCGTCTTAGGCCTTTGACGAATACTATTCCTAAATGTTTAGTGCCGATCAAAGGCCGACCGCTATTGGAGATTTGGCTCAACACTCTCACCCAAGCTGGATTAGGGCCATTTCTGGTCAATACGCACTATTTAGCGGATCAGGTTAAGGAGTTTATTGCCGCGAGTGCGTATCAAGATAAGGTAGCGCTGAGCCATGAGCCCATGTTGTTAGGAACGGCAGGGACTTTGATGGCCAACCTAAGCTTTTTCAATGGTGAAGATGGGTTACTGATCCATGCCGACAATTATTGTTTGGCAAACTTCCCAGCTTTTGTAGAAGCTCATCGGCGGCGTCCCTCCCAATGCCTCTTGACGATGATGACTTTTCGTACCGAAACTCCTTCAACTTGCGGCATTGTGGAACTCGATGCCGAAGGCATTGTCATTGGTTTTCATGAAAAAGTTGCTTCTCCGCCAAGCAACCTAGCCAACGGTGCTATCTATCTACTCTCTGCTCAATTCATGACGTTACTCAAGGCCAAACTGCCCACAGTGAAAGACTTCAGCACCGATGTGCTGCCTAACTTCGTTGGGCAGATTTATACCTACGAAAATACAGACTTTTTCATTGATATCGGAATGCCTGATGCATATGCAAAAGCTAATGCTTATGCTGGTTAGTCTCTGTCCATTTGCAAAAGCTGTTGATTCACTTGACTGACTTTAAATTGGGTCGTATTTACCTTGCAAAAACTTTTAGTGACTGGCTCTGACGGCTTTATTGGCTCCCATTTGACTGAAGCTCTGGTGCGTCAGGGCTACGATGTTCGGGCTTTTGTACTTTATAACTCCTTCAACTCTTGGGGCTGGCTCGATCGCTGTGTTGAAGATGTCAAGGAGCACTTTGAGGTGTTTGCCGGAGACATTCGTGACCCCAATGGCGTCCGTTCGGCGATGCAGGGTTGTGATGCCGTGCTGCATCTGGCTGCACTGATTGCCATACCCTATTCTTATCATTCTCCTGACACCTACATTGACACCAATATCAAAGGCACATTGAACGTGGTGCAAGCGGCTCGAGATCTCGGGGTCAGTAAGGTGGTTCAAACTTCCACGAGTGAAGTATATGGAACAGCCCAGTTTGTGCCAATCACCGAGCAGCATCCACTTCAGGGACAATCTCCCTATTCCGCCAGTAAGATTGGGGCAGACCAACTGGCGATGTCTTTTTATACGTCCTTTGGTGTCCCGGTTAGCATCATTCGGCCCTTTAATACCTATGGCCCGAGACAATCGGCTCGCGCCGTGATTCCCACAATCATCACCCAAATTGCCAACGGAAAACGTCAGATCAAACTTGGGGCAATTCATCCGACCCGAGACTTTAACTATGTGGCTGACACTGTAGCTGGATTCATTGCAGCCCTTAAATCTGAGGCAGCAGTCGGGGAGGTGATCAATATTGGCAGCAATTTTGAAATCTCTATCGGTGAAACGGCCCAAACGATTGCTGAGGTCATGGAGGTTGACATTGAAATTCTCACTGATGAGCAACGGCTACGTCCTGAAAAAAGCGAAGTCGATCGATTGTGGGCCTCCAATGATAAGGCTAAGTCTCTACTGGGGTGGATTCCCCAGTATGGCGGGTTGGCAGGATTTCGTAACGGGCTTAAGGAAACCGTGGCGTGGTTCAGCAATCCTGATAATCTAGCTGCTTATAAGGCAGATATTTATAACCTTTGAGTACATCTGTTAGGTCTATTGTTGGCGCTCTCCAGAAGGTAGTTGGGGTAGAGCCTGTTCCACTTCATATTCCACAGTTTGCAGGTCGAGAGTGGGCGTATCTGAAGGAGTGCTTAGATTCTACGTTTGTTTCGTCGGTCGGGCCATTTGTTGATCGATTTGAAGCTGAGCTAGCGGCTTACACTGGCGCTCGCCATGCTGTTGCGGTGGTGAATGGCACTGCTGCACTCCATGTGGCCTTACGTTTGACAGGGGTTCAGCCTGGAGATGAGGTTTTAGTCCCAGCGCTAACGTTTGTGGCAACGGCTAATGCAGTAGCCTATTGTGGTGCAATTCCACATTTTGTCGATAGTGAGCCCACAACGCTGGGTATAGATCCCGAAGCGTTGCGAGCGTATCTAAAAGCGATCGCAGAAGTTAGCAACGGTCTGTGCCTCAATCGGCATACGGGTCGAGTAATCCGGGTGTTAATGCCCATGCACACCTTTGGCCATCCAGTTGACCTAGATGGGTTGCTAGCAGTCGCGCAAGATTGGCACCTAGCCCTAATTGAAGATGCCGCAGAATCCCTGGGCAGTTACTATCACGGTCAGCATACGGGCACCTTTGGGTTAATGGGCACCTTAAGCTTCAACGGTAATAAGACACTCACGACCGGCGGTGGCGGTGCCATTCTGACGAATGATGCAGTATTGGCGAAGCGGGCTAAGCATCTCACTACAACGGCCAAAGTGCCCCACCGCTGGGATTATGTTCATGATGAAGTGGGTTACAACTACCGAATGCCTAATATCAATGCGGCTTTAGGGTGTGCCCAGTTAGAGCAACTGCCTGGTTTTTTAGCCACGAAGCGATCGCTGTTTGCAGCCTATCACTCGGCATTTCAGGGGATTCCAGGCGTTGAGATTGTTCAGGAACCCCCTGGTTGCCACAGCAACTATTGGCTCCAAACGCTACAGTTGTCTCCCAGTCTGGCTGCTGAGCGAGATACCATCTTGAGCGCAACGAATGATGCCGGTCTCATGACCCGCCCGGTTTGGAGATTAATGCACCGTCTTGCCCCGTACCGCGACTGTCCAAGGATGGATCTGCCCGTGGCAGAGTCTTTGGAACAGCGCCTGATTAACCTGCCGAGTAATGTGCCGCCCAAGCCCTTGGGTGAGCTTGTTCAGACAGCTGAAACGGGTCTTTCGGAAGAGCCATGACCCCAAAATCTATTCTGCTAGTGGGTGCCGGAGGTCATGCCCAAGCCTGTATTGACGTGCTTGAGCAAGCAGGTAGGTTTACGATTCTGGGGTTAGTAGGGCGTCCAGAGGAAGTGGGCAGTCAAGTTTTGGGCTACCCCGTGTTGGGGACGGATGACGACCTACCTGATCTACATGCGGAGGCGTCTTATGCCCTAGTTACCCTAGGGCAAATCAAAACCCCAGTTCCACGCATACGTCTATTTAATCAACTCCAGCAGTTAGGCTTTCAGTTGCCTGTCGTAATCTCTCCCCAAGCTTATGTTTCTCGCCATGCCCAGGTGAACATAGGCACCATCGTGATGCACGGGGCCTATGTGAATGCAGGAGCCGTAGTAGGACGCAACTGCATTTTGAACACCAAATCCCTAGTTGAACATAACGCAGTGATTGGAGACCATTGCCATGTGTCCACTGCTGCCACGGTAAACGGCGGCGTGAAAGTGGGTGATGGTGTTTTTCTAGGAAGCAATAGCAGTCTACGGGAAATGATTTGTATAGCTCCTGGCGCGATCGTAGGGATGGGCCAAACGGTACGGCAAGATCTGGCAGCCGACTCTCCTGTAGTAGGGGAATTAGGGACTGGGAGATGAACGCCTAATGAAGACCTTGATTATTGCCGAGGCAGGGGTCAATCACAATGGCGATCTAGCCATGGCAAAGCGGCTCGTTGACGTTGCTGCAACGGCAGGGGCAAACCTAGTCAAATTCCAAACCTTTAGTGCTGATCGCCTGGTCACCCGTCAGACGCCAAAAGCGGCTTATCAAGCTGCAACGACTGCCCAAGGCGAGTCTCAACACGCCATGATTCGCCGTCTAGAATTAACCCGCCCTATGCATGAGACACTGATCGCCCACTGTCAAGCTCAGGGGATTGGTTTTCTCTCAACAGGATTTGACTTGGAGAGCCTTGATCTACTGGTAATTCTGGGTCTAGAACTTTTCAAGATTCCTTCAGGGGAAATTACAAACTTGCCCTATCTTCGTCAAATAGGAACGTATGGCAAGCCCATTATTCTTTCCACAGGGATGGCAACGCTAGGGGAAGTCGAAGCAGCAATTGAGGTGATTGAAACAGCAGGCACGCCCCGAACTACCATTACTGTGCTGCACTGCAACACGGAATATCCCACCCCAATGGCGGATGTAAACTTACGGGCCATGGTGACTATGGGAGAGGCTTTGGGGGTTGCAGTGGGATATTCAGATCATACGCTGGGGATTGAAGTGCCAATTGCCGCAGTAACGCTTGGCGCAACGGTCATTGAGAAGCATTTCACCTTAGATCGCGCCCTTCCTGGCCCTGATCATCGAGCAAGTCTAGAGCCAGATGAACTTAAAGCAATGGTCACCGCAATTCGAAATATTGAGCAAGCGCTGGGGGATGGCCGAAAGCGCCCTAGTCCGAGCGAGTTAAAAAATAAGCCGATTGCCCGTAAGTCTATTGTTGCCGCCTGTGAAATTAAAACTGGGGAAAGCTTTACTCCAGACAATTTGACCATAAAGCGCCCGGGAACGGGTATCTCTCCCATGGACTGGGATCATGTGTTGGGACGCCAAGCCCCCCGAGCATTTTCCCCTGATGAATTAATTGAGATTTGATCCATAGGCTATTGGCGTGTTTGGTTTAACGATGCTACTTCACTGGGTCAATATCAACCACGCTTGTATCCTTAAGCCAGGATGACACGCAAAATCTGCGTTGTTACGGGAACTCGTGCTGAGTATGGTCTGTTGCGTTGGGTAATGGATGGCATCCAGCAAGCACCAAACCTTACGCTTCAGACTGTTGCCACAGGCATGCACCTTTCCCCAGAGTTTGGGCTGACTTACCGCAACATTGAACAAGATGGGTTTGTTATTGACCAAAAGGTGGAGATGCTACTCAGCTCAGATACCCCAACTGGTCTGGCAAAATCAATGGGATTGGGATTAATTGGGTTTGGGGATGCCCTACAGGCTCTGAAACCAGATTTAATGGTGGTTTTGGGCGATCGCTTTGAGATCTTTTCAGCCGTAGCAGCCGCCCTGGTGGCTCGAATTCCAGTGGCCCATCTCCATGGGGGGGAAACAACGGAAGGGGCCTTTGATGATGCGATTCGTCACTCGATCACCAAAATGTCTCACCTCCATTTTGTCGCTGCCAAAGCATATCGCGATCGCGTCATTCAACTTGGGGAGCACCCTGAGCGGGTCTTTTGTGTCGGTGGGTTAGGCATTGACAATATCAAACGGCTCAAACTGCTAGACCGCTCTGAATTGGAAACAGCTCTGGGGTTTAAGTTAGGCAAAAGAAATTTATTGATCACGTTTCACCCCGTGACCCTAGAACAGACAACGGCCCGCGAACAAATGCTAGAGCTGCTCGCCGCATTGGATACGTTACCTGAAACCCATCTGATCTTCACCATGCCGAATGCAGACACAGATGGACGAATTTTGTTTCAATTGATTGAGGACTTTGTCGCGTCCCACGCCAATGCTCAGGTTTATACTTCCTTAGGGCAGTTGCGGTATCTCTCTTGTTTGGCTCAGGTCGATGGGGTAGTGGGTAACTCATCCAGTGGATTAATCGAAGCCCCCAGCTTTAAAAAGGGGACGGTAAATGTGGGCGATCGCCAACGAGGCCGTCTCAAAGCGAGTAGCGTGATCGATTGTGCCCCCGAGCGTCAAGCCATTGCTAATGCCGTAAAGCAGCTCTATACACCGGAGTTTCAGTCAATCCTAAACACTGTGGAAAACCCCTATGGAACTGGCGGAGCCAGTGAACACGTGGTGAAGACTATCAGCCACTTTCCACTAGATAACGTGCTGAAAAAAACTTTTTACACGCCTCAGCTCTGACTAAATCGCAACTGAAAATAACCGTTATGTCTAGCGATTTTCAACCCTCTGCTAACACTTGGCGACGTGCCCTATTGCCAATCCAGAGTACCCTAGAGCAAGCCATTCGCAATCTTGACCAGTCAGCGCTCCAAATTGTCCTCTTAATTACGCCAGAGGAGCAACTTGTCGGTACCGTGACCGATGGTGACATCCGTCGGGGGCTCCTAAGAGGTTTAGAACTCCAGAGTCCAGTGGATACCATTATCAATCGCAAGCCTACCGTAGTCCCATCTCAGGTGCCTCGGGATACCGTGGTGCAAATCATGCACGCTAATGGGATTCAACAACTCCCCATTGTGGATGAAACTCACCGAGTCGTTGGGTTACACCTGATTCGAGAATTTTTAGCCCCTGTCTATCGCCCTAACCCCATGGTGATTATGGCCGGGGGTAAAGGCAAACGCTTACGGCCGTTGACAGAAACCTGCCCTAAACCTCTACTTCCAGTCGCAGGCAAACCCATGCTGGAGCATATTTTGGAGCGGGCTAAGGCACAAGGGTTTCACAAATTCATAATTGCCATTCACTACCTGGGGCATTTGATCGAAGACTACTTCGGCGATGGGAGCCGTTGGCAGGTGCAAATCGATTACTTGCGTGAAGACCTGCCCTTGGGGACTGCTGGAGCTCTCAGTTTGTTGAACCCCTATCCAGATGTGCCATTCATAGTAACCAATGGCGATGTCCTCACCGATATTCACTATGGTGAGTTGTTAGATTTTCATAAAACCCATCAGGCTATGGCAACCATGGCGGTGCGACTCCATGAATGGCAAAATCCATTTGGTGTGGTGTGTACTCAGGGAGTCGATATTATCGGGTTTGAAGAAAAACCCATTATTCGCAGCCATGTGAATGCAGGTATTTATGCCTTGAGCCCTCAAGTCTTAACAAATCTGAAAAACAGACAGCTTTGCGATATGCCTGAGCTTTTTCTTAGAGTCAAAGAAAAAGCAGGACGCACTATTGTCTATCCTATGCATGAACCTTGGTTAGATGTGGGAAGAGAAGCCGATTTCCAAAAAGCCCAAGATAAATTTGCGTCTTGATCAGGCCTTGCCTGTAATCCCAACCGATGACTAAGGCATTAGTGGTGGGCTATGGTTCAATTGGTCAACGCCATACGCGGCTGCTCAAGCAATTAAATTGCGCAGTAGCTGTGTGCAGTCGTCGCTCTCTTGACGCTGAAACCACTGACATAGATTCTAGTTATGCGGATTTAGGCATTGCCCTGGCAGATTGGCAACCAGATTATGTTGTGGTTGCCAATCGTACCCATGAACATTACCCAACCCTCCAATATTTAGGACAGCAAGATTTTACTGGCACAGTATTAGTCGAAAAGCCCCTATTCCATCATCCTTGCCACCCTCCCAAGCACAGCTTCCAACGCTTAGCTGTAGCCTATAACTTACGGTTTCACCCCCTGCTTCAATCGCTTCATCGACTGCTATCACGCCAGTCAGGCATAGCCGCTCATATTTATGTGGGCCAGTATCTACCCCAATGGCGTCCAACGGTAGATTATCGTCAAAGTTATTCCGCCTATCGAAATCAAGGGGGAGGGGTCTTACGAGATTTAAGCCATGAGCTTGATTATGCCCTCTGGTTGTTTGGAGCCTGGAAACGGTTGACTGCGGCTGGCGGACACTTAAGTGCCTTAGAGATTGATAGTGATGACGTCTTTTCTTTAATCTTGGAGACCCCGAGCTATCCTTTAGTCTCGATCCATCTAGATTACCTAAGCCGCCTCCCCCGCCGAGAAATTGTAATTCTTACCAATCAACAGACGATAAGTGTCGATCTGATTCGAGGAACGCTGATGATAGACGAGACCCTAGAAACCTTTGAAATTCCTCGTGATCAAACCTACCTGGCTGAACACCAAGCTGTTATAGCTGGAGATGAGACGTATCTCTGTTCTGTTGAATCGGCTATGGCAGTTTTGCAGACCATTGATTGTGCTGAGCAGGCAGCTTTAACCCACACCTGGATTAGCCGATGAGCAAACGGCTGTGTACCCTCTGTGCCCGTGGCGGTTCAAAAGGGGTGAAACACAAGAATATTCGAGAACTAGAAGGCAAACCGCTGATTGCTCATACGTTAGCGCAGGCAAGGGAGAGTAAGCTATTTCAACTGATTGCCGTTAGCAGTGATTCACCTAAAATTTTGGAAGTCGCGGAAGCCTTTGGGGCTGATTGTCTCGTGGTCAGACCACCAGAATTATCCAGCGATACTGCACCAAAGCTGCCTGCCATTCGTCACTGTGTTGAAGCCGCCGAGATGTTTGCCCAAACCCAGTTTGAGACCATCGTTGACCTTGATGTCACCTCACCGCTGAGATTACCGGCAGATATTCAAGCTGCGGTGTCTTTACTAGAAACGCAACGTGTTTCCAATGTGATTACGGGTGCACCAGCTCGGCGATCGCCCTATTTCAATTTAGTAGAGTTGGGAAAAGATGGCATCATTAGATTGTCAAAACCCTTGCAAGATCCCATTACTCGACGGCAGGATTCACCACCTTGCTTTGACATGAATGCTTCCATTTATGTTTGGCAACGTCAAGCGCTATTTGACCATCCTACGGTATTTAATTCTGATACTAAATTACACGTTATGCCTGAGCACCGCTCCATCGATATCGATAGTGAATTAGATTTTGAGATAGTTGAGCTTTTACTCAAGAAAAATCGAAAATCATGAGTAATATCTCCTATCGAAAATTATTCGATTTACGAGATAAAGTCGCCATAGTAACTGGCGGAGCTGGCATTTTAGGTCAACATTTTTGTGCTGGACTAGCTGAATTCGGCGCTAAGGTTGCTGTTGTCGATTTAATGGAAGACAAGGCTCAAGCTTTAGCTGCGTCCTTAAACGCGCGCTATCAAGGTCAAGCCGTGGCGATTGGCTGCGATGTCTCCAATCCAGATTCAGTGAAGCAGATGATAACCCAAGTTATTGATGAATTTGGGCAGATCAATATTCTCCACAATAATGCTGCCAGCAAATCAGCAGATTTAGATGCTTTCTTTGCACCCTTAGAAGACTACAGTCTAGAGCAATGGCATCAAGTCATGGCTGTTAATCTAGATGGTATGTTTTTGGTGGCCCAATCTGTGGGGAAGCAAATGATTGCCCAGGAACAGGGGGGTAGTATCATCCAAACTGCTTCTATTTATGGTGTTATGGCTCCCGATTCTCGGATTTACCAAGGTTCTTATTATTTAGATCGTCAAATTAATACACCCGCAGTTTACACTGCTTCTAAGGCTGGAGTAATTGGACTGACAAAACATTTAGCGACCTGCTGGGCAAGTTATGGTATTCGAGTCAACACGTTAACGCCAGGGGGCACTGAGAGTGGCCAAAATGGGGAATTTATGAACCGCTACTCAGACCGAGTGCCGATGAATCGTATGGCTCAGCCTCAAGAAATGGTAGGAGCTTTGCTTTACTTGGCCTCAGATGCATCAAGCTATATGACCGGACACAATATGGTTGTGGATGGTGGATTAAATGCTTGGTAGTCAATCCAGGTGTAACTGTGGTCGTAAACTAGCTGTTGACGCACTTGGGTAGTAGGATAACGCCGATTCATTTTTG
The DNA here is from genome assembly GCA_039815185.1 of Cyanobacteria bacterium P01_A01_bin.123. Classification (GTDB taxonomy): domain Bacteria; phylum Cyanobacteriota; class Cyanobacteriia; order Phormidesmidales; family Phormidesmidaceae; genus JBCBZT01. The sequence continues at coordinate 35,364 of JBCBZT010000016.1, read as the reverse complement.
AATCGATTGGTTAACTCAAATGATGGATACAAGCCTTGACTCCACGGAACTAGAATCCTACGTCTTGAAGCTATTGGCTCACTATATACCCGATAGCTACAGACCCAATTATTCAATTACTCCATTCCTTTCAAAAACAATGGAGCGAATCGAAAAGAGTTTTTCGAAAATTCAGAAAAAATACTACGTCAAAGATGGTGTTTCTTTCTTTGATCACCTAAATAGCGATCATTTTTCTGCCTTCTTATACTTTTTCTCTAACACGATATGGTGTGAAGTAGGCGATTCAGCCTTACCAGAAAGGTTGTTTTACTTGAACAAGATAATGAATGGCATTGATTTATATTATCCAGTGGAAATGCCAGAGACATTCCTATTGGTTCACCCACTCGGAACAGTCTTAGGAAGAGCATGCTATGGAAATTATCTAGCCGTTTACCAGAACTGTACAATAGGTGCTGTAACAGACATATATCCACGCTTTGGTGAAGGCGTCATCCTTTATTCACGAAGTAGTGTTTTGGGTAATTGTAATATTGGGAATAATGTGGTTTTTGGCGCTAACTCACTAGTTATAGATTGTAATGTACCAGATAACAGTTTAGTAGTGGGTCAATATCCTAATCATCGTTGTTTACCAAATCGTATTTCAGTGCGCGATCGCGTGTTTGACGATCCTTACTTCTCCACCTACTAATTGGGATGACGGTACATCTAGAATGATGACAACAATCAACTTATATGGATAATCGTCTAAGAATGTAAGAATATGAAGAGCCTTTTGAGTTATTTCTCTCCACCTCTCACTCTGAAAGCACCCAGTGAGAGTGCTTTCGCTAACTTCTTTAGATATTGGCTACCCCATCAACCAATAGTTGTTCAAAAGATCTTTGATCTATTTCGCTGCCTCGTCTTATCTAGGAAAATATTTTCTGCGCCTCGTCAAAGCAAATTACTTATCTATGATCTAAATCTCTACGACTCTATCAAAAATTATGTTGATGCCTATGCCCCTGAAATTCTCTGTGTGAGAGGTGAGGCACTCAATCTCTACGTTTTTTTTCGTTGTTTTCCTCTAATCTTTCGGTATGGGAAAGTAGAGATTTCGTATCTTTACAGTTTGAAGAGTTTTTATATAGACACATATATAAAATGCGTTAAGCCAAAACTTATTGTAACGCTGGTGGATAACGATTTTTCATTTTATACGCTGAAGAACAAGCATCAAGATATCAAGATGGTTGTGATCCAAAATGCAAGACGAGGAGCTGATTTTTTTGAAGCTCAGAATGTTGATGCAAAAGCAGGTTCTGAAAAATCTTTTAGGGATTTGGCTGTAGATTATGCATTCGTTCATAACAAACACATAGGTTCACTCTACAATGAAATGTTTTCATGCAATTCTTTTGACATTGGTTCATTGAAAAATAATCATACCAGTAAGATTGATTCTTATTCTCCTGGAACGATAGCTATCATCTCGGAATTTAGATCTGAACAGAACCTATTTTATAAATCTGGTATATTTTCTGATTATTACTCTCTCATTCTTGATTTCTTGGTGGAGTATGCGTCATTAAATCAAAAAAAGCTTCAGATTATACTTAATACTCCTTTAGACATTGAAAGAGAGGTTTTCACCTCAATGTCTAAAGGGTTTGAAGTTGAGTTTATTGCCCAGCCTACACGAAGATTGTTTTCTTCTTATAAAGCAACTGACAGGGCAGAAGTTACTGTTGGTCTTAACTCTACTTTGGCTTACGAATCTGCTGCTCGGGGAAATAAAACTGCTATTTTTTCGATCACCAACTCTTTTTTCCCAAAATACTTTGGAACTTCTAATCCTGGGTACAATTTCGCTTACCCACTTGGTTTTCCTGACGAGGGTTCTTATTGGACTAACCAACCCAGTCATTCATCCTTCAAGAAAATTTTAGATTACCTATTTTCAATCAACCATGATGATTGGTCAAGGCTCCTTGAAAAAACCTCATTTCCTTCTTCTATAATGGCCTATGATCCTGGCAACTCAATTATTAAAGGCTTTCTCGTTGATCACCTTGGGCTTTCAGATGTGTCTTCTTAAAACCTTGATTGCTGTCGTTATTAAATGAAACTTTGTATTATCGGTACCGGCATGTATGTTTGTGGAAGGCAAACCGACGGTTTCGGTACTATTCTTCCAGCTGTTAGCGTTTTTCAGCGACAGTACAGATTGTTTACCCAGATTCACGTGGTGGGTACCCGTGTGGTTGGGGCACGAGAAGCAGAGCTTAAGGCTAAACAGTTGGCTAACCTAACTGGCATTCGTCTGCCCTTGCAGTTTTACCCCAATCAGGAAGATTCAGTTCAAAGCTATTTAGAAGTGCTGGAAAAGGTTGAACCCCCTGGCTGTGCCATTGTCTCAGTGCCAGATCACCTGCATTGTGAAGTGGCATCTGCCTGTCTCAAAAGCGGGTTGCATACTTTAGTGGTCAAGCCTTTAACCCCCACAGTAAAGGAGGCCCAGCAGTTAATCGATTTGGCTCACGAACACAATGTGTATGGGGCTGTTGAATTTCACAAACGCTGGGATCGCCAGAATCGGATGCTGCGGGAAGCGTTCCGGGCAGGGAAGCTGGGAATTCCCCTGTACACGTGGACAGAGTACAGCCAGAGGAAGTCAATCCCTAGCACAGTGTTCCGGTCTTGGGTTGAGCGAACCAACATCTTGCAGTATCTAGGCGTGCACTACATTGACGTGGTTCGTTTCGTGACTGGAGCCGTGCCTTTGCGAGTGATGGCAACGGGGCAAAAGGTCTGGCTGACGGAGCAGGGGGTCAATGCCCATGACGCAATCCAGTGTTTGGTGGAATGGGAAACTGATGCTGGTCACACGTTTATTCAAACGTTGCTAGTTAACTGGATTGACCCGGAGACCTCTAGTGCGATGTCGGATCAGAAACTAAAGTTTGTTGGCACAAGTGGGCGTTATGAAGGAGACCAGAAGGAACGAGGCGTTAGGATTCTGCTCGATGATTATCCGCTGGAAGAGCCAAACCCTGATTTTTGCCGTCCTTATCATTTGGAAGACGGCCATTGGGCGTGGGAAGGCTATGGTGTTGACAGTATCACCAGCTTTTTAAGTGATGTTGCTTCTCTGCTGGAAGGTGAGGCAACCCCGCAGGATTTTGAGGGAATTCGGCCTACATTTTCAGAGTCTCTCTTCTCGACAGCTGTAATTGAGGCGGCGGAAAAGAGTTTAGCGGATCAGTCTTCCTGGAAAATCTTAGATCTTTGAGGATGAGCGTTTTCAACGCTTCTCTCCAACCATACCTTTATATCAATAATGCCCTCTAATCCATCCGTATCTATTATTATTCGTACCAGAAATGAAGAGCGTTGGATTAATCCTTGCTTTGACGCGATTTATAATCAGACCTATCAAGATTTTGAAGTTATTGTTGTTGATAATGGTAGTACTGATAAAACCCTTGAAAAGGTCAAACAATTCTCAGTTAGTAAAATTTTAACAATTACGGATTATCTTCCAGGGAAAGCCTTAAATGTAGGCATTGAGCAGTCTGTCGGAGCGTATGTTGTCTGTCTTTCAGCACACTGTATTCCAGTAGGTACTCAATGGCTTGAAGCTCTCGTCAAGGCATTAGAAGAAGATCCAGATTATGCGGGCGTTTATGGGCGTCAGGAACCGATGTCCTTTACCTCTCCTGCTGATAAGCGGGATCTTTTATTAGTGTTCGGCCTTGATCGTAAGATTCAGCGTAAGGACAGTTTCTTCCACAATGCAAACTCCATCATCCGCCGGAAATGCTGGGATGAGGTTCCCTTTGATCCAAAGATTACGAATATTGAGGATCGGATTTGGGCCCAGGAGATGTTGAATCGTGGATACAAGATGCTGTACGAGCCCGAAGCAAGCGTATACCACTACCATGGCATTCATCAGGACGGCAATCCAGAGCGCCTCCGGAACGTGGTCAGGATTATCGAATCCCGCTATGTCAATTACGCCAGTGGTCAGCTGGATGCTGATCGGCTGAAGATCGCTGCGGTTATTCCGGTGAAGGGCGAAACGCGATCGCTCAACGGCAAACCTCAACTTACCCTGACTATCAAAGCAGCCTTAAACTCTCAATATATCGACCGGGTTTTCGTTTCCACTGATTCGGCATACACAGCAGATGTGGCTCGACAAGCCGGAGCTGAATGTCCATTCTTGCGTCCGCCCCAGTTGTCGGCAGCCCATGTCAATCTACAGGCTGTCCAAAAATTTTCGCTGGCGCGGATCGAAGAAAGTGGCTACCTTCCCGATCTAGTTGTTCATCTAGAAGAAACGTTCCCTTTTCGGACGGCAACGTTGCTGGATGGCATGATTCAGCATCTGCTAGCCGACGGCTATGATTCAGTCATCCCAGCCCGTCCAGAATCCGGTTGGATGTGGCGAGAGGCAGATGATGGCACATTTAAGCGGTTAGACAGCGGCGACATTCCTCGGGCCTTTAAGGAACAATCTCTGATTGGCCTGCATGGGTTGGGGTGTGTGACCCATCCAGAGTTTATTCGCACGGAGAACATGACGGGTCTGAAGACGGGGCTATATAAAGTAGACCATCCCTTGTCTAGCTTTGAAGTCCGCGACTCAGAATCAGCTGCGATCGCAGCGCTACTAATCGACCAATTCTTCTAACATCAAATGCCGCAGGCCACCTCCACAGCCGTTCTCTACACCCAGGCACAAGCGTTGCAGTTTTTGCAGGATCAACCCCATGCAAAACGACTCTACCCATTAACGCCCAATGCGCTTGCAGCGGTGCTAGACCATACCCAACTGCCTGTCCTGTCGCCCTTGACCGTGGTCAGCGATCGCGCTCATCAGCAGCTCATTGACCGCGTCCGTCAAGCTGAAAGTGCTGTATGGCCCCAGATCTGTGACGCTCCGGACTTGAGTGTTGCAGGGAAAACAGTGTTCCGGAATAAGTTTCACGTGTTCACGTGTTCGGTTTTCTATCTCTATGAAGTGCTAAGGGGTACAGGGCCTTGGCTGATTCACGATGGCCAAACATGGCACCCCATTGAGGACTTGAATCACGCAGTAGAGCTGTTATTTCAATACGTTTACGATCGCGGTTATGGGGCCTTTAGCATCAGTATTGGCTCTAATCAACGAGGGAAAATGTTGCTGCAAATGCTCAATTTCATATTGATCACTTGCTTTATTAAGCCGCGCTGCATTTGGCTTACGGGATACGAATACAACCTAAAAGCAATGTCAGCGGAAATCACAGCCTCAGAAAAAGGCATTTCCGTTCTGTTCCCTGGCGTTGCCAACGGGAAATCTGTACGCCGCACCCTAAAAACTCTCTCAGAACAATTTTTCCCCCGCCGCCATTCCAAATCTGCAGTGGAATACGTTCCCGTTTTATCGCCAAAACAGGATTACCGTGAATTCTTCAGCAAAACCCTGACGTCGTCTCAGGTGTTTGAGTCGCCGTTGCTTGAAAAAGCCTGTATCAATTTCACCAATACCCATGTGAGCTATACCGAGGCGCTAATCCCACACTTGGAATCCCTGTTTCAACGCATCAAACCAGAGCGGGTTATCGCCCATCATTTGCGTTGGATGGCTGCACCAGCATTGGCCCAAGTCGCTCAATCTCAAGACATTGACTGCACGTTAATCTCCCACGGCTCCCACGGGGTACCTGAGAATCCAACGGCCCAGTATGCCCAAGATCATCTGGCCGACGGACTCCTCGTAAGCGCATTAGCCACAGAAACAATCACCCAATCTCCGGTTGCTGAGCAGGCTGCATCAAAGTTGGCGCCAACGCTTAAACGTCGCCAATCAAGTCCCCTTATGTGGGGGCATGAGGTTCCCCCGCCGGACTGCCAAAAGGACGTTTTCACCATCCTGCAGGCAGGCACCTACAAAGTTCTAGGGGGCCGCCCTTGGATTTATGAAACCTCTAGCGAGTTTGTACATGGCTTACAACAACTGGTACAGGCCATCCAAGGAATTGAGCATATCCATTTGATCATCAGAGTCCGGGAAGAACCCCAAGAATGTACCCTCTCCACTTTGAAACAGCTGCTCCCGGAAACCCCAAATTGGGAACTGAGCACCACGGGATACTTCCGCGATGATCTGCAACGGTCAGACATGCTAATCAGCTTTTCGTCTACAACCCTGGAGGAAGCCTTATTTGCCCGTAGACCCGTGGGGCTCTTTGGCGGCAGTTCGCGCTATCGTCACCTGGCTGGGATGGCGGAGTTACCTTCACCAGAGCGAAGAAGTGCGGTTTATCACCTGAATGCGAATACCCTACGAGGGATGCTGTGTCGCGTTGCCGAGGTCCACATCAATCAGCCATTGAGCGACGAAGAGTTGCGCCCCTATGTTTGGGGGCACGACGTGTCCGGCTGGCAGGATTTCGTCAACGAATTGATATAACCCCTAGCCCACCGATATTCCCTATCTAATGTCCATCGTTGTCTTTGTAGCAGCGTCAGGCTCTGGACTCAAACATTTAAAGCCAGAAAATCAAACGTGATTTAAGCGGCATTTGATTTAAGCGGCATTTTAAGTAAGGAAGCTATGCAACCGAAGCCCACTATTAATGCAATGATTCCCGCCAGGATTGGATCGACGCGGTTCAAGATGAAGAATCTGGCGATGCTGAACGGTAGACCCATGATTGCCTACGCAATTATGGCGGCACTGTCCTCTAATGTCTTTGATCGGGTGATTGTCAATTCAGATAGTGAGATATTCCGCGCGATCGCAGAAGACTATGGTGCCGAATTCTATTTGCGACCGCCCCAGTTGGGTAGCTCTCAGGTTCAATCCGACGATGTCGTCAAAAATTTCATCGAAAATTACCCATCCGATATCGTGGTGTGGGAAAATCCCATTGCGCCATTGCAAACTGTAGTGGATATCAAAAATACCGTGCAGTATTTTCTTGACAATGAGCTGGATAGTTTATTTACCATCAAGAATGAACAAGTTCAGTGTGTTTATGACAATCGTCCGGTGAATTTTGATCTCAATGGCAAATTTGCCTTAACGCAAAGCCTGAAACCCGTTTCTCCGTTTGTGCCCTTCATTATGATGTGGCGGACTTCAACGTTTATGCAGGCGATGCAAGACAAGGGATATGCCTTCTTTGCTGGGAAAGTAGGTTATTTTCCAGTGAGTCGGCTCTCCTCTGTGATCATTAAGTATGAAGAAGACTTCCGCATGGCGGAGAACCTTATGAAATCCATGAGTGCCGGAATGGCGGAAATCGAATATTACAAGGGATGACGCGAATTACCTTGACCCCTTTACTCAAAATCTCCAATTATCAGAGTCTGAAATTAACGCTTCAATTTAAAAACCACCATGAAACGCGCCAGCTTTGACCAGATTTATACCTTCCACAAAAACATACTGACCAAAGTTGGCTTAGATGAAGAAACCTGTGAGGCTGTTTCCTTTGGTTTGTGTGAAACCTCTCTTAGAGGGGTCGATTCTCACGGTATTCGGCTATTGCCCCACTATGTCCAGTCCGCCTTGAGTGGGCGCAAAAATCCCCGCCCTAATTATCGCTTTAACCAGGTTTTTCCAGCTTTTGGGCACCTGGATGCAGACAACACCTATGGCCATGCCGCCGGCATGAAAGCGATTGATTTGGCCATGCCGCTGGCTCAAGACTATGGCCTGGGCGCGATCGCGGTTAGCAATTCCAGCCATCCAGGGGCCATGGCCAGTTTTGCCCTCCGGGCCGCCCGGCAAGGGTATATCGCCTTTGCCTTTACCCATGCCGATGCCCTCGTTTGCTCCCATGGTGGCGAACGGGCCTATTTTGGCACTAACCCCATTTGCATGGCTGCCCCCCGGCAAGAGTCAGAGCCCTTTTGTCTGGATATGGCGCCCACCCCCATTCCTTGGAATAAATTGTTGATGTATCGAGAACGGGGGGAAAAGTTTCCAGACCCGTATGCCGCTGATGAAAACGGCAACCCGACTGACGATCCAAACTCGGCTCGATCTTTAATGCCTATCGGCGGGTACAAAGGCTACGGTCTGGCTGCCATGGTAGAAGTCCTGAGTGGGGTGTTAACTGGCATGCCGTTTGGCAGAGCCATCCCGCCCATGTACACCGCTCCTATGGACAAGCCTCGCCACCTTGGACAGTTTTACCTGGTTTTGCGGGCTGACATTTGCCAGTCTCAAACAGAATTTGAAACGCGGTTGCAACAAATGACCCACGAGATCCGAAGTGAACCCTCTAAACCAGGGGAGCGGGTACAGCTTGCCAATGATCCCCAGATTGAAATAGCCAAACATCGACAAAAAGAGGGCATTCCGGTAGATGATTATCTCTGGGATGAGTTTCAGAAATTATCTGGGCAGCTGGGAATTGAAATAGGATTTTGAAGCTTGTTGTTAGCAGTTGAGGTTTCGATAAAATGCCTAAGGTTTTAATTACTACCATTCCTTTTGGAGAACGCAATCGTTTTCCTTTAGAGATGCTGGAGTCTAATGGTATTGACTATGTTATTAACCCCTTAGGCAAAAAATTAACTGAAGCAGAATTAGCCGATATTATTTCGGATTTTGACGCGGTTGTCGCGGGCACTGAACCCATAACAGACCATGTGATGTCCCGTGCCCAGCGATTGAAACATATCTCTCGAGTCGGCATTGGCTTAGATAGCGTTGACCTACTGGCCGCAGAAAAGCGGGGCATCAAGGTTTCCTACACGCCAGATGCGCCTGCTCCAGCAGTGGCAGAGCTAACTTTAGGGTTGATGCTATCTTTGCTACGGTCAATCCACATTGCTAACGCCCAAATGCATCAGGGCAAATGGCAACGCCACTTTGGTCGTCGAATTGCAGAAATTACAGTCGGCATTATTGGCGTGGGCCGAATTGGCACCCGCGTCTTGAGACGGATGCGGGGATTTGGCACCCCTAAAATTATGGTCAATGATATTTTGCCTAACTTGGAGCTAAACCGAGAATTCAAGCTGCAATGGGCTGCCAAGTCCGATATCTACCAGGAAGCTGACCTGATTAGTGTGCATGTTCCCCTTACAGCGAAGACCAAAAATATGATCCGTCGAGAGCAGCTGGTTCAGATGAAACCAGATGCGTTATTGATCAATACTTCTCGGGGTGGAATTATTAATGAGGCAGATTTAGTTCAAGTCTTAAAAGAAGGGCATCTCGGTGGTGCTGCAATTGACGTATTTAATTCAGAACCCTACTCCGGTGAATTAGCGGCAATTGACCGGTGTATACTGACCTCCCACATGGGGTCTATGTCCATCGACTGTCGTACCCGAATGGAGATTGAGGCTACCGAAGAGGCGGTACGATTTTTAACGGGCAAGCCCCTGAATAGTCCCGTACCACCAGCAGAATACGAGGTTCAACGCCAGAAACTGTAACGCGCAATTTCAACGGTAAGCATTTCAACATGAAGGTAGCTGTCATTGGCGGTAGCGGCTTTTTAGGATCCCACGTTGCGGATCAGTTAAGTTTGGCAGGCCACCAAGTTAGGATATTTGATCGCAGTCCTTCCCCTTGGTTACGCCCTGACCAAGAGATGATGGTCGGCGATCTCTTAGATCTGTCCGCTGTTGAACAAGCTGTTGCAGACTGCACCGTCGTTTATAACTTTGCGGCCCTCGCAGATTTGAACCAGGCCAGAGATAAACCTATTGACACCGTACGCATTAATATCCTGGGTAACGTCAATGTTTTGGACGCCTGTTATCGCCACGGTATCAAGCGATTCATCTACGCGAGTACCGTTTATGTCTATAGCCGCGAGGGTGGATTTTACCGCTGTAGTAAACAAGCTGCCGAGCAGTATGTCGAAGAATACCAGCGCGTATTTAACTTGGACTACACCATACTGCGCTATGGCTCCCTGTATGGTCCCCGATCGAATGAAAGTAATGGCCTATTTCGCATTGTGCGCAACGCCTTAGAAACAGGTCAGGTCTCCTACCAAGGCAGCCCAGAGGCCATGCGGGAATATATTCATGTGCAGGATGCGGCTCGAGCCAGCGTTGCGGCCCTAGGGGAAGCGTTCCAAAACCAGAGCGTCGTTTTGACAGGACAAGAGCCCATGCGAGTCCTGGATTTATTGAAAATGCTGGCGGAAATTCTGAACATTCCCGATGGGGTGGAATTCGTTGAAGGAGACTACGCTGGACATTATGTGCGAACTCCTTATGCCTATCAGCCCAAATTGGGGCTGAAGTATGTGCCCCCTTTACATGTTGATTTGGGGCAGGGCTTATTAGAGTTGATTTCGGAAATTCAGCAGGCCATGGAATAACTACTGTTTTTGTTGTTTTTATCTTCATAGCTGTATGCATAGGCTTTTTGCTAAGCTATCTTCAGTCGGCCCGCGTCTATATGGATGGTTTCTAAAGCAATCTTTGTTAGCCTGTGGAGAGAATTTTTCACCCGCATACCCGCTAAAAATTCTAGGTGGAGATAATATCAAAGTCGGCAATAACTTTTGCTCAATGGGGCATAATTATTTGTATGGCAACGATGGTTCAATTATTATTGGTGATAATCTCAGCCTGAATACCAATGTACAAATTGGGGCTTCTGGCGGGAAGATTTTTATCGGCGACAATGTGTTAATTGGCCCAAATGTGGTGCTTCGTGCGGCTGATCATGGCATATCTCGTCATGAATTAATTCGCGACCAGCCCCATTCTGGCGGGGAAATAATTGTAGAAAATGATGTTTGGATTGGTGCCAATGCTGTGATCTTAAAAAACGTTCACCTTGGCCAGGGTTGTATCGTGGCGGCTGGTGCCGTAGTCACTAAAAGTGTTGATCCTTACACAATTGTGGGCGGTGTCCCTGCGGTAAGAATATCTGAACGGTGCTGATATCTAGGTTGTAGGTTGATATCTAACAGTTCTTGCGTAAAGGGAGTCAGGTTTTCTACTAATGCTAGGGATTGAATTTGTAAACTGAAAATTAATGGATCAGATCTACAAACTGCTGCAATCAGCCGACGTCATCTTTTGGGATTTTGACGGTGTGATTAAAGATTCTGTAACCGTTAAGTCTGCTGCTTTTGAGCATCTGTTTTTGCCCTATGGCAAAGCGATCGCAGCACAAGTACGCCAGCATCATGAAGCCCACGGCGGCATCTCTCGATATGAAAAAATGCCAATTTATCTAGGCTGGGTCGGAGAATCGGTTGATGAGCTGACGGTACAAAAATTCTGCGATCGCTTCTCCAAACTTGTCCAACAAGCCGTAATTGATTCCCCTTGGGTGCCAGGGATCAAACCCTATCTGGAGGCAAATCATACTCGGCAGCGATTTATACTAGTGACGGCAACGCCCCAGTCAGAAATTATTCGGATTCTGACGGCACTGAATCTTAGAGATTGTTTTGAGCAGGTTTATGGGGCACCAAAACCCAAATCTCAAGCCGTGATGAAATATTTGCAGCAATGGCAATATCGACCCGATCAAGCTGTGTTAGTCGGTGACTCGCAAAGTGATTTAGTCGCTGCCCAGACTAATTACGTACCTTTTTTACTCAGATCTACCCCTTTGAACAGATCACTGCAAAAAACCTATGCTGGCCCCAAATTTAAGGAATTGATCTGTGGATAGACTGGCTGCTATTCAAAATATCCGTCAGATTCTCCGTAGCGGTGGGCATTCCATTGGCAGCTGGATGCAAATTCCCCATCCATCAGTGGCGGAAATCATGGGCCAGGCAGGTTACGACTGGGTCGCCGTCGATTTAGAACATGGTTCAATCAGTGTCCACCAACTGCCAGATCTGTTCAGAGCTTTAGAGTTAGGCGCAACCCTGCCACTCGTACGGCTAATGCAGGGGCAGGCAAAAGACTGTAAGCAAGCCCTAGATGCTGGCGCAGGTGGGGTAATCGTACCCATGGTGGCCAGCGCCGAATATCTCAAGCAGGTGAAAGAGGTTTGCTGTTGGCCTCCGGCAGGCAGCCGGGGAGTCGGTTTCTCCCGAGCAAATTTGTTTGGTAAGCATTTCACAGCCTATGCTGAGGAAGCCCAAGCCCCCCTGTTAATTGCCCAGATTGAGCATATTCGGGCCGTCGAAAATTTGGCGTCAATCTTGAAGGTTGAGGGGTTAGATGCCATTCTCGTGGGGCCTTATGATCTGTCGGCCTCGATGGGAATCACAGCTCAGTTTGAGCATCCTTCTTTTAAGGAAGCGATCAATCATGTACGTCAGGTTTGCCAACAGCAGGCTTTTCCCTTGGGCATTCATATCGTCCAACCCGATCCGTCGGAAACCCATCAACGCATTGCAGAAGGATATCAGTTTATTGCCTATTCAATAGATGCAGTGATACTCAATCTGTATTCTCAAAGACCAGAACCATGAACAATTTAGACAATGGGCTGTCACGAAATCTGATAAATATGAGAACCGACTGGGCTGATCTTTTTGTATATAAAAGAGCTTTAAATAATTAGAAGATGAAAGAGTATGAAATCCGCCCGCAAGCTATTTTCGATGAGTATCTTCAGTTAGCGGCTTTAGACGTTCAGACATATTTTGCTGAGGTTGACAGGGAGCCAATAAACTGTCCAGCCTGTGGTAGTTTGGGTAATCCATCATTCCAAAAAAGTAGTTTTGACTATGCCCTTTGCCCACAGTGTTTAACACTTTTTGTGACTCCCAGGCCTAAAGCAGAAGCATTTTCTAGATACTACACAGAAGCACCTTCAGTTGAGTTTTGGGCTACGACATTCTACCGAGTCACTGCCGAAGCGCGTCGTGAAAAAATTTGGAAACCTAAAGCTCAAATGGTTTACGATGCGCTACAGCAATACGATGCACTACATCACACGGTGATTGATATTGGTGGGGGGTACGGCATCTTTGCCGAAGAAATGTCAGCGTTGATTCAAAATCCTGTCACGGTGATTGAGCCTAGCCCAAAGTTGGCAGAAGCTTGCCGCTCTCGAAAGCTAGCGGTCGTTGAAAAATTCTTGGAATCGATTGAGGAGGAAGATTTACCTGACGGCCCCAAAGCCTTTGTCAGCTTTGAACTATTTGAGCATCTCCACAATCCTACTGCCTTTCTCAAATCGCTGAAACACCTGATGCACCCCGGAGATCTATTTACACTCACCACCCTTTCGGGTAGCGGTGTTGATATCCAGGTGTTGTGGCAAGATTCAAAGTCTATTGCCCCACCCCATCATTTAAATTTCTTTAATCCTCACTCAATCCAGATGCTGCTCCAGAAAATTGGCTTTGAGGTTTTGTCCGTGAGTACGCCCGGAAAACTGGACATCGATATCTTAGTCAATAATCAATCTAAAATTAAAGATCGGTTTTGGCGAACATTCCTCATGCAAGCTGATACTTCGACAAAATCAAAATGGCAAAACTTAATTGCTGCTTCTGGTTGGAGTTCACACATGATGGTAAGTTGTCGCTGTCTGTAATGTTTGCTGTGTTTAAAGTTCTATGAATAATTTAGCCTTGATTCCTGCTCGGATGGAAAGCAGTCGATTTCCTGGTAAACCTATGGCTCCTATTCTCGGTAAGCCCATGATTGGTCATGTCTATGAGCGGGTTGCTCAGTCACCTCTATTACAGTTGACTGCTGTAGCCACTTGTAACCAAGAAATCTACGACTATGTAGAGTCTATTGGCGGAGTTGCTGTGATGACGAGCGATCGCCATGAGCGCGCTTCTGATCGGTGTTCAGAGGCTTTACTAAGCCTAGAGCGAACCTACAATACCCGTTACGACATTGTTGCCATGGTTCAGGGTGATGAACCGATGACTCACCCCAATATGCTGGCTGAAGCGATCCAACCTTTAATCGACGATCCTGAGATTCAGGTGGCTAACTTACTCGGAAAAATTCAGGATACGGCTGAATTTGAAGATCGTAATTGCATAAAGGTAGTATGCGACCTTAAACTCAATGCGCTGTATTTTTCCCGTGAACCCATTCCGACCCGATGTAAGGTCGACCCCATTCCCATGGGTAAGCAAGTTTGCATTATTCCTTTCAGGCGAGATTTTTTGTTGGAATATAGTGCGATGGAACCCACGCCTTTAGAAATTGCGGAATCAATAGACATGATGCGGGTGCTTGAGCATGGGTACGAAGTTAGAATGGCACCAACTTGCTATCACACCCAAGCCGTAGATACCCCAGAGGATTTGGCAAAAGTAGAAAAGCTAATGGCTGAGTATGTCCACGCAGCTAAATCCGCTTAAGAGACTGAACAGTATGCAGGCGTTTAGTAAAGATTGCAACGCTGGGCAAGTGTTGTATATTTTGACTGATGATGCTGATATCAAGTCAGAACAGGCTATATCCATCTATCACTGGAATAGTTATGAGATTGGACATGGAACTCGGTCAATACCGATATATGTCGAGGGAAATAGCGATCGCTTGCGTACCAAGTATTTAGCATTTATTCATGACTTAGGTGAAACGCTAGTTGATGGAAAACCCCTAAAACAGCAGTTTGCGCTCAACCATGGTTACAACCTTTGGTGGATGTCGCTGCTGGCTGAGAAGAGTCCATTTAAGTCACCCCGCATCGTTGACTGTCTCAAACTCCTTGCACTAGATGAACTTTTGCGAGTTGAACAGTTCTCGGTAGTCCATCTAATTAGTGACGATCGATTACTGGCGATCGCAATTGAAAATTTGTGTCATCGTCTTGGATATCGCTTCACTTGGCAGCAAAGCTTGTCGAAGCAGAGAAATTTTAGCTTCTGGAGCCTCCGTCTTCACAAGCCTCACATCCTACAAGGTTTCATATTTTTAGTTCGTCACATCACAGCGCGATGGCCACTACGACAAATTGATCGTTCCCACTGGTTTTCAGGAAGTCAATCAATATTTTTCCTATCGTATTTTATTCACTTAGATTCGTCTCAATGTGCTTCAGGACAGTTTTACTCAAAACAATGGGAAGTTTTGCCAGCCTTGATGAAAGAACTTGGCGCAGTCACGAACTGGATCCATCATTTCTTGTTCAGCCCTGTTGTGCCTGATGCTCAAACAGGGCTGACTTGGGTTAATCAATTTAACCAGGATGCCGTAAACCAAGGCCGACATGCCTTCCTAGAAAGTTATTTAACTTGGTCAGTCATTCTCAAAGTTTGCTACAAATTTCTAGGTCTGTTCTTCAAAAGTAGGCGTTACCTATACCTATCAGAACCTTTTCGGATTGCCGATTCTGCCGCATGGTTCTGGCCATTATTAAAGCAAGATTGGTTAACTTCAATTTGCGGCACTGTCGCCATTCAAAACTTGCTTTGGATTGAGCTTCTTGACACCGCCATGGCAACGCTTCCAAAGCAGAATCTAGGATTCTATCTACAGGAAAACCAGGGCTGGGAAAGGGCATTTATTCATGCTTGGAAACGATACGATCATGGGCAACTCATCGGAGTTGCCCATTCCACTATCCGGTATTGGGATCTACGATATTTTGATGATCCGCGTGCGTTAATGCCTAAAGCGGAAAACAATCATCAAGACAGTTCTCGACCTAGGCCTGATGCTATTGCCTTAAATAGCCCCATCGCTTGGCAAAGTTATATTGACGCGAAGTATCCGCCAGACGAGATTTTGTCTGTAGAAGCATTACGTTATCTCAACTTGCTTGACTTGCATCGAGACGTAAAGGATTTGAGTGTCGGCGAGCTTTATCCCATGCATGGTTCTCCAATCCTAAAAGTTTTATTGTTAGGAGATAGCCTATTTGAGTTTAACCAAAGCATGATTCAGTGTATCGAAGAGTCTGTAGCCTGCTTAAACATAGGCCCCCGCAAGATTACATTTGTCCTTAGGGAACATCCATCTTGTCCAATCGCTATAGACGACTACAAAACACTCCAAATCGAAAAAACAACGCTGTCAATGCATGAGGTTATTCAAAATCACGAATTAGTCATCGTTTCAGGATCAACTTCAGCTATATTGGATGTTTATTTGGCGGGCCTATATGTTATTGGCTTTATCTCAAGGAATGCGCTCAATTTCAGCCCACTTCGTGAGATTCCGGGCGTAAAGTTTGTTAGCAATCCTAAAGAGATGTCGGCTGCTATTATTGATTCAGTGACTAAGACTGCATCGAAGCCCCAAGACTATTTCTGGCTCGATCAATCTTTGCCCCGTTGGCGGCGACTCTTAAAGGAAGCTGGCTTTTCTGGATCAATTTCGAATTCAACTCCTGTTTCTAATGTCAATTAGCACCGACTTTGTAAATAAGACGGTCGTCGTCACTGGACATACTGGATTTAAAGGCTCGTGGTTAACAATCTGGTTAAAGCAGTTAGGGGCTCATGTCGTCGGTATTGCGCTAGACCCTCACACCGATCCTGCCCATTTCTATGCCGCAAAAGTAGCCGAGGGCATAAAAGACTACCGCATTAATCTTTGCGATTTAGCCGCAGTTAAGGAAATTATTTTGGGTGTCCAACCAGATTATGTATTTCACTTAGCGGCTCAGTCACTGGTACGTCGTTCATACATTGATCCTGTAGAAACCTGGCGTACCAATGTCTTCGGCACTCTACATATTTTAGAAGCCCTCCGCCAGCTTGATAAATCTTGCGGAGCCGTAATTATTACTAGCGATAAGTGTTATGACAATGTCGAGTGGGTCTGGGGATATCGTGAGACAGATGCTTTAGGCGGGCCAGACCCCTACAGTGGTTCTAAAGGTGCAGCAGAGCTCGTAATTCGATCTCATATCGAGTCTTTTTTCCCGACCGCAACTAGTCCAGTCAGAATTGCCTCTGCTCGAGCGGGTAATGTTATCGGGGGGGGAGATTGGGCAAGCGATCGCATCGTGCCCGACTGTGTTCGAGCTTGGTCGAAAGGAATCGCTGTCCAACTCCGCAACCCACACGCTACCAGGCCTTGGCAACATGTGCTTGAACCGTTAAGCGGCTATCTCCAACTTGCCACGGCTTTGGTTCAACGTCCAGAACTGCATGGAGAACCGTTTAACTTTGGCCCCTCCACCCATGAAAGCCACAGTGTTTTAGAACTCGTGGAGAAAATGGCTACTCATTGGCAGCAGGTACGTTGGCAGGATGTCTCCAACGCTGCATTGGGACCCTATGAGTCAGGTTTATTGAAGCTCAATTGCGATAAAGCGCTATTTCATTTACGGTGGCAAGCGTTGCTCAACTTTACAGAAACCGTTCGCTTCACAGCAGAATGGTATCGCACTTACTATCAGTCACCGTCAGCTATTCCAGCGATCACCAGGGATCAGATTTATAGCTATACCAAAACCGCAGCTCAGCAAGGTTTGTCGTGGGCGCAATAACGCTAGACAGCATTACCGTAACCCCGCTTCGACGAATTCCCACCCCAGGGGGCGATGTTCTCCATGGCATGAAAACCATGGATTCTGGTTACTCAGGATTTGGGGAGGTATATTTCTCCTGGGTTGAAGCAAGTGCCGTCAAGGCTTGGAAGCGTCATCTGGCGATGACGATGAATCTAATTGTTCCGGTGGGGCAAGTAAAATTTGTATTCTATCTGGAAGCGGGGCACCAGTTTCGAGTCGAAGAGATAGGTCGTGATACCTACTGTCGCCTGACTGTGCCTCCAGGGATATGGTTTGGATTTATGGGGTTGGTACAGCCTCAAAGTTTAGTGGTTAACGTAGCCAATCTCTCCCATGACCCTTCGGAGGTAGAGCGCCGTGAACTAGCAGCCATTCAGTATGCCTGGTGAGTGTTGATGAAAGTTATTATCCTAGCGGGTGGTTTGGGGAGTCGGTTAGCTGAATATACAGAGGTCATTCCCAAACCGATGGTGCCCATCGGCGGCAAGCCAATGCTGTGGCATATTATGAAGACTTATGCCTACTTTGGCCACAAGGATTTTTACGTCGCCCTGGGTTATAAGGCTGAAGTCATTAAGGAGTATTTTCTTCATTACCGGACTTTGAACGCCAATTTCACAGTCGATTTGGGAACGGGTGCGGTTACGCCTCATCAACTGGATAAGATTGACTGGCGGGTGACCTTGGTCGAAACAGGGCTGCATTCCATGACGGGCGGCCGGGTCAAACGGATGCAGTCTTATATCGGCAACGAGACCTGTCTCTTGACCTACGGCGATGGCGTGTCTGACCTTGACCTCGATCAACTGGTTGCGTTTCACAAAAGTCATGGCAAGCTCGTCACGGTAACTGCCGTTCATCCCGGTGCTCGATTCGGCGAATTGCAGATTCAGCAGGCCCAGGTAACATCTTTTCAGGAAAAACCGCAGACGGGGCAAGGTTGGATCAACGGCGGTTACTTCGTCATTGAACCCGGATTTTTCGAGCTGATTGAGGGAGACCACACCATTCTCGAGCGGGAGCCGCTTGAACAAGCATCGCAACTAGGGGAGCTAATGGCCTACCAGCACAACGGCTTTTGGCAATGCATGGACACTAAGCGAGATCGGGATAACCTGGAAGCGGTTTGGCAATCCGGTAAAGCACCGTGGAAAACATGATGGCTCCGCATTTATTGGTCATTGGGGGGACGGGATTCATTGGCCATCATCTGCTCAAAGCGGCGAAGCGGCAAAGCTGGAAGCTAACAAGTGCTTCCTTGAATCCACCCTCTCAGGATAGGCATGTTGACGGCGTACGCTATCTATTGATTGATCTTACTGATGCCTCTGCCATAAGGCGATCGCTCGAAGAAGAGTATGACTATGTTGTCAACTTGGGCGGTTACATCGACCATACACTGTTTCAGTCAGGTGGGCGGGCGATGATTGAGGCCCAGTTCACCGCACTCCAGAATTTGATCGAGACCCTGCCACGCGGTTCGCTTAAACGCTTCGTGCAGATTGGCAGCAGCGATGAATATGGCAATGTTCCTTCCCCGCAGCATGAAGCGCTCCGTGAAAATCCGATTTCGCCTTACTCCTTAGGGAAAGTTGCCAGTACCCACTTCTTACAGATGCTGCATCGTACTGAAGGATTTCCTGCAGTTACGCTGCGATTGTTCCTTGCCTATGGACCAGGACAAAACAACAAGCGATTTCTTCCCCAAATCATTCAGGGTTGTCTACAAAATAAGGAATTCCCAACCTCGACAGGAGAACAGCTTCGAGATTTCTGTTATGTTGAGGACGTGGCAAATGCTATTATCCAAACCCTTACCAGCGAAGAGATGGATGGACAAGTCTTCAATGTTGCGTCCGGACAACCCATTGCCATCCGCACCGTGATTGAGCAGGTCAGAGACTTAATTGGCAAAGGTAAACCAAACTTTGGCGCTATTCCCTATCGAGTTGGGGAAAATATGAGTCTCTATGCTGACATTACCCGCATTCTGAATGTTTTGAATTGGAGACCCCAGGTTGGCTTGGAGGACGGTTTGCGTAACACGATCAACTGGTATGCAGAACGAATCTGAACCCCTAGTTAGTGTCTTGATGAATTGCTACAACGGGGAAACGTATCTCCGAGAAGCAATCGATTGTGTGCTGGCCCAAACTTACCAAAATTGGGAGCTAATTTTTTGGGATAATCAATCCACCGATCGTAGTGCAGAAATTTTCAAAAGCTACGGAGATGCTCGTCTAAAATACTTTCGAGCACCTGAGCATACTGAGCTAGGGGCTGCACGTGCCAGGGCGTTTCAGCATCTTAGTGGTGAGTTTGTTGCGGTGTTAGATGTTGACGATCTGTGGTTGCCTCAGAAACTTGAGAAGCAGATTCCGCACTTTGGAGGCACTGGCAATAGCACTATCGTTATTGTAGGCACCTGGTGTCGCTGTATTGATGAAATCGGTCAAGAAATCAATCAAGCGACACCCCCGACAACCATGACCGATATTTGTGATGCCATGGTTTGGGGAAATCCGCTGCCGAACTCGTCTATTGTATTTCGCAAAGCAGCTGCGTCTCGCCAGGGTGGATACGATGCAAGCTTTGTTTGCGCTAATGATTTTGACCTGTGGTTGAAACTGATTGAGCTGGGTGATGTGGTCATCCTGCCAGAATTTTTAACCGATATACGCGATCTTTCAACTAGCCTGACTCGCAGCTCCCGATATCGTCTTCATATTGCGTATGAGGATCTGATCCTGCACCAGCGGGCTGCTAAGCAATTGCCCCTTAATCTTCAGACATGGTACGCAAACCGCAAGGCGCTTGCTCGTCATGGAACAGACTATGGTCAAGCTTTGCTGCAAACGGGTAAGTTCTTCCAAGGTTGGAAGTGGATAATATGGGGACTTTGGAAAGATCCTTTGGTGTTTAGCCGAGCAAGACTTCGTTCGCTAAAACAACTGTTGAAAGAAAACTTTTTACAAACTGGCGCTAGTAAACAATATTAAATATCAAGTCGTCTATGTCTCCTATGAGACCCCTTATTTCAGCCGTTCTTTGCACCTACAATCGCCGCGACTTGTTGGATAGCATCTTGCAAGACTTGTGTCACCAAACTTTAGCGCCTGAGTCCTATGAAATTGTTGTTGTAGATAATAATTCTAGCGATGGAACAAAGGCAGTTGTGGCAGAACATATGCGATCGCAGCCCAACCTCAAGTATTGTTTTGAGCCAGCTCAGGGGATAGCTCATGCTCGTAATCGCGGGGTTCAAGAAGCCCAAGGAATCTACATTGCCTATGCCGATGACGATTGTCGTGTTCCTCCTGATTGGTTGAAAGTTGCTAAACACATCATTGATGATCTTGCTCCTGCTGTATTTGGCGGGCCTTACTTTGCCATCTACAATACCCCAAAACCAAACTGGTTTAAGGATGACTACGGTAGCTATCATTTGGGTGATAACGCTAGGCGTATAGCTGCCCATGAGTATCTACATGCAGGCAACTTGTTCATTCAAAAGGCTATCCTGGCGAAGTTAGGGGGATTCAACCCTGAGCTCGGGCATCGAGGCCAGAAGCTCTGGTACGGTGAAGAAGTTGCCTTGGTGCGACAGATTCGGGCCACGCTACCCGAGGCAGTCATTTATTATGACCCCGCTCTGAAAGTACAGCATCTAGTGGCTCCCCAAAAGTTAAACCTCAGGTGGCATGTGAAACAGCGATTCGTAGATGGCCGCTCTTGGCTAATTACCTTCGATGAAATCCGTCCGAAACACATTATCTTGTTGCACCTGCCGCTGTTAGCAGGATTAATGCTGGCAAGGAGTGGGTTGATCGCTTGGGCGATGACGGGAGGGATGCTTTGCCGCGATCGCCAAAAATATCCCCATTGGCAAAATTATGTTTACGAGAAAGTGCTCAAGCACGTGGGGGGAATCGGTTTAATCTATGAAAAGGTACACTCCCTTTTGGTTTGAGTAGGGCATGCAGTATAGGTCGAATCATGCCAACAGATTTTCAGCTCCACACTCCGATCGCCTTTTTCATCTACCGTCGCCCAGACTTAACTGCGAGGGTATTTGAGGCGATTCGTCAGGTCCGTCCTAGCCAATTACTGATAATTGCTGATGGGCCCCATCCGGCGCGTCCCCAGGAAGCCCAGAGTTGTGAAACAACACGGGAGGTTGTTCGATCAATTGATTGGGATTGTCAGGTCTACACCGACTTTTCGCCTGTGAATTTAGGCTTAGCGAAACGCATTTCTAGCGGTTTAGATTGGGTTTTTAGTCAAGTCGATCAAGCGATTATTTTAGAAGATGATTGCCTGCCCGATCCGAGTTTCTTCCTGTTTTGCCAAGCGCTGTTAAACCACTATGCCAACGATCAGCGGATCATGACTATTTCGGGCGACAACTATCAGTTTGGTCGCTGCCGCACTGCCTACAGCTATTATTTTTCCCGCTACAACCATTGCTGGGGCTGGGCAACTTGGCAACGAGCATGGCAGCACTTTGACTTTGATATGAGTCAATGGCCAACGGTGCGCGATCAGGGCTGGCTCTGGGATATTTTGCAGGATCGAGCAGCGGTGAAGGTCTGGGAAACAGCTTTTCAACGAACCTTTGAGGGCATTTATGATACCTGGGATTATCGCTGGACCCTGGCTTGCTGGTTACGGTCAGGGCTAACGATTTTGCCCCAGATCAATCTCGTGTCCAATATCGGATTTGGGACTGCAGGAACTCATTTGGTTCGTCGTAATATTTTTGCTGATTTGGCAAGCGGTGCCGTGACGTTTCCCCTAAAGCACCCGCCCTATGTGATCCGAGATGCCCGAGCTGATCGTTACACCCAAAATGTGCTGTTCAGTATGGCTCCGATCAACCGCATTCGTCGCAAGTTTGGCATCGGACTGTAGATAGAGGTGGGTCATTGAAAGTGCTGATGCTAAGTACATTTGATCGTAAGGGTGGTGCTGCGATCGCGGTATCACGCCTACATCAAGGTCTGCAGCAACAAGGTGTGAACTCTACAATGCTCGTGCGGGAAAAGCTCAGCGAAGACCCAACGGTGATTGGGCCGGCGGGTAAACTGCAGCAGGGTTGGGCCAAAACTCGCGGGGTGATCGATGCGCTGCCGTTACAGCTCTACCGTCGTCGCGATCGCGGGGTTACTTTTTTCCCCCAGTGGCTACCCAATCGGTTCGACCTGACGATCGAACCGCTAGCCCCAGATATTCTCAACCTGCACTGGGTGAGCGGTGGCTTTGTCCCCATCGAGGCCCTAGCGCAATTTCAGCGACCTCTAGTGTGGACCTTACATGACATGTGGCCACTAACGGGTGGCTGTCACTATAGCCATGGCTGCGATCGCTACCAAAAGGCTTGTGGCCGTTGTCCCCAGTTGGACAGTCACACTGACTGGGATTTATCCCGTTGGGTGTGGCGACGTAAGGCCAACGCCTGGAAAGCCGTGAACCTGACGCTGGTTTGCCCGAGTCACTGGCTAGCCGATGTTGCTCGCCGCAGCAGTTTGTTCCACCCGGTTCCGATTGAGGTGATTGCCAATGGGTTGGATTTAGACCAGTTCCGCCCAATCCCTCAACGTACCGCCCGTGAACTACTCCGGCTCCCCCTGGATGTACCCCTAATTCTTTGCGGGGCCAGTGCCCTAGACAATCCAACCAAAGGGCTAGATTTGTTTCAGACAGCTATGCAGCGATTGCGAGCTGACCTATCACTGCGATCGCCCTCTGCTGCGGCAGAAGTTGTCTTATTTGGCCCCTGCGGTGACCAGATCAACCTTGATCTGGGTTGCGTCGTACATGCGCTTGGCCCACTGCAAGACACCATCAGCCTAGTATTAACCTATGCAGCCGCAAACGTTATGGTCGTTCCTTCCCGCTATGAGGCGTTTGGCCAAACTGCTTCAGAAGCCTTAGCCTGTGGGATTCCTGTCGTCGCCTTCGATGCCACAGGGTTAAAGGACATCGTAGATCATCAACAAAATGGCTATTTGGCCCAGCCCTACAATGACCAAGATTTGGCCAAGGGTATCGCCTGGGTGCTCGATCATCCCCAGCCTGCTGCACTACGGCAAACAGCCCGAGCCAAAGCCGAGCAGTATTTTAGTCACACAAAACAGGCTAACCACTATCGGCAACTGTTTGAGCAATGCCTATCGCTGGGCTAAGAAAACGCTGACTGCCCTCGAATGAAACCTACTGTTGCTGCAATTATTCCCACGCGCAATCGGCGAGTGAAAACCCTCCGCTTTTTGGCAGCCCTATCGCAACAGACTTACAGCCATCTACAGCCAGTGGTAGTAGATTCAGCCTCCAGCGATGGCACCCCAGCAGCAGTAAGAGATAATTTTCCTGACGTTAAAGTGATTGAGGTGGGCGATCGCAATTATTGGGCTGGCGCAACTAACCACGGTATCCGCTACGCCCTTGAACATAACGTTGAGTTTATACTCACGATTAATGACGACTCGGTGATCGAGACTGACCATGTAGAACGCTTAGTTGCTCTGGCAATCCGCCATCACTTAACTATTCTCGGCAACCGAATCGATTATCTCTCCCAACCTGGGCTGATCTGGTCTCTTGGCACCCAAATCAACTGGAATCAGCCTAAGATGATTACCCTGCGTTATCAGGATGTCTCAGCACAGGCCTTGCCCCCGACCCTTTTGGAACAAGAGATTTTGCCAGTAGACGCCTTACCAGGTAACGGTGTGCTGATCCATCGCAGCGTTTTTGAAAGAATTGGTCTTTACAACGCCTGGTTACTGCCTCACTATCACAGCGACTCAGAGCTGATTTTGCGGGCTAGGCAAGACGGCATTCAAGCCTATGTTGCCCCCCATATAATTCTGCTGAATGATTTTTCCAAGGCACAGAAGGCTGTGCAGCTCAACTCTTTAAGGGGACTTTATCGCACCTTCTGCCATAAAAAATCTCACCTATTTTTGCCGCCACTAATCTATCTCTTTTTGCGCTATTGCTGCACCCCTTTCAAGCCTGATAAATCACGACTTTCTCTGCCCCTCTAAGACAGCAGGCAACATCAGTGAAAGAACTATAGTAACTGCCAATCACCTTGCGGCAACTGGCCAAGCCGTACAAATCAATTAGGGCATCGTAAATCCCTTGGCGCTGCGAGCGGAGTCTGCTTTGCTTGGGGTGGATAAACGCCTGCTTTGGAAAGTTTTCCTTCAAGATATTTTCTATATCTGGATCATCGGTTGCAACAAAGAAACAAACATTTTGATCTTGAGCGATCTCAACCTTCATTTGCTTGATGAACTCTTTCAAAGGACTGTGCTGACGAGCATCTAGATTATCTCCCCGGCGGATGTGCACCCCAACCACATTAGCGCGAGCAAATAACTCAGCATACTGGCCCAGCTTTTGTTGATGCATGGGGTGCAGCTTTAATTCACTGTAGTCTAAATTAGCTCGAAAGCAGCCAAAGTCAGTTTGCAGATAAACCTTGCGGTAGTCTTTTAGCTGTCTAAAATCATAATTCTCGGCTTTCAGGTGACGCAGCGTCTCAGGATTCAATACCCAATCGTAGCGATAAAAAGACCTAAACAAGGGAGCAAGACGTTTTCTAATGCGACCTCTTTGGTTGAGCCGAACTATTTTCTGAGGCACAATAAACAGCTCATCAAAAGGGCAATTCAAGCTGCCATCTAAATTCCAAATGAGATGGATATCCTGCTGGAGCTCTCGCCCTAGTGCCAATACGGACACTAAGCTACGCAAGCGGTTGCAGAGTCCGCCTATAGGCTCTACGGTGATCATAAATGCTCTATTAACTTACTTTTGCTAGCCTATTCGATCCTTCAGCAGTTATCTTGGGCTTTTTGATTCTATCCAGACACTAGCGTAATTCGGAACTGCCTATGAAGATCGCGATCACCCATGAGTGGTTTGTCACTCACGCTGGGTCAGAAAAGGTAGTTGAGCAAATGCTGGCAGTATATCCAGAAGCTGACTTATTCAGTTTGGTGGATTTTTTAGCTGCTGACCATCGCGACTTTATCCATCAAAAATCAGTTCAAACGTCATTTATTCAGCAACTGCCATTTGCAAAAACGCACTTCCGCCAATACCTGCCGCTGATGCCCATGGCGGTAGAGCAATTTGATATGAGTGCTTACGAGGTGATAATTTCCAGCAGTCATGCCGTAGCCAAAGGGATTATCTCAAATCCAGATCAATTACACATTAGCTATGTTCATACCCCCATGCGCTATGCCTGGGACTTGCAGCACCAGTATCTGTCCCAAGCAGGCTTAACCCACGGGTTTAAAGGAGGCCTGACGCGACTGATCTTGCACTATTTGCGCCTTTGGGATCAGCTCAGCGCTAATCGAGTCGATCATTTTGTTGCCAATTCTCACTACATTGCCCGGCGTATTCAGAAATGTTATCGCCGCTCTGCCCAGGTCATTTATCCCCCTGTGGATATTCATCGATTCCGACCCCAATCTGATCGAGAGCCGTTCTATTTGAGCGTGGCTCGATTTGTGCCCTACAAACGGGTTGATTTGATAGTACAGGCCTTTAACCAACTGGGATTGCCGCTAGTTGTGATTGGGGATGGGCCAATGGGGGAGCAAATTCGGGCGATCGCCCGTCCTAATATTAAGCTCCTCGGAAAGCAGTCTGATGCCATTGTTGAAGACTATATGCAGCGATGCCAGGCTTTTGTGTTTGCGGCTCAAGAAGACTTTGGCATTACGGTTGTGGAAGCTCAGGCTGCTGGGGCACCTGTTATTGCCTTTGCTAGAGGAGGGGCCACTGAAACAGTGATCGAGGGCAAAACAGGCGTATTCTTTATCGAACAAACTGTCACGGCTCTGGTTGATGCCGTTCAGAGATTTCAAAAAACGTTAGGAAACTTTAGCCCAGAGCTGAGTCGTCACCAAGCTGAGCAATTTTCAATTGAACGCTTTCGTAAGGAGTTTGAAACCTTTACAGATCAAGCCTGGTTGAGTTTTAGTCAAGGAAATGACATAGAGTATTGACGGTAAAACCCATGCAGATTGAGTAGCTATGTCCATCTACCAGGCCATTCAACCGACGGTGTCAAAACTCAGGATTTTGACTCGCCCTTGGCCGACCCTGGCACTCATTGTCGCGGGGGATAGTTTAGCGCTGACTGGGGCAAATTTTCTCAGCGTCAAAATTCGGCTACTGCTGAACGGGCAATTTGACCCTATTATTTATTGGTCGTTGTGGCCGATCTTAGGAATATTTATTCTGGCTTATAGCATTGCAGGATTATATCCGGGTGTTTTGATTAGCCCTGTGGATGAACTGCGGCGCACTTGTTTAACGACAACCTTAATTTATCTGTGTCTCTCTGCCGCAATTTTTTTGTTCAAGGAAGGAGAAGCCTATTCTCGGGGCATCTTCCTCATGGCTTGGGGGTTCTCAATTTTTGCGGTGTTAATCACTCGGTTGATCTTGAGACGATGTTTTGAACGACGACAGTGGTGGGGCTACCCAGTGCTGGTGCTAGGGGCTGGAAAGACCGGGCATATGGTGATTCGGATGCTGCACCGAAAACCTGGGTTGGGTTTGAAACCTGTCGCCATTTTGGATGATGATCCTAAAAAGCAGGGGAACGTAGAGGGGGTGCCGGTGCTAGGAGGTTTAGCGATGGCACCCACAATTGCCCAGGAGCAATACATTCCCTATGCGATCGCGGCAATGCCTGGTGTTCCCCGCGAAAAGCTGTTGAAGCTGCTGGGGCGTTACGGCCAAACCTTTCACCACATGCTGATTATTCCCGATTTGTTTGGCATGGCCAGTTTATGGATAGCCGCGCGGGATTTGGGCGGTATTTTAGGGTTAGAGATTCGACAACAGCTATTGTTGCCGGGGCCGAGGTTGGTCAAGACGCTGATTGATTACGGCTTGACAGTGGTGTTAGGCATTGTGCTGTTGCCTTTGATTGCCCTGATTGCATTGATCGTCAAACTTGATTCGCCAGGCCCTATTTTCTACGGGCAGACCCGAATTGGCCGTAATGGTCGGTACTTTAAGGCTTGGAAGTTCCGTTCAATGCGCGGTAATAGTGATCAGGTCTTACTGCGTTATTTGAAGGATAATCCCGATCAATGGGAAACCTGGGTGAGGGATCACAAGCTCAAACAAGATCCTCGGGTGACTCGGATTGGCCGCTTTTTAAGGCGCACTAGCCTAGATGAATTGCCGCAGCTTTGGAATGTTTTAAGGCGTCAGATGAGTTTAGTGGGCCCGCGCCCGATTGTGGATGACGAAGTTTGGCGTTACGAAGAGAAATTTGACCTGTATTTGCAGGTACTGCCAGGGATTACAGGGTTGTGGCAAGTGTCCGGGCGTAGCGATGTGAGCTATGGTGAGCGAGTGAATCTGGATGCTTACTATGTGCGAAACTGGTCTATCTGGCTCGACCTTTACATCCTGATGCGTACAGTTTGGGTCGTAGTGATGGGAGATGGCGCATACTAAATCTTTTTCAATTCTGACACTGGCTAACCAATACCGCTTTTTGAGCGGGTTGGTTTTGGTCAGTTTGGTGCTGTTGCCCTATGTGATTTATTTAGGGCTGGCAGGACTAACGCTGTTTATGGGGTTGGTCATTTATCGTAATGGCCCGGCGGTGCGATCGCAGTTGTGGCATCAAGGATTTGTGCTGCTAGCGGTGCTGCTAAGTTTCAACGCCGTGTGGGCGAGCTTCCGTGGTGAGGCACTGCTGCAACTGGCTAACTTTTTACCGTTTTTTGTCCTATTTACTACCTTCTGCGTGTTTTTGGGTGAGGCAAAATCGCCCGTAGTCACGCTGGATCGTTGGGCTATGGGGTTATTGTTGGCAACGGTGCCCATTAATCTGTTGGCGGGGGTTGAATATTGGTTACGCAGCCCGGCAATGATGGCAAAGCTTGCGCAAAGCGATCGCTGGCAAGACTTTTACCAACGCCACTACGGACATCGAGCCTATATGATGTTCCACCATCCCAACATCATGGCTTGCTTTTTGATCATGGTGTTTGGCCTGGTGTTAGGCCTTGTGCTCCATCGCCTGAATCAGCACCGTTCTGGGCAGCCTTTGGGTACTCGGAGGGAGTGGCTCGGTATCGGGGCTGCCCTGGCTTTGGTCTTGGCAGGAATTTTCTTTGCCGGGTCTCGAAACGGCATTTTAATTGTGGCGATTCAGATCGTGTGCTTTGGCTTAATTGCCCGTCGCCACAGGTTTGTCGCGATTGCAGGCCTAGGCAGTGTCATCACCTTGGTCTTGGTCGTTGGGGTGATGGGCATTGGTGGACGCACCGTCAGTTTGGGGATTTTCACCCACGATCCCCGTGTTCTGGTTTGGCAGTTTGCCTGGGACTATATGCAGCAGCGTCCCTTATCAGGTTGGGGGTTGGGCAGCTATAAACTCATGTACGTGCCTGACAGCGTTCCTAATTATGCCAACATCAACCATGCCCATAATTTTTGGATTACTCTGGCGGCAGAAGCAGGCCTACCGACTACCCTAGCTTTCACGGGCATTATTGGTCGTCTATGCTATCGCGGGGTGCGAGGGATAATTCAGCCGATAAAAGCGATCGCTGGGAACGGCGTCTTTATTGGTTATGGTCTTGCTTTTCTAGGGATTTGTCTGTTCTGCTTGTTTGACGTACCCATCTTCGACGCTCGAATTAACATCTTGGGCTGGTTAAGCTTAGCAGGATTATATGCTGCAGGACAGCAACTAAACCTAGCCCAGGAATAAAAAAAGGCTGGTTAAGCTTGGCAGGATTATATGCCGCCGGACAGCAACTAAACCTCGCCCAGGAATAAAAAAGAGCTACAGCAGCAAGGCTGGGAACCACGCATAGTGATGCAAATCGAAATAGTTGCCGTCTTTGAAGACTTCGGATTTCAAAATACCTTCAAGTTCGTAACCGCATTTTTCAAGCACTCGCATGGATGCTTGATTTGGCCCAAGTACGGGTGCAAATAGCTTTTTACAGTTGAGTTGCGACGTGGCATAGTCAGTCATGAGACTCAAAGCGTCGGTTGTAATACCTTGCCCCCAATAAGCTTCACCGATCCAATAGCCAATCTCTGCTACGTGACGCTTCCAGCCGACTTGCGGGGCAATGCCGACGCTGCCAACAAATTCTCCGTTGTACTGGATAACTTTGGTGACTGCATTATTTGCCCTTGCACCAATCTCAATCCACCACTCTGCATCTTGCAACGTGTAGGGATAGGGGAATGTGTCAATTAAATACCGCGACACATGCTGGTTATTGGCCAGAGCTACTAATCTCTCAACGTCTGATTTCTCATAATCTCGCAGCGTAATCATGACCCATAACTTCTGAGGAATGCCCCGTAATTTTAATGATATTTCCCCTATGGCATCGCTCTTAAGCGGAAACCGCAGGGGAAATATTTGACGCGTTTAATAGCCAGTTACTAAATCAATATTCAGCATAGGTATATTCTGTTGTTTCACAGATATTAATCTGCTCCTCATCGACTTCATCACCATCAGCAAAGATTGCCAAGAAGTCGTATATACAACCCCGACCATCATCTTCGATAGTCACTTCTACCTTGCCCCCTTGAGCACTTAGAACATAACCCTCGAAGATGTCTTCTTCCCAAGTATCGACATCCGAAGGAGAGGCGTAGAATTCGAGCATGTCAACACTAGTATTGTTGATCATGATAAATACTGAGTCTTCTGTCTGGGTTTTGGCAGCTTTAGCGTCGACAAGAGCTGTAGAGGTAGCTAACAGATTTGTGGGCAGATCGGCAACGGTGGCGATCGCAACGGCGCGAGAAATATGAGATTTGAACGCAACAACCTCTTCTGCAAGGGCTGCAGAGGTTCCCAACATTGCCATCGGCAGACTGGCAACAGTGGCGATCGCAATGGATTGAGAAATACGAGATAGGATCATAGTTACTCACTTGATAGTCAAAGTGGGCTATCTGCTTAGTTTTTCCTTCAAGTATGTCTGTGGGGTTTTCGGATGCATACTGTGAAGGTTCAAAGAAGACCGAGGGGCTAGCCCAGCATTAGCGTTTAGGTAAGGGATGAGTAACCGGCAAGGGAGTTTGATAGTCCGAGGGTATAGCATTGGGAAGCAGAACCGGGTCAATGGACTCCCAGTCTTTGAAGAGCACAGTACTGAGGTAGCGCTCACCAAAGCTGGGCTGGATGACGACAATTAATTTGTCAGCATTTTCAGGACGTTGACCCATTTGCACAGCCGCAGCCACAGCAGCTCCAGACGAGATGCCAGAGAGTAATCCCTCTTCTCGAGCCAAACGACGGCTAAAGGCAATAGCAGAATCATCAGACACTTGAATGATTTGGTCAATCAAATCAACGCGCAGGACTGAGGGTACAAAGCCCGCGCCAATGCCCTGAATTTTGTGGGGACCCGCACGGCCACCAGAAAGTACCGGGCTATTTTCTGGCTCCACTGCAATCGCTTGAAAACTCGCTTTTCGGGCTTTTAATCCCTCCGCAATGCCCGTGATGGTCCCCCCCGTACCAACCCCAGCGACTACCATGTCTACCTGACCGTCGGTATCAGCCCAAATCTCTTCTGCGGTGGTTTCCCGATGGATTTGGGGATTGGCAGGGTTATCAAACTGTTGGGGCATAAAGGCATTAGGAAGCTGGGCTGCAATTTCTTGGGCTTTGGCGATCGCGCCCTTCATACCCTGATCGCCCGGCGTCAGAACCAGTTCTGCCCCATAAGCTTGGAGCATCTTGCGACGCTCTAAACTCATGGTTTCAGGCATAGTCAGAATGATGTGGTAACCCTTAGCGGCAGCAACCATCGCTAGGGCAATGCCAGTATTACCAGAAGTGGGTTCTACCAACACGGTTTTTCTTGGCGTGATGATCCCAGCATTTTCAGCCGCACGGATCATACTGACCCCGATACGATCTTTCACCGAAGCCGCTGGATTCATGCTTTCTAGTTTGACTACGATTTGGGCGACACACCCCTCTGATTGAGGAATACGGTTTAGCTGCACCAGCGGCGTTCGACCGATGAGTTGAGTGATGTCGTTGGCAATTTGCATGGACTTTTCTCCTTATTCTTCGTATTTATCTGTATAAATCTTGACTAATGAATAAATGAAGCTCTTGACTAGATGAAGAGTTCTTACACTTCTTGTAGCGCTCTAACTTGGTTGTTCAAACTTTCTACGACCAGTCGTCTTTTAATATTTGCAATGTCTCATGGTGTTGCATCTACTAGGCTATTGATGGCTTGATGCAGCCATCTTCACGGCTTAAGTTTTTCCGACGGATTCTATGAACCCAATTGCCCTTTCGATCCCCTCTTCTTGACGCAGCGTTTCACCAAGCACCTCAGCTTTTTGCCGAATATTTGGATTTGTGGTGACTTCTCGGATAGCTGTCGCTAGCGTCTCAACCGTCAATTTCTTTTGCGGAATGGGTTTACTCCCCACCCCCAACGCATGAACCCGCTGTCCCCAAAATGGTTGATCGCCAAAGAACGGACAAATAACCGTCGGGCGGCCAGCTCGTAGGCCTGCGGCAGTGGTGCCCGCCCCACCATGGTGAACGACTGCTGCCATCTTGGGGAATAGCCAATCGTGGGAAGCCTGATCAATTTTGAAAATGTTTTCTGGCAAAGCATCTATGGTTAATCCGCCCCAACCTGTGGCAATAATGCCTCTGACGTCAGCCTGCTGTAGGGCATCGATCACGATTTGCGTCAACCGCTCCGGATTGCGCCCTGCCATACTGCCAAATCCGACATAAACAGGCGGGCTGCCTGCCGCCAAAAAATCTTGGAGTTCGCTGGAGGGTTGCCAAGTATCCTGTTGATTTAAAGACCAGTAGCCGATAGCCACTACCCCATCAGGCCAATCGTTCGGTTCAGGGGCAACGTGTCGGCTATAGCAATGCAATACCGGAATCTGCTTGCCAGTCTGGGTATGCAAAATATCAAACCTTGCTTGGCGGGGTAGATGATGGGCTTGTCGCCAGGCTTTGACGGGTTTACCAGCGGAGAAAGTCATGAGGGTATTGACAAGCTGATAGGTCAGTTTGTTGTACCACCCGCCGAGCGGCAAAGCCGGGAAACCCACGTTTGGGTGTTCTGCTGTGGGGACCAGCATGGGTAGGGGAACTGCCATAATAACGGGGATGCCTAGCTTTTCAGCAAAATGAGGCCCCCCATAGGCTTTGGGATGAAAGATGATCAAATCAGGATTTGCTGCTTCAGCTGCCTTCCAACTGTCTTGGAGCATCCTATGCTGCATCGGTGCCACTTGTTGGGACATTTTGCGCGTGGCTTTGATGATTTCCCAGAGGTTAGTCGTATTTTCCATCAAATCCCGACCCTGTGCTGAATCCATCAGCGCCATCATTTCATCGTTCATGTAGCCATAATTCAAACCATGGGCGGTAATGAAGGATTCAAATCGGGCACTGGTGCATAGGGTGACCTGATGGCTTGCGTTTTTTAAACCTTTGCCCAAGGCAACATAGGGTTGAACATCACCCCGTGAACCGAGGGTAAGAATGAAGATATGCATGGTTTGCCTACCACTTTTCGCTAAAAGGACGAATCTCTACGTCAAAAGACCATGCTGAGGGCGGTTGATGGACGATGTGAAATATTTCTGCTGCAATATCGATTGGTTGACTGAAAAAACCCTCAGCTAGACTTTGATGCTGATTCAACGGTTCAGTGTTGAGGCCCTGAACCGGCTGGTTGCGTGACCAGGGTGTTGCGATCGCTGCATCGATCGTAACGTAAGCAACATGGATTCCCTTTGGCCCCAACTCACGGGCTAGGGATTGAGACAAAATCCGCTGTGCTGCTTTGGTGGGTGCAAATAGGGCGTAGGTGGGGATGCCTCTTAAAGCAGCAGTATTGCCTGTGACGACAATGGCACCCTGTTTGGCTTTGATCATCGCGGGCGCTAAGGCGCGAGCGAGATAGAGCAAGGCGGTGGTATTGACCCGAAAGTTTCGCTCTAAAGCGGCGGGGTCAGCATCTAAAAAGGTGCCAAAGGTGGCGCTAACGGCGTTGTGGACCATAACCGATGGCGTGCCCATGTCGACACAAATGCGATCGAGGGTAACCAGCAGCGCGTCCAAGTCACCCACATCGCAGACGTAAGCCTTAGCATCAGCCATTTCGTGCCCAAGTTTTTGCAGGCGATCGCGATCGCGGGCAATCATCGCCACCTGATATCCCCCTTGGACAAATCGACGGGCGATCGCGCTGCCTGTGCCCTCGCCAACCCCAGTGATTAAGCAGATTGGTTTGGTCGCGGTACGCTTCTCTTGCACACTAGCCATATAGCCACTCGCTGATTTGGGTATTGTTTGGAAAAATCATGATCTTGACTGTAGTTTTATTCTAATAAAATACGACCAGTCATATTAAAGCAAGAAGCATTTTGAAGGATTAAAAATCTTGTTTATAGGTAGAACTGTTATTTTTGCTAGGGAGTTACCAGATTTAGGGTGCAGCTATCATGGCTTGAAAGCACTTCCTATCCTTTTCGTTAGGCATAAATTCTACGACTAGTATTAGTTTACGTAACGGGTTCAGCGCCTAAAATTGTATAGGTACGTTAAAACCCTATTCGATGGAGAGATTGAGTCTTTGGCTCAAGGATAAATGATGTCCCTGCATGGGAAGAAGTTTTGTTGAAGGAACTCTAATTTGTGGCAAAAATACAAGACCAAAGTGCGATTAATGCTGATGAGCAAGCGATCCGTTTACTATTGATTATCCCTGTCGCAGGGTTAATTTACTGCGGGTTGGTTATATTTGCGATCGCAGCTTTACCTACCCTCAGGGAGCATCCCTTATTTGCTGGGGCATTCTTTAGCCTGCTACCGCTAACTGTTGCCGCCTTCATTTGGCTGAGTACTTCGGCTAGAGCCTACAGAAAACTAGATAACTAGTGAATTTATTGATCATTGTGTGGATTTTGAGTGATCATTGCCGCAATCTCTTCTGAGAAAATTTGTTTCATCTTGTTTGGATTCCTCATAAAATAGAGCGCTTGAATTCGATTATCGGCAATATCAACCGCGACCACAGTTTCAGTATTGCCGTTGAGACGATAGAGGATGCCGGGTTGACCATTAACCTGTGCAAGCTCAACGTCATAAATCAGACCCTGTTTGTGGTTGCGGCGGTAGATTGCGCGTAAGAAGCCTGCTACCTTAGCAGCACCTTGTAGCGGCTTAAGCAAGGCCACAACTTGCCCCCCGCCGTCAGACCATAGGGTAATGTCTTCTGCGAGCAGGTTGAGTAGGCCGTGTAAATCACCTTTTTGACAAGCCAGCATAAATTTTTGGGTGAGCTGTTCTTGCTGTTGGCGTGAGGTTTGAAAACGGGGGCGCTGATCGGCTAGATGCTGACGCGCCCGTCGCGCAATTTGCCGACAATTTGCCGTATTTTTTTCGACGATCTGACCAATTTCTTTGTAATCGTAGTCAAAGGCTTCCCGCAGCAAAAAGACAGCCCGTTCCAATGGCGATAATCGCTCTAGCAAGACTAGAAACGCCATCGTCAAAGAATCGGCCAACTCGACTGTAGTGATCGGGTCAGTCGATTGTTCAGTAACAACGGGTTCGGGAAGCCAGGGGCCGACATATTGTTCTCGCTGGACACGGGCTGAACGTAGGCGATCAATACACAAACGGGTGACGATCGTGGTGAGATAGGCTTTGGTAGATCTAACGGTTGGGTCAGACGTTTGCTGCCAGCGGAGGAAGGTGTCCTGCACCATGTCTTCGGCATCCATGATGCTACCGAGCATGCGATAGGCGATCGCAAACAGGAGTGAACGGTATTGGTTAAACGCCTCAAGCCGATTCATCAGATCGTTTCTTGCCGCGATATATCCTTGAGTATCCATAGGCTAACGTCAACGCCTAACCCTTCTTTAATAAATGGCTATTGTCTGAAACTCATGCTGCT
>JBCBZT010000089.1:0-20303 GCA_039815185.1 Cyanobacteria bacterium P01_A01_bin.123 | reverse complement strand
TGTCATCGACTCACAGGGTCGTGTGATTGGTAGCTGGGCTGACGTGATCAACCGGGCGAACCTGGGTATGGAAGTGATGCATGAGCGCAATGCGCACAACTTCCCCCTCGACTTGGCTGCGGCTGAGGCACCTGAGCTGATTGGGTAGTCATTGCTGCTCAGCTAGTCTGAGTTAGTCCTGAAAGCGTCTCCCACCGGAGGCGCTTTTTGCGCTTTAAAGTTTCTTCAGACGTTCATTAGCAATTAAGACGGATTAAGCTTTTTCCAAGATTAAATCTGATAAATTATTAATCAAGGAAAATCGTCAAGTTACAAATTGGATGTGGTAGTCACAATATCCAATTTGAGCATGGTATGTATTAATTATTGAATTAAGCGTCTTGAAAATGTCTATTGATTCAAATCAATCTACCCCACTGTCTCTGATGCCTCAGAGTCACAAGTCGCTGGCTGTGGGTGCTATGGTTATGGCTGCGATCGCAACCGTTAGTTTTATACCGACTTCCAAAGCTCAAGCGCAAAGTTGCGTGCCCTTAGGCGTGGTCGAAGGAGAAAGTACTGAAGTTACCAAAGTTGTCTCACCGCCCGGACTATTCGTGTTGCAAAGCAACTGGAACACCGATTTTATTGTGCCGAGCAATGGCAATTTCACTGAGTTTGTAGCAACGGTCGTCTCGACTGACGGTACTATCTATGACATCGACGTCAACCTAAAGTATAGTGACAACACAGTCGATATGCCCTACAGTCGTCGTTCAATTAACCTAGTCGAAAACGAACCCTTGGAGATTAGTGTCCCATCCCGCGTTGGCGAGAATCCATTTCAAGTTAACTTGCGTGTGGGCGGTATAGAAGCAGAAGGAAACACTTACACTGCCTCTGTAATGGGGTGCCGCTAAAAGAGAGTTACCACCCTCTTTTAGCAATAGGAAATCTATTAGTAGGGCAGTCTGACAATAAATAAAAGCGTTGCTGAATAGCGGTATGATTTAGTCCCCCTTAGCCCCCCAATTCTGGGGGGAACAAACCTTTGAAAGTCCCCCAGAATATAGCCCAAGGGGCATACCAGAAAAGTAGCTTAAAGCCCTCTGGGCATATATGAAAAGGGGGCAATGCAGAGTGCATCGCTTTTGCAAATTCATCTCTCGATTCAGCAACGCAAAGTAAGCCTCTAGGCAACGTATTGCCTAGAAACGTGGCGTGAAAAGGCACCTCAAACAGGGTGAGCTTTTTTCAAAAGCACCCTGGAGGTCTATATCAGCATTCTAAAGTGGATTTCTAGAAAAGTTATTGGGCCTAGAACTACTATTGGTTTCTCGGGGTTTTGCTTTGTTGACCCTCAGTTCTCGCCCCAGCCACTCAGCCCCGTCTAATTCAGAGATAGCAGCATCTTCTTTTGTTTCATCTTCCATTTCAACGAAGGCGAAGCCTCGCTTTCGTCCTGACTCACGATCGATGGGTAAGCTAATACGATTGACTTTCCCGTATTCATTGAAAACATCCATCAAGTCGTCTTCAGTTGCTTGAAAAGACAGATTACCAACGTAAATAGTCACGATCTTCTCCAACCTGGATAGCAGACAAAAGTAACAGGAGGTCGACTAAGCTTATCAGCGAGATAAAGCAACTCGCGTTGATAGCATTGTTGCCTAAACGCCATGATAATCAACGCTCTGGACGCCATAATATCCGATCTATTTGCAAATAACAGTGCCTATAGATCACATCCTGGAAGACAACACAAAATCACACAAGTGAGGTCAAGAACGGCTGATCTGGAGGCTATTGGCGGAGTTTTTCTGGATCATCTCGCCGCGAGAGGACTTGATAGACTTCGATCGGTTGAGTTCGTCCCTTAAGCAGTAACTCACCCCAACTTTCTAACACAAACTGATCTCGCAGATAGATCAGCGTGTCATGTCCAATCAAGATGCGACAGGTGCGACTATGGCGTTCCTTCTCACAGCTTTCCAAGCGGGAAGCGATGTTAACACTATCGCCGATAACGCCATATTCCAAGCGATCGCGCCCCCCCAAGCTACCCACCACCACCGGCCCAGTAAAAATGCCCACGCGCATTTTCAGCGGATGCATTTGTCGGCTTTGCCATCGCTGATTGAGTTCTTCAAGCCGCGCCCCCATCGCGAGAGCACAGGCGACTGCAGCTTGAGCGTCTTGGCCAATGTCTTGGGGGGTTTGGCGTGCCAATGGTACCCCAAACACCGCAAGTAACCCATCTCCGGTGAACTTGTTGATAATGCCGTGGTAGGTCTGAATTTCTGTGGCCATGGCATTGAGGTATTCATTCAACCAGTCCAAGAGTTGCTCGGGGGAAGTTTTTTCGGCGATGGTGCTAAAACCTTTAATGTCTGTAAACAGCATCGTTGCCGTTAGCCGCTGACCCGGAAGTTTGCCGGATTTTACCAAGCGATCGCGGTTGTCCCAGAGCGCGGCGGCAATTTCGGGAGAGGTACTTTGACCCAACAGCACCAGCATCATCTGCCGTTGTCGATAGGATTGCTGAGCTCGGTAGGCCAGAACAGTGGCACTAGCCCCCACGCTGGCCACCAGCGGTCCAACGAGCGGCACCCAATAATAATTCAGAAAGATTGTGCCCCCAACTAAGACTAGGCTACCGAGGGTGCCAATTTGCAGCAGTACCAATAAGGCAGGGTGACGTGTTGTCCAGACTAAGCTGCCGCCCAACACTGCCCAGCCATAGACCCAGAGCACAATGCCCCAATTAGACCAGGTTGACCATAACGGTCGATCGCCCAGGCTAGCATCCAGTAAGTGACTGACCATCTGAGCATGAATGTTGACCCCAGGCATCAGCGATTGATCGCGGGCCCCAGCCGAAAAGGGGGTATAAAACACATCCTTAGCGCTGGGCGTAACCGCTCCAATCAAGATAATTTGGCCCTCAACCCAGCTGGGATCAAAGTCTTGTCGAAGCACCTGCATCAAACTGAGATGACGACCGGGCTCGGCATCACTGCGATAATCAAGCAAAATTTGATAACCCAAGGCATCAATGGTTTGATAACCTCCAAATCCTCGATGGAGGGGTAACGCCACGGCTTTACCCAGTTGCATGACCTCGGGATTGTGGGGCCAAGGTTTAGACTCAATCCCTTGGAGAGCCAGGTATCGCAGCGCCAGTTGCAGACTAAAGGACGACAGGACTGGGGCATCGGCACTGTTATCTGTTGCAGAAAACAGCAAATTGCGTCGGACAATGCCGTCGCTATCGGTCACAAAATCGTTGAAACTGACCAAGGCCGGATCGACTTCAGGGGGAGCTGGGGTACCGGCATTAATGCTGTCCCCCAGCTTACGAATCACGACCACCTGACTCGCTTGGATTTGTTGAATCAGTGCGGCTCGCCCTGGCTGCTGGGGCACGTCCCGATACAGGTCAAGGCCAACGACAGCTGGATTATGGGCTTGTAAGATGGCCAGAGCATCGGCCAAAGTTTGATCACTGATGGGGTAGCGGTCTAGGGTCTCAATGTCTTCATCGGTAATGCCCACGACCAAGATGCGAGCATCAAGGGTATCGGGCATCCACTGTTGCCGCAGCCTCACCATGCGATCGAAAACTTTTAGCTCTAGCGCTTGAAACAGCCCCAATGCATTGGTACCCAAGGTCAAACTGCCCAATGCAAAGGCTGCGATCGCTGTGGTAGCGATCGCCCCAAACCTAGGCGAATGGGCAATTTGCCGCCGCCAACGCTGCAAATATCTGAGGTTCATGCAACCCTGTTTCCTAAGTGATCGACAGTGAGATGCACCCCCTTACCTATCCTACAAACGCACCTATCCCCTCTCCGGATACGCCTTGCTCAGCGACTAACCTGCCGCACGAGCACTACCGTGCAAGTCGTGTGTTGGGCAATGGTGACCGGAATATTGCCATGGAGTACCTGGCTCAACAACCCTTCCCGACTCGCGCCTAGCAAGATCGTATCTCGATGGGTTTGCTCCGCAAGATTCACCACCGCTTCAGCGATTTGGGGATGTTGCAGGGTGACTCGATTCACCGGAACCGGAATCTGGGATTCAAGCCGCTGGGCCGCCTGGGTCAGATAACGCTGGGTTGTTGACGAAGGCGCTTTTGAGGACACATGGCAAAGCCGGACATCGGGTTGGTGATTGAGATTGATCAAGCTGGGCAATAGTTCCATGGCGCGGCGAACGTTTGGGCCACCGGCCACCGGGACTAACCAATTTTGAAAATTAGGCGGACGCCTCCCTGGACGTAGCAGCACCACATCACAGGGGGCCTGGCGAATGATCGTATCGACCACGACCCCCAATACCCGTCCTGGGGTCTGCGTTTGTCGCTGCCAACCCATCACCATCAGATCAATGTGCCGTTCCTTAATCACTTCGAGCAAGGGTTGCCCGACTTCATGGCCAGTGCGCACTTGGGTATGCACAGACAGACCGGCCTTTTCGCCCCACTGCTGAGCTTGGGTCAGCAGCCGTCGACCGGGTTCAACATCTACCGCGACTTCCGCTGGGGAAGCGCTACGGGGCACCTGCACCACGTGGACACATTCCAGTTCGTATCGGTGAAACTGGGCAATCGCGATCGCGGTTTGGATCAGCAAATGGGCTGTGGTCGGATCGCTCAGAGGCAGCAGCAATCGTCCCCGGCCTGTCGCTGGGGCTCGGGTTTGATAAACCACATAGGAGGGTTCTGCTTGGGGCCCTGCTTCCATGGCCTTGCCGCTAATTTGATCAGATTCGGCCCGAATGATGTCGCCCCGCGTGATAATACCGATTAGCTTGGGGCCGTCAGTCACGGGCAAACGGCTTACTTTGAGCTTGTTTAACAGGTGCAAGACTTGGGTCAGCGACGCCTCTGGACTCACCGTCACCGGATGGGGGGTCATGATGTCTGCCAGGTTGAGGTGGCCTTGGCGGCGATCGGCGTTGCTCAGGTCGCTTTGGGTGACGATGCCCACCAGCTTACCGTCTTCTAATACGGGAAACCCCCGGTGATGCGATCGCGAAAAAGCCTGAATTGCCTCGGGTAATGGCATTGTACTGGTCAGGGTCTCGACCCGGCGCTGCATCAAATCGTCGGCAGTCAAATTGGCCCAGGGGTTGCTTGTGGTTGCCGTCAGGTCAAGTTCTATCCCTTGCCAAGCCAGCAATCGAGTATAGATTGACCCCGGTGAAATGCGGTCAGAGATCAGATAAGCGATCGCCGAGCCGATCATCAACGGCAGCACTAAATTAAAATCTGCCGTCATTTCAAACACGATCACGATGGCTGTGATTGGCACCCGCGTTACTGCGCTAAAGAATGCCCCCATGCCCGTTAGCGCATAGGTGGTAGCGTTAGCAAATTCTCCGCTGGCCATGGTCAACCCCGACCAGTCATGTAGGATTTGAGCCCCAGCGCTGACCAAGCACCCCAGGGCTGACCCCAATACTAGGGCTGGGGCAAAGATACCGCCCGGCGCCCCTGACCCATAGGCCAATAGGGTGAGACCAAACTTGACCACAAACGCGATCGCAATGATGTGCCAATGGGCTGACCCAGTCACTAAAAAATCTCGCAGCCCTGTGTTGTCTTGAGCTGCGATCGGCAACAACACGCCCACCAGTCCAGTAATTAACCCCGCGAGCCCA
This sequence comes from Cyanobacteria bacterium P01_A01_bin.123, assembly GCA_039815185.1. Lineage (GTDB taxonomy): Bacteria > Cyanobacteriota > Cyanobacteriia > Phormidesmidales > Phormidesmidaceae > JBCBZT01. The sequence goes on along the minus strand of JBCBZT010000089.1, from coordinate 14,657 downwards.
ATTCGCCAGGGCATCGACACCCCAGTCATGGCGCGAAAAAAACTCAGGCTGGCAAAAATCCCGCGACTAAAAAATGCTCCCAGTAGGCCCGCTAACGCCCCTAGTAACATTAGAAACGGCAAGTCTTGCACCACCAGACCTGTCTGTAGGGTGGTGATACTGAGATTAAGCCCCTGCCCCCCGAGCAGCCGCGACACCACCGCCCCAATAAACGAGGCGAGAATAGCGCTGCCCAAGGTTAAGCCTGAAAAATCTTGCAGCAATTCTTCTACCACAAACAGCACCCCAGCAATCGGTGCGTTGAACCCCGCCGCCAATCCTGCTGCTGCCCCAGCGGCAATTAACTGCTGACGGTATTCAGGAGAGGTGGGCACCCAGCGGCTAAGTTGGGCGGCTAAAGCCGCACCAATTTGCACCGTGGGCCCTTGTCTGCCTAAGGAAAGCCCTGACCCTAAAGCCATTACAGTGCTAATGAGTTTCACCACCGCTACCCGTAAATTGAGGGCAACTGCCTTGTGGGCTAACACCGCTTTGATGCCAGAGATACCGCTACCCGAAGCTTCTGGCGCGAACTGTTGCACCAGCCACCCCGCCCCCCAAGCGCCCAACATCCCCATCATGGGCAGTAGATACCAGGCGTGATCCACTTGATCTTGATCAATGCGCCATTGCGTCAACCACTCAATACCCTGCTTCAGAAAGACGGCAGATAACCCAGAGACGACGCCAATCAAACAGGCCTCTGCGATCGCGACCCGCTTATACCCCAATAGCTGGCGCAATCGTCTAGACAAATTCATGGAAACCGCCGGACACTGGCGTCAATCACTGACATCAACTGGTTCCTTTATCACCGCCCAATAGTCGATAACCCCTCAACAATCACCGACGGCGTATAGCATGACCCGTTCCACTCGGCATCGCCCCCCAGTTCGACTAGATGTTTGAGTGCGGTATAAACGTTGCCTGCCACCATCGTGTCTTTGATGCGCCCTTGAATTTCTCCCTGATGAATCCGGTAGCCCAGTTCTACATTCACCGAAAAATCGCCGGAAATACCAGCCCCACCGCCCAGCATTTGATCGACGATCAACCCTTCGTCCAAACTGGCAATCAGCTGCTGGAGCGATCGCCTGCCGGGCTGAATCAAGCTATTGAATAAACTCGGCGTCGGGTAGCTGCCTAATCCTGGACGAAAGCCGTTGCCTGTGGAGCCGCCGCCCAATTGTTGGCCCACGGTGCGATCGGTATAAAACAGCCGCAGTACACCGTTTTCGATAAACACTAAAGGCTGAGTCGGTGTGCCCTCGTCATCGAAGGGGCAGCTAAAGGGGCCAACCTCGGGCTGTTGAGAAAACGTCAGTTGAGGGGCAGTGACCTGCTCTCCCAAGCGATCGCTCCAGGGAGAAGACCGCTCCATGACCCGCTTACCGCTGAGGGCTGCCTGCACCGTCCCCCACAGCATATCTGCGGCCTTAGCCGTAAATAGCACAGGCACCCGTCCGATCGGAGGTGAGACTGTATTGTCGGCCCAGCGTAACCTTTGCAGCACTTGCTCTGCAAGATGGGCAGGATCCAAGCGATCGCGACAGGTTTGACCATCCCCGACGCTGAGAAAATCATCCCCCCGCACCCATTCCGCCGATAGGTAACCGCTTAGCGTTGTATCGCTATAGCTACAGTCCAGGCCTAGGGAATTGACAATGCGTGTCGTTTCAACATCGCATTCTAGTTCCGCTTCACAAATCACCTCTGGATAAACCTGACGAACCCGATCAATCGCGTCTTGCCCCCAAGACACCAAGACCTTTACATCCACTGCTTGACCCAAATCAGCATAGACGCTTGGGTCTCCTATCGTGAGCTCAGCGATTTCCACGGGGTTGAGCTGACTCAGCGCGATCGCTTTATCCACCAACACCTGGGGGTCGACCTGACCGTAAGCCACGGCCAAGCCCGGCCGACCCTGATGCCATAATCGCAGGGCAATACCTTCAACTTCAGAGCTTTCGAGCTGTTTAAGACGATTGGCCTCAAAATAGACCGGACGAGACAAGACGCGAGATTGGAACACCTCGGCCATTTCTGCTCCAGCGCCCAGCGCCAATGCCAAAAGCTGCTCTGGCTGTGTGTCTTGAGAACGAACAAACCCCATGTAAAAATTTAGATAAGGGGGGTAATAAAGTGTTACTAAGCTTCGTTTTCCTTAGACCATCTTCCGAGATAGTGGTCATTTCCGCTACTCTTCTATCCACGCCCCTGGTTTTCTGGCGATGTCCCGCTTCCTGTTGCAGTTCGTCAGGGGTAAAGGGGCCAGAGTCTCAGGGGTAAAGCAAACCCGTTATTTATTCCTGTTTCCCCATCATGTGGCAAGCGACTTTTTTAATCTTTTTAGCCATGCTTGGCGGCGTTGCCATAACCCTGCAAGGACAATTTATGGGTCTGATGGAGCAGACCATTGGTAGCCGTATGAGTTTGCTAATCACATTTGGGACGTCTGGCTTGGTGATACTTTTACTGGTCCCGTTGACCGGCGGAGTGCAGCTTGCTAACTGGAAAGACGTCCCCTGGTACGCCGCAAGCACTGGGTTATTGGGCATCGTGATTGTTGGATCGATCGGTTATGTCGGGCCGCGCATGGGTCTCGCGACGGGGTTCACCCTGATTATTGCAACTCAGTTAATTGCCGCTGCCTTAATTGACCACTACGGCTGGTTTGGCTCAACTGTACGCCCCATCGATGTCTACAAAATCTTGGGTCTGATCGCCATGGTCGTCGGTGTGCAGTTATTAACCCGTTGAAGACTAACTGTTGACATCAAACCGAGTGCGAAAATTGCCGTATTTTATCCAGTATTGTTTGAGTTTGTGGTTTGGGGTGTGTAGGCTCGCCTTCACTTGATAGAGCAACACCTGACGATGGTTGCCTATCCAAACCTTACCCGTGGTGTCAACGGCAATCACAGTGCCCCCCAAGGCCGAAACACAAGTTGAGAACCGCTCAATCATGCCGTAATCCATTGTCTCGAAAACAAAGAAGTTTCCTGAACAAATGAGATGACGGCTACGAATCCAGCCCTGCATTTTCTTCTGAGCTTCTGGAGGCAGCATTGTAATCGCTTCAGTTTCCAGGACTGCCACAGCGTCTTCATAAGGAGGTTGGGACTTCATGGGCGAAGCTCTCCTGTTTTTCAAACTTCAACGAACCATGTTCAGAACCCCAGACTTGTTCATGGGTGTTCACGTCTAAGCCCCTATCTAGACTAGCCCAGGTCGTTTCTGTAATTTCTACATCACTGACTAGATAGGTTTGACATCCCCGCTTATTGATCAAACATAAGTTACCGGGTTCTACACATCCAACGAACTTATTATCCTCACGCCTAAAAACCATTGAACAGTGCTCACGTCGAGTAATACAGTCCAACGTAATTGTTTTGAGAATACTAGGTTCACGAGCCGCCCCTGCGTACCGGATCGGATCCGTTAAACCATAGTTTTCAATGTAGATATGATCGCCTTGCTCAACCAAACGATGAATCCCTTGGCGGTAAGGTGTCCATAAATCGTGGTCATACACCTGCTCTGAATAAAACCCAATGCCAGCAAAAAACTCAACGGCTAACGGACGAAAGAAGACGTGGATATGGGCATACTCCCTGGGGTTGGCAGCGGCCTGTTGAGAGTTACTAAAATCCCCAGCCATCCACTGCGCTAGGGTAACTAGATCACGATTAGATGCCATCATGACTGACGAATTTCTGACGAAAATGAAGCCGTGACGACACCTGTTCCAGCACTGGTTTTAATGAGAGAAACTCGACACCGCAAGTTAGGCGTCACAAACCAAATTTTTTCCTCAGCCGCTGCCCGGTCATAGGCCGTGGTCAGCACAAAGGTACCGTCTTCGGTCAAATGGTATTCTCCTGCCGCTGCCATGGTCTCGGCGTAGCCTTGATCGCGCAAAAGCTTGCCTCGATTGGGCTGCACTGGGTCGGGCACAGGCACTAAAATGCAAGCCCCTTTCAGTACTTCAGCCCCCTCATCCCAGTCTGATTGCCCTTCCCACTGCATCTTAAAAGGAGATACCGCGGTTTTGGGATCGATGTCGTAAGCCTTACAAAGATCGGCTACGGCAGCATCGCCAGGGGCAACAGTCGTGATATCAATGACCGATTCAATCGCCTCAAAATGCCTAAAGGCAAGGTGATGAGCACTCCGCTGCGATCGCCATTGCCCAATCGATTGTTGAACAAACTCCTGAATATCCATTGATCGTTTGCGAACTTGATTGGGGATTGGTGGAGGAGACAGAATTTAGAGGGAAACAATCCAGAAGGTAAACGCTAGTGTTTAAACTCTTCTCAACTGATGACACCTAAATTCTCTCTCCCGACGCCACTTTGGACAATCAGCGCCTAGGCGTTGGCTACCTCAGCAACCTTGAGAATCTTGCCACCCGTCTTTTGAATATTTTGAATTTTGCGGGATAGCTGGGCATAGTTAACTTCAAAGGTGGTGTTACTTTGGCTTACCCGAGGGCCAAAATTAGCTTTAGTAATGGTAACGCGGTAACGTTTCCCCGTATTGCTGTAAGCACCCGATCCTTTAACCGGAGTCACAATTTTGGTGGCACGATTGCCCGCTACATCACCAATCAACGCAGCCGATCTGCCAGAATCACTTGTAGCTTCGCCGCGGTACAGAGAGAAGGTGCGGTTGAAGCCGACATTCTTAATCCCCATTTGGGTGCGATTACTCCGACAATAGGGCACCACATTTTCGCCAAAGCTGGCATTATACTCATCGCTATCAAGGTAAGAATTAATTTCAACTTCGTAGCCCTGCTCATTGTATAGAGCTACATGCTTGCTAATTTCAGCTTGGTCTTGAGGAGCACGTCCCAGTAGACGCTTAAAGTTCAGTTCAATAAAGCGGTACGAAGACGATGTTTCAAAAAACAGGGAACGATACACTTCAGATTGAGCCACGGCTCGAACAAAATTTTTAACCGTGAAACTACCATCCCGCAGCATAGATTCAGCACTCGTGAGGCGCTGACTCTCCATCAGATGAATATTCCCTAAAACTTGCTTATAAACCCCTCGAATAATCAGTTGAAGCTCATCTTCAGTGATGTTAGAACGCAGCTCTAAAGCATCAGCTTCAGCAATCCAAAGTGCCATAATTCGTCTCTCCTAATTTGAGTAGTAAAAATTGCAATCAAACTATTTTCTAAAAAGGTAAAAAGTAGCCTGATGACCACTGGTCATCAGGCCAAATGACTAGACGACTTCAGTAATGCTGACAATCTTGGCACCCGTGCGGTGGATGCGCTGAATTTGAGGCGTCATCTTGCTAGCAGAAACCAAATATTCTGTGGTGCTCACCCGACGGGGCGTATCAAACTTAGACCCGCTAACTAGAATCTTGAATTTCTTCTCAGTTCCTGAACCCAACACGGTGGCCGAAGAGGGCTTAATGCGGTTGGCAGAATTACCTGCGATCGCGCCGACAAGCTGAGAGGACTTCACACTGCTATCAATTTGAGCTGCCCCTCGATCGAGGGCAGCCATGCGGTTGTAACCCAGCTGTTTCGGATTTGCTTCGCTCATCCTGCCGCGATAGTAGGGCACCACATTTTCACCAAAGGCTTGCTGGTACTCATCGCTGTCAATGTAGGAATCGATCTCAGCATCATAGCCTTCAGCCACGCAGCGCACGATGTGCTCAGACACCTCGCGCTGATCTTGGGGAGCGCGCCCCAAAATATGCAGGAAATTCAGTTCGACAAAGCGGTAAGGCGCAGTTGACTGAAAATAGCGAGTCCGGTAAAAATCGGACTTGGCCACAGCTCGCACAAATTCACGTACCGTGATTGACCCATCGGCTAGCTGGGACTCAGCAGTCGTTAGCCGTTCACTTTCCATCACGTGGGGATTACCCAAAACTTGCTTATAAACCGCGCGGATAATGATTTGAACATCTTCTACGCTGCTGGTAGGCCAAAGTTCAAGGACGCTGGGGGATGCCATTTTAAATCTATCTCCTAAAACTATTCAGTAATTTTCAAACTGCTGCTCGATTCGCTCAAATCAGTTGATTCGCTCGAATTCTGATATTGCGAGACTGAATTCCCTCGATTCCCTGTTCGACAAAACTACCTTCGAACCTGATCTAGGTTCAAACTTGTCGTCCAAGAAATCGAGGTATCTCAAAACATCCAGGTCAATGATTAAACCGGGGTAATGCTGGCAATTACGCCGCCTTGCTTATGGATGCGCTGGTAGGTGTCAGACAGCTGGCTGTAAGGCACCATATAAACCTGATTAGAGCGACGGAACTGAGAAACTCGCCGAATTGTATTAGCTCGGTAAGCCGTAACTTCAATTCGGTAAACCTTGCCATCGGCGCTTGCACCAACCCCTTGGCGCTGGCGAGCAGCAGTAGGCGGATTGCGGAAGGCTGCACCATCTCCGCCAGGAGCGACCACAGGCGTTGGTGTTTGGTTGATCACCAGGGAATTTAAGCGAGGGCTCTTGCCAGAAATATCTCCCTTGAGACTGCTGGTGGCAGCACCACGAACAACCTGGAACAGATGTGTGAATTGAACCATGCTGTTACAGGCTTCGGTTTTATAGCCTCGAATGTAGGGCACAATGTTTTCGCCAAAGGTCGTTTGATATTCATCGCTATCGAGATAAGAATCAATCTCGGCGTCAAACCCCTCGGTGTCCAAAATCGTGCTGTGCATACGCATTTCTTCTAGATCTAACGGGGTACGACCTAGCAGATGCCGGAAATTTAGCTCAATAGCGCGATACCGGGGACAACTGGTAAAGAAGCGAGAACTGTACAGATTAGACTTGGCGACAGCTCGCACAAACTCACGAACGCTCAGCTCTCCAAGCTTGAACTGAGATTCAGGAACAACTACGCGCTCGCTCTCCATAACATAGGCGTTGCCTAAAACCTGCCGATAGACAGCGCGAATGTAAGATTCAGCTTCCTCTTCTGAGCGACCGGGTACCCATTCCACTGGGGGAGTCTCATCAAACAGACTAACTCCCAATCGAGATGCTGGTCCAAAAGGCATTCATATACTCCTGGTTAACGCAAAGATTAAGCAGTATTGCAAAAAGTAAAGGCTGTATGAAAGGCTGTACAGCCGAATAATCCTAACAGTACTTAGGTTATCCAAACATAATCATCTCCCGTAATCCCAGGCATACCTAAGATCTCTAGGAGATTTATACGCTTTGTTATGAACAATCTTCTTACAAGCCGGATAACTCTTAGAAAAAGGGTTCATTAATGTTTACGTTTGCCATCCGGTTTGGTGAGCCCTTATACATCAGTCAGGTCAGCCGTTGGATTAAAAATCACGCACCCAAAAGCCTGGCACTAGCCTTAGGGGTGATGCTCCCAAAAGACCTAATTTCAGAGAAATTGCCGCAGATTTCCTAACGTTTGCGTCTTACTTGCAGCCAAACAACGATATTGAGCAGGGGCCTTTTGTCAAATTTAGTTAACTTTTGTTAATATATCGTTGTGGACGTTAACACGTCACAAGTTGGTTAAGTTGCAGTTTGGAGGATAGGTGATATGGATTTGCCTTTGGAGCTTAGCCTAGAGCAAAAATTCAAGCTCAAGGTCTATGAGAGTCAAGTTAAGGGGCTGACCCTTGAACAATCTCAGGAGTACTTATTGGAAGTCATGCGCCAACTCATGATCAAAGAAAACGTGATCACACATCTGGTGAAACGGGCTTAACCCTTGTCCAGCTAGGGATATGGGGTTTTCTGATAAACAAAGCTCTAGTTCTGAACTTGGCGGAGGTTTAGTCTAGAAAGTTCTGTAGCGATCGCTTCAATCATTCAGCCCGAATCAGACATCCAGATTGCCTTAGAGGCAGAAATCCCCAGTCAGCCGTGAGTTGACTGGGGATTTTGGGTAAACGTTAAGGATTATTGCTTTGTTTTTCATATTTGAGACTGAGGTTAACTCTGTTTTCTATGTTTAAGAGCGTCATCGCTGTGTTGACTTGAGAGATGACGTTATAACTGACCTCATTTAAAAAGGAGAGCAAAATGCTTGATGCATTTTCTAGAGCAGTAGTTCAGGCTGATGCCAGCACCTCTGTTGTTGCTGACATGGGCGCGCTGAAAGAATTCATCGCCAAAGGTAATCGCCGTCTAGATGCAGTAAACGCGATCGCAAGTAACGCGAGCTGCATGGTTTCTGATGCTGTTGCTGGCATGATTTGCGAAAACCAAGGTTTGATTCAAGCGGGTGGTAACTGCTACCCCAACCGTCGTATGGCCGCTTGCTTGCGCGATGCTGAGATCGTCCTGCGCTATGTGACTTACGCTTTGTTGGCGGGTGATGCTTCTGTTTTAGACGATCGTTGCTTGAACGGTTTGAAAGAAACCTATGCTGCTCTGGGCGTACCCACAACCTCCACTGTGCGTGCCGTTCAAATCATGAAGGCTCAAGCCGCTGCTCACATTAAAGATACTCCCAGCGAATCATTTGCGGGTGCCAAGCTTCGTAAGATGGGTTCTCCCGTTGTTGAAGATCGTTGCGCCACCTTAGTTGCTGAAGCTAGCAGCTACTTCGATCGCGTGATCTCTGCCCTTAGCTAGGCAACTGCGAGTCAATGCTCGTTAAAAGATTTGAACGAATTGCGAACTTAGGTCTAAACCCAATTGGGAGATTTGAAATATGAAATCCGTTGTTACCACTGTTATTGCTGCTGCTGATGCAGCTGGCCGTTTCCCCAGCTCTTCGGATCTGGAATCTGTACAAGGTTCTATCCAGCGTTCTGCTGCTCGCCTAGAAGCAGCTGAGAAGCTAGCTGGCAATATTGATTCCGTGGCTCAAGAAGCTTACAACGCTTGCATCCAGAAGTACCCCTACTTGAACAACTCCGGTGAAGCCAACTCCACCGATACCTTCAAGTCTAAGTGCATGCGTGATGTTAAGCACTACATGCGCCTTATCCAGTACTCCTTGGTTGTGGGCGGTACTGGCCCCTTGGATGAGTGGGGTATTGCTGGTCAGCGTGAAGTGTATCGTGCATTGGGTCTGCCCACCGCACCCTATGTTGAAGCGCTGTCCTTCGCTCGTAATCGGGGTTGTGCTCCTCGCGATATGTCTGCTCAGGCCTTGACTGAGTACAACGCGCTGCTCGACTATGCAATCAACTCTCTATCCTAGTTCTAGGTTTCGCAGATTTTGCGATGACTTAGTCGGTTAGAAACTTTATTAGCCTGGAGATCTTAGGTAGGTTAGTTTGCCTGATGGGTGAGGTAACCTCGAAGAAGCTCCAGGCTTAATTTATGAAAAATATTTAGACCTTGTCCAAACCCAGACTTAGAGTTTTATCTGTAGGGAAAAACTCCGCACTCTAGGCTGGGCTTGGTTTGTGAGAAAACGGCTAATTGGCGATGGCGACAATGGATAAGCGTTTCTTCAATCTCTTTAATCTGACAGAGGATCAAGCGATCGCGGTGTTAGATACCCCTCATGATCAGCTTGATCAGAAAGACTCTCGCTACATTGCGGCATCCCATTTGGTGAATTTCCCCACAGAGCGGTCGATTCAAGCTTTGTTGAGGGCGGTGGCGTTGACCGAGCCCGAGTTGTCGAACCGGATTGTGCGTCGTAAATCCATTGAAACCCTAGGGCGACTCAAAGCAAAACAGGCGCTCCCAGTCATTCAGGCTTGCTTAACTGACGACGATCGCTTCACGGTTGAAAACACCGTTTGGGCAATCGGTGAAATTGGCACCCAAGATCCGGTAATTTTGGCCGCGATCGCCCAACTGCTAGATCAACCGGGGCAAACCTACCGGGTAATTATCCAAACTTTGGCGAAACTCAACTATGCCCCTGCCTTAGCTAAGATTCGTCAATTTGTCGATTATTCAGAACCGCCTGTGGCCAGTGCTGCCCTAACGGCGGTATCCCAGTTGACAGGCGATCGCCAACTGATGGCTGACGTCATCACATTTTTGCAGCATCCGGTCGCAATGGCGCGACGGTTGGCAATTCAAGACTTTATTGATGCCCAGTATTATGAAGCGATTCCAGCGATCGCCCAATGCCCGGTTTCTCTAGTGTTTCGGCTGCGGGGACTGCGGGAGTTAGCAAAAGTCGCGATCGCAGCTAATGCCCTCACCGTTGCGGATGTCCAACCTTATCTCGAACGTACCCTGCGCGATCATCCCCAGGATTTAGCACTGATTCGTCCCTACGAACAATCTCCTAAACTGCCATTTTTGGTGAAAGAACTCTATAGCACCGACTTTGGTCGATGCTACTTTGCAACCGCCTTAATTTTGCAAGACTATGCCAACGATATTCAAACCGTCGCCGAAGCCCTATTGACTACCTATGAAGCAGAAGGGCGAAACGACTACGGTGCCCATTTTCACATCATTAAGCTGTTGGGTTGGTTGAAGTATGCCCCAGCCTACAACATCTTGATCGAAGCCCTACATAACCGCCAGCCCCAGTTTCAAAAATCGCGGGCGGCAGCCGCGATCGCGCTGGCAGAATTGGGCGATCGCCGTGCTATTGACGATTTAAAGCAATGTCTAGACACTTCAATCTGGGATCTGCAATATGCCGCTCTGATGGCGCTTCAGCAACTGGGTGATGCTAACGGAACACAGCAAGGCAGTGAGAATCAAGATTGGCTGATACAAACTAAGATCAACCTGATCACAAAAGAATCCAGCAGGTAGAAATCAGAAATTAGTGAGGGACTAGAGAACCATGTCAGTTGATGCTCTTTTTGAACAACTCAAGCACCCTAATCCCCACCTACGGGATCGAGCTATGTGGGAATTGGCCGAAACTGAGGATGAGACCATTATTCCTCGCCTAATCAGTGTTTTAGATGAAGAAAACACCACCTACCGGCGAGCAGCGGTCAAAACCTTAGGTGCGGTTGGTACAGATACTGTACCGCCTTTAGTGGAGGCGGTATTACAAAGTGATAATGTGACTGTTCGAGGCAGTGCCGTCAAAGCTTTAGCTCAAGTTGCGATTTGTTATCCAGATGTTCCCTTTCCAGAGGCAGGAATGCAAGGGTTAGCCCAAGCGTTGAGTGATCTAAATCCGGTTGTCAATATTGCTGCTGTAATGGCTTTAGGAGAAATTGGCTCTACTGAGGCTTTTGATATTTTGTTCGAGACATTCAAGACAACAGACAATATTGCCCTATCTGTTACTATTGCTAATACGTTTGGTTCTATTAAAGATAGTCGAGGGGCAGAGGTACTCCAGTCCATTATTGATGATGATACCGTTGAAGGCTATGTTCGGGAGTCTGCAATTAGCGCATTATCTAGGCTAGAGCTTGTGATGAATAATCAACGACCAGATAGTGCTTAATTCACAACAGCAACGCTTACAAAGGAATACCCATAGCATTCAGTTGATCCAGAACATAACGCGTTTCAGATAATCTTTTTTGCCATTCCCAGGCTGGGATTTTAAGGAGGCTATACCATTGGCGCGCCTGCCGGGCTGTTTTCCCTAACCGTTGAGCCTTCTGAATATAATGAAACCCACCTCCATCTCCTTTTAATTTCATGACTTCTTCCAGTTCTTCACGAAGAGTATTCATGGTGTTTGATAAGGCATTAACATCTTTGGTTTTATCGATCATAATGTCATCGTAACCCTAATATTTCAGAGTCATTATCTTATGTTTTGATAACGACAAATTGTGACCTTAGTATGTATAGGCTGTAGCAATTGTAATTATGTCAGAGTCCCAACGTATTAGTGAAGCCGTTGCTAAACTCTACGATACCTATCCTTTCCCCCCAGAACCTTTATTAGACGAGCCCCCACCGGGTTATAACTGGCGGTGGAACTGGTTAACGGCTTATGCCTTTTGCACTGGGCAAAAGCCCACCAGGCAAGACGTTCGGATTTTAGATGCGGGTTGTGGTACCGGGGTTGGCACCGAGTATCTAGTCCATCTTAATCCAGCCGCCACGGTAGTCGGGCTAGATTTGAGTGAAGGGGCATTGGCGGTAGCCACTGAGCGCTGTCAAAAGTCTGGGGCAAATCGGGTGGCGTTTCATCACCTCAGCTTGTTTGACGTGGATCAGGTTCCGGGGGAATTTGACCTGATCAACTGTGTGGGGGTTCTGCACCATACCCCTGATCCCATCGGCGGCATCCAGGCGCTGGCGAAAAAACTGGCTCCCGGTGGTTTGCTGCATGTCTTTGTCTATGGTGAACTGGGCCGTTGGGAAATTAACTTAATGCAGGAGGCGATCGGGCTGTTGCAGGGTGATCAACGAGGTAACTATGAGGATGGTGTCGCAGTCGGGCGACAGCTGTTTAATGCCCTGCCTGAAAACAACCGCCTGCGCCAACGAGAAAAAGAACGCTGGTCTTGGGAAAATCAGCGAGATGAGTGTTTTGCCGACATGTACGTTCATCCCCAAGAAATTGACTACAACGTGAATACGGTGTTTGAGCTGATTGAAGCATCTGGGCTGGAATTTGTAGGTTTTTCTAATCCCCATGTATGGCAATTGGATCGGCTAATCGAAAAAGCCCCGGGTTTGATTGAACGGGCAAAGCATCTCAGCGATCGCCAAAGGTATCGTCTGATCGAACTGCTCGATCCTTCAATGATTACCCACTATGAATTTTTCTTGGCCCGTCCTCCCTGGAATCGACAGGACTGGGCTAACGATGAAGCATTACTTGCCGCTGTCCCTGAACCCAGCCCCTGTTTAGAAAACTGGCGCGATAGCCCCCAATTTTTCAATCAGGACTACCAAATTGTGAAGCTGACCCCACCAGAATGGGAGTTTCTCAAAGCCTGTGATGGGAATGACGATAGGCAGCAAACGGTGGGGGAGATTTTGGCGGCTACGGGTGGAGATTTGGCAGCGGTGCGATCGCTACAGCATCAGCATTTGATTTTGCTGTCAACCCGATCGTAAGTTGTTCTTAATACAGACCAGCGGGCACCGTTTGTCATCATCGGCCATGGCCTGTAGCTTGAGCCTGTTTTGATCTGTGTTGAATCGAAGCAAACGGGAACAGCTATGGAATTCGTTGAAATCCTAGGCCAACGTATTCAAAATGGGCATCTTCGGTAAGTACCTTCACTACGGAAGGAATGCTGACTAATCTAGCGCAGCCGTTTCAACTGAGAAACGCTTAGTTTGTTCACCGCGCTGTACCTTCACCTGGAGGCGCTGACCAATGCGGGTGCTTTCTATCTTGTGCTGTAATTGTTCCGCTGTTTTGGTTGCTGTGCCATCGATCTCAACGATGACATCGCCTCGTCGCAGTCCGGCCGAGGCCGCAGGGGTATCAGCGATCACGCGCAGCACTAGCGCCCCGTCTGTTTCGGGAAGCATGACGCCCGCATTGGGATCTTCATTGTTGCGTTTGGCGAGGTCAGGGGTGAGGCTAGAAATTTGCACGCCTAGATAAGGATGATCAACGTGTTCGCCTCGGGCGAGCTGGTCTTTGATTTCTTTGGCCTTATTAATCGGGATAGCAAAGCCAATCCCCATTGCATCAGCCCGAATGGCGGTGTTGATACCAATCACTTCGCCTGCTTGGTTAAGTAAGGGGCCACCAGAATTTCCCGGGTTAATGGCGGCGTCTGTCTGGATAAAGTCGATGCGCTTATTTGGGATACCCACCGTGGCACTGGAGCGCTTGAGGGTGCTAACAATCCCTAGGGTAACGGTGTTGTCGAGACCGAGGGGGTTGCCGACTGCGATCGCCCAATCACCCACCTCTATTTCGTCAGAATTCCCTAGGGGAGCCACGGGCAAGTCTTCACTACCCGCGTCAATTTTAACCACGGCTAGATCGGTGAGTTCATCAAACCCTTCTACCATGCCGTCAAACTGTCGGCCATCTTTGAGAGTCACCGTCACCCGATCGGCCCCGTTGATCACATGGGCATTGGTCAACACATTACCGCTGGTATCAATCACAAACCCTGACCCTTGCCCCCGTTGCAACTGTTCTTGCTGGGCACCTGGGAAACCACTGGAACCGCCGAAAAATCCGCGAAATAAGGGATCGTCAAAGAAAGGATCAGGCACAGAACGCGTCACTGTACGTTCTGTGTCAATCCGAACCACGGCGGGGCCCACTTGACGTACAGCGGCGGCGACAAAGCTGCCCTGATTGGCTGCCTGATTCAGTAAACTTTGGGGAACTTCAGCTACTGGATCCAGGGCATCTAGATTCTGGGCCTGTACTGGGAGGGCAAAAAACTGTGCGATCGCGACTAGCACCACTCCTGCGATTGCCATCCACCGCATCGGCCATTCAAACCATCGAAAAGAAGCCTGTTCTCCAGATCTGATCTGGAGTCGCTCGTTCACGCCCAACCGTTTGCTGAATTGAGACCACCAAACTGAAAACCAAATACGCTTCATCGCTGTATTCCAAACCAGACTCACCATTTCTTTAACGCTATTGTGGCAGCCCCCTTTCGAGAAGTGTGGATTTCACTATTCAAAAGACGGCGTTTGCGGCAAAGCTTGCGATCGCAAGCTTTTCCGCTACCATTGGAGCTAGCAGCCACAACCCTCATTCATGACAATCCCCATGCAAAAATCGAGCGCTAGTCATCTGGGTGCAGCACTGAT
>JBCBZT010000053.1:0-51509 GCA_039815185.1 Cyanobacteria bacterium P01_A01_bin.123 | reverse complement strand
CAGGGCTAGGGTACGCTCAAGGCGGGAGACGGCATCCGGTTTAGCCCGTTCTCGCATGTTGTTAACGATCTCTTGGGTCAAGAATTTCTTGATATCAAGCCCTTGGTTGCCCAGTTGAATCGCGGTTTGCGTGACGAGATGGTCTACTTCCCGCTGGACTAGGGTCAGCGGTAGCTCGGCCTCTAGATTCTCGACTAGGGCGTCAAGCAAAGCTGCATCACGGTTGGCTTTGGTTTGGGTCTCAGCTTCTTCAGTGAAGCGCTTTTCAAGGGAGGCTGTAAGTTCTTCTAGGGTTTCAAATTCGCTGACTTCTTGGGCAAACTCATCGTCCAGGTCAGGCAGCTCTTTCTCTTTGAGCTCTTTGAGTGTGATGGTAAAGACGACGGGCTTCCCTGCGAGGTCTGCTTGGGGATAATCCTCAGGAAACTCAAGGGATAAATCTTGGGTCGTTTCCAGTGCCATGCCGATAATGCCTTCAACGAACCCTTCAATGAAGCGTCCAGGTTCAATTTCAATTTGAAAATCGGTGGCGCTTCCCCCAGGAAACTCTTCTGGTTCTTCTCCATCCTTTGTCAGTTTGCCAACAAAATCGACGACGGCAATATCCCCCGCCTTGGCGGGCTGATCTTCAACGGGCACTAGGGTTGCCAAGTTTTGCTGATAGTCAGCCAAAACATCATCTACTTTGCTGGGGTCGTATTCAACTTCCTCGGCTTGAACGGTTAGCTCTTTGTAAGTCTTGAGGGTAACCCGAGGGGGGACATCTACCGTGGCAGAGATGGTTAAAGCTTGCCCGGGTTCATACTGCTCGACAAGTTCTTCAAAGGAGCTTTTGAGTTGGTAATTGCCGATGGCGTCAATTTCTTCTTGCTTGATTGCCTGGTCAATGGTGTTTTGCACCAACTCTTCTAAAGCAGCTGCTTTCAATTGGGTCCGGCCAAAACGCTGAATCAACACCTGAGGTGGCACCTTACCCTTACGAAAACCTGGAATATTGGCAGTCCGCATGAACTTACGCACCACCTGATCGTAGGTTTTTTGGGTGACGTCAGAGCTAACTTCAATTTCTAGTCCGACTTGACTGTCGGGGAGGAATTCCTGGGTAACTTTCATGGGTGAGTTTCTACAAATGTCAGCAATCTTGGCACCCCAACCTGGCGGAGCAGCGGCCTACTATTCTAGCCGTAATTGGCTATGTTGAGGAAAGGGTTTAACCCAGATTACCGACCCGGATAAGTCAGGGTTGACTTGGGCGGGATATTTTGGGCAAGAGTGATTTTCAAATATGGATGACCTTAAAGTAACGTGTGGGTTTTGCACAAAGGCGACAGCAGGACTTGCCCAAGCTTTACAATAGAAATCTATAAAATCTACTAAGATCGGCACAATAAACCTTAAATCGTGCATTTAAGCCTCAGATTAAGTCTAGATAGCTCTCTAAAAAACGTCCTTTAAAGATCATCAAACGATAAAACGATAAAAATTATTTGGGAGGATATCGTAAATTGACCGAAAATCTTCGCGTTGCC
Organism: Cyanobacteria bacterium P01_A01_bin.123; assembly: GCA_039815185.1. Taxonomy (GTDB): domain Bacteria; phylum Cyanobacteriota; class Cyanobacteriia; order Phormidesmidales; family Phormidesmidaceae; genus JBCBZT01. Next base: position 49,980 of record JBCBZT010000053.1, on the reverse strand, counting down.
ATTTTGGGGGCGACAGGGGCTGTCGGAACCGAGCTCCTATCGCTTCTAGAGAGTCGGAAATTTCCGTTAGCAAGTTTGAAGCTGTTGGCCTCGTCACGCTCAGTTGGTAAGACAGTGTCGTTTGGCGGCGATACGTTGACAGTAGAGGCGTTGAGCGATCGCGCCTTCGACGATATCGATCTCGTGCTGGCTTCGGCTGGGGGGAGTATTTCTCGGGAGTGGGCTCCCAAAGCTGTACAGGCTGGGGCAGTTGTGATCGATAACTCCAGTGCATTTCGCATGAATCCCAAAGTTCCCTTGGTGGTTCCCGAAGTCAATGCCGAGGCTGCGAGACACCACAATGGAATCATTGCTAACCCCAACTGCACCACGATTTTGATGAGTTTGGCTGTTTGGCCTTTGCATCAGTGGCAACCTGTTCAGCGGATTGTGGTGTCAACTTACCAATCTGCCAGTGGAGCTGGAGCCAGGGCGATGGATGAGGTGTTGCAGCAAACTCAAGCAATTCTTCAGGGAGATACTCCCCAGGCTGAAATTTTGCCGTATCCCTTAGCATTCAATCTGTTTCCCCACAATTCCAAGCTGAATGACCAAGGTTACTGCGAAGAAGAGATGAAAATGGTCAATGAGACCCGCAAGATCTTTTCTGCCCCTGAGATTAGGATCACGGCGACCTGTGTTCGGGTACCCGTTTTGCGGGCTCATTCCGAAGCCGTTAATCTGGAATTTGAGCAGTCCTTTGATGTCGTTCAGGCGCGACAGATTTTAGCTCAGGCTCCAGGGATAAAGTTGATTGAAGACTGGAGTGCGAATTACTTCCCGATGCCGATGGATGCTAGCGGCCAAGATGATGTGTTGGTCGGGCGTATTCGTCAGGATATTTCTAATCCGGCTGGGTTGGAGCTTTGGCTTAGCGGTGATCAAATTCGTAAAGGTGCTGCCCTGAATGCGGTGCAAATTGCTGAGCTGTTGATGGCTAACCGCTGGTTGGCTTTGCCGAGCTTGGTTTGAGCAACGTCGGTTACGATTGAGGTAGTTAGGATATTTGGGTTCCGTGCCTGTTTTACTCAACTATCCAAGCACTTTGCCCCTGTGGATTTGCCCTTGTAACCCAGCGTTGTCATTTGGGTTGTGACTGACTGGTAGATTCAGGCGTTAGAATTTTGTGTGAAGGAGTAGATATTCTGTGGTGAAATTTGGCCGAGTGTTGACAGCGATGGTGACGCCGTTTAATCAGGATGGCGATGTTGATTACGCGGTTGCTGAAAAGCTTGCAGCCTATCTAGTTGACCACGGGAGTGATACCTTAGTAGTCTGTGGCACCACAGGTGAATCCCCTACACTAACTTGGGATGAGGAGTATCAGCTGTTTCAGGTAGTGCAGCAAGCCGTCGCCGGCAAAGCTCACATCATCGCGGGCACAGGCTCTAACTCTACTCAAGAAGCGATCGCAGCTACCTACAAAGCCAGTCATCTAGGACTGGCAGGCTCGCTACAGGTCGTGCCATACTACAACAAGCCGCCTCAAGCTGGGTTGTATGAGCATTTCAAGGCAATTGCATCGGCAGTGCCTGATTTACCAATGATGCTGTATAACATTCCTGGACGTACGGGTCAAAATCTGATGGCTGAAACCGTCGTGCGGTTATCCGAAATTGACAATATTGTTGCTATTAAAGAGGCCAGTGGGAACCTTGACCAGGTGAGTCAAATTCGCCGCCTAGCATCACCTGATTTTGCCATCTACTCTGGGGATGATTCCCTAACGCTCCCGCTTCTGTCCGTTGGTGGAACAGGCGTCGTTAGCGTTGCCAGCCATTTGGTGGGTGACTTGCTTCAGCAGATGGTTGTGGCCTTTGAGCAGGGTCAAGTGAAAACAGCTACTCAACTTCACCTAAGACTGTTGCCATTATTTAAGGCGCTATTTCTGACCGCCAACCCGATTCCTGTGAAGGTTGCTCTAGGGCTTCAAGGTTGGCAAGTTGGGGCGTCACGTCTACCGTTGTGGTGTACCACAGAAGATTTACACGATTTGCGCCAAACCTTAAGCACTGTCTTAGAAACGCTTGATTTACTGCCTGTGACTGTTTAGTCAATGAGCGTCAGCGGTGGCGGTACGACCCTAAGTTATGCAGACTTGGTTCACGGTATTCCAGCCCATGTTCCTCGGGCAAAATTTTCTCAAGGTGCAATTGTGCTTTTGAACTGGGACAAATTTAGGTTTCTTTACAATTGAATATGGTTTTGAAGTTTTAGTTTTCTGTTCATTCGTTTTTAGATCACCAATGGTGTCAATGTGAGTCTGCTGACAGACTTTCTCTTAAACCCTTGGCAACACGCGTTAAAGATTGGATAACGCTCGACTTGAAAACTATGGGCAATAGAGACTTGCAGTTCAATCTAGTCCCGACGCAACCGTTTTATTACCCGTCAATTTTTCTTTACTGATCACGCTTAATGAACTCAAGGATATTTATGAGTCAATCCAAATCAACCCCTGCCCTTAAGGTGATTCCCCTAGGGGGACTGCATGAAATTGGGAAGAATACCTGCGTCTTCGAAATGAACGATGAGATTATGTTGCTGGATGCAGGTATTGCTTTTCCCTCAGATGATATGCACGGGGTAAATATTGTGCTGCCCGATGTTACTTATCTGCGGGAAAATCGGCACAAAATCAAGGGCATGATTGTTACCCACGGTCACGAAGACCATATTGGGGGCATTGCCTTTCACCTAAAACAATTTGACATTCCGGTCATCTATGGCCCCCGATTGGCTATGGCCTTGCTGAGTAATAAACTGGAAGAGGCCGGGGTCAGCGATCGCACCGAATTGCGTACCGTTCGTCCACGGGAGATGGTTCGTATCGGCAAATCCTTCATTGTGGAGTACATCCGCAACACCCACTCCATTGCCGACAGCTTTACAGTGGCGATCCATACCTCCCTAGGTGTAGTGATCCACACGGGAGATTTTAAGATTGATCACACCCCGGTCGATGGCGAATTCTTTGATCTCCAGAAACTTGCGGAGCACGGCGAGAAGGGGGTGCTCTGTTTAATTAGTGACTCAACTAACGCTGAGGTACCGGGGCATACTCCCTCCGAGCGTTCGGTGTATCCCAATCTTGATCGAACCTTTGCCCAAGTGGATGGGCGACTGCTGGTCACGACCTTTGCCTCTTCAGTGCACCGGGTCAACATGATTTTAGACCTGGCGAAAAAGCACAATCGTGCTGTGTTTGTTGTTGGGCGTTCAATGTTAAACGTGATCGCCCACGCCCGCGAACTGGGCTATATCAAATGTGAGGATGACATCTTCCAACCGCTCAAAGCACTGCATCATTGGCCTGACCACAAAGTTTTGATTTTGACCACCGGGTCTCAAGGGGAACCGATGGCAGCCTTGACCCGGATCGCGAATGGGGCCCACCGCAATATTAAAATCCGCCAAGGCGACACGGTGGTATTTTCGGCTAATCCTATTCCAGGCAATACCATTGCGGTCGTTAACACTATCGACAAATTGATGATGCAGGGTGCGACTGTGATCTACGGTCGTAACAAAGGCATTCACGTGTCAGGCCACGGTGCCCAGGAAGACCAAAAGCTAATGTTGGCCTTAACTCGACCCAAGTTCTTTTTGCCTGTGCATGGGGAACATCGTATGCTGGTACGCCACGCTGAAACGGCTCAGGGTATGGGAATTCCAGAAGAGAATATGGTGATTATCCAAAACGGTGATGTAGTTGAAGTCTCTGAATCCGCAATTCGCGTAGCTGGAAAAGTGCCCTCCGGTATTGAACTGGTAGATTCGTCTCGCAATGGTGTGGTGAATCGCAATACTTTGCGTGAAAGGCAACAATTGGCTGCAGATGGGATTGTCAACGTTGCGATCGCCTTAGATCACCAAGGTCAACTCATCACCCAACCTGCGGTTCAGCTCCTCGGTGTTGTGGTCTCTAGCGATCCAAAACGGCTCGAAGCTTCAATCCGACGCGAGTTAGAAACGATTGTTGATCAGCGCTGGGCGTCTGTTTCACGTGCGGATAATGGCACTGCTCCCCGGGTCGATTGGGAAGAGTTGCGGAGTCAAATTGAAGCGGAATTGAGACGCTTTTTGCGGCGCGAGTTGCCCAAACGGCAACCGTTGATTGTGGTATTGCTCCAACAAGCGGGGGCTGAGACTGCATCGCCAAAGATTGCCAAAGGTGTTGCCTTGTCAGGTGCTGTGAAATAGGCAACAGGTATATCATCAGGGGCAGGTTTGGTCAGGTGGCGAAACCTGCTTTACGTTTATTCATGATTTGGATTTATCCCCTAAAACTCAACAGCAGGGTTGATTTCATCCAACTCAATTAGTGCCTTTTTGGGCAAGTTGTGCTAGAAATTAGCCAAGCTCATAGCTTCTATGCCAGACAGGGCGTTATAATCTGCTCAACAGAAGCTATCGCGTAGTCTTTTTAGGACTGGCTATCGGCGATCGAAGGAACAGAGACGAATGGACTGTTAGGCTGCTTCTGTCAGAATTTTCTCAATTTTGGCAAATGTTGCGTGGTCTCAGGCAATTACCTGGGGTTCGATACGGTTCTTTAAGGGTTCGCTCAAGTTCAATTGAATCGCTACTCAGGCCCAAATCTTCGTGGGTGTCCGTTGATGGTTGCTTCTAGGGATATGTCGGCGTAGTTAAGGCTACCCTTCCTATATTGATGCTCGCTTTTTTCCCAGACATGTTGTGCTGTTGGTAAGTTCAGCCGCGTTTCTGGTCACAGTATTTGAGGAAATTGAATGCCAAAGCAAATCATTATTGCTGAACAGCACCGAATCGCAGCGGTTTTTTCAGAAGATCAGATTCAAGAGCTCATTGTCGCAACTGGTAGCCACCAGGTTGGCGATGTTTATGTGGGTACTGTCGAAAACGTTCTTTCCGGTATTGACGCAGCATTTGTCAATATTGGCGACAGTGAACGCAATGGCTTTATGCACGTCACCGATTTAGGGCCATTGCGGCTTAGACGTTCCGCTGGATCGATTACCGAGCTCCTGGCACCCCAGCAAAAAGTGCTGGTGCAAATTATGAAGGAGCCTACGGGTAACAAAGGCCCGAGGTTGACAGGAAATGTAACCCTACCGGGTCGTTACTTGGTGCTGATGCCTTATGGCCGAGGGGTAAATTTGTCACGCCGGATCCGGAGCGAGAACGAGCGTCATCGGTTGAGGGCTTTGGCGATTTTAGTTAAACCTGCAGGGATGGGCCTTCTGGTGCGTACCGAAGCTGAGGGAGTGCCTGAAGAAGCCATCATTGAAGACCTAGAGGCACTCCAGCGACAGTGGGAAAATGTCCAGCAGGAGGCGATGTCAACTCGTCCGCCAGCGTTGCTAAACCGTGATGATGACTTTATTCAGCGGGTTTTACGAGATGTTTACAGTGCCGATGTTAACCGCATTGTGACTGATTCGCACACTGGGTTAAAGCGGGTTAAACAGCATTTGTCTGCTTGGAGTGGTGGTAAGGCTCCCCAAGGGGTGTTAATTGATCACCATCGTGATCGCACGCCAATCCTAGAGTTTTTTCGGGTGAATGCGGCTATTCGCGAAGCACTCAAACCTCGGGTAGACTTGCCCTCTGGGGGATACATTATTATCGAACCCACAGAGGCGCTAACGGTTATTGATGTTAATTCTGGATCATTTACCCGATCGGCCACGGCTCGCGAAACTGTCCTGTGGACGAACTGCGAAGCGGCAGCGGAAATTGCCCGCCAATTAAGGTTACGAAATGTTGCTGGGGTAATTATTGTTGATTTCATCGATATGGATTCCCGGCGGGATCAAATGCAGGTGTTGGAGAACTTTGGTAAGGCTTTGGGCTCAGATAAAGCTCGACCTCAAATTTCTCAGCTTTCAGAATTGGGATTGGTAGAATTAACGCGCAAGCGCCAAGGCCAAAATATTTATGAGCTGTTTGGTCGCCCTTGTCCTACCTGCAATGGTTTGGGTAATCTAGTGCATCTGCCAGGAGAATCTGCTCATTCAGGGCAAGCTGTGATCGATCCACCTCGAGAGTATGGCTTGCCGACCGCTACTACCTCTGCGCTACCTACCCTAAGAGATGGGCGTTCATCGGAGGAATTGACTTCCAACGGCGATTTGCAAGCGCTAGATCTGATGAATCATCCTAATTATCAAGAGCGCAGTGGCTCGAAAGGGAATCGTCGTCACCGTCGCCGTAAAAACGGTTCAGATGGCACTTCTCGTAATGCTCCTCGGGTAGATTTAGGACGGGATGTTGATAGCGGTGATGAGGCAGATAGTGGTAGTAATGGCGCCAGGGTCGTCAATGTTGCGAAAGAACCCTCTTCGACCAAACCGGTGAGAGGGCGGAGTAGCAGTAGTGCTCGAGAGGAACGTAAACCCCAAGAGCCCCCGGAAGAGGTTGCTGTGGTCATGACTCCAGCGGAACAGCGCATTTATGCAATGATGGGGGTCTCACCCCTAGTTTTGGCTGGCCAAACTGTGAAGGATGCTAAAACAGCCCTTGTTTCCGTCGTCTTGCCTGGAGAAGAGGCTGCTAAAGCGACGAATCCTCAGGTATCGATACCGGTTACTCAAAAGGCAGAACCCTCTGGGCTCAAATCAGCTGTGACTGAGGCAGAAGATCTCATCCCTGACCCCGGTGACGATAGCGTCAGCGGCGTGGATGCAGCCAGTCAAGCTCCTGAGGGTGAGGATGCTGATGAAGACTCTGATGCTTCTGTGGTTCGCCGTCGCCGCCGCCGTCGTTCGTCGGCGTCAACTTAAGATACGGCCATCATAGCTAGTGCAGATTTCTGACTCGACTGCAACTGTCACCTTAGATTCACTAGATTTACGGCTCAGTGCTGATGATATCGCTGGGGTTGATGAAGTTGGGCGGGGATCTTTATTTGGCCCTGTTGTTGCGGCAGCAGTAATTATTCCTAAAGCCGCGCTCAAACCCTTACAAGTTGCTGGGGTAAAAGATAGTAAACAGCTCTCTGTCCGCCAGCGAGAGTTGTTGTTTGACCAAATCCTGACTCTGGCTACAGATTGTAAAATTGCCCTGGGGACTGTGCCAGAAATCGATCGCTTAAACATCTTGCAAGCCTCTTTATTGGCTATGAAACGGGCCATTGTGAGTCTTGATCCTCAGCCAAAACTTTGTCTGGTTGACGGCAATCAGACTGTCCCCAATCTATCAATAACCCAACAAACTTTGGTGAAAGGCGATCAAAAATCGTTTGTGATTGCGGCGGCAAGTATTGTAGCCAAGGTATGGCGCGATCGCTTAATTGTCCGCCTTGCCCAGCGGTATCCAGGGTATGACTTGGCTTCTAACAAAGGCTATGGCAGCGCCAAACATCGGGCAGCACTGATTCAGCTTGGTTCCACCCGACAGCACCGAAAGTCTTTCAAACCCTGTCAAGTTAGGCGTTAAACATTAGAAAATATTAGAGGCATGGTGGGACTAGTGAAGACCAGCGTGTGTGCGGCTTTGTCGTCCCCTCGGGAACCGTATCGGTAAATTATTAACGTCGTCACTCTGGATCCAGGCTTCATAGTCGGCCAAGAGCTGTCGCACCAAGCGTTGTTTGATGGTTAATAACACGCTGTGCAGCAGGCCATTGCCCGTTGCCTCCAATAACGGTTTAGGGGTTAGCCGAAAAATAGGCGGTAACTCAACTGCAACAGTCAAATCCGCTCTGCCTTTGAGATAAGTTTTTTGGGCCACCATGTGGGGTGACAACTCGCCCTGTAGGCTCAGACTAAAGCGTTGATTGATATAGCCATTGCCCCGAATTTCACAGTTAATTGCCCGCAATTTGACCCTGCCAGTTGAGTCAACTTTGATCTCCATATCAACCGCAGGTTGAACGTGGATCATCATGAACTTCAATGGGCGCATCTGTAGCCGAAAGACTTCTTGAGATAAGGGTTCTACCTGCTTTTGATCAACTAGGGCGTAGACCAGTCGTTGAGGTTGACGCAGGTAATGCTGAATTGGAACAGGTTGACTAGGAACAAGCAGGTGGATCGACTGGGTAGCAGCAAAAGAAATCATAAGGGTAGAACAAAAGGCAATTTAGTCTAATAATCTTGGCAGGGGACATAAACCTCGTCCACATCCAAATCCATAACTTCTATTCGAGCGACAAATCTGATATGGGTTAACCTTAGTCGCATTTCGTCGATAGGCGTTCACTAGGGCTAATCACTCTGCAGGAGATCAATAGGAACATAGCTCCACCAAGCTTTATGCAGTTTTCAAAGTAGTTAATTCTAAAATTAATTTATTTACTAATGTAACACTTTTCATTAAAGCATTTTCTAGGAATTGGATATTTTCAACGATGCCACTTTCATAAGTGCCCTTACAATCTTCTCATTACATTGGCGATAGTCGTCGTTTGATATTGGTTTAAACTGGGTTCAATGTTCTTTGAGTACTAATGCCCTGTTCCATTGCTCACCTTGGCCCCAAAGGCACCTATTCGGAGGCTGCTGCGATTGCCTATGCCCGTTGGCTCAATCATCAAGGAATAGTGGCATCGCTGGAAGCATACCCCACCATTGCTCAAGCTTTACAGGCAACGACGGATGGTGTGAGTCACTATGCCGTTGTGCCCATCGAAAACTCGATTCAAGGTGGCGTAACCATTACCCTAGATACTCTGTGGCAACTGGATACCTTATCGATTCACCATGCGCTAATTTTGCCAATTTCTAATGCCCTTTTGTCTAGAGCCCAAAACCTCAAACAAATTAAACGGGTTTATTCCCATTCCCAGGCGCTTTCGCAGTGCCAGAACTGGCTCAATCAGACATTACCAACCGTCGAAATTGTGCCGACCCACTCAACCACCGAGGCCTTGGCTTGGTTGCCGGATGAGTTGTCATCAGCGGCGATCGCATCACAGTGGGCCGCTGAGATTTATCAATTACCTGTGTTGGCCTATTCCATTAACGACCATGCTGATAACTGCACTAAATTTTTATCCCTGAGCCTTGATCGCTCTGAGGTTGGTGATTACACTTCATTGGCATTTAGTTTGCCGATTAACGCACCGGGAGCATTGTTGAAACCGCTGCAAATTTTCTCCACCCTGGATATCAACTTGAGCCGCATAGAATCTCGTCCGACCAAGCGCTCCTTCGGCGAATATTTGTTTTTTATTGATTTAGAAGCCAGCCTTCAAGATCCGTCAACCCAACTGGCCCTATCTACCCTCAAAACCTGCACAGAAACGCTCAAGATCTTCGGCAGTTATAAGACGATCCCTATTGACTGGCAAACGCTAAGATAGCTGCCTATAATCATCCGGCTCAGTCAAAGCAGTCGCCCCTATCCCTTATCACTCTGGCCCTTGTCACTCCAGGAAGTTCTTACGACTCCAAAAAGGATAGTCTTATTCCTCTAGAACATCTTTGAGGGCTGTGCGTGCAGCCAGGTGGTTGCGAGTTGACATAAGAATTTCGGCTTCTCGCTCCAATCGAGTCGCCGTATTTTGCATTTCCAACAGAGACTGTTGTTCACTTGCTACACCATAAAGGTTACCGGCAACCCAATAAGAGAGCTCTAGAGGCAAGTCAGGAATATTTTCAGGTAGATCGATATCTTGACTCGTAAGCTTAGCCGAGAGGTGAACAACATCTCTCAGGAGCCGATCTACTTCTGACGCCAAAGGAGAAAGATTTTCTTCAGCGGGGCCATCCTCAAGCCACTCAACTAACCCTACTCTGTAGGGCTTTTGACGGACGTAGTCTAACACTCGAAACCGCTGCTGACCGACTGTTAGCACCTTCATCCGATCATCAGGTAGTCGCTGGTAATTAACAATCTCTGCACAACAGCCGACCTTAGCCGGTTCACCCGTCGCCGGATCTAACATTAATACTCCAAATCGGCGATCGCCCTGGAGTACTGTATTCATCATGATGCGATAACGAAACTCGAAAATATGAAGGGGGAGGCGGCGACCAGGAAACAAAACAAGTTCGGGTAGCGGAAACAGAGGAAGCTCTCGAACAGCAATCGAGGATGTCATTAGTCGTGTTTTGTGAGGAGGCCCATGTTGACAAAACTCCAGCCCGAGTATTTGGTTAGTTGTAGCCGAGCCAGGTATGCACAGATTCCTAAGCATTCTATCGCAAGATCCTCAGGCGTGCTTGGATTCATAGTATCTGGCTAATGGCGGAAAAGTCGATGCGGAAGGAAGGCAGAAGCTGTGATCTAGACCGACAGAAGGGGAATATTTGAACTTATTTTCTGGTAGATCAAGCCCCAGGAGAATGTCTTTTTGTCAAGCCGTGCTCCGCTCACAAAATTATTCAGTCTTCTGAATGCTGGATTTAGGAGACTAATCACTTCTGCTTTCTGCCTTCGGTGCGTTTGTGGCTGGCTCGAAGAATTTTTACCTTAGAGAGAAAACTTACTCTGACCTAACAGCTCTCACAACATTCGTCGCATCTAGCTAAAGGCTGGTTAGAGCTTGACTTCAATATCAACCCCAGCTGGCAAATCTAGCTTCATTAAGGCGTCGATCGTCTTGGAAGAGGGCTGATAGATATCAATAATGCGTCGATGGGTACGCGTCTCAAAATGCTCACGGGAGTCCTTATCGACGTGAGGCGATCGCAGAACGCAGTAAATTCTACGTTTCGTCGGTAATGGAATTGGGCCAATCGCTGTAGCGTTGGTTCGATTAGCCGTATCGACAATCTTTTCACAGGAGGTATCTAGCAAACGCCGATCAAAAGCTTTTAGTCGAATCCGAATTTTTTGCTGCTGAATAGTTGCCATCACAAACTCTCTATATGTTTAGTTATCAAGGTTCAAAGTCGACCGTCGTTGAAGCACTAAAGCATCTACGGTCTTAACCAGTACGACTGGGCAATCCCAATTTCCTGAGACAGCAGAAGGAGCGATCTCAGGATCGCTCCCCGTTGCTCATTTAAGCGAATCGTTCGTTATTGAACGATCTTTGCCACAACCCCCGCACCTACGGTACGGCCACCTTCGCGAATTGCAAAGCGCATTCCTTGCTCAATGGCTACAGGGTTAATTAGTTCAACATTCATCTTGATGCGATCGCCAGGCATCACCATCTCAGCATCGCTGCCATCGTCCGCTGTAAAGCTAGCAATAGTGCCGGTTACATCAGTGGTTCGAACATAGAATTGAGGTTTATAACCCGGGAAGAATGGGGTATGACGGCCACCTTCTTCTTTCTTTAAGACATAAACCTCAGCCTGGAACTTGGTGTGGGGCGTGATACTACCGGGCTTAGCTAACACCATACCCCGCTCAATATCAGCCTTTTGAACACCTCGAAGCAAGACACCGACGTTATCACCAGCTTGGCCTTCATCCAAGGTTTTCTGGAACATTTCGACTCCGGTGACCGTAGTGCTGCGGGTATCACGAATGCCAACTAACTCTACGGTTTCGCCAACTTTGACAATACCCCGCTCAATCCGGCCTGTCGCAACAGTACCCCGACCCGTAATCGAGAAAACATCTTCAACCGCCATCAAGAAGGGTTTATCTACGTCCCGCTCGGGTGTTGGGATGTACTCATCGACTTGATCCATCAGATCCAGAATCTTATCTACCCACTCGTTATCACCTTTAGCAGTTGCAGGTGTTGTCGTTAGCGCTTCAACCGCCATCAGCGCCGAACCCGAAACGATGGGGATATCGTCACCTGGAAAATCATAGGAACTGAGCAATTCACGCACTTCCAGATCAACGAGCTCAAGCAGTTCTTCATCGTCTACTTGATCTTGTTTATTCAGGAAAACCACAATGCTGGGAACCCCAACCTGCTTCGCCAACAAAATGTGTTCACGGGTCTGGGGCATGGGGCCATCTGCGGCAGAAACCACTAGAATTGCACCATCCATTTGCGCCGCGCCAGTGATCATATTCTTGACATAGTCAGCGTGACCAGGGCAATCTACGTGAGCATAATGACGGTTTTCCGTCTCGTACTCTACGTGGGCTGTATTAATGGTGATCCCCCGAGCCTTCTCTTCAGGTGCAGCATCGATTTCGTCATATTTACGAGCTAATGCACCACCTGCGGCGGCCAGAGTCATCGTAATTGCTGCGGTTAAGGTCGTTTTGCCATGATCAACGTGGCCGATAGTGCCAATGTTGACGTGGGGTTTGTTTCTTTCAAACTTTGCGCGTGCCATGAATATTACGTATCCCTACTATCTAAGCGTCCCTTTACTTTTAGCGATGATTGCTTCAGCCACATTCCGAGGTACCTCTTCATATTGGCTGAACTCCATAGAAAATATGCCTCGACCCTGCGTTTTGGAGCGGATGTCAGTGGCATAGCCAAACATCTCAGCCAGAGGAACCTTTGCGGATACCTTGGCCAATCCATCTTCAGATCCCATTCCCTCAATTTGCCCACGACGAGAGTTTAGGTCTCCCATAATATCTCCCAGAAAATCTTCTGGAACTTCAACTTCAACCTTCATCATGGGTTCAAGCAGAACGGGCGAAGCTTTCATAACGGCGTCTTTGATTGCTATGGAGCCAGCAATCTTAAACGCCATTTCAGAAGAGTCTACATCGTGGTACGAACCGTCCACCAATGCAACTTTCAAGTCGATGACCGGATACCCAGCTAGGATACCAGATTCACAAGCTTCTTTCATGCCCTGCTCAGCAGGAGAAATGTATTCCCTAGGAATTTTACCTCCAACAATCTTGGAGGCAAATTCGAAGCCACTACCGGATTCGCCGGGTTCCAATTCAATTACGACGTGCCCATATTGGCCCTTACCGCCACTTTGGCGCACGAACTTGCCCTCGGTGGTCACGTTTTTGCGAATGGTTTCACGGTAGGCCACCTGGGGAGCACCAATGTTGGCTTCTACCTTAAATTCCCGCAGCATCCGATCTACCAGGATCTCAAGATGCAGCTCACCCATCCCGGCAATCACGGTTTGGTTGGTTTCAGGATCAGTGCTGACCCGAAAGGTTGGATCTTCATCAGAGAGTGACTGAAGCGCCTTCACCAGCTTCTCCATATCTGGTTTTGTTTTTGGCTCAATTGCGACGGAAATAACAGGTTCGGGAATATAGAGGGATTCCAACACAATTGAGTTGCGATCATCGCAAATTGTATCCCCCGTTGCGGTTGTCTTAAGCCCCAAAACAGCTCCTAAATCTCCAGCCCTTAGCTCATCAACTTCAATCCGGTCATCGGCTTTGAGGACAATTAAACGAGAAATACGCTCTTTCAAGTCCTTAGTCGCATTGTAGACATAGCTACCCTTGTTTAAAACACCCGAATAAACCCGAATAAAAGTAAGACGGCCATAGGGATCCGCCATCACTTTGAAAGCCAAAGCTGCCAAAGGTTCTTCATCGTTGGCATGGCGTACAGCTGACTCACCATTGGGCAAAAGACCCTGAATGGGGGGAACTTCAATGGGGGCCGGGAGATAATCTACAACGGCATCCAACAAAAGCTGAACACCCTTATTTTTAAAGGCAGAACCACACAGCATAGGAACAATTGTTCCCGCGATCGCGCCTTGGCGGAGTGCCGCAGCAATTTCCGCTTCACTCAGGCTTTCTTCTTCCAAATACTTCAGCATCAGGTCGTCGTTGGTTTCGGCTACAGCTTCAACCAAAATTCTGTGATACTGCTCTGCCTGCTCCTGCATCTCTTCTGGGATGGCGGTATCATCCATGTCTTGACCCAGATCGTCGTTATAGATGCGAGCCCGCATCCGCACCAAATCAATCACGCCCCGAAAGCCATCCTCACTGCCCACAGGAAGTTGAATGGGTACTGCGTTGGTTCGTAGGCGATCGCGAACATTTTCATAGACTTTGTAAAAGTTTGCGCCCGTACGATCCATCTTATTGACGAAAATTATCCTCGGTACTGTGTAACGGTCAGCCTGCCGCCAAACCGTCTCGGTTTGAGGCTGCACCCCATCTACTGAGGACAACACCACAATCACCCCATCGAGAACGCGCATGGAGCGCTCCACCTCAATAGTAAAGTCGACGTGGCCGGGGGTATCAATGATATTGATCTGGTTGTCACGCCACTGGGTACTGATCGCCGCTGCTGTAATGGTAATACCGCGCTCCCGCTCCTGGGCCATCCAGTCTGTCACGGCATTGCCATCGTGAACCTCGCCAATTTTGTGGACGATGCCGGAATAAAACAGGATGCGTTCCGTTGTCGTGGTTTTACCCGCATCAATGTGGGCTGCAATCCCAATATTTCTAACTTTTTCTAGCAGGGTTTTACGTACCACTACAACCTCCTCCTGGTTGCCGAATCACTGAGATGAAAACCACATCCAACTTTGAAATTTGAAATTTTAGCTTAAGGAAAGGTACGGATGATGTGGCCGAGATTAAAACTACCAGTAACTTCAGCCAAACCTACGCACATCCGAACTCAGTAACAGGACTGAACCATCAGTAACGATAGTGGGCAAAGGCCTTATTCGCCTCTGCCATGCGGTGGGTTTCCTCACGACGACGAACTGCACTACCCGTTTCATTCGCTGCATCCATCAGCTCGTTTGCCAAACGACTGGACATGCTCTTCCCCGCTCGCTGGCGAGAAAATTGAGTCAGCCAACGTAGAGACAATGCTGTGCCTCGCTCAGGACGTACTTCCATCGGCACCTGGTAGGTCGCGCCCCCTACCCGGCGCGCCTTAACCTCTACTAAGGGGGTAGTGTTACGAACAGCGGTTTCAAAAACCTCTAGGGGATCGCCGCCGCTACGCTCTTCAATAATTTTGAAAGCGCTATAAATCAAACGAATTGCGGTCGACTTCTTACCATCCCGCATCACCCGTCGAGCCATCATGCTGACCAGGCGGCTGTTGTACACGGAATCGGGGGGAACTGGGCGCTTCTGAGCTTTAGAACGACGAGACATGTCCTCAAATCCTACTTGGCAAAAACTGATGAAATGTAATGATAAAACCGCTTAAAACCTAGAACTCTAGCCCTTGGGACGCTTGGCACCATACTTAGAGCGTCCTTGCTTGCGATCCTTAACGCCTGCGGTATCCAACGTGCCTCGGATAATGTGATAGCGAACACCAGGCAAATCTTTTACACGACCGCCACGAATCATCACCACTGAGTGCTCTTGCAGGTTATGGCCAATGCCCGGAATGTACGCAGTGACCTCAAATCCAGAGGTCAGGCGAACCCGAGCCACTTTTCTTAAGGCTGAGTTGGGCTTTTTTGGGGTTGTTGTATAGACACGAGTGCAGACCCCGCGACGCTGGGGACAGCTTTTAAGAGCGGGAGACTTGGTCTGTTTCTTGGCGTTGAACCGTTCGCTGCGAATGAGCTGTTGAATAGTGGGCATATGAGGTCGTTACTGGCGCTTTATTGTCAATCTTTAAAACTTGTCACGAAGTTCGATGGTACCTAGTTTGACGGGCATTTGTCAATCGCTAAGTTGAACCGCTTGATCTGTCGCGATCGTGAAGGAATGACCGCAACCGCAATGTTGAGCCGCGTTGGGATTTTCGAAGCGAAACCCGCCCCCCATTAAATCTTCAGAATAGTCAACGGTAACCCCTTCCAGATAAGGCTGCGCTTGGACATCTACTGCAATACGAATATTGTCAGCAATGGATTGAACGATATCATCAGCTTGCAACGTTTCATCGAAAGCTAAGGTGTAGTACCAGCCAGAACAGCCCCCTACCTTGACGCCAATTCGACAGACCGTGACAGTCGCGGGATGTTTGCCATGGAGACGACTAATTTCTTTGATAGCAGACGTACTCAGATGCAGCATGGACTATCTATTACGGTTCAGTACTAGGGAGTCACATTGTAAACCAAAGACTGCTTCCAATTAGCAGTAATTCTCGACGACTAAAAGACCGGAGCAAGGAAGGCGATTCATCCTAACTCCGGTCTTTCGAGAATGTTAAACATTGGGTGAACTATGCCTGTACTTGCTTTTGGAATCAGCCAAGCTCCAGACTGGTTTGCCAATGTCAACGATGTCTGAATATCAAGCCCCTAAGCTTTTTTCGCTTCAGCTCGAGAGTAGTCGTCTTGGAAACGAACAATGTCATCTTCGCCCAAGTATTCGCCATTCTGAACCTCAATCAGAATTAGCGGAATCACACCAGAATTTTCAAGCCGATGGCTAGTGCAGGGCGGAACATAAGTCGACTGATTGGTGCAGAGGAGCACTTCGCTGTCACCACAGGTAACTTTGGCGGTGCCAGAGACAACAATCCAGTGCTCGCTACGATGGTGGTGCATTTGTAAGCTCAGACGATGTCCGGGCTTCACCTCAATTCGCTTGATCTTGTAGCCCCGCGCTTCTTCGAGGACTGTGAAGGATCCCCAAGGACGGAGTTCTGTTGCGGCAACGCTCTTAGCACTGGTGCTGGCCAGGCCATTGGTTTGAGTAAGCTCTTCAGTTTTGACCACAGTTTTAACCACGATGTTTTCTCCTTGTCAGACTCACAAGCAATGAACAACAAAATTCATGTCGCGCTACAGGACTTATAGTTCCCAAAATAGCTGTAGATACAGTGCATTCGAGAAATGTATTCAAGCAATTGCTTCCGGAATATCCATTGACCCTAGAACCGTAAGGTTCGATTAGGGCCAGAGTCATAAAGCTAGCTCAAAGCTCAGCCACCCCTAGCCCTAGATTTACTCAACAAGCCCAGAGGTGGCCTTTCCACAGTCTAGCTGGCAAATTCAAGTCGATTCTTAACAACTAAGCATCCATACCAAGTCTTCATGCAGCCTCGGAGGGTTGAATAAAATTTGATTAATTTGAGTTTGGAATTAACTCAGGGCGTGTGCATCAAATTCCATTAGGGTTAGTTGTGGCGTTCTGAAGACAAATTCCCAGGCTAGGGGGCTAAAAAGAGACCAAGGCCATTGTTGACCCGAGCAGCTGTCTGTGGATCTCGATTGAGTAGAGTGCCCGCAAAATAAAGGCTAGATGAACTGCCGCCATCTAGATTCAGGGCGTCTGTGCAGCCCAGCTGTACCATGATGTCGGCCAATTGGTGCAAGCTGGGGCCGCTGCCACCGGGACGATGATGCACTGTGACAATCATGAGTTGCCCATCAGCAGTTTTGCCCACGGCGCTGCGGGGTGCAGATTGGGTTGCGAACGCCTGACTGAATTGTTCGGTTTGGGCACTGAGTACAATTGTTCGATTCGCAACCAGCAATGGTCCGCCACCCATAATTTCTGGATAAGCTTCAAAAGCATCGGGGACAGTGGCCGTAGTCCGTTCAATTTGGGTGCCGGGTGGTAGGGCGTTGACGGCTGTAGAATAGGCGCGGGTTGCTAATAGATAACCATCTTGGGGAATCGTGATGGCTAGATGTCCTGCTGTGCCGCCCGCCTGGTGCTTCACGACTTGATCATTGGCCACTACCACCACGGTTTCGTTGTCTAATATCGGGGTGTATGTGGCCCCCCAAGTTGGGGTGTATAGGCCAATGCCTGCCTGCACATAGCCGCTGTTGACAGCGTTGATTGGAAACTGCTGGCCGTTGCTGGTAGTGAGACTTTGCTGTAAGGCAAGGCGGCCAAAGTATAAATCGCCCGCGTCGTTCCAGGCGATCGCGCCTCGACCTAAAATCGGGCCAGAAATCCACTGGTTGTCATGGCGGATAGCACCTAAAGGGTGGCGGTTGTTGCGGTTAAAGAAGCCGCCATTGATCGCGATCGCCGCCTGCCACTGATTTGCCAGGGTTATCAGTGGTGTAATGCCAGAGATGGTAGAAGGCTCGGTCCAAATCGATCGCAAGGACAGGTTGGGTTGGCGCAAATCGGCCTCAACGCTGTATACCGGGAACGGATTACCCCCGACAGCCACATACTGCTGTCGCCACCGCACTCCGGGGGCCCAAAGAATATCTCGGGGGACGAGCGCATCAGCGCGAATGTCGATGACGATCCGATTCGGATTGGGCAATGTTGACAAGCGAACCCTAGCGCTGCGGTCAATTTGCCCCCGAATCACGGTTTGCTGTCCATTGCTGGTGGCTTGCAGTTGGTCGAGCAGCACGCCAGGTTGAGTCGCAAAGCCGCTGAGCACGCCAGCGGCAGCAGATCCGTCCAGGGTAACGGTGAAGCTACCGGGTTGTTCTTGCAGACTCACAGCAGCGGGTTGAGCCAAATCAACAACCACACGATCGCCCCAGGTTTGTGGCCCGTGACGGAGCGCTAATACTTGGCTGGGCGGGAGGTTGATTTGCAAGGTATTCCCTGTTACCTCTAGGATCCAACCTTTGGCCTGGGCTAAATCGGTAATGTCAAGGTGTCGATGCTGCCCGTCATGCCAAGTCTTGAGACTTAGGGGTGTTTGATCGGGATCGCTAAACCACTGCACGGGTTGCTGGCTAGCATCGTTAGTATTCAGCAGTTCTACACCTAGATCTTGCAGTAAATCGAGATCGGCAATGCCAATCCGATCGAGTCGCACCTCCCAAGCTGCTGCGATCTGCCGTCCGTTTAGGTTGATGGTGTTTCCCTGATCTGCCGCCGATTGAACTGACTGGGCAATCAGAATGCTGGTAGAAAACAGGCGCAGGCGTTGCCCAAGAATACTCACAGCAGCAATATTTGCTTTAGCCAGGGGTGGGTTGAACAATGCCCCCAGCACCAAAGTACTACTGAGTAGAAAAGACTTGAATTTCATCGCAGAATGCGTTGGAGCTGAGCTCCATTGCTTTTTAGTCCCGAGCAAAATAGCCATCTAGATTAAGGAAACTTAGAATAGAGATCATAGGTTTATCACCTGCTTGAATAAGGCTAGATTTTGCCATCATGATCCAGAAACCTTGATAGGAAAATGGGCAAACGGTTGAGTCATCTTTAACAATGCCCGTGGTGATACACGGTTAGCTGAGGTGACTGAACCTACAGACGATTCCAGAACTTTCAGGCAAGTGTGAGTAGAATCGGTGAATCTGGAACGATTTGATACAAGTTTGCCCCAAAAAGTTTGGGATCTTTGATACAAAACTTTTTGGCTGTGGCTGGTATGATCCTGACTCAAGCGGCGATCTGCCATTCCAGCCCTTACTGGATGTCTGCTGGTTGTCAGATCCTTAATATTGCTTAATGGACAATTGGTGAGGATTTGAGGCGATAAGTACTGTTTCTGTCGCCTCTTTAAGCTTTTTCAGGATGTTCTTGAGGTCTTAGGCGCTCTAGTCCTAGTCAAGTGGGATGAGGGTCAAAAGACTGTCAACGAATGAAAAGAAGTCACGATTTGGGTTGAGTTGAAAATTAGATGAGTTGAGTTGGGCTGTCCCATGGGTAACAAGCGTGTGAATCAAAGGCAATCTGTCTACCAAGGAAGCAAGATGACTGATTGGGGGCCGCGATCGCTAGTAGAAGAGCGTGACGCCTGTGGTGTCGGGTTTGTGGCTGATAGCCATGCCCGTGCTAGCCATGACTTGGTTGAAAAAGCCCTGACGGCCCTAGGCTGTATGGAACATCGAGGGGGGTGCTGTGCTGACCAAGATTCTGGAGATGGTGCTGGTGTGATGACCGCCATTCCCTGGCAACTGTTCCATCGGTGGGCAGACGTGACCAAAATGGCCGCCCTCGTCCCTGAAAGAACAGCAGTGGGGATGGTGTTTTTGCCACAGCTGGAAGCGGCGGCTCAACTTGCCAAACAAGTTTTCGAACAATCCATTGCGGATATGGGCTTGACCCTAGTGGGCTGGCGCCAAGTGCCTGTGCACCCTAAAGTCTTGGGGGAACAAGCGTTAAAGAACCAACCGCGCATCGAGCAGGTTGTACTGGCATCCGATCATCTAGCTGGCGATGATTTGGAGCGAGAACTGTATCTGCTGCGACGACATATTCTCAAAGATTTGCGCCAGCAGCGGCAAATGTTGGGAGCAGAGGATCCCAGAACCGTAAGTCTGGCTGATTTTTATGTGTGCTCGATGTCGTGCCGCACGATTGTCTATAAAGGCATGGTGCGCTCGGTGATTTTGGGGCAGTTTTATGCCGACTTGAAAGATCCTGACTTCATCAGCCCTTTTGCTATTTATCACCGCCGCTTTAGCACCAACACGATGCCTAAGTGGCCGCTGGCCCACCCGATGCGATTGGTGGGGCATAACGGAGAAATCAACACACTAATTGGCAACATCAATTGGATGATGGCGCGCCAGCCCGAACTGGCCCATCCGTTGTGGGGCGATCGCGTGGAAACCCTCAAACCCGTTGTCAATTCTGACAATAGCGACTCTGCCAACCTGGACAACGTAATGGAGATGTTGGTGCGCTCCGGGCGATCGCCCCAGGAAGCGCTAATGATCATGGTGCCTGAGGCCTACATGAATCAGCCTGACTTGCAGGATCATCCTGAAATCACTGATTTTTATGAATACTACAGCGGCATCCAAGAACCCTGGGATGGCCCAGCCCTGATTGTATTTAGCGATGGCAAGCAGGTGGGGGCTACTCTGGATCGCAACGGCCTGCGCCCTGCCCGCTATGTGATCACCGATGATGGCTACATCCTGATCTCCTCCGAGGCTGGAGTCGTGGATATCGACCCCAGCACCATTGTCGAAAAAGGACGACTGGGCCCTGGTCAGATGATTGCTGTTGATCTGCAAACCCAGGAGATTCTGAAGAATTGGACAATTAAACAGCGGGTAGCCCAAACCCAGCCCTACGGGAATTGGTTGCGACAGCATCGGCAGACCATCCAACCCCAACTGTTTCAAGATACTAGCAGACTGGAACTGTCCCAGCTTTTGATTCAGCAAACGGCCTTTGGCTATACCGCTGAAGACCTGGAGATGATTATTCAAGACATGGCAGCCCAAGGGAAGGAACCCACTTTTTGCATGGGCGATGACATTCCCCTGGCGGTGCTTTCTGAGCGTCCCCACTTGCTCTACGACTATTTCAAGCAGCGGTTTGCCCAGGTCACAAATCCAGCCATTGATCCCCTGCGGGAGCGGTTGGTGATGTCGTTAAAGACTCAGTTAGGACGGCGCGGCAATCTATTAGAGGAGCAGCCGGAACATGCCCGCCTGCTGAAACTTGATTCGCCTGTCGTGAATGAGCCAGAACTGGAACTCATGCGCCAGTCTGGATTTTCTGTGGCCAGTTTGTCAACGCTGTATCCTTTGGTTGACGGGCCAGAGGGGTTAAAGGATGCGATCGCTCAACTCTGCCAACAGGTGGATCGAGCTGCAGAGGCAGGTCATGAGATTTTGATTCTCAGCGACCGGATTGATGCCTTGGGACAGCCTGCTCAACCCAGCGTGGGAATGACTTACATCCCGCCTCTGGTAGCTGTCGGTGCGGTTCACCACCATCTCATTCGGCAGGGGTTGCGGATGCAGGCTTCGCTGGTGGTGGATACAGCCCAGTGTTGGAGTACTCACCACTTTGCCTGTCTGCTGGGCTATGGTGCCAGTGCTATTTGCCCCTATCTGGCGTTTGAAAGCGTACGCCATTGGTGGGCCAACGCCAAGACCCAAAAGCTGATGGAAACCGGTAAGCTACCTGTTGCTACCCTCAACGGTGCCCAGGATAATTACCGCAAAGCAGTCAATGCAGGCCTGTTAAAGATTCTTTCGAAAATGGGCATTTCTTTGCTGTCGAGTTACCAAGCGGCACAGATTTTTGAGGCCATTGGTTTGGGCAAGGATCTGGTAGATCTCGCCTTCTACGGTACGACCTCTCGCTTGGGCGGATTAACCCTGGCTGATCTGGCCCAAGAGACGGTCTCTTTCCATCACCGTGCTTTCCCAGAGCTGTCTAGCAAACGGTTGGAAAACATGGGGTTTGTACAGGCGAGGCCGCGGGGAGAATATCACATGAATAACCCGGCCATGACCAAGTTATTGCACAAGGCATTAGAGACCAAGCAGTACGATCACTACGATTTGTATAAACAGCAGCTTGAAAATCGCCCGATTACAGCCTTACGGGATTTACTAGATTTCACCAGCGATCGCGCCTCCATCCCCCTCGATGAGGTCGAATCGGTGGCTGATATTATGCAGCGTTTCTGCACTGGGGGCATGTCTCTGGGAGCCCTGTCGCGGGAGGCTCACGAAGTGCTGGCCATTGCCATGAACCGCATTGGCGGTAAGTCAAACTCTGGGGAAGGGGGCGAAGACCCGATGCGGTTTAAGCCAGTCACTGGAGTAGATGAGCAGGGCGTTTCTCCCCAGTTCCCTCATCTAAAAGGACTTAAAGCCGGCGATACGGTTAGTTCTGCCATTAAGCAGGTGGCTTCTGGGCGCTTTGGTGTCACCCCGGAATATCTGATGAACGCCAAGCAAATCGAAATCAAGCTCGCTCAGGGGGCAAAACCCGGCGAGGGAGGTCAGCTGCCGGGCAAGAAGGTCAGCGCCTACATCGCCAAATTGCGCAATTCTAAACCGGGCGTTTCCTTAATTTCGCCGCCGCCCCACCATGACATTTACTCCATCGAAGATTTGGCCCAGCTGATCTTTGACCTGCACCAGATCAATCCCAAGGCTGGGGTCTCGGTAAAACTGGTATCTGAAATTGGCATCGGTACTGTAGCCGCTGGGGTAGCCAAGGCTAATGCTGATGTGATTCAGGTGTCGGGACACGATGGCGGCACTGGGGCATCTCCCTTAAGCTCAATTAAACACGCAGGGGTCTCTTGGGAACTGGGATTAACCGAAGTTCACCGGGTGCTGATCGAGAATCAACTGCGCGATCGCGTTTTGTTGCGCGTCGATGGTGGCTTAAAAACAGGCTGGGATGTGTTGATGGGAGCCCTAATGGGGGCCGAAGAATTT
This sequence comes from Cyanobacteria bacterium P01_A01_bin.123, assembly GCA_039815185.1. Classification (GTDB taxonomy): domain Bacteria; phylum Cyanobacteriota; class Cyanobacteriia; order Phormidesmidales; family Phormidesmidaceae; genus JBCBZT01. The sequence goes on along the minus strand of JBCBZT010000053.1, from coordinate 27,142 downwards.
GGCTTTGGATCCATCGCTATGATTGCTGAAGGGTGCATTATGGCGCGGGTTTGCCACACCAACAACTGCCCTGTGGGCGTTGCCACCCAGAAGGAGGAACTGCGCAAGCGTTTCACGGGTATCCCAGAGAACGTGGTTAATTTCTTCTACTTTATTGCCGAAGAAGTGCGATCGCTGTTGGCCCATCTGGGCTATCGTGCTCTAGCCGATCTTATTGGTCGGGCTGACCTGCTTAAACACCGGGATGGTGCAAGCTTGACCAAAACTGCTGGATTAGATCTGACTTTTCTGATTGATTTGCCCGATACTCGCAGCGATCGCAGCTGGCTCAACCACGGTGAGATTAATAGCAACGGCCCGGTGCTTGATGATGTGATCTTGCAAGACCCTGATATCCAAAAGGCAATTGAGACCCAGGGAACCATAGACAAATCCTATGATGTGGTCAATACGGATCGCACTGTTGGAGCGCGGATGGCCGGGGCGATCGCAGCCAAATACGGCAACACAGGCTTCTCAGGCCAGATCAACTTAACCTTCAACGGCACGGTGGGCCAGAGCTTTGGTGCGTTTAACCTACCGAGCATGGCGTTGACCCTAATCGGGGAAGCCAATGATTATGTTGGCAAAGGGATGAACGGTGGCGAAATCGTCATCAAACCTTTGGCAACAGTTACCTATGACCCCTCTGAAAACGTGATTGTAGGCAACACCTGTCTCTACGGTGCAACGGGCGGCACCCTTTATGCCCTGGGCCAAGCTGGAGAACGGTTCGCCGTGCGCAATTCCAAGGGGCAAGCAGTGATTGAAGGGGCTGGAGACCACTGCTGCGAATATATGACCGGCGGCACTGTAGTTGTTTTAGGTCGGGCTGGACGCAATGTGGGCGCAGGCATGACGGGTGGGTTGGCCTACTTCCTGGACGAAGACGGGACTTTCCCAACCAAGGTCAACCCCGAGATCGTTAAAGTGCAGCGGGTGTTGACCCAAGCAGGAGAACAACAGCTTAAAGCCCTAATTGAACTTCATGCTGAACGCACAGGTAGTGCTAAAGCCGCTCGCATTCTGGCCAATTGGTCAACTTATTTGCCGCAATTTTGGCAGGTAGTACCGCCCTCAGAGGCAGAGATGCCCCAAGCCAATCCTGAAGCCGAAGGAACTAAGGTTTTGAGTTCGGTTTAAGCCCAGATTATGAATCTGATTTGGCCCCATTGAGTAAGGCCCCTAGAATGGCTGAATCGCTTTGCTAGACAAAAGCCCTGTCCTTATGGGTAGGGCTTCCTGAGATTGGGTTAAAAATAAATCAAACCGAACCTAACGCAACTTTTCCTGAGTTGATGGGGATCTCAATTCGGAAGGTCGTTCCTGCCATAGGCTGAGAAAAACACTCTAATTTACCTTGATGGATTTCTGTCACAACTTGATGGCTAATCGATAGACCTAACCCGGTTCCTTTGCCAACGGGTTTAGTCGTGAAGAAGGGATTAAACACATTATTGAGAATAGATTCAGGGATGCCCAGGCCATTATCTCTAATCTGAATTACCACGCTGTCATGTTCTCGCAACCAATTCGTGAGAATCTGAATCTGAGGAAACCTCCCGCTCGGTAACGCTTCTCCTAAAGCATCAATCGCATTGCTCAAGAGATTCATAAATACCTGATTTAAGGGGCCTGCATAGCAATTGACGAGTGGTAAATCATCGTAGGACTTCTCTACTTCAATCGCGGGACGTTGATCCTGAGCTTTCAATCGATGGCCCAAGATTAAGAGAGTGCTGTCTATCCCTTGATGGAGATCGACTGCTTTACAGGCTGCTTCATCCATGCGAGAAAACACGCGCATACTTTGAACAATTTCCTTAATCCGGGATGCTCCCATTTGCATAGAGTTGATGAGCTTAGGGAGATCATCCGCCAAAAAGTCCAAATCGATGTCGTCGACTTTCGTTTGAATCGCCTCAGTGGGTTCAGGATATTGCTGTTGATAAAGTCGCAATAAGTCCAGCAAATCGGTGATGTATTCTTGGGCCGGAGTGACATTACCAAAGATAAAACTGACCGGATTGTTAATCTCGTGGGCAATTCCTGCCATTAAATGCCCTAGCCCAGCCATTTTTTCGCCCTGTATCAACTGTGCCTGGGTTCTTTGTAGATCGTTAAGTGTTTGGTTGAGTTGCTCAGCTTGTTGCTGCTTTTGCTTTAATAACTCTGCTTGATGTACGGCAATGCCCAGTTGTGCCCCCACCTGGGCCAGTAGTCTCACTTCTTCTTCTTCCCAGTATCGTGGTGTTGAGGTTTGATAGGCCATTAATAGCCCCCACAGTTGCTCGCCTTGAGAAATGGGCACAAAGACTTCATTGCGAGGCAGTTGGCCATCTTGATTGACCTTAGAAAATCTGTCGGCAATCATCCCTTGGGCAGGCCTCGTCGGCTGCCATCCGTCCACAATTGAATCTGCTACAAAATCACCGCTCCAATCGGTATTAAACCGATAGATCGCTACCCGCTCGACATCCAACAGTTGGCGAACTTCCTGGGTCGTGGTTGTGAAAATGGTGTCAATATCCAACGACTGGCGAATTTTATCGATTGTGTGTGAAAGGGCCTTTTGGCGTTGGGTTGCTTTTTGTAAAGCCGTCGCTTGTTGTTGGACTTGGGCCATCGACTCGGCCTGATTCAGGGCTATCCCAAATTGGGTGCCCAATTGTGCTAGCAGTTCAATTTCTTCGGTTTCCCAATGGCGTGGGGCTGAATTTTGATAGGCAGCCAGCAAGCCCCATAAGCGATTCCCCACCATAATGGGGGCAATGGCATAGGCCCGCGCTTGAAATTCTTCTAACAGGGCGATGTGGCAATCCTGATGACCAGACTGGTAGATATCGTCACTGACAAAGGTTTCGCAATTGGTATAACGCCCCCCCTGGGTTTCCATGAGGTGGGTATCTTTTACAGTAGGCTGCACACCAACGAGCGGTAGCCACCCTTCGGCCATTGATTCAGCAATAAAGTCGCCACTCCAATCGGGGTTAAACTGATAGATCGCCACCCGCTCTGCGGCTAGCAGTTGACGAGATTCATGGGTAGTTGTCTTAAAAATTTCTTGAATGTCTAATGATTGACGAATTTTATCGATTGTGGCTGATAGGAGCTTCTGACGTTCCAAGGCACTTTCACGGGAGGCTGCATCGGCCAGTTGAGCTGCCTGCAGTTGTAGCTGATTCACTTGACCTTCTTGGGTTAGGGCGACACTCAGCTGCTCTCCAATCTGGCGAATAAACTCAATTTCAGAGTCTTTCCAATGTCGAGTACTCCGGCACTGATGAATGCAGAGGAGTCCCCAAAGGTCATCCCCCTTGACTAACGGGACAACGACATTAGCCTTAACCTGAAAGCGTTCTAAGATTTGCACATGGCAACTTTGTAAACCCGATTCGTAAATATTGGCCGACACATACATCCGGCCTTGCTGATAAAGGGTGGCATAGTTTTCGCCAAAACAGTGATCGCGTACCCTTTCCGCGATCGCAGAAGATAATCCCTCAGCATGGTCTTCTGCAACAAATCCCCCTTCCCAGCCTTGTTCGGGATAAAACTGAAAGATACCAGCCCGGTCTACCTGCAAAAGTTGCCGCACTTCATTGACGGTTGTCTGGAAAATCGTGTCTAAATCCAGAGATTCCCGAATGCGGTTAATTACCCCAGTTAAGGCCTTTTGTTGCTTAACCTGATAGTGAACCGCAGACAACGAGGCAATATGCTTCAGCGTAAGGCTTAAATGCTCCGCGATACAGCGCACAAATTCAATATCATCTTCACGCCACTGGCGTGCTTCTGCACATTGATGGATACAGAGAAGCCCCCAAAGTTGAGCACCTTGCAAAATAGGCACGACCAAGTTAGCCCGCACCTGAAACTGATCCAAAATGCTGGCATGGCAATCACTGAGATCAGCTGCATGAATATCGGCTACTGCCTGCCCCCGCCCCTGCTGGTATTGAGCCGCAAATTGTTTGCCAAAGCAGTGATCATAGACCCGCTCTGCTAAAACAGAATTCCATCCTGCTGCGACGTCTTCCGAAACAAACTCCCCTTCCCAGTCGGTTGCCGGATCAAAGCGGAATATGGCCACCCGATCAGCGTTCAAAAGCTGCCTGACTTCTGTGGCTGTCGTTTGAAAAATCTGATCTAATGCAAGGGGTTGACTAATGCGAGCAATGCTTTTGAGTAAGGCTTTGAGCGGGTGGTGGGACTGATCGGGGATTGTATTGTTGATGGATGGCAATACAGGGTTAGAGGTCATAGCTCGCCTATTGCTTCTAAAGATGCGGACAACGGGTGTAAGGAGCTTGCCTGATACGGCTTAGGGGACGGCAGAGTGTTGGCCAATCAGTCTTGACTAAGGTGCTGAAAGATACCTAAGACACCTGCGCCTTAGCAGCGAGCAAGCGCTCTGGTTCATGAATGCCTGGGATATTAAGACATTTGGTAATTTAGTTATCCCAATAGTGCCCAAAAATACTCACTGTGTTTACAAATAGCAGTCAAAATCATTAGGAAAAATCATACTTGGATGAATGACTCAACAAAATATATCCACCAGAAAATAGGGCTGATCGCTTTTCTTAAGAAGTGATTTGCCGCCCATGTAACGGCGATTCAGTCATCAGTACAAATCAAGAAAGTCAAGGACTGGTATTAAAAATTGCCCGTAGACATGCATCGTGCAGTTTAGTGTCAGGCTCCATCGCATCGTGTTGTAGTCGCAGTCGCCTAAGCAATATGGACAACGCAACGCTTCAACGCTCAAAGTTAGTCTGTCTAAAGATTGGTACCATTTAGGTTTTGCAAATAGGAAGTACCTGTGCAAGCAAAACATTGGATTAATGGCTTAATTTACGTCCTTGCCACCTTGGGTGCCAACTATACGGCGGCTTGGTTTATCCCTTTACCCGTTTTTGGCCAGGTTGCGGTGGGGACTTTCATCTTTGGGGTGACGTTTACCCAGCGCGATCGCCTCCATGCAGCAGGGCGCAGATGGGTATACATGATGATTGCGCTCGCGGCCTTTGCCAACATCCTTATGAGTGCCATCTTGGGGGTACCGCTGCGGATCATTTTGGCTAGTTTTTTGGCGATTGTGTTGGCTGAAACTGCCGATACTGAGATTTATCAGCGACTCTTGCCCTATCCCTGGCTATTGCGAGTAATCGGGAGTAACGCGGTATCCGTACCCCTCGATACGCTGCTATTTACCCTAGTGGCCTTTGCTGGCGTTTTTTCTACTGCTGAGATGATCTCGATTTTGTTTGGCGAAACCGTGGTCAAATACTTGATTGGCCTCGTGGTTGCTTTTTGGAAGGATGGCAAGTTTGCTTGGCAGGAGAGTTGAGCTATTGTGCAGCATTTGTTGATGCGCTTACGCCCTGTAAGTCTTCTGCTTCACCAAGAAAAGCGGGGGGCGTCGGTGACAACCCAAAATCTATGAATGGCAGCGGCAAGGCGGTGGCGGTGGCGATAGATCAGCCAAGTGATTGGTGGAACGGCTAGGCAAGCAAGCAGAAATGCGATCGCGATCGCGCCTAAATTGCCCCCAGCGTAATGCCCTGCCAAAATCACAAAATCGTTCACTAGCCCGCCTTTGCCGCTGAGGTAGCTAGCCTGGAAAGCCTGATCAGCGATCAGCTTCCAACTAAAATTGAGGCAAGAAAACCAGATATAGAAGGCGACCATAAAATACAGCGATCGCTCCAGTTTCCCGTAGCGGCAGCCAATGCCTGTTAATCCCTGAAATCCAAAAATCACCACAAATAGTAGCTCAAAGGCATGACCCATGGCCGTAATCAGGTCTTCGTGAGCGGGCAAAAACGCCATGATGGAATAGGTCACTGTTACACCTAACAGCAACCGCAAGGTCAAATAGTTTTTGCGATAGCGGTAATAAAGAAAAGCCAGTCCGATATAGACCAAATAAATCAGCAGGGGCGCACGACTAAAATGCGCAGTTACCCCGCCCCCGTGAACAAAGTCAAAAGCTGGAATTGCGGGATACCCCAACAGCCAAGCTGCAAAGGCATGACCCAATTCATGGACAAGGGTAATCATTGGGTGCAGCAAAAATGCGGTCACCTTCAAATACGTAATCACACAGCCCAATCCAAACCCAAAGCCCAACAATTGAAGCAAATTCTCGTCCTGTGGAGAACTTTGGGGTGCTGTTGAGCTAGGGGGTGGCGGCGGAATGGTTTGCCTTGGGGAAATATTGCCGATGGGGCTAATGTCCTGGTGGTGCGGCCTTGCATTTTCGGGTGGCGGCAACGGTGACTGAGCCTCGACTGTTTGAGGTGAATCCCATAGGTCGGCGCGTGGAAAATTTCTGCCCGTTGGGGGGGCAGATTGGGGATCAGGCGCCACCGACTTGGTCGGCTTGGCTTCATTTAATGAGGTCACTGTCGTACCATAGAGGTCGAAAATGACTTGCCAGTGCTCCTTTAAGTAACCCTGCTTTTGCCCCATTAAGGTTACGGTTGCGACTGAGGTTACCTTGAGACGTTGTAACCCCTGGCGTACGAACTCAACCGTGGCTTGCTGGGGCGGGAGGCTGGAAGACTCCAATAAAATTTGGAGTTCGTCGCCACAGCGCTGTACTTGAGCGGTCATGTTGCGGGAAGCAAGAGCGGTATTGAGCAAAGCCGCGATCGCTTCAGCATGCCCTTCCCTAGCCTGTTGGAGTTGTTCGCGTGATGGCATAACCCAGGATGCTAAAACGTGGTTTACTCTCGTAGCCGTTGATCCCGGCTAATCTTAACGCTTGCTTGAGCTAATTCTCATTGATCTCTACAATGGAACAAGTTCCTTAAGAAGATCTAAAATTTGCGGATCTTGAGAACCACCTAGGAGGAAGTATGCCCAGTCGTCCCATTATTCTTGGCATTGTCGGGGACAGTGCGGCGGGGAAAACGACCCTGACCCGTGGGATTGCCCAAATTTTAGGAGAAGACCAAGTCACTGCCATTTGCACGGACGACTATCACAGATACGATCGGCAACAGCGCAAAGAGATGGGCATCTCAGCCCTGCATCCAGATTGCAACTACTTAGATATTATTCAGCAGCATTTGAGCCTTTTGCGGACTGGGCAATCTATTCTCAAGCCAATTTACAACCACAGCACGGGTGGCTTTGATGCCCCAGAATATATTGAACCCAAGCGATTTGTAATCGTTGAGGGTCTATTGGGATACTCAACTCGTGCAGCGCGAGATAGCTACGACGTCAAGGTCTACCTTGCCCCACCAGAACCCCTGCGTTACAACTGGAAAATCAAGCGCGACACCCGCAAGCGTGGCTACACTGATGAGCAAGTTAGGCAGCAACTCAAGCAACGCGAATCTGATTCTGACGCGTTCATTCGACCCCAACGACAGTGGGCCGATGTTGTGGTCAGTTTCTACCCCCCTGAGGATGACAATACCAAACAGGATGATTTGTTGCTGAATGTGCGTCTGGTGTTGCGGCCAACTATCCCCCACCCTGACTTCACCCACCTCATCGACGATATGAATAATGGCCTAGGGGATGCCATTCGCCTCGAACTTGATCGCGACATGGGCAAACCCGTTGATGTTTTAGAAATCGATGGTCATGCTAATGCTAAGCAAGTGCAAGATCTAGAGCGTACCTTGTGTCATGAAGTCCCCTATCTAGGACAGTTTTGTTCGTTGGAAGGCAATGAAGATATTGGCAAACTCGTCGGAACTACTGGCGAGATTTTGCAGAGTTATCCCCTAGCATTGACCCAGCTGTTGATCACCTATCACATGCTCAAAGCAGCCAAAGTGGAACAGTTGGCACTTTCTTAAGCGCTATTGCGAGCTGATCATATACAGAAGACTCTACACTTGCTGTCAATGTCCTAAATATTGGCAGTCTTTGGTGATAATAACTTAAGTTATAAAAATCTAGCGATAGTTGGAGGCTAACCCTTAGGGGCGATCGCGCGTATCGGTTCAAAACCAGCACTTCTGTTTCCAATAGAAGTGCCGCGACCGCCATGCTGAGGATTGTGTCGTATCTCCATATTCCCACCCAAGTGCTAAACCCTGAGGGGACTACCAATTAATTTGCCTCGAATATTTTCTCTATCATGGGAACAAAGTCATAGGAGAAAATTGATGACGAATATCAAATCTTGGCTAAACCAATCCTGAGTTAATTCAGGTCTACGTCTGTTGTTTTTCTCAAGTTTTGAATGAGGAAGACAACACGTTTTAGTTTGACGTTCAATGCCCCAAAATAGCTTGCACAAGTAAAGGGTGTCTAAGCACCTCGTTGCGGAGAGAAATTACAACCTATGGTGCTCAAAAAGTCTTCACGTCGTCCCTCAAACCGTCTGGTGGTTAGAGATGGAGAATTTCCCCTTGTGGTTCGCCTGGGAGATCCCCATTCCCAATGGCGTGACCTTTATCACTTGCTGTTGACCATTCCTTGGCCAGGGTTTGTAGCACTGTTAGGGATGATTTATCTGGTGATCAATGTTTTGTTTGCCATTGCCTATTGGGCGGGGGGTGAACACAGTATTGCCAACTCGGATGGGACAACGCTGATCAATGCCTTTTTCTTTAGCGTGCAGACCATGGCTTCCATTGGCTACGGAGCAATGTATCCCACTACCCCCTATGCCAACTTGTTAGTGGTAATTGAAGCCTTTGCCGGGTTGTTGTTTGTCGCCATGGCCACAGGCTTGATTTTTACCCGTTTCTCGTTGCCCTCAGCCCGAATTTTATTTAGTCACTACGCCGTCATTGCCAAACATAACGGCGTGGATACGCTTATGTTTCGCACCGCCAACAAACGGCGCAATCGTATTTTAGAGGCCAACTTGTGGGTCACCCTCGTGCGCGACGAATACACCCAGGAAGGAGAATATCTGCGGCGGTTTCATGACTTGGGGTTGATTCGCTCACACACCCCGTTGTTTGCGCTCACTTGGACGGCAATGCACCCAATTGAACCCGACAGTCCTCTATATGGTGAGACCCCAGAGTCTTTAGCCCACGAAAATGCAGAAATTGTAGTGGCGCTCACCGGCATTGATGAAACTGTGTCTCAAACCATCCATGCTCGCCATTCCTTTGTGTCTGATGAAATTTTATGGGATCACAGACTCATGGATATTTTGTCGTGGACCAAGGATGGCCGACGCTCTATCAATTTCAACGATTTTGATGCCGTTGTCCCGGATGATTTGGCTGACAATCATGACCGGACTGGTTACGGTACGCTCAATGGCAAAAACTAATTTCCGTAACCGCTGTGACGTCCTTAAAAATCAACCCAGATGTGCTGTCATGGCAACACTAAATCACACTTATTCGGGACAATCAGCAGCACAAAAAGCGCGAGTATCACTCGGTAGAACTGATTAATCTACATACTCAACCATTTTCTCAGTCTCAAAACGGATTTTAGGCCGCGCGGCTGATTTATCATCTGCTGAACGATACCCTGCCGGGCAAACCACCACGGTAGCGTAACCTTTATCTGTCAAGCCCAGAACTTCGTCGTACTTAGACGGCACAAACCCTTCCATCGGGCAGGTATCAATGCCAAGGGCCGCTGCCGCAAACATGTAAAAACCAAGCGCAATGTAAACCTGGCGGGTTGACCAAGCGTTTAAGTCTAAAGGATAGGGGGGGTTATCCATGAAGCCCTTGACCACATTGCCAAATTTTTCGAGATTTTCAACAGGTATCCCTTGAACGTCGGCCATCCGCTGAACGTATTCGTCAACGTAAGCAGCATCCACGTCTTTTTTAATGGTCAAGACAACTAAATGGGAGGCGTCGACGACCTGTCGCTGGCCCCAAGAATGTTCAACTAACTTTTGACGAATATCAGGGTTGCGAACAACAAAGAACTTCCAGGGTTGCAACCCAAAGGATGAGGGGGTTAACACCAAACTTTGCTCTAAAGCATGCCAAACATCATCAGGAATTGTTTGAGTCGGGTCGAACTGTTTGGTGGCATAGCGCCAGTTGAGTTGTTCCAGCACGTGGGCTGGGGAGACGACTGCTGTACTCATAGAGTGGATGCGTATACTCCAATTGAAGACCTAAGCATCCTAGCGTTTTTAGCTTCTTTGTGAATAGGGTGAGGGATACCGAAGCAACAGTAGCGCCATAGTGATTAAACTACAGCACTACTGAGGCATACTAAGCTGGCAGTGACGGGCAGCCTGCCCCACTATGTGACCGCAATCTATCGGTAGACTGCGGTGGAATAGACTACCAAGTCGTTGTTCTCATCCACAACACCAGTAAAGGTTTCAACACTTCCCTGTACCCGCAGCGTTAGCGTGAAGGGAATCGATTCGGTAGTGTTTGTACAGCGATCGTACAGACTTACACCAATGCGGTACTCGCCACTCGGTGCTTGTCCCTGAGGCCAGTAAACGTTTTCGACTGGGCTATTGGTAGACTGGCGACACTGAGAATTCGCATCAACATCCAGTTGACCACCAGATTCAATGGTAGGCGTGCTGAAGGTGACAACCTCTTCGTTGGGATCCATCACAAACAAGTCCAGATCGTCTTGACTGTCCCAACTCAGTGTGGCTTGCAAATCCCCGGTTCCAAGCGTGGTATTGACAGTAACTTGGTAGCTGCCTGTTTCTCCAGGGCTGTAGGATGTGGCTACTACCGCATAGTCACCGTTGGTGGGTAGGGTGATGCTTGCAGCAGCATTAGTAGTGGTTTCATCAAAGTCATCGACTTCGACGATTTTTTCGCCATCGGGGCCAAACACCATCAAGTAGGTGTCAAATTCGTTGCTTTCCAAATAGATAGTTACGTCTTGTCCAGCCCGTCCAGTGAAGTAGTGAACGTCAAAGAAGCTTCCATCGTCAAGGGTTTCATCGCCACTACCGAGGGTGTCTGACTGGCCTAAAATCGTTGCAGTGCTGGTGGCATTCTGCTTCGTTTGGGCGCTGGCTCCATCTTCTAAAACTTGGGATTTAGCTGTGTTGGCCTGTAGTGCTGCGGCCAGTGTGAATAGCTTATTGTTGGTCGATTCCAGCGTTGATTCGCTATGGGCCGGTGCGATCGCCGCGCCCATCAGCATCAATAGAGGGAGAGCAAAGACAGCAGTCTGACGGATTTTATTGATAGCCATAAAACTTCACTAGAGGGATTAAATGCAAGAGTTCAGCCTGATCTACAGCGCTAACATTGAGATTTCCCTCAAAATGAGTCAAATTCACCAAAGCTTCAAATTATGTAAGCCTTTAGTTGAGGCAGGTCTACAGGTTATTTGAGCCGGTGAATCTGCCCCTGTCGTCGGCAAGTATAGCGCTGGCCAGATTGCTGAATGCACTGAATACCGCTGAGATGCTCAGTACACAAGCAATCTGGCTCGCAGTAGCGCCCAAAACTTTGTGGCTACTGCTAAAAACCGTGGGCTAGAAACTCAAGTTCCTTCAGGACTTTGACCTATCGATTGCCACCTGTTCTTTAGAACTAGCTGTTCAACCCGAGATTGGCAAGCGGATAGAGAATTCGGTGCCTTGATACAGCTCAGACTGCACATCTAACCTGCCACCATGGGTCTCGGTCACAATTTGATGGGCGATCGCGAGGCCCAAGCCCGTGCCTTTGCCCACCCCTTTGGTCGTAAACAGGTGATCAAAAATTCTAGCGCTCACCGTTTCTGGCATCCCTATCCCGTTATCACGAATGCGAATTTCTACGGTGTTTTGTTCAGGTAGTACAGCTGTGGTGATGGTAATTTTCTGGGGTTGGTCTTTAAGTTGAGCAAAGGATGTTTGCTGCGCTGCCTCGTCAAAGACATCAATGGCATTGGCCAGAATATTCATGAAGACTTGATTGAGCTGTCCCGGAAAACACTCAATTGAGGGCAATTCACCATAGTCTTGAACCACTTCAATGGCAGGTCGATTTTCATTGGCTTTCAGGCGATACTTGAGAATCAACAGCGTGCTATCTAAGCCTTCATGCAGGTCAGCTTTAACTGTGTGTTCGGCGTCAGCACGGGAAAACGTTCGCAAGCTAGTGCTAATAGACTTAATCCGATGAGTAGCCCCTTGCATTGAGTCTAGGAGTTTTGGGAGATCTTCGCTGAGGAATTCTAGATCAATCTCTTCAGCCTTTTCTTGAACAGGGGCCGCGGCATTGGCATGGTGTTGTTGATAGAGTTCTATATACTCTAATAAGTCTCGCACGTAGTCCTTACTATTGCTGATGCTGCCATTGAGAAATCCAATGGGGTTGTTAATTTCGTGGGCAACACCTGCGACGAGATTGCCGAGAGAGGCCATTTTTTCAGCCTGAATTACCTGAAAATTAAGGTTTCGGAGTTCTATATCTGCTTGGTGGCGTTCGATCGCGATACGCGCAAGATAAGTCGCAGATTCCATGAGTTTCCGATCGCGGGGGGTGAATTCACCCGCTTCAGGCTGATACATTGCCAGCGTAGCCAAAACTTGGCCTTCAGCTCCTAAAATCGGAGTCGAGGCACAAGCTCGCAAACCATAATCTAAGGCAATTTGATATTTAGCCCAGAGGGGATCGGTGGCAATATTGTTAACCGTGACAGACGCTTTATAATAAGCAGCCGTGCCACAAGATCCGACTTCTGGACCAATGGCAAGACCATCAATTAGGGCATTGTAATTGGCTGGCAAACTAGGAGCAGCTAGATGACGCAATTGTCCCTCAGCATCCAGTTGCAAAAAAGAACAATAGGCTGGATGCTGAGTCTGGATTTCAATGTGCCGTGCAGTCTCCTCCAAAATAGTATTTAAGGGAACGCCCTGAACAATCAGCTCCAAAATGCGCTGTTGTCCATTTGATAATGCTATAACCTCGGCTAAATCGTGAGACTTTTGTTGAGCATCTTGTAACGAGTTCTCCAAGTCCTGATAAAGAAAGGAATTTTTTAGAGAAATAGCAGCCTGGGCACAGAGAAAATTTAACAGTTCAACGCGATCGCGAGTAAACGCACCCACGGTGAACTGGTTTTCTAAATACAAAATGGCTACGAGCTTACCCTGCTGCAGAATAGGCGTGCATAGCAGACTCTTCGGCTGCTGTTGGATGATATAAGTATCGCTTGCCAGGGTGGGGTGGGTAGTGGCATCCACAATCACCACAGGTTCTAGGTTACGTCTGACGGTGTTAATCAAAGCTTGGGGCACTGCTGAGCTTTGGGATAACGCCGTGGCCACTGTCTGGGTAGGCCGATTGACAGTGGCCACGGCCTCCACAAACCACTGCTGTTTATGCGGCATGAGCAAAGCTCCCTTGTCTGCCCCAGCGTTTTCTAGCACCGTATGTAGCAAGGTGGCCAAAAGCTTGTCGAGCTGAATTTCGCTAGACAGGGCTTGGGAAGCTTTCAGGATCGTTTCGAGGTCGAGGGTGGCAGAAATACTGTTGCTGCCAGAAGTGGAGGATTGATCGTCATCAGGAGCCTGCTGGGGCAGTAAAGTTGAGGTAGCAAAAACCGTTTCAGTCGCAGATAAAGCGATTTGCTGCTGTTGCAAAATTGGCGCGAGTAGTCTGGGATAGCGGCGCTCTAAGTCTTGAACTTTAGTTTTAGCTCCCCATTGGACATAGCAGTAATAGGCTTCTTGTATATAAAAGGCAGCAATTTTTCCTTTACCCCAACCCAGGTAAAACTTGGCCGCACATTCATTTGCAAGGGCTTCCTCTTGGATATAACCGTTAACTTTAGCTCCAGTAATAGCGCGATCGTACCAGTCGATTGCATCTACCTTTTGCCCAAGATAGTGATGTCTCTCTGCCAAAACTAAGTCGTATTTGTGCTGAAAATTCATGGGAGCATGTTGCGCCCAATATTTAAGCTTTTCCTGATTTTCAGTAACTCGAGCTAATACAGATTCCTGCTCTGATTTTGAAGCGGTAACATATCGAGTCAATCGCGCTAGGGAATCGTAAAAGTATAGAAGTGGTACTGTAGCTTGAGCTGTACTCCCTGCCAAATACTTGGTTGCTAGAGTTGCATATTCTACACCTGCCTCTTCATCTCCAAACCAATAGCAAAGCATTAGCTTGTGTAAGTACAGACAATATAATCCTAGAATATTGCTGGAAGCGCGATATTGAGGCAGCATTCTAGTTTCATCAAATGCTTCTCCCATTAGTTGATAGGGCTTTTTGGATCTGCTCGTTAGATTTACGATTACCTGTCGTAATAATTCATTATTATTGAAGTGTAGTTCTTGGTTGATCTGGCGAATTTGTTGGCTATGGGTTGATACTTTATGAGCTAAATCATGTAACTCCTGACCTACAAGATAAGATGATTGGCTTTCGTAATAATGGCTTAAAGCGGCACCATCTAAATTTCCCGACTCCAGACCAACCGAATAAGCGGCTTGCAGTAGTGGAATTCCCTCTCTGAGGTGAATTTTCCAGGGCAAAGTGAGCGCACCGACCATCAGCAGCACTCGAGTACTGATTTCTTTGTCAGAGAACTGCTCTGATAATTTCAGTGCTAGACGACCAAACTCATAACCCGATTCAATATCGTTGATTTTGCCGCAAAGGATAAAACCATAGCGTACATAGGCTGCGGCAGACATCGGCGCATTGCCGTGCAAGATGGATAATTTGATCTGGGCCGAAATGATTAGCGGCATCAGCTTTGGTTGAGCAAAATAGACTGTAGCCGCCATGCTGTTGAGGATTCGGAGTGCAGCTAGAGCATGGGCATCTGTCATCCGTGGCAGATCCAATAAAGACTGAATTTGCGTTTGAGGGATCAAGGTAGCCGTGTCTGCCAAGGCTTGCTGGATATCTGTGTCAGTGGGCGTGGTTGGAATTGAGATTCCGAGTCGTTCCAAAATATGGAGCCCAATGGTGATCGCATCTAATAATTTCTGTTGTGCCACATAAGCGAAGAAATTGATTTCATGGACTTTAACCTCATCTAAGAGGGTTCGTGCCTGCTCAAGCAAAATCTCGGCCCACTGCTGCGACTGGGCAAAATCACCGTTGAGATAAGCTGACTCTGCCGCCAGTTCATGGCTGGCTAGCATTAGATCGTAATCAGCTTGCCAACTATCCGACGCCATTAGATTGAGTCCCGTTACGGCATATTGATTTGCCATATCATAGGCAGTTGCTCTCTTAGCCTTGCGTGCTGCTGTTAGGTTGAGTTGGCAAAGTTGGCACCGTTCAGCCGCAAGCTTCACCAAGGCCGCGCCCATGTTCCAATGGTTGACAATGTTGAAAATCTTGTCTTCGAGATTCGCTGCTGAAACGCTGTTGAGGAGCAAGCGGCCAATTTTGAGATGGGTTGTTTGTTTTTGTGCTTCTGGAATTAAACAGTAGGCCGCTTGTTGAATGCGGTCGTGTAAGAAACGATAGGTTGAATTAACAGATTTTTCGGGCTTGGAGTGTTCCGCATCTTGAAAAAACTTGTAGATCTGATTAGTCGGGAAGACCAAGCCTTCTTGCAAAGCACTCCACAATGCTGCTGCTGTATCAGTGGACGATTGTTCAGAGATGATTGCCAGGGTTGCTAAATCAAATTGATTACCCACACAAGCCGCTAACTTTATGATCTGTTGCGTTTTGGTGGGCAACTTCTGCAGCTGCTGTGCCATGAGCACGATAACGTCATCTGTCAGCGATTGTTCATTGATTTGTGCAATATCACATTCCCAATAACCTTGGTTGTGATCAAAAGTAATTTGCTTGTTTTCATACAGTGCTTTGAGAAACTGGGTTGCGAAGAATGGATTGCCTTGGGTTTTACGCATGACTAAATCTGTCAGCGGTCGGGCTTGCTGCGTCGAACAGTTTAAGGTGTTGGCAACGAGTTGATTAGTATCTTCAAGGGTGAGTGAGGTCAGCTTAATCGTGCTAACCGTGGCATCTGCTTTTTGTAGGTCTTCTACCATCAACATAAAGGGGTGAATCGGGGAGACTTCGTTATCTCGGTAAGCCCCTAGCAATAGCAAATGTCCCTGATCATCCATCAATAGCTTAATCAACTGAATCGAAGCCGAATCGGCCCACTGCAAATCGTCCAAAAACATCACCAGCGGATGTTCTGTGGTCGTGAATACAGCGATGAACTTTTGAATCAGCAGGTTAAACTGATTCCGGGCTGCTGTCCCAGAGAGTTCTGATGCAGACGGTTGAGGGCCAATGATTTTCTCTAATTCTGGAATGACATCAATCAGGACTTGGCCATTCTCCCCAACAGCTTCAAGCAGCTTGTGACGCCATTGGCTCAATTGCAGATCAGACTCTGCAAGTAATTGCCCCATCAAATCCCGCAGGGCTTGGATGAAGGCAGATAGCGGTAGATTGCGGTTGAATTGATCGAACTTGCCTTTAATAAAGTAGCCCTGCTGTCGGGTAATCGGTTTGTGGACTTCATTGATGACAGCCGTCTTACCGATGCCGGAGAAACCTGCGACCAGCATCATTTCTGAGTTGCCTGTGGCCACGCGCTCAAAGGCATTCAATAAGGTCTGAACTTCCTGCGCTCGGCCATAAAGTTTTTCGGGAATCAAGAAGCGATCGCTTAAATCTCGCTGCCCCAATTCGAATTCCGAGATTTTCCCTGTTACTTTCCACTGAGTTAAACAGTGTTCTAAATCGTATTTCAGTCCCAGAGCACTCTGATAGCGATCTTCTGCATTCTTCGCCATTAGTTTGAGCACAATATCCGACACCATTGTCGGGATAGTCTCATTGATCTGATGCGGTGGCAGCGGAGACTTAGCCATGTGACAATGCACCAGTTCTAAGGGATCTTCAGACTGGAATGGCAACTCTCCAGTCAACAGTTTATAGAGGGTTACACCCAAACCATAGAAATCTGCTCGGTAATCAATCCCACGATTCATTCGTCCACTCTGTTCAGGCGCTAAATAGGCCAGAGTGCCTTCTAAGATATTAGGATTCTGAACTTCTTGGGTTTCTTTAGGCAGTAACGAAGCAATGCTGAAATCAATCAGTTTGACCTGTTTGGATTCAGGATGAATTAGAATGTTGCCCGGTTTGATGTCTTTGTGAATGACCCTATTTTGGTACAGATCATGCAAAATAGCCGCTATTTGAAGGGCGATCGCCAACGTCTCTACCAAAGACAGTGAATGGGTTTTGGCATACTGTCCTAAGGAAATACCACCAAAGTCTTCCATCACCAGAGCATGGCTGTTTTGCCAGGGCCCTAGGCTCAAAGGACGCACAATGCCTGGACTGTTCAGATTCTTGGCAATGGTGTATTGATTGCGAAACTGCACCAGTTCATTGAAGCTCGGATACTCACGCTGCAAAATCTTAATCACCACGGGACGTTGATCAGCAGCTTGGATAGCTCGATAAACGGCTGTTCTAGAACCCGCATAGAGTTGCTCAACAATGCTGTAGCCAGTGATGGTGGGCAGGGGTGAGGGAGTACGGGTAGTGTTTACCATGGGCTACTGCATCGAGTGGACTGAAAGTACCCTTAGAATGCCCAAACAATTGATCAAGTGGAGTCAGTACTTGCACTTAATATCCCAAAGGCTAATCATTCTAAACCCTTACGGTGATTGCTCTTCGCTTAGGGGTTAGCTCACTATGAATGCACTTTGGGCAGGCAGAGTAATATTCAGGCGATCGCCTGTCAGTTCCATCTTGCCGCTGCCATAGAGCTGTTTAGCTGGAGGTGATTGTAACCCAATGTCGGATAAAGATAAGCTGCTATGTTCCGATTGCGCACCTGTGTTCACGGCAACGATCACCGTCTGTTCTGGTAGCGTACGTGCAAACACGAGCAGTTGGCCTGATGCCGATAACACGTGATATGTTCCTGTCCGCAAAGCTGGGTAGAGGTGGCGTAGACGAATCAGGGTGCGATGGGTTTTGAGCAGTCCCTGATGCCAGTCTGATTCGGAGGGAAAGCCGCGCCGATTTTCAGGATCGAGACCGCCAGATAAGCCCACTTCGTCACCGTAGTAAATACACGGAGCACCGGGGAAAGTCATTTGCAAAACTACGGCCAGTTCGAGGCTGGGGACATCCTCCCCCACGACACTCAAAGCACGGGCAATGTCGTGGCTGGAGAGCAGATTAAGCTGGGCCTGGTGAATTTCCCAGTCGTAAAGGTCGAGTAGGGCCTGGATTTTGTCGGTGTAGCCCTGGGCATCAAGGGCCGGATAGGGATAATAGTCCGGGCATTCGACATAGTCCATTACCACGCGATCGCCCGCGGCAAATGCCAGAACAGGCCCAGTAAATAGATAGTTCATCACAGCATCGAACTGGCTGCCGTCTAAAAACTGGCGGGCATCGGTCCAGACTTCCCCAACGATATAAGCGTCGGGATTGATCGCCTTGATGCGATCGCGAAATTCCTGCCAAAATCCAGCCGTCTTGACCTCAAAGGGGACATCGAGCCGCCACCCGTCAATACCCATGCGAATCCAGTGTTCGCCAATGCGCATGATGTATTCCCGGACAGCCGGATGGTCGTGGTTAAACTGGGGCAGCGCCCGGTTATTGACCCAACTCCGATAGTTGGCTGGGAGGCTTCCGTCATAGGCAGATAGGGGCCATTTTTCGACTTTGAACCAATCAAGCCAGGGTGAAGCGGGGCCATTTTCTAAAATGTCGTTAAAAAAGAAAAATCCTCGACTGGCATGATTAAACACCCCATCTAGCACCACGTGCATATCCCGCTGGTGGGCCGCTTTGAGGAAATCCATAAACGCCTGATTCCCCCCCAACAGCGGATCAACCCGGTAATAGTCGTGGGTGTGATAGCGATGGTTGCAGGCAGACTGAAAAATTGGGGTCAGGTAAATGGCCGTAATTCCCAGATCTTGTAGATAATCAAGCTGCTCCATCGCCCCCCATAAATCGCCGCCCTTGTAACCGCTTTGGGTAGGCGGAGCCGCCCAAAGCTCCAGCGGAACGGCCATTTCAGGTTGAGAGTAAGGTTCGCGAGCGCGGGCAAAGCGATCGGGAAAGATTTGATAAAAAACGGCGTGTTTAACCCAATCAGGTGTGCGAATTAGCATGATGTCTCCCCCGGTTTCCATCGTTAGGCTACCGAGGTCAACCCAGAGTTGGCAAAGCCCTTTGAATTAATCTCTCAAGACGAATAGTTTCGCAGCGTTTTATAAATAAACATTACTGCTAGAGTGTCTGCTCCGTTGCCTTGTCAAATAGGTGAAATCGAGTGACATCAAACAGCAAATCTAATTGCTCACCTGCAACAGGCTTGGCGCGAGGATCCAAGCGCGCGGTGAACTCTGCACCGTCAGACAAAGTGCAGTGGATAATCACTTCGTGGCCCATCAACTCGGCGACGGTTACCATCGCCTGCACCGTCACTCCTTGAATATCTGGCGGCACGTATTGGGGATGATAGATTGCTTCAGGACGAATACCAAAAATCAAATCCTGTGATTCATACTCGCCATAGCGGGACTGTAATTCACCCGATAACGGCAGCAATATCCCGGCAGTTTGTATTACTAACTCACCCGCTTTACGCTGCAATTGGGCCTCGAAAAAGTTCATCGATGGACTACCCAAGAAACCTGCCACAAATAGGTTATTGGGGTACTCATACACAGTTTGAGGCGTGTCAACTTGTTGCAAAATCCCCTGATTCATCACAGCGATGTGAGTGCCCATGGTCATGGCTTCTGCCTGGTCATGGGTGACATAGACAAAGGTGGTTCCCAGACGCTGGTGCAGTTTAGTCAGCTCAGCGCGCGCTTGAACTCTGAGTTTGGCGTCCAGGTTTGACAGTGGCTCATCCATCAAAAACACCGCTGGGCTGCGCACAATGGCACGCCCCAGCGCCACCCGCTGCCGTTGCCCACCCGAAAGCTGCTTGGGCTTGCGGTTCAGTAATTGTTCAATGCCGAGTTGTTGGGCGGCTGCCTGCACCCGCTGCCGAATCTCGGCTTTAGACACGCCCTTTAAATCAAGGCTAAAGCCCATATTCTCAGCTACGCTCATGTGGGGATATAGCGCGTAAGACTGAAACACCATGGCAATATCGCGCTCTTTCGGTGAAACTGTGTTGACACAGCGATCGCCAATGTAGAGATTGCCACTCGAAATATCTTCAAGACCCGCTAGCATCCGCAAGGAGGTGGTTTTGCCGCAGCCAGAAGGCCCCACCAGCACCAAAAACTCCTGATCATCAATGGTGAGATTGAGGTCTTTGACCGCCACATACCCGTTGGGATATTGCTTAGTGACTTTCTCGAAGACAACGCTTGTCATAAACCCCATCCGATTTAAAGCTTTGAGCTTTTAGCTTACGGGAAAACAGAGGATCTGGATGTGGATAGGGTTCAAACTCCCTATCCTTTATCCTTTGACCGAGCCAGCCAGTAAACCCCGAACAAAATAACGTTGCAATGCGAAGAACACCAGCAGGGGTATTACCATCGAAACGAATGCGCCTGCGGTGAGCAAGTGCCAGTCCTGGCCGCGATCGCCGACTAAATTTCGCAACACTAAAGTCACTGGCGCAACGTCCTGGTTACCGCCCAAGTACACCAAAGCTACCAATAAATCGTTCCACACCCAAAGGAACTGAAAGACAGCAAAGGACGCGATCGCAGGCATGGAGAGCGGTACGATTAATCGCGTAAAGATCTTCAGGTGAGACGCTCCATCCACCGCCGCCGCTTCAATTAAATCCCTCGGCAGTGACCCGATATAGTTGCGTAACAAATAGATTCCCAAAGGCAACCCATAACCGGTGTGGGCTAGCCACACCGCCAGAAACGTCCCCGAAAGCCCCAACGTGTTATAAACCCTAAGGACAGGAATCAGCGTCATCTGTAAGGGCACCACCAACAGGCCCACAATGGTGGCAAAGATTAGCTGGCGTCCTGGAAAGTTCATCCAGGCGAGAGCATAGGCTGCAAACGTGGCGATCGCAATGGGAATTACTGTCGCGGGCACAGAAATCACCAAGCTATTGAGAAACGCCTGCCCCATGCCTTGGCTGGTGAGTACATCACTGTAGTTACTTAGTTGGAATTGGGTGAGATTAAACGGATGGGCCAGCACTGTCCACCAGCCCGTTTCTAGCAGATCCTGCTGCGGACGGAAAGAACTGATAAACAGACCTGCCGTGGGTAGACTCCAAACAAAGGCAATCAAAATCACTGAAAAATGAACTGGTGCTTTTGCCAGTAACCGCTCTAGAGGGGACTGATGTTTAAGACGCAGTTGTTTGGAATGGGAACGGGGCGCAACAGTACTCATCGGTTGGCCTCCTGTTGGGTAAAGCGACGAATGTTGGCCACCATGACGGGGATGACCGCGATTAGCAGCAGGGTTGCGATCGCACTGCCCCGGCCAAAGTTTCTAAAGTTAAACATCTCCTTGATCATGCGACTGGCAATTACATCGGTATCCAGGTTGCCGCCAGTCATCACATACACAATGTCAAACACCTTCAGCACCAGCACCACGATAGTGGTAGAAACTACCGTGATGGTCGGCATAATCATCGGGATAATCACACGACGAAAAATTTGCCATTCGCTGGCCCCATCAATCCGCGCTGCTTCGATCACATCATTGGGAATGCCCTTAACTGCCGAAGAAAGCAATACCATGCAAAACCCGGTGTATAGCCAGATCATGATCGCTATTAGGGCAAAGTTATTGACACTGCGATTTACTAACCACCCTACTGGCTCATGGCCCAGCATTGTCCAAATCGCATTCAGTAACCCAATTTGGCGACTGCCCTCAGGTCGAAACTCATAGACAAATCGCCAAATAACACTGGCCCCAACAAAAGAAATTGCCATCGGTAAGAAAATCAGCGATTTCGCCACAGATTCGTACCGCACCCGATCGACCAAGACAGCCACAATTAGCCCCAAACCCACGCTGATAACCGTTACCAGCACCAACCACATGACGTTGTTGCGAAAGGCAATCAGCATATCAGGATTGGTAAAGGCAAACAGGTAGTTTTTGAGGCCTACAAAGTTTTCAGAACGATTGTCTAGAAAACTGATGTAGACCGTGCGCACAGTTGGTAGCACTAAGTAGGCCAACAACAAGAAGGCTGCTGGGCCCACATAAACCCAAGGCAATAGACGGTTTTTCCAGGTCTTAGGAAAACGCTCGACTACCAGATTAAGGCCATAGAAGGCCCCAATCACACCGCCGCAACCCACGGCAATGGCGAGAATCGCGCTTAAGAGTCGGAGGAGGTTTTCGGGCATAGTTTGGGGGAGAGATGGAAAGTAGAGGAGATAGAGAGATTTTAGGACGGTCTCAGCTCGGAAATCATCCTATTCACCCACTCGTTCTGCCTGAGACGCAGACCCTAAGTCAGCGGTGTTCTACTCTGGCCAGCTTGCCTCAATTTCATCAAGAACCTGTTCAGTCGGGGTTCCAGCTACATAGTCTACGACGCCAGACCAGAAGGTGCCTGTGCCCACAGCACCGGGCATCATATCCGATCCATCAAAGCGAATGGTCTCGGCTTGAGTGAGAAATTCGGCTTCCTTCATACTCACTGGGTCGGGATATACTTCCAGGCTGACTGCTTTGTGAGGAGATAGGAACCCACCCAACCCGGCCCAGATTTCATGGGGTGTCGGCGATGCTAGGTATTCCATTAGTGCCCGGGCCTCTGGCGTATCATTAAACATGCCAAACACGTCACCTGCTACCAACACTGGTGTGCCAAATGCGTCATCAATGCTGGGTAGCAAAAATACGTCTACGTCTTCACCCAGCACCACGTCCTCTGGAAAAAAGCTGGCGATGAAGTTGGCCTGACGGTGCATGTAGCAGGTTGGATCGTCGCCAAATAATCCTTTAGGAGAGTCTCCAAACGGGGTGCTAATCGCCCCTACTGAACCCCCCACTACATAGTCAGGATTCAGCACTACTTCACCAAATTGGTCAAAGGCAGTTGCAACGGGTGCATCGTTAAAGGGAATTTCGTTCTGGATCCACTGGTCATAGACCTCCGGCCCTGCTGTGCGGAGCATGATGTCTTCAACCCAGTCGGTGCCTGGCCAACCCGTCGCATCTCCGCTCTCTAAGCCAACGCACCAAGGCGTGCCCCCATCGGCCACAATCTGATCACTCAGCGCCAGCATTTCGTCCCAAGTCGTCGGGATGTTGTAGCCCTTGGCCTCAAATGCAGTTGGACTATACCAGACAAGGCTCTTCACCGAAACCCGGTACCAGAGGCCATAGATGCTATCGCCAAAGGTACCCAATTCCAACCAGGTGTCTGGGTAGGCCTCAGATAACGTAGCCTCATCCATCACGTCTGTGATGGGTACGAGGGCACCCTCTTCAACAAAATCGGCCATTAAACCGGGCTGGGGAAACATGGCAATATCCGGTGCATCACCCGACTCAACTCGTACGGGTAGCAGCGTCGCAAAGGCGTCGGTACCCTCATAAATCACATCAATACCCGTTTCTTCTTCAAAGGGAGCCAGAGCCTGCTCAAGTTTGGCTTGCTGCTCACCGACGATCACGCCCAGAATCGTGACGGTCTGATTACCCGTGTCATTGCTGCTCTCAGAGTCACCCTCAGTCTGAGCACTATTACAGGCTGCTAGGGGGGTTGCCAGTGCAAGCATCAGTCCAATCGAGCGTTGCCATTGATATTTCATCTTTAATTTCCCTTATCAACGGTGGATCCTATATGCCTTATACGATAGGTGGCTACAGCCTCCGATGGCAAAGGGTCTGCTATTTTCGCTCAGAATGATCGATGCCATTTGACAGTGTCCTTGGTTTAATGCATCCGTTAGCGCTATTTCTGAGAAACTATTTGCTGACAATGCCTGATACAGAATCTAAGCATCAGGTTGTGATAAGACTCAAACACTCAAGGACAGGAGTTCCCTAGATTAACCCATGTTGCGTTAATGGCTGCTTATGGCATCTTCTGATCAGAATTTAGTCGAGACTCCTCCCCAAACTGCTGCCCCGCCCAAAGTTGCGGCTGACCTGATTTATGGCTTGGACGATCGCCCTCCAGTGCTGGAAGCTATTTTTGTGGCGTTGCAGCATGTGCTAGCGTCCTTCGTCGGTATTATCACGCCACCGCTGATTATCAGTGGTGCTTTGGGGTTAGACCCAGCGGATACGGGTTACATCATTAGTATGTCCCTATTTGTTTCAGGGGTGGCTACGTTTATTCAGTGCAAACGCATTGGCCCAGTAGGGTCAGGGTTGCTGAGTTTACAAGGCACCAGCTTTGCTTTTTTGGGGCCGATCATCGGGATGGGGTTGGCCGCTTTAGATGCAGGTCAATCTCCCCAGTCGATGCTGTCGTTGATTTTTGGTCTGTGCTTTTTTGGCGCCTTTGTGGAAATCTTTTTGAGCCGCTTTTTACACTTGGCTCAAAAAATCATTACCCCGGTAGTGTCGGGGACGGTGGTGATGATCATTGGTCTCAGCTTAATCAAAACAGGCATCATCAGCATGGCAGGTGGCGTGGTCGCCCAGCAAAATGAAACCTTTGGCAGCTACCAAAACCTGGGGTTAGGGGGCTTGGTGTTGGCGATCATTGTGATTTTGAATATGACGGGCAATCGCTATTTGCGGATGGGCGCGATCGCGATTGGTTTAATTGTCGGCTACGTAGTCTCGATTGCGCTGGGTCTAGTTGACTTCAGTGCCCTCAGCCAGTTGCCGCTGATTCGCATTCCCATTCCCTTCCGCTACGGCATGAGCTTTAACTTCGCCGCGTTCGTGCCGTTCATCTTGCTCTATTTGATCACGGCCATTGAAACTATTGGGGATCTGACCGCAACTTCGGCAGTATCGCGTCAACCTGTGAAAGGGGGAGCCTACATGCGACGAATCAAAGGCGGCGTGCTGGGAGACGGCGTCAATTCCCTGATTGCGTCAATTTTTGGCACCTTCCCCAATACCACTTTTAGCCAAAACAATGGGGTGATTCAAATGACAGGCGTGGGTAGTCGCTATGTGGGCTTCTTCATCGCCGGGATTTTTGCATTGCTCGGGTTGTTTCCAATCGTGGGGGGTGTTTTTCAGGCGTTGCCACAGCCAGTGCTAGGGGGGGCCACAGTGGTGATGTTTGGCACGATCGCGGTGGCTGGCATCAATATCATTTCTTCCGCAGCGATGGATCGCCGATCCTTGATTATTGTGGCGGTTGCCTTGGCTTTGGGTTTGGGCGTTGTTTACGTACCTGACATCATGGCCGATAAGCCTGCGCTGATCAAAAACATCTTTTCTTCAGGTATTTCCACGGGTGGCTTAGCGGCTATTTTGCTGAACTGGCTTTTACCCCACCAAGATAATGATGCTAGCCTGAGCTAATCTGCTTGTCACCCTTCTGATTCAAAGGGACGAATGGCAACCACTTCGATTTCGACGAGCCAACCGGGATTGACCAGTCCAGCGATTTGCATGGCAGAGCGGGCAGGCAGGTTGGGTTGGGTTTCAGTGCCAAAGAACTGGGTATAGCCTGCCATAAATCCATTAAAGTCCATGCGGCCCTCCAGGGCCGGATCACCCACTAAAAAGACCTGCATTTTAACCACATCACCTATGGTCAGGTCTAAATCGCTGAGGATGCCTTCAATCCGAGTTAACACGCCCAGGGTTTGAGTTTCGGTGTTACCAAAGGCGTCAATAGAAGTCGGTTCGGCGGTGTCATCGATCACCGGAGGCACCTGGCCACTCAGATAAATCAATGTGGCATCCGCCGGAATTTCGACGGCGCGGGCAATGGGGAAAGTGGAGTTGGGGATCGGGTAGCGGATAATCTCAGCTGCCCTCGACCCTAAGGGCGTTGTCAGGATAAGCGCGAAAGTAATGCCGATGAGGGCCAGGGTCGCGATCGCGCTTCGTTGCCACCGCTGTAGAATTTGGAATTTCATCATGGAGATTTTTGGATTTGGGTTTGTTCACAATAGATTCATACCCCATGGGTTAGGGCTAGACAGCCGTCTTGCTGGGTCAAGCACTGATCGCCTGCATTCGGTTGGCGATGCCGCGCACCGCTTCATGGGCTGATAGAATCGCGCCCTCTTGCCATCCCGTGAGATAGCTCAGATGTTTCCCAGCCAGGTAAATGGTGTCGTCGGGTTGGGTAAGCACTGGATACGCCGTGGTTCGGGTCTCTTCGTCCCATTCAATCCATCCCCCTTGGCTATAGGGCACTTTCCCCCAGGCGATAGAACAGCCTTGAGGGGCTGAAATCTCTTGTGCATAGTTGGGATGAATTTTACTGCCATCGGCGATCGCTCGGGCAAGTCGCTCTGCCGTGGCCATCGGTTCCCACTGCTCAGCAATGGGATTGTCCCAAATGTAGGCGCCAACAATAATTCCTTGGGGCTGATGAAATCCTCCTGAGGGATACCAAAGTTGAGTGATATCAGCCTCTGTCCAGGAAATACCGCCATAGATATTCTGGTCTTCTTCCCAAAATCGGCGCGCCTGGAATGCGACTTTAATTGCATTGGCATAGAGATCAGCTGCGGACGCGATCGCGTCTTGAAAGGCTGGTGAGAAATCAGCCTCAATATCACTAAGCACTGACAGCGGGAAAGTACAGATGGCAAAATCTGCCGTAACCGCAGTCTCTTCCCCGCTAGCCGCGTCGGTGTAGACCACCCGAACCCCCGCAGGGGTTTTGCGAATCTGACTCACGACGGCATTGTAAGTAATCAGGTGACCGACTTGCTGGGCAAACGCTTTGGCGATTTGATCCATCCCGCCGACGGGTTGCAACATCGTTGCGGCTTGGTGATATCCCTCTCCAAAATGCATTTTGTACCGCCAGAAGGCTGAATCTAACAGACTCGAAAAAGCCAACGGTTCCGCCAAATCTCCGGCAGCGGCAGCAGCTCCTGGAGTGACACGATATCCCGATCGACTCGATCCAGCATAGACATAGTCATCGTTGAGGTTGCCAAAGCGACTGACAAAAGCTAGTAATTTTTCCTGTTCGTCAACGGATACCTCTTGTGTACGCCCGGCACGGGCGTGAACTAATGGGGTGCAAGTCCCCTGTCGGAGAACCAGTGTCCAAATGCTCGAAAATCATAGGAGCCGAGAGACAACAACGACTAGCTTAAGGCAAGGGCGTTCCCGCGAGGGAGGGT
>JBCBZT010000046.1:0-62057 GCA_039815185.1 Cyanobacteria bacterium P01_A01_bin.123 | reverse complement strand
GCCTCTTGGCCACAGCGGGATGGGCCTCACCCAGGCTGGCTTTACCGAGGTCGATGGCTTGCAAGAACAGGGGTTCGGCCTCCCCATAGCGTCCTTGTACCTGGTATAAATTGGCCAAATTGTTCAGACTCGTGGCCACAGCGGGATGGGCCTCACCCAGGCTGGCTTTAGTCATCTCTAAGGCTTGCAAGTACAGGGGTTCGGCCTCCTCATAGCGTCCTTGTGCCGAGTATAAAAGGGCCAAATTGTTCAGCCTCGTGGCCACATCGGGATGGGCCTCACCCAGGCTGGCTTTACCGAGGTCGATGGCTTGCAAGAACAGGGGTTCGGCCTCCCCATAGCGTCCTTGATCCGAGTATAAATTGGCCAAATTGTTCAGACTCATGGCCACATCGGGATGCTCAGTCCCGAGACGCGCTTGTGTGAGCGTGACACAGCGCTCACGCCAGACTTCGGCATCGGCATAGAACCCTTGACCCTGGTAGAACCGTCCCAACCCGATAAAGGGCCATGCCAGCGCCTCATCCTTAACCCTCAATACCCATTGGGTTGCTGCCTCTGCGACATGAGGCACCATCTCACGCCATACCCCAATCTGAGCTAGGGTCGGGGTTTGCTCTAATTCTTGGGCAGCTTCAACCATCACCTCACAGTAAGCTGCAATCAGCGGTGAATCGTCAGCCAGCTTGGTGCGGATGAAGCGGTGAATCACTGGATGCAGTTGATAGCGCTCCTGCTCTATTCGCTGAAGCAGATTGAATCGCAGCAGCTCCAGGTTACGCAGCCGCTTCAGGGTGGCAGGCTCAACATCTGGGTAGCACGCTTCTACCCGTGGCCAAGGAATCGGGGCTGGGGCAAACACCCCTAACAAGCCAGCCAGGTCTTGGGCTCCTGAGGAGAGTCGCTGCCAGCTCAACTCAATTGCTTTGGTCAAGTTGAGGCTGGCCGTCATCCCCACTTCCATGTCAGTGAGCGCTTCGGCCTCAAGGGATTGAGCATCGAGCTGCTCTTGCAATTGGGCCAGTGACAAGTCCAAATCGATCGCTAGGTAGCGCCCCACCAATTCCAACCCCAAGGGTAAATACCCCAACCATTTACAAAGCGTCTTGGCCTGCTCTAACTCTGCATCGATGCGCTCAGCGTCTTCTGCAAGCTGCCTCAACAGCTCCAGTGCCGCTTCTTCACTCAACACCTCAATGGAGAAGGGCTTGACGATGGTAGCCAGCCGTTGTTGCCGAGTGGTCAACAGCAGAGTGAAGCGTTCATGGGTGGGCAGATAGTCTTCAATGGCGCTGTAGTCGCTCACATCATCGATGACCACCAAGGCTGCTGCGGGAGAATCGCCAAAGTTAGGCCAGTTGTCCCAGCAGTGGGCGATCCGTTCCTTAGCAGGTAGCTCATCAGGTGGGGTTAGCTCTAGCTTTGCCTGAGCAAAGCCCAGAATCTGAGTTGCAATATCCTGATCGCGGGCTTCTAGCCAACACACGCCACCGGGGTAAGCCTGTTGAGCGTATCTACGAGCATATTGCAGCGCCAGCTCGGTCTTACCAATGCCACCCATGCCTGCGATCGCTGTGATTGCCACCTGCTGAGACTGCTGCAACTGCTCATGCAAGCTCTGTAAATCCTCACCACGACCAACGAAGTGGCGAGAACCTTTTCGAGGGATGTTGTTGGGCGGCGTTAACTTTGTCCGGGCCGATTCAGACGACTGGAGCTAAGGCTGTTGGTTTTGGTTAATGGTGATTTCTTTGGCGTTGTACTGAATCCCACCCTGCTCGGCTTTAGCCTGGATGTTGGTGTTATCGTTGCCCGTCACTTCCATGTGCATGGTGCTCTTGTCTTGAATCTTCCCAGCCTGAATCTGTTGGGCTAAGGCTTGGAGTTCAGTCGCAAAGGTGTCATCCTCATTCATCTCAACTTTGAGGTAGTCTGCCACCTTCTCAATATCTGTTTTAGAGCCATCCTCAGCCGCTGTGAGGGCAGCTTCTGCTCTGGAGTTACCCCTCAGCTTGGCCCAGATTTTCTGGCGTAGGGTGTCCATCTGTTCGATCGCGCTCTGGGTAAATTTCTTAGCAAGTTCACCCGCGCTGGTTTCAAGGAACTTAGTAAAGGCGAGGGTGGCAATGGTGCTGACGGTGAGGGTAACCGGATCTGCCATGGGAAGTGAATGGTGGGGTTCTGTCCCGTTATGGCATAGGCATGGCTGGGTTGGCGAGGGTGATCAAGATTTAAACACGATCTACTGGTAAAAAAGCGATCGCGTTGCAATACCTCTCCAACCGCGATCGCGCGGATACTGCAGCAAGAATTCAGGTTGAGGGCGACGCTGTATTGGTGCAACGTGTTGAAAACTTACTGGCGATTACGAGCGGTATGTATGGACATATCGTTGGTGAAGAAGCTAGCCCCGTTGATTTGAATGTTGCAATGCGATCGCCTAGATTCGCCGCGTTTAACCCTGAGTTATTAGAAGGTGAAGAGCTAACTTTTCCGGCAGAGAATCAGTTTCCGGAAGGAGCCAGATCTTAGTGGTAGCGATCGCGCTTGTTTGCTACCGCATTCAACGCAAACATCAGTGCTCTATCCGATAATTTGTCGGGTACCCCACCTAAAAATAGGTTTCGCCTCGGAAGCCTGAGCAGTGCCCTTCCTGGTACGGTGCCACTGATGCGCGATCGCCCTCTAATAATACCCAAGGCATTCTGAACCCGACGCGATCGCGGTTGGAAATGCCCACAGCACTACAGGCAATTCGATACATCAGTTTGCTGCCAGACGTTCAGCGATCTCAAGCCACGGAGAAAGGCTTGACTGTCTTGGCTCTTGCGATGGTTGAGGGCACATTTACTGATGCCCTAGGGAAGGAATATACCTACGACGAAGAATGGCTGAATGCGATCGCGATCGCGAGTAACACACTCTTAGCCCAAGGGCGCGAAATCCCGTTCTTTCACTCTGAGCATGACTTTGAGCCCAACGGTTACGCAAATCGAAATAAGGTAGGGCTGGTGCGTGGGCAATTCATTGTCCAACGAATTACACCTGAGTTATTGCCTAAGCCTGAGATGGTAGAAATCGCAGGCAAGTTAGGGCTATTTACCCAAATTGAAATTCTGAGACCAGACGCGATCGCTCTTTACCAGCAAGGATTGCTCAAAGCGATCTCTATTGGTATCACGCTAGCTGACGACGATTACTGGATAAAGAATGCGGTATTCGAGATAAGCGCTGTGGCGTGGGGTGCCGTTCCTCAAGCCATGTTATTCGGGCGCTATCCTACAACTCCCTATGCCAAGGGCACTCTTCCCGCAGAACAAGCTAATGAGCCCATGGGTACCCCAAAATCACTGAATGCACTGACTCTAGAGGGCGCGATCGCAGCACAGTCTGCACTCATGGAGGACATGAGCGGAGTCGATAACTTACTTTGGGCGTTCATGGAAACGCTTCGTTCCATTAAGTCCGCGCCTGCAGGGGAACTCTTGGGACGCGATCGCGGGGAATTAACCCGCAGCGCGATCGCAGACCTGACCACCCGCCTACAAGAAGCCTTGGGCGTTGCCCGCTCATCTCCCCCATCTGTCCCAGTTTTTAGCCGAGAGGTTCCCGAAATGCCCACTGATCCTAGCGCTACGCCTACAACTGAAATCTTTGACCCGGCAGATGCAGGGGGAGACGCGATCGCTGCTTTAACTGAACGCATTGCCGCGCTGGAGGCAAAAGAGCAGCAGCAGGCGGCAACCATTGAGCAGCAAACCACCACAATCAACGCTCTAAAAACGCAGAATGAGCAGCAAACACGGGAAGCTGCGATCGCGTCTCAGTGGTCAACCCTAAAAGATCAAGCCATCAGACTTAATCGCGCTGGACAACTGCCCAAAGCAGCTCTATCAAAATTCTTCCCCGAGGGTGAAAACCAACAGCAAGCAGTTGCCAAATTTGCGCGATCGCCGCAGGAAGGTGAAGCACCGCAAATTGCACTAGAAACAATCAAAGCCCAGCTTGATTTTGTTGAGCAGTTTGGACAGAAGGTTCAGTTTGGCGCGATCGCGACTGGCAACGATCCAATATCAAACAATCCAAATGGCGAAGCATTGCCCCCTAATCACGAGGATGATATGGCGCGGTTCAATGCTAGGCGCAAAGCACACGGTCTTCAAGAGGTAAAGTAAATGCCATTATTTCAGACGTTTGACTACCCTAGCGACAATGAATTGTTTGCCGGTGTATGGGGCTTAAGAGCCCCTATTCATCGGACTTTAGATGCGACCAAAGTCACTGCCAAAACTCCGGTCAATAGTGGTGAAAGTTCTAAGAGTTTCGCACCCGGTTATTTTGGCGCTGCCTCTGGCAGTTTGGCTCGATTATTGCCACGATCAAAAGTCGCTACGACTGCTGTGACTGCATCTAGCAGTACTGTTGTTGAAGTCACCGAAAACCAAAGTCAGGTTTTCATTGCTGGAGACGTACTGCGGATCTTAGCTCCTTCAGCACAAATTGATTTGACTCTGACTTGGGCAGCATCCGATACGTTAGCAACAACGATCAACGGCTATACCCTCACCACAACAGCAGCAGGTTCAGATACAGGCGCGATCGCAACTTTGCACACTACCGAGATAAATGTCGATCCTGTCTTAAGTAAGCTCATCACAGCGATCGCTAGTGGTGATTCTGTTTTTGTGTATGCCAAAGACTTTATTAGCCAGTACGCGATCGCTGTGACAGCAACTACTGCTGGAGATGGAACAGGTGCTGTTACTGACAGCGCTACTAACCTAATTGCAATGCGAACAATTGGCACTATTGCTTCTAGCGGGGTCAACACCGACACTGACCAGCTCACCCTTTCATCCACAGCAACAATCAGCGTTCCAATCGGGATGCCCATTGGGGTTGATGCTATGCCAATCGGGATGCTGTCACGCTCAATTGATTTTGAGAATGATGAGTTACAGATGGGCTTTTACACCGCATGCTCCATCAAATCTGTTTCTATTCTTCCTTACTGGGATGGTGAATTGGATCGACTATTTGACTTTGACTTTGTTGCTGCGTAAAAGACCATAAAGGATTGAAATCATGGGACGGATTCAAGATTTTCTGAAGCGATACAAGACCACAGTTGATCGACAGGTTGACATCACGTCCTTAGACTTGATGACCCGTGACCCGTGGCTTAATCCTTACATGCCTCTACAAACGTACGTTGACTACGATTTGATGGTTCTGCAAGCCAAAAAGAATAAGTCAATGGCTCATGTCGTAGGTTTTACAGGAGAAATTCCAGCATCTAAAGCGGGCAATATTGGATTGCTTGAGTACGGGCTAATTAAGCTTGCTAAGTCTTACATTTATGACGAAGAAGACATGAAGCTGTTGCGCAAGTGGCAGTCCAATGTTAGCGGTGTTCCTGATCAAGTTCGGGATTACTTCTTTGGCACAGTATCAGATCTACCCATGGCTTTGGGAGATTTACATCTACGATTAACTTGCGAGGCACTTTACTCAGGCGCGATCGCCTTTCAAGACAATATAACTAGTCAAAATGTTGCTCTGACCTATACAACCGATTCAAATCAATACCCGTCTGCTCTGACTACCACCTCAAGATGGAATCAAGCTGCTACGGCAACGCCGATCAAAAACCTTCGCGACCATGCCGAAACTTTTAGGCGGACTGTCAAGGTTGGAAATCCAGCTGCAACGGTTATGAATTCAAACACTCTGCGCCAGGTGTTTGATACTTATGAGGTAAGAGATAGCGTAAGTTCTGACTTGGGTCAACTTGTTGCTACCGGTGCTGACAACAATAGAGTCCCAACTCTAGAAGAGTTCAACCAAGCTCTTCAGCGCCGCTTAGCACCTCCTGTTTTGGTGGTAGACGAAACCTATGAAGAGGAGAATGCAGACGGAACAACCACAGAAAGTTTCTTTGTCCCTGATGGCTATTATTTTTTGTTATGGAATGCCATGGGGGAACGCGCTCTAGGTCCAGTCGAATCTAATGATGGGCAAGCAGGAATTTACGCATTTACTGAAGAAGTTAGTAAAGAGCCTCCTGTTGATCGCTCTGTTGGAGTTGGAACCGGCATTCCATTAGTCTTTGACACCCGAAAAATGGGGGGGCGAAAAGTTTATTAAGCAACTGCGATCGCCGGTTATTGCAACTCAAGCGATCGCAGCAACCGGAGCAATCATCCAAAAGTTCACCCAAAGCTGTGAAGTAAACAGTAGGCGCGATCGCGTAATCCATGGCACTCAAATATACAACTAGTGATGCCATTCAAAGAAGACTTGACGGTCGGCTCCAAGTTGATGGACAGGCAACCAGCTGGGGCGACTCCGTGATCTCGGCTGAGCTGGTTGAGCAGGTTGGGGGACAAGTTGAGGCAAAAATTGATGAGATCCTAAGACGCAAATGGGTAATGCCATTGACCGGCACCCACCCACAGCTTGCCATGATCGTTGAGCTTGGTTGTGTTTGCCAGCTTTTATCTCAGCACTTTTTGAGTCAGACTCCATCCGAAACGGGTGGCTATACTCCCCAAGCTTGCAGCCTTTATAAGGCAGAAATTAAAGGGCTGTCGGATTTGATGCTTGAAGGTGAAACGTTATTGCAACCTGCGACACAGACTGCAACGGGGCGGGTGTATTCCTCTCAAGCGATCGCGCATCGGCTTATCCCGTCAGAAGTTCAAGATGTCAAGTGGTAAATCACTGCGAACTTCAAGCAATGTTTTCTAGCGCTTAAGCTAAAAGCGTCTGGGTCTTCCCCCCGCTAAAGCGACCGGGACTAGTCCAGCAGAGTGGACTAGGTAGTCAAGAACTGGATTATTGTGTCGAACATCGTCGCTCCAGCAGGAGTAATCGCGGTAACATCCTTGATGGGCCAAAACAATCGTTTCCCAGCAGCGGTATCACCGCCACCCCCTGGCAGAGCAGAGCCAGCAGGAATGTACAACAATCGAACCTCTGTGCCATCTTGATTGGTGACAATGTGAAACGGTGAGCCCAAACCGCCGCAGTTCGCAGCATTTAGATACTGATGGTTTTCGGTTCCGGTTTGAACCTGAAACGGATCGCTGTCGCTGACCGCAACAGCGGAAACGAGAGGGTGAGTTGAATCGGGCGTGTAGAAGTCTTGGGCCGCAGAATTGCCGTTGTAGCCACTGCTGGCATTTACCATTTCCAGCTCGTCGTTAACAAAGACTTCGTTAACAAACACGCTCCCCGGCCACCCACGAACAGATGAGCTAAACAGAGCTGAAAAATTGCCGGAGTTGACTTGCTCATTAATCAAAACCATTCCTGCCCTGCTTAGATCGACGGTCGAAAACTGAGTGTAATCTCGATCTATTACCGTGTAACCGAGCTGACCCAGCCTAGTTCTCATATAGCCAGGAGCAGCTATATCGGCAGCAGTACTCAAATAAAGCACGGTGTTACTTGGGCCAACCGATGGCACACTTGCTAAGGTACCATCGCCTGCAACCCACTCTACGCAGCGGTGCCAAACTTCCATCCCATCTGGCGTTACGTTTGCCAGATCCGCCTCTCTTAGCCACATAAACAGACGCGGCCCAGGCGCAGGGAAGTTGCTCCCGCCATCCGCAGCCATTAGCTGATCTTTCACCCACGCACCAATCCAAATCCTGTTTTGAACTGAGTTTGTGGCCACGAACTGGCCACTATCAATCCCAGCATCGCCGGGGTTTAGATAGTAGGAGCTGTCACCGTTGACATAGGTGAACAACGACCCTGATGCAAACGACCAGGGTTGAAAAATTGGGTGAGTCTTTTCGTAGCGCTGAAACTCCCTCATGCTGCCCGCTTGAATCGGGCCACCACTACCGTGAAACTGAAGTGCTTGACCCAACGGGCCGGACTGCAACAGAAGCGGCTTCTCTGTGTTTTTAAGGGCGTTGAGCTTTAGATCCTGAGCCGCTTGATCAATGCCAAAATCAGCAATTTCACAATCGCGTCCCACGTAGACAAAGTCCGCACTGGTTAGATCGCTAACCTGGAAGCTAGCCGGGATTCTATGGATGACGTCATAATTCGCGGCCAGCTCGTCATACCACCAATTACTGGTATTAGGAGCGATGAACAAAGCACTGGTAGGGGTCACAACAAAGCTATTACCCCCAAGCAATGGCACATTAAGCGTTGCTAGTCCAAGCAGTTTAGTCATTGCCCAGAATATTAAAGGTTAGATCGGAGGCATCTGAAGTGCTTAGCTGTAGACGGTACAGCCCTTGATGTCTTGCTCCTCCCGCCGTATAAGGTGCTAATTCTTCTGCGCTCCAAGATGTCCAGCCAGAACCTGTTGTTTTTGTAAGGTCAGTATCCACCCACGTAATTCCTTGGTCTGGCGTCTCTTGCAAGGTCAAGGTAGGAGTACCCGACAAAGCTCCGATTTGGGCACGACACGTACGGCTAAGAAATGTAAAAGCATCTGAGTTGGTGTTTCCACTGGCAATCACAACGACCGCTTTGGTGACGCTAGGACCAGGATAGGAATTTGTAACAGAATTAGGCATTATTGTTGCCGCGCGATCGCGCAAGGGAATGCAATCCAAGAATTCCTAGCACCAAATCGCCGTCATCCTGGGCTATGGAGGCGCGATCGCGCGAGGGAGATTCCACCAAGTAGCGCACTTCCTAACGCGGTATTACTCGATCGGCAGCTATAAAATGGCTATAGCCACCTAATAAGAATCTTATAAATCTTTTGAGATAAGGATTTCAGCCCTTAGTTTACTTCCTTCACACGGAAGAGGTCACTGGTTCGAACCCAGTATTGCCCATCTTGAATTGAAGCCCCAAATCGCAAGCCCTGAGAGCGTCAAAAACCCCTCGGGGCTTTTGCTTTAGCGATCGCGTTTGACGATTTCCGTATCAATGTTCAATAGATATCAGGTTGATCCAAAACCTAATGCATTCACAGAAGAGGAGCGCGATCGCACTATCGATGCCTTTAAGGAAGATAGTCGCAAAGGAATGAACTACCGACACTATGCGCCGTTTGTAGAATTTCTATTCTTAGTGGGGTGTCGGCCCAGTGAGGCGATTGGTCTGCAATGGAAGCATATTTCCGAAGACTTCAGTTTTGTCCACTTTGACAGTTCTCTAGTGCAGATCGGCAACCGCCGGGTTCGTACTCAAGGCAGCAAAAACAATCGCACCCGTCAGATTGCAGTCTCTCAACGGGTACAAGCCTTGCTGCAATCAATAAAACCAGAAAACCCAGATCCTGAATCATTGGTTTCCCTTCTCGTAATGGAGACTCGATTAGTTATCGAAACTTTGCAAGACGAGCTTGGGCTAAAACTGTAGATCCCATCAAACCAGAAACAACGCCTTACTACTGTAGGGATACTTTCATCACCACACAACTGATCAAAGGTGTCCCCAGCGCAATCATTGCAAAATGGTGTGATACATCTACCCAAATGATCGATCGAAGCTATGCTGACAAGCTCAAGCTTGCTCAACTTCGACCCCGGGATTAATGCTATTCTGAGGCAGTAACCTTTTCTAAAAACTGAGGCGAGTTTTATTCGCACAGTTTTGGCATCTCGAAGACTTAGCTTTCTTCTTTTTAATCTCTAATTTGGGCTAGGTGAATGCGCTTGTAGCTCAGTGTGATTTGAAACTCATCTCTCAGTTCTGAACCCATGTCTTGAGTGTAGGCAGCATCCAGAAAAATCTGCCTGTTTTTGTATAAGCTCACTCGACAGAGTTACGACCTGTGTCGAGTAAGCTCAATGTCGAAGATAGCTTTTTCAAGACACCAACGTTGTGACCGCCCTGGGTACTTGAATGAAATTTTCTGGACTAAGCGCTCTGACGCACGGCGATCGTGGGTTAAACGGTCAAGTCTTTTCATTAAATAAGCAGGCAAAGTGCTAGAAGAATTTCTTTGGCCTCCACGACTCAACATCCACCATAGAAAACCCAGAAAAACCAGAGTCAGAATGATGACAGGCATACCTATGCCTCGAAATAGATTTCAATCATGTTTAGGATTCGTTTTGAGAAAATAATTTATGGAGCGCAGTATATTCGCGTCATAAGGCTGATGAGTAAAGTACGAAAAGTTTGATCATTGTGATTAGCAACTCGTAATCAACTGCTTTGTTTCCACAGCCTCTTGCTCCATTCCTAACCGCTCAAATCCCTCCAAAGCCTGTTTTGCCCAGGTTCGGCAAAGCTGAGGATTGCCTCGCGCCTGCTCCAACAGCGCATAAGACTTCCGACACAGTGCCAAACAGCGCTGATCCTGATATTTTTCCAACACTGGCAAAGCCTGCTCTAAAAGGGATTCTGCCCGCTGAAATGCCTCTTGTGCCATCGCCAGATCTGCCAACCACACCTGGCCATAAACCACCGCCCGTCTTTCTGCCAGGACAGCGCCCTCCACCGCTAATTTGAGGCTCAAGATTGCTTTAACGCTAGGGTAAGCCCATCGGCAATGGGTAGCATGCTCAACTCAATCCGCTGATCTTGATGGAGGGTTTGGTTCAGCTCTCGTAGGGCCAATGTATCCGGGTCGGTGATGACTGGATCAACCACTGCTCCAGACCACAGCACGTTATCGATGGCTATCAGCCCCCCAGGGCGGAGCAGTTCTAGAGATTTTTCGTAGTAGCGGCTGTAGTTGGTTTTATCAGCATCGATAAAGGCAAAGTCAAAGGTACCGGCCTGCCCTTCAGCTAGCAAGACATCTAAAGTGTCTATAGCAGGGGCAAGGCACAAATCAATTTTGGCTTCGACGCCAGCAGTCTGCCAGTAACGCCGGGCGATCGCAGTGTAGTCTTCATCTACATCGCAAGCGGTTATGGAGCCATCTGGGGGCAGAGCTAAAGCCATCCACAGGGTGCTATAGCCCGTGAAGGTGCCAATTTCTAACACTTTTTTAGCGTCCATTAATTTCACCAACAGCGCCATAAACTGTCCCTGATCGGGTGCGATCTGCATGTCGCCGTCCGGATGTTGGGCGGTTTCCTGACGTAGCTGGGTTAAGATTTTGGGTTCGCGCAGGGAGACGGAGAGGAGATAGTCATAGAGAGGTGCTTGTAACTGACCGGAGTCGTTGCTAATGTCTAAAAATTTACTAGTCATGGCAATAGTAAACACTGCTATTTGAGAGTGAATTATTGACCTGAAACAGAGGTTAATACCTAGCGATTAGGAGGGATAAATTAGGCACTATACTCTAGCTAAGACCACTGTCTCCTAGATATTCTCCAGAGCAGGATTTTCAGCGATGTATTTGAACAAATCATCCAGAATGTT
Organism: Cyanobacteria bacterium P01_A01_bin.123; assembly: GCA_039815185.1. GTDB lineage: Bacteria > Cyanobacteriota > Cyanobacteriia > Phormidesmidales > Phormidesmidaceae > JBCBZT01. Next base: position 50,753 of record JBCBZT010000046.1, on the reverse strand, counting down.
ATTGGCAAAAATCATACAGAAACCCTGCCATCTTTGTGGTGAAACTTCCAAATAGTTGCCTGACGTAACTGCATCAAGTTCTTGCCAAAGGGGGCTACTCAGAATATCCTCCACGTCTTGACTAGGATATTTTTCAATAAACAGAAAGTCGCCATCATGCTCAGGCAATGTCTCAATACTAAAACCTGCATTACCTGAATGAGCCATTTTCTCTTGTATGGGAATAAGCTTTAGTCCAACATCAGAGAAAACATCGTAAGCTAGCCAAAAAGACTCTAACGTCGATAGTTCTCCGTAGATAGCTATAAAAGAAATTCGCAGCTCATCTAACCGATTTCCCATCACCTGTTTGAATTGATTGACCCTGTCTTGATACTGATCTAACAGCTGCTCAGCTCGTTCAGTTTTGTCTAGGATATAGGCAATCCTGCGAAAACCGTCTTTGAAGGAATCGCCCTTAGAAAATAAATCAAGGGCAACCGTAGGCGCAATAGCGGATAACTGATTATAGATTTGCCTATGTAAATTGGCGTCGGCCAAAATCAAATCTGGCTTAAGCGCTAGAAGCTTTTCTAAACTGGGCTGATGCCCATCGCCCAAAATTTCAATTCCTTCCACCTGTTCAGTCGTAACGCCTCGAAACGGAATGCCATCACTAGCCTGGTAAGTTGTTGTGGCGATAGGTTTGATCCCCAACGTAATGGCTGGAGCTAGCAACCAAGCTTCCGTGAGCGTTACTACTCGTTGAGGATCGACAGGAATTTCAGTTTCACCCAGGTCATGTTTAATGAGCCGAGTTGCTGAAGAGGTAGAAGCTTCACTGGCAGTCGGTAAATCTGCTGGACCATCGCTATTGCAGGCTATGGCTAGTACAAAAATCAGTCCAGCTAAAACAATGTGCTTCAGTAAACGCAGCATTTTCGTTGTCATTGAACATAGTTGCTAGTGAAAACGTGACTTAGAAGTTTATAGAAAAGGATGCCGTAACACCAAAGGGCTCGCCCGGATTCACTGATTCTCGAATTTCATAGTTGGCTGACGTAAAGTACTCAATGTCAAACAAGTTTTCAAAATTGAGCTGAGCCCGCCAATTGTTTCGCTGATAAAACAGAGCCGCGTCTGTGCGGAAGTAGCTTGGTAACGTAAAAGTGTTGCTGGTGTCGCCTGGCCGCTCTCCGACATAGAAAAGTCCGAGCCCTGCGCCCAACCCCTCTAAATTCCCTTGCTGAATCTCGTAGGTCGTCCACAGGCTAAATTGATGTTCCGGAACGTTACCAGGTCGCTTCCCTTCAATGTCAGTGTTATCTTCGCTGATAAAAGCATCCAGATAGGTGTAACCCGTTGTAATATTCCAACCTGGTAAAATCTCGCCATTGAGATATAGCTCAATACCGCGGCTCGCCACCTCCCCGGTTTGTACCGAAAAGCCAGGTCTGTTCGGGTCAGGGGTTGAAACATTTTGCCGACGAATGTCAAAGGCTGCCAGATTAAGGCTAAGTCGGTCGGATAAATCGGCTTTGAGACCCACCTCAAACTGTTGTCCCTCCTCCGGGTCAAAGGTTGAATCATCGGCGTTAAGATTAAATGCACCAGATGGCTCAAATTGGGTGCTGTAGGAAGCATAGAGTGAGAGCGGTTCAATGGGCTGATAGACCACACCTAACCTAGGAGAAAATGCTGTGTCTGTCTGCGTAAATTCTTCCCTGGGGGCACCCAAATCTTGAGTAGTACGGAACTGATCAGCGTAATCAAACCGTATCCCAGCCAGCACGATTAGCTCGGGCGTGATATCAATCTGGTCTTGCACATAAACGCCGATACTATCTATATTGTCGTCTCGGAAAAAGAACTGCGCTTGTTCAAAAGGTTCATTCGTATAAACCGGATTAAAAACATTGATTGACGGGTAAGGATTGCCGAATTGAAATCCTGGATCTTCCGCCGCGTAGCGATACTCAATACCAAACAATAGCTGATGCTGGATATCTCCTGTATTAAATCGACCGAGCACTTCGGCATTTGTAAAAAATCGATGGTAGGTGCCGTCAGCATTATTTGTGACTCGTCCAATCTCGCCAGTTCCCTCGTCAAAGTCAAAGGCAAATCCAGCAGACGGATAATATCTTTCAGGTTGGTACTGGGAGTATTCAGAGGTATGCCTCACAGACCAGTTGTCACTAAAGTCGTGGTTCAAACGATAGCCAACGCTGAATTGGTCTTGGGTAAATTCACCCCAGTCCTCACCCAAAAAACGGCTGCGTGGGACATCAACCGGTTCACCATCGCTGGTAAAGGGAATACCGTCGTCAAATGTTTCACGGTCATATGTATATCGCCCATACACATCCAGCGACGTATTTTGCCCAATATCCCATGTCAAAATAGGCGAAATTAATAAGCGCTCTCCGTCTACGAAGTCGCGGAAACTCCCATAGTTTTCGTAGGACAGGTTTAAGCGATAGCGAAGGCTTCTCGATTCATTCAATGGGCCTGAAAGATCCACCGCCCCGCGATAGGTGTCAAAATTCCCAACCGTTGCTGAAACCTCATAAAAGGGCTCACTTAGGGGCCGCTTAGACACCAGATTGACGGTGCCGCCCAAACCTCCTTGAGCGGATAATACTGATGCTGGCCCCCTTAAGACCTCTATTCGCTCAATATCATTGGTGCTCAAAGGGGCAAATGAGAACCCTCTAAAGCCATCTTGCAGGACAAGCGCATCCAACCCTCGAATAGTAAAAAACGCCCCACCTGAAGCTGATCCTCGGCCTTGAGGAGGAGTCACTCCGCCTGCTGTTTCCAGCGCATCTTCCAGCTCTGTTATGTTGCGGTCATCCAGCACTGCCCGCGGAATCACTTGAACCGAGAAGGGAAGATCGCGCAGGGGAGTATCAGTACCTGTCACTGTACTCGCACTCGATGGGTTATAGCCTTCATCCTCTTCTCCAGTGACCACAATCTGAATCGCATCTTCGTCCTCAACCGCTTGAGCAACGCCGGGGAGCACACTCATCGTCAGTCCCATTGCGTCTGTGCTCACCTCAGCTGTTGGGGCAGCCTCAACACCCGTAATCGCTAACTGCACCCGGTCATTGGGGAGCTGTGTCATCTGCACAAGCGCAATGCCGCCAGCCGGTTCAAACTGCTGAAAGTCTTCTCCTGCTGGCAAGGCCAGCACTGCATTAGGGATTTCGGCAATCAGCGCATTGCCTGACACAGTGGTTGTGGGTGTTGTTAACTCACCCCCAGCAGTTTCTATCACGACTTGCAACCCGGTCTCGGTGGCCTCTAAACGCACGCTAGTAATTTGCACTAGCGCTGCTTCAATTTGGGCCATCCAGTCATCAACGGTGGTGGCGGGTGGATTGAGATCAGAGAGGGGAGGAGGGGCAGGGTAAACGGATGCACTAGAAACGCTTGCGCGCTCCTCCTCTGCCGAACCCGGTTGGCCCATCATCGCCACAACCACACCTGCCAACCAAAGCAATGATCTTAGAGACTCCACTCTCAAGCCAATTCGGCCTGCTTCTTGCACATCTCGCTCACGCATCCCTCACACCTCACGCTAATCAAGAAACGTTCTTAATAAGCTTGAGCGTATTCGGTTTGCCAGTTCTGCAATTGCCTGGAACGGATCTTTTTTTGCCTGATCGGGATTTTTTAGCCCGATAGATTTTCTGGATTATTCCCTTCGACTTCGCTCAGGGAACGGACATCTCCCACCGCTGGGTGAGCGAAGCCGAGGGAAACGGATATCCTCTACCGCTGGGTGAGTACCGCTGGGTGAGCGAAGCCGAACCCAGCCCAACTCAACGGCTAAACTGACGACGATATTGACTGGGTGTCATACCTGTATGTCGCTTAAAAGCTTGGCAAAATCGACTGGCACTGACATAGCCCACCCGTCCAGCAATACTGCTAATACTCAAGCCAAGATCGCCTAGCAATTGCTGCGCCAGCGCCATGCGACAGGTTTGCACATAGCCAAACACCGTCGTGCCAAACAGATGACGAAAACCCTGCTTGAGCTTATAGTCGTTTAGCCCCACCTGTCTGGCTAACGCCATCAGCGATGGCGGTTGATCAAACTTTTTTTGTAGGATATCTCGCGCCAGTTGCAGTTGCTCAATATCAGCTGGGCGCAGATTGGGCGACATTGAGGAAGACCTCCGTCCCTCAGTCAGCTGATGAAACTGCAATGCCAACAGTTCTAACGCCTTAGCCTCCAGATACATACGTTTGGTTGCACCGTGGTACGGACAGTCCAGCAGTTGCCGCAGAATGGGCTGCATCGCAGCAGGGGTAAGGCTCAAGGATTGATGGAAAAGATCTGTAGGCTTGCCTTGCATTAAAGATCGCAGTGGCGGGAAAACGCGCTCCTCCTCCACGCCGAAAGCGCGCAGTTGCTCAAAATCCACCACAATCGTGACTTGTTGTAGCGGCTGCTCAGCAGGCCGATACTCGATTGACCGCGCCCCCGCCAGGTAACACAGACAGGTTTCCCCCGCAGCTTCTTCCCGATCGTCTTCGAAGCGAATGCCCGGATTGATCATGCGGTTGCTACCGGATAGATAAAAATTAGAGAGCAGGTTATCTTCCTGATCGAATTGGTAGTCCAAATAGAGCGATCGCCAATACAAACTCGTCTCGATAATAATCTCTAACCCCGGCTGCAACTTAATCTTCCGTGTCTCACCTTGTCCCAGCTGCTTAGGAATGAACCGTCGACGTTCGATATCGACCTGCTCCCAAACCACCTCGCCGCACTCACAGGCGTCATCCCAAAGGGCGTCATATTCAGTTTGAGTGATAGTCCGGGCGTGATCGAGGGGCATTGTGTTGAGGGCTAGTCGGGCGATCGCAAGCTTCTATTGCCTTAAAGCATAAGGCTGTGGCTATAAATTAGGAATCATTCTCAACTAACCACAGCTATCAGTCAAGTCACGCTAGCTCAATTGTCCAGTTGCGAACCTTGCCAAAAAACTTATAGCGGTAGCCACAAAGCCTTGTGCGCTACCGCGACCCAGCTTGCCTGTACACTCAGCATCCCAGCGATACTCGGTGCATTAAACAAGCTGGCCAGCGCTATAAATATAGGAACAGTGATCTAGATTAAATCTGACCTCAGCTCTGGCCAAAGGCGATGACCTGGGCAGCACTCAGGGAAAACTCTGCCACGACCGTTGACTGCATTGGCGTACTGCCTGTGTAAACCGTATCCTCATATTGCCCATTGACCCATAAGCACAGCGTTATCTGTTGCAGTTCTGGGTCAACGATCCAGTATTCAGCAATCCCCCGAGCGGCGTATTCCGTACGTTTGTAGCGATAGTCCCGGTCTCGATTGTCTTGTCCTGGTGAAACCACCTCAATCACCAATGCTGGAGGGGGCATATCCCGCAACAGGATAGCCCGCGTTGCACCGACTAAAGCCGCGCAAGATTCTTCTGAATGCACCATTAGGTCGGGTAGCCGAGATTTAGCACGTCTACCTGAGACCTCAATTTCTGTATCCTTGTAGGCCAGTCTTTCCATTGAAAAATGCTTCAGTAATTCCAGGAGTAAAAATCTGGCAATCAAAGCATTTATTTGACTTTCAACGGGCATTTCTACAAGCTCTCCATCCACTAGCTCATAGCGAGTATCAGTGCCATCGTCATACGCCAAATACTCCTCTATCGTCATGAACTGCACAGCCTGTGCCATGGTATGGAAAACCCTCCGGATGGGAAATCTCCAGCCTGTCGTTAGCCTAACAAACTCCAATACTACACGTTGCCCTTGGCCACCGATCCATCCGGCAAAAGGGCTAGCGTCAATGGGCCAATTTTGACGAGTTGCTGTGCGCCTTGGTCCATCACAGTGGCAATGCGAACCGGCATTACCCCATGGGGCGGAAACGCCCACCATTCGCCATTGCGAGAAAACGGATCGCTATACCCTTGTTGATTGCACCAAACCTGGCACACGCCTCGCATAGCAGCGCCCAGGTCGGGATACTGAGGAATCGTCATGCGGCAATTTTCCAACCGTGCGATCGCACTCTAACATCCCACAACCTGGCATACAGCCCGCCTTGATCCATCAAGTCCTGATGCTGCCCCCGTTCCACAATTCGACCTTGATCAAGCACCAAAATTTGGTTCGCTGCCGCGATAGTGGTTAATCGATGGGCAATCACGATTAGGGTTTTCTGGGCGCTGAGGGCATGAATCGCTTGCTGAATCAGCCGTTCATTTTCAGGATCCACCGACGCGGTAGCTTCATCCAGCAACACAATCGGCGCATCCTTAAGCATGGCGCGGGCAATGGAGATCCGCTGCTTTTCACCCCCCGAGAGGGTGGCACCGCCTTCGCCCACTAGGGTTTGGTAGCCGTCTGGCAAACGGGAGATAAACGGATGACACTGGGCGGCTTGGGCCGCTGCCATCACTTGGGCTTCTGTGGCATTGGGGTTGCCAAAGCGAATATTCTCGAAGATTGTGTCGTTAAACAGATAGACATCTTGGAAGACCATCGTCATTTGGGACAGTAGAGTATTGGTCGCGAGCTGTTGGACATCGACGCCCCCCAGCGCAACGACCCCAGTACTTGCATCCCAAAAACGGGCAATCAGATTGGTAATGGTGGTCTTGCCGGAACCGCTTGGCCCCACTAATGCCGTCATCGATCGGGGTGGCACCGTAAAGCTGACGTTATCGAGGACGGGTTCGTTACCGTAGCTAAAGCTGACCTGCTTGAACTCGATGGTGATATCGCTGGGGTGCTGAGGTGTTTGGGTGGTCGGCAACAGGGGCGATCGCAAAAATTCATTTAGGTTGCGGACGCAGTTTTGCATGATGCGATATAGCTCAAGCATGTCGGCCATGGCCATCAGCGGCATGTAAAAGGCTAAGCCCAACACCATAAAAAAGAGGAAGTTCTCGCCACTCAAACTGCCTTGTATAAACAGGGTGGCCCCTACTACCAATAGCAGCGCAAATCCCAGTTCTAACACCGACAAAAACATCACCATCGCGGGCGTCAACTCAGTTGAGGTTCGGAGGCTAGCCGTTCGATAGTCCCATAATCCCGCTCGAAATTGCCGCAGCCGATCCCCCGAGAGATTAAAGGCACGAACAACTGAAATCCCCTGTATATACTCCACCATGCGCGCATTGGAGCGCACTCGCGCTGCCGCCTGCAATCGCCAAACCCGCGCAAAAATCTTCTCCCCATAGCGCAACGCCAATATTGCGAAGGGGACGCTGGAGGCCAACACCAATGCCAATCGCCAGTCATAAACCAGCATCACCACAAAAATGATCACGGGTGTCACCATGGCGTTAATCAAACTCTCTAGAACGTGGTGGGGTTCTAGATACATGATGTTGGTGGTGTACAGCGCATCAATGGTGCCCGTGGCACGCTCGGTAAAAAAGCCCAGGGGCAACCGTCGTAGGTAGTCAGCGATAAACAGTCGCAACCGGGTTTGCACCGCCATGGTCAACGCATAGGCCTGCACATTGGCCCGATAGCCAAAGCCAATTTGGGCCAGACACAACATCACAATTGCGGCTACATAGCCCCACAGTTGCCCGCTGTCAGCCATGCCTGACTGGGTTCCCTGAAACAGGGCCACCAGCACCAAATAAACCACATAGCTGGTGGCCCCAATGGCCATCCCTTCAATCATCCGCCAGCGCACCGCCCGCCAAAAATAATGGGTGGCATGGGGTGGAATCAGCTTCTGCATCATTGTCCAGACGGTATCGGTTTCATCCAACGCCCGATAGGGATTTTCCAGGGGAGTATCCACCTCTGAAACAGGCTCTGAAACAGGCTCTGAAACAGCCTGATACCCTATATTTCCTAGCAGGGGAGACGCAATCAATTGCGTGTCTACATCTCCCCCCCGCTCCCTCGCTCCCTCGCTCCCCCGCTCTTCCCCCTGCCCAAACTGCCAACGCTGTGCCGTCATATGGGCCTGCCACTGGTCTTGGTACAGGGCACAACTTGCCAACAACGTCTCATGGCGGCCCTTGGCCACCACTTGTCCCTGATCAATCACTAAGATCTGGTCGGCTTCTGTGATGGTAGAAAGGCGGTGAGCCACCACTACTAGGGTTTTGTTACCCCCCGCTAACAGTCCGGCTAGAGCCTGCTGCACCAGCGCTTCATTTTCGGGGTCAACGTAGGCTGTGGCCTCATCTAGCACCACAATCGGGGCATCTTTGAGGATGGCGCGGGCGATAGACAACCTTTGCCGTTGACCGCCGCTGAGGTTAACCCCATTCTCCCCAATGGGGGTGTCGTAGCCCTGGGGCAAGGTTTCAATAAACTCGTGGCAGCGGGCGGCGTGGGCCGCTGCGATAATCTCGGCGCGGGTGGCGTGGGGGTTGCCGATACAAATGTTTTCCAGCACGGTGTCGTTAAACAAAAACACGTCTTGAAAGACAAACGACACCCGATTCATTAACTGCTCTACGGCAATAGCTTTAACATTGACTCCACCAATGGCGATCGCGCCATCGTCCACATCCCAAAACCGGGGGATGAGTTTGGCCACGGTGCTTTTGCCCGCCCCAGATGGCCCCACCAAGGCCGTGACCTGCCCAGCGGGGGCCGTAAAACTAATGTTTTTCAGTACCTGGATGTCACCATAGCTAAAGGAGACGTTCTCAAACGCGATCGCATTGCCCCTAGGCTGCTGGGGATCTTGGGGGTCAGCCAGCGCGGGCTGGTTAAAGACTGCGGCAATCCGCTGGGATGCCGCATTGATCTGGTAAAACCCTGTCAGTCCGTGGAAAATTACCGCCATAATCGGTCGATTAAAACCAATCCCCATCACCACAAACAGTACGAACGTTGGAATGCTGAGCGAACCGGTCAAATATAGGGCAATACCCACGGGTACCACCGTGACTGCAGCTGAACGCATCAGGGTCAGCATGATCGCCATGGGTAGGGCAGAGGTGCGGGTGGTGCGCACATACACTTGCCGCATTTCTTCCACCACATCCTGGAGTTGAGCGAAGGAAAAATCAGTGCGGGTAAAGGCTTTAATCACCTTCATGCCGTTGATGTACTGAATCACCACACCGTTCATCTTGGCCAGCAGCGCATTGTAGGCACTCATGTCAAAGCGCGACATCATAAAGCCAAAAAAGCCGATGGCCATCACCGCACTCGCCAGCGTCGCCAAGGTCATGCGCCAATCCACCAGCACCAACAAGATGCCCGCCAGCAGCGGTACCGTTACCCCCGCCACCACATCCGGAATCAGGTGGGCCAGCCCCTGTTCCATCTGTTCCACATCTTCATGGATGATTTTTTTAATGTCGCCCGTCGTGCGGTTCGTAAAGTAACCCAAAGGCAAACTCCCCAGCTTGCGGGCCAGTTCTATGCGCAGGTCGTAGAGAATCGTATAGGCCGCAATGTGAGAGAGGCGGCCTGAGAATCCATTACACAGCGCTTTGCCAACCACAGCCCCCACAGCGATCCAGGCTAACTGCCCAATGTACTGCCCATCTAAGGCAGAAGCGCTCTGATCAAACAACCTGAGACTCACCAAATAAATCAGATAGTAAGGCACCAAGCCCAGCGCTGCCCCGATAGCAGCCAGCAGCCCCGATAGGGCTAGGGTAAGGCGTTGTCTCAGCACCACCTGTTTGAACGATATTGAACCTGATGGAGTGGTGGGTTGCTTGGCGGCAATGCCTAACTGGTCTGCGGCCCATGTCTTAGCCTCATCAACGGAGCCAAACACCTTGCCGGGGCAGCCGTACATGTTTTGGGTTACTTTGGCTACCATCGGCCCCCATAGCTTGATCAGCTTCACTGAGTCGGGCACCATAGCTACCCCAGCGCAGTATTGGGAGATGTCAGGCTTGTGGGCTTTTGTCCAGGCAATGCCGTCTTTGCGCATTTGCTTGGCCACTGGAGAGCGCTTGCCCTGTTCTTCGGCGGCCTCGGCATTGTCTCGTTGAAGCACCAGGGCAAACCGTTCTCGCTTGGCTAACCACGCTTCAAAGCAGCGATAGAAGCGATTCATTTCCTCGGGAGTACCCATCCCCTGGAAATGGGCCGATACTAGTGGCCAACGACTGTCATCAATGGTTACCATCAGGTTTTCCTCAATGTGTCACTCATAGCGCTGGTTAGATTGCTTAATGCACCGAGTATCGTCAGGATGCTGAGTCTACAAGCAATCTGGCTCGCGGTAGCACACAACGCTTGATGACTACCGCAATAGCAGGCCGTGGCGGTGTGCCTACAGGCTACTCTAAAAAATGGCTTAATGAGAATTACTCTTAATTAATTGATTTCATTGACTTTTATGTGGATTGTGACTTTATGTGGATTACTGGGCGTGATGCGATCGCGTGGATTCAACCCATCACGGCATAGGTTGCATGGGCCTTCAACGTAAACGATTGCCAGTGCTAGCAGGACTCCGAGACGGATCTTTTTGACCTCTAAACGGAGTAATTTTCAGCCTCACCTCCAAGTCCCCACCATTCGTATCTGCAATATTGATAATTGGGATTAGAAGTTTGCCCTGACTTGAACCCCAAAGGTGCGCGGGGCACCATAAACAGCAATCGTGCCGCCGAAGTCAAAGGCCTGGGTGACATATCGGGTGTCAAACAGATTATCGGCAAATAGATAAATGCCATAGTTATCAAACTCATAGCCCAACCGGGCATTCACTAGGGCAAAAGCCCCCTGGTCAACCGTATTCAGATCATCAAAAAAAGTATTGCCAAACCCAATCACTTCTAATCGACCCAAGATGCCGCTTTCGCTGCGATATTGGGCGGCGATGTTGTAAGTCAAACTGGGGGAAAAGGGCGTCCGATTACCTGCCAGAGCGGCTCCGGTAAAGGCATTGTTGCCGTTGCGAAATTCTGCGTCCAGCAACCCCAATCCAGCGCTCAGTTCGAGCCCGTCAACCGGACGAGCAAGCACCTCTAGCTCAGCCCCAATGGTACGAATATCGGCATTGCCAATGATGAAATTGCCGGCCTGATCACTGGGAAATTGAAAATTCGACGTATCGTTGTAAAACGCCGCCAGATTGACGATTAGTCGATCGTCTAGCCAAGCAGATTTCAAACCCACTTCATAATTCCAGGAGGTTTCTGCATCAAACACGGCGGTGGCAACGTCATTGGGTTCAAAGCTGGCCCCCGGTGGGCGATACCCACGGGTGATGCTGCCATAGGCCAGTAAGTTGGGCGTGAAGCGATAGTCGATCACAAAGCGGGGCAGCAGTTCTGCACCCGTGACCTCCGCATCATTAATATCGAGCAAGGGTAAGACTAACCCACCCAGGGTAATAAAGGTTTGAGTATAGTCACTAGTCGCACGCGTATTTTCGTAGCGTAAGCCAGCGGTGACGGTGAGGGCCTCAGTGACCCCGTAGCTAACCTGGCCAAACGCCGCTAGGCTGCGGTTATTGACATCCCCATCGGATCGGGCTGTGCCCTGTTGGGGCAGGGGGTTTGCCGTGCCAGAAATGAAGTCGCGATTGTTGCTAAATGAGGCGGTTTCAAAGTAGCCCCCCACGATCCACTGAAACCGTTCTGCCCCTTCTGGTGACTGCAGCCGCAACTCCTGACTAAACACCTGGGACGAAAAATCAGGGGCGTTGATTAACAGATCCGCTAAAGACCCATCCTGGTCAAAAGCAGCGCGCTGACTCGAAAAGCGATTGACCGTGATCGACGTGGCCCGAATGACAGGTGTACTGTACTCAATCCGCAAAGATTGGGCATTGGTCACCAGATCATTGAACCCGTTAAAGCTCAGCTCAGTTTCAAACGGATCGCCCACACCCACTAACACAAAGGGATCGGCCCCTTCTCGATAGTCTCCAAACGAGGCATTGAACAAAATTTCCCACTCATCGGTAGGCGTCCACAGCAGTTGGCCGCGCCCGGTAAAGGCTTGGCCACCATCGACAATATCGTTGAGAAACGTATTGTTGACGTAGCCCCGTTGGGTGCCGTAGCTGCCCGATAGGCGAAACAGCAGTTCATCTTCCACAATCGGGCCACTGACGCTCAGTTGGGTTTCAAAATCGTCAAAGTTGCCGTAGCTGGCGGCAGCTCCAAACTCGTATTCGTTGGTCGGTCTGCGGGTAATGATGTTAACCACACCACCGGAAGCGCTTCTGCCATAGAGGGTATTTTGAGGGCCGCGCAGCACTTCTATTCGTTCTAGATCAACTAGATCTTGATCGATGAACCCGGCAAAATCATAGGGCACATCGTCCACAAAGAAGCCAACGGCATCCCGACTAAACGCATTGAAATTAGTCACCCCCCGCAAACTGTAGAAGGCGGCTGTACGGTTGCCACCGCTGGGGAAAAAAGTAAAGTTGGGGGTCCTGTCGGCAATGCCGTCTAACGAGGTAATGTTGGCGTCTTCGATCTGATCTTCTGAAAACGTTGTAATGCTCAGCGGCACATCTTGGGCATCTTCAGGGGTGCGCTCAGCGGTGACTACAATTCTGAGGGTATCGCTGTCGTTGATTTCAACATCGGAGGGCTGGTCGGCTGATTCTTCCGGTAGTGAATCAGTGGGGTCTGTGTCTTCAGATGAATCAGATTCTCTAGATTCAGGGGAGTCTGGGTTTTCTTCCAGTTGTTTTATCGGTTCCCCCATTGCCGCTTTCGGATGTTGGTTTTCTTGAGCCCAACTGGGTTGAATCGCGAGTAAACAGAAAATCCCCGATAGCCCGATCCCATTGCAAATCAAACTTTGCCGCATAACCCCTGCCACACAACGCACACTACAAAACTTCTGGTGATGACTAGGCGCTATAAGCTCTAGCCCACTGCACATCCTGATGTCTAGTCAATTAAGAATGCTTCTCAATTGAATGCTTTGGATGATATGGCGTTCTTGACGGGGCTGCTATGACCCAGACGGCGTTTTTTTAGCCTTAAACGGCGTTTCTTAAGCTGGAAGTCGTGTGAAAGGGGGGGAAGTTTTGATTAAGAGCGATCCAGGCGTTTGCCCAAGCAGGCGCTGGGGACAATGCCAAACTGACGTTTGAAGGCGGCGGTGAATTTACTCAAGCTGCTGTAGCCCACAAACCGAGCAGCCTCGGACACACCCATGTGTTGGCTGGCTAATAGCTGACGGGCCTGTTCTAACCGATGCGATCGCAGATAGGCAAAGACGCTCATGCCAAAGGCAATCCGAAAATCTTGCTTCAATTTGTAATCCCCAATGCCCACTTGTTCGGCCAACCGCTGTAGAGAAGGGGGATGGGCCATGTCGTTTAAGAGAATCTCTCGGGCATGGTGCACTCGTGCCATATCTTGGGCCTTCAGCGATCGCTTCGGGCTGCCATTCGTTTTGCCAACGTTGCTCTCCTGGGCCATCTGCTGAATTTGAGCCAGCTTCAAGACAACCAGCTCAACCGCTTTACTCTCTAGGTAGAGTCGCTGCATCACGCCTTGATAGGGGCAGTGTAGATATTGGTGCAACACCATCTGCATCTCAGGGGTGATGATGCCGCCATGGAAGTAGGGCTGCTCTGCATGCTGGCAAAGCAGGTGCCGAAACTGAGCCAAATCAGGGGCTGATTCAGGTCCTAAGTAAGCGGCCAGCCTTTGCACATCAATGACCACTTCTACGGTTTGACTGTGTACGCCATAGGGGCAGGTCCAAACTCCCCGCTTACCCAAACCGCTAAACATCAGCAGGTTGTGCCCTGCCTTGAGGCAGATGTCGTGATGGTAGGTTGAATCTTGATAGGTCGCCTGCAAATGGCCTTTGACCAAGAAAATCAAAATTACAGGTACCGGATCGGTTCCCCGCTCTACCATCTCAAAGGTGTCTAAAAAAGTTTGATTCCAGTTGTGGATTTTTAGATCAGGGCAGAGGTTAAAGAAACGGTTATATCCGTTGATAAATGGAGAATCCCAATCCGTCCGGATGGCCCCCCGGTCTGGATAGGAGGAAAGCCAGTGATTGTGGCGGAACTCCGCTAGCAGGTCGGGGTAGGCGTTGTAAGAAGCTTCGATTTGCATGGTAGAGGTGCGCGGCAAGTCTAAGCCCGTTGCCCAGCAGGGTCAAGGGGCTTGCCGCTCATGCTACTACAATCGCAGATTTGATGAGAATAATTCCCAACTTTCCATAGATTAGCAGGTCAACCTGTTGTCATTGCCCATCGCCTTTCCACTATTCGATACGCGGATTGCACCTATGCGAGGGAGGGGGAGGCAAATTGTGGAGTGGGGAACCCATAGGGAGTTGCTATCTTGCGACAGTCCTATGCAAAACTTTGGCAGGGTACCGTCGGGTTTGAAATGGGTTTAGCAAGTGACAGTAGGCGAGTAACTGGCGAAGCGACGATCGGCCATATCGGCCTAGCCCCTTGACTTCTCAAAGCTAGACCGAGATTATTGAGACTAATTCTCACTAGACCTTAATGTGCCTTCGTCTCCTATGAGTCTTGACCTAACGACCCGCGATATCGATGCAATAGCGGCAGAAGCCGAGCAGTACTGTCCGCCTGTTACGTCGGTCGATCAGTTGGAGACGACTTATACTGAGCCGCCCAAGTTAGGCAGTGGCCATACACGAGAGATTGAGCTATGTCCGGGGCTAGAGCTATCTATTTTCGACTTCGTGCGGCACGATTTGACCGAGCGCGTTTCAGTGAACGAGCATTTAGTGCAGTTTGTGGCGTTTCTGTCTGGCACGATCGACAGTGGTGATTACTTGGGTGGTGACGACTTACAGATCAGTGCGCGTCAAGGCTATGTTGGCGGTAGCGGCATTCAACCCCGCCATTTTGTCCGGTTCCCGCGATCGCATCATCAAATCGGGGTTGAAATTCATATGACCCCGGCCCTATTTCAGCAGTTTTTTACCAACGCCAATCGTGACCTGCCTGCAACGCTTCAGCCCTTAGTGCGGGGTCATGACTGGCAGTATCGGTTTTCGCCCCGGATGACGGGGGCCATGCGAACGGTGGTGCAGCAAATAATTGACTGTCCGTTTTTGGGCGCGCCCAAGCGGCTATATCTACAGGGCAAGGTGTTTGAGCTGATGGCGTTGCAGCTCGATGGCATTAGCAATACGGTTCCCCCGCCGCCTTCGCTAAAGTCGGATACGGTGGCTCGCATTCATTACGCGGCAGAAATACTGCGATCGCATCTGGAAACCCCGCCTGCGCAAACTGAACTGGCTCACCAGGTCGGCATTGCCCACTGCACGCTGCACAAAGGGTTTCGGGAGGTCTTTAATATGACGCCCTTTGCTTATTTAACCCGCCATCGCATGGAACAAGCCGAACGGCTCTTGCGACAACCCGACGCTACCGTGGCGGCGGTGGCCAATTGCGTGGGGTATGCTAACCCGGCTCAATTTGCAGCGGCCTTTAAGCGTCACTTTGGCATAACGCCGAGGGAGTGTATGCGGGGAACCGTTAGCCGCTGAGCAAATTTCTTGCTCAAAAACAGAATTTTGGGGTGATGCCAATGTTTTAGGGTGGATCTCGTCATTGCCCCATCCTTACACTCAGCCTACGTAAATAAGAATCCTTCTTAACTGAAGGATGCCCGTAGGTGTGTGTGAGGACGAATGACAATGGCAAAGTTTGGGATATCCATGCGATGGATGGTGGTGCTGAGCGGATTCAGCAGCGCGATCGCGATGATGGCAGCGTTACCCGTGGTAGCGCAGGAGATGGAGGGAGTGGATGAGTCCGAACCATCCATTCATCTCTCCACTCACCTCTCTACCCCCCAGTCTGCGACAACAGTAGAAGCCTGGCTGGCTCAAATCGAAGCTTCCCTGACTCAAATTACCGGGGTACGGGTTGAGGAAACTGAGGCGGGTTTGCAGGTGTTGTTAGAAATCGCTGGCGGTGAAGTGGCAACACCGATGACTTCGGTTTCAGGGGATGCGCTGATTTTAGAGATTCCTAATGCGGTGTTGACGGGGGAAGCGTTTGAGCAGTTTGAACCTGCAGCGGGGATTGCTCTGGTGCAGGTGTCAGCGTTGCCGAGTGACCGAGTGCAGGTGGTGATTACGGGGACCGATGCGGTGCCCGAGGTGGCGGTGGGCAGCGATGTAGCGGGGCTAACACTGAGTGTGGTGCCGGGGGTGGCCCAGGCAGGAGAGGCGGATGACGCAATTCAGATTGTGGTGACGGGAGAAGTGGATGAGGGATACAACCCACGGAGTGCGAGTACGGCAACGCGAACAGATACACCATTGCGAGATATTCCCCAGTCGATTCAGGTGGTGCCTCAACAAGTGATTGAAGACCGCAACGCCACGACCCTGATTGAGGCAGTTGAGACCGTGAGTGGCATCTTAAGCAGAGGCAGCTTCTTTGGTGCGCCTGCGCAAGCTTTCACCATTAGAGGATTCGAACAGCGTGGAAATTTCCGTAACGGCTTTCGTGATGTTGACTTATTCTCCCTTTCAGGTGGCACTTCGACAGTGGAACGAGTGGAAGTGCTCAGAGGGCCAGCCTCGGTGCTGTTTGGCCAGGTAGAACCTGGCGGCATTGTCAACGTCATCACTCGGCAACCCCAAAGCGAACCTGCCTACAATGTGGAACTCGAAGCAGGCAACTATGGCTACTACCAGCCCAGTGTCGATGCAACTGGCCCTTTGACCGTTGATGAGAGCGTACTTTATCGCCTCATTGCCGCCTATGAAGGAAACGATAGCTTTCAGGAGTTTGTGACCACCGATTTCATCACGATTGCCCCATCACTTACTTTCAATATTGGCGATCGTACCGAGCTAAATGTGTACTACGAATACCTTGACTTTTCGGGAGACCCGCCGCTCAGCTACGCACAGATTCTCAGCAACGGAGACCTGACGCCCCGAGACACCTTTCTTTCTTACCCGGATTTATCCTTTGCTGACATTACAACTCAAAGAGTGGGCTATACGCTGGAACATGAGTTGAGTAGTAATTGGCGAATTCGTAATGCCCTCGCTGTCACCCTAAGCGACACTAGCGAAAACCAGGTTCTTTCTTTTTCACCCGCTATTAATAATCGTTTCTTAGCCATTGAGGCTTACCAGGCTGAATATTCAAGGGAGAATTACTTTGCACAAATTGATGTATTGGGAGAATTTGAGACAGGCTCAGTTGAACATCAGCTATTAGCTGGTTTTGACTACAATCGATTTAACGATAGCTTCCAAAACGAGTTTGACCCTAACTTGCCACTTTTGGATATTTTTGACCCCGACTACGATATCCCAGCCCCTATTTATCAACCAGCCATACGATCTAGTGAAACGATTGAGACCTATGGAGTTTACCTGCAAGATCAAATTGCGTTGAATGATGAATTCAAGCTCCTGCTAGGGGGACGCTACGACTGGGTCTCATATGAAAACGAGGTCGATGACTTTGGTGCCTTTGGCAATACGGTTGATGACCCAGTCTTAACTGATGGGGCCTTCAGTCCTCGGATTGGTTTGGTATATCAGCCGAACGATATCCTGTCTCTCTATGCCAGCTACAGCACTTCTTTTCGCCAAAGTACTGGCTTGAATGCGGATGACAGTCCGTTAGAGCCCACAGAAGGAACGCAATATGAGGTGGGAGTTAGAGGTGACTTTCTCGATGGTCGCCTATCCGCCAATCTTGCGGCTTATCATCTGACTAAGACAAATGTAGTAACGAGTGATCCCGGTAATCCGACCTTTTCGATTCAAACGGGGGAGCAACGCAGCCAAGGCATCGAATTAGATGTCTCAGGCGAAATTCTCCCCGGCTGGAATATTATCGCTTCCTATGCCTATACCGATGCCGAAGTAACTGAAGATAATGATATTCCGGTGGGGAGTCCCTTAAAAAATACACCCGAACACCAAGCCAGCCTTTGGACGACCTATGAAATACAAGAAGGCGATTTAGAAGGATTAGGGTTTGGACTCGGACTGTTTTATGTCGGCGAGCGAGCCAATGATTTGGGTAGCGATTTGCGATTAGAGGAGTATCTGCGCGTTGATGCGGCAGTTTACTATCGAAGAGAGCAGTTCAACGCAGCTATTAATATCGAAAATTTGTTCGACATCGACTATGCCAGCGCAGGTTTCGGTACCAATGTCGAGCGGGGTGAACCCTTCACAATTGTTGGTTCTATTGGATGGGATTTTTAACTCAGATGTCGCTATGAGTTTTGATTTCAGTTGAGAAGTTCTTTGACTCATGAAACAATCCGTCTCTCGCTTAATCAAGCTGCTTTTGCTAGCCACCTTTACGTTTACCTTAATTACAGCTTGTGGGCACTCAGCCGACCAGAGCGTAACAACCCCAGAGCCATTGGCACAAGACTGCAAGGTTGTGCAGCACACGATGGGTGAGAGCTGTATTCCCACCACTCCTCAGCGCATTGCAGCCTTGGACATCGACATCCTCGGCAACTTGTTGGCGTTGGGCATCCAGCCGATTGCCGCCAGTTCGGGATGGGACGTTGCTGAGCCATTTCCCAAGCATCTGCAAGACAAGCTGGATGACGTGGAATACGTTGGTACCGCAACTCAGCCCAACTTGGAAAAAGTTTTACTACTCAAGCCCGACCTTATTTTGGCCAACAGCCACATGGAAAGCTTTTATGATCAGCTTTCTCAAATTGCTCCGACCGTTATTTTGCAGCATCCGAACCTCTGGAAGCAGAAATTACTGGATTTGGCTCAGGTACTGGGGAAAGAAGATGTTGCTGATGAGTTGATGAATGACTATTGGGGCCGCATCAATGAACTGAAACAGAACTTGGGAAACGAACAAGCCGATCTTCAGATTTCTGCGGCTACTGTGCAGAGCGCCCATGGAATTTATGCCTACGGCGCGAGGCACCCTACTAGTGTCGTGATGGATGATATTGGTTTGCAGCGACCACCGTCACAAACAAAAGACGTCATCTACACGGAGCAAATCTCTAGAGAGAGTTTGTCAGAAATTGATGGCGATGTTCTGTTCTTTATTATCTGGTCAAGAGAGGAAGACCAAGAGTCTTTTGAACGACTACAGCAGAGCCCACTGTGGAGGCGGTTGAACGCATTTCAGAGCGAACGAGTCTACGCTGTAGATTTTGACCACTGGTATGTCGATCACAGCATATTAGCTATTCATGCCATGCTCGACGACTTTTTTAGATATCTTGTCGATACACCAATATCTAACCTTCAGAAAACCGAGTGATCGCTCACTAAGCTGCCCCTGTTCGTACCCTGTTGCTTTCTATTCATCGCAGCCAGCAAAATATCGTGTCTTCTGGCGATTTCGCAGCGTGTTTAGCAAACAGTCTCAACTAAAATTCGCTCCGCTGGATCTTAATGGAATTCTCCAGACAATTGAGGACTGTAAAGTGCGATCGCGACCAGCTAGCCGTCGTCAATTTATTCACTTTCTTAAACGCCTGATCTGCTGTCATCAAACTTGCTGAATTATGGAGTACGATCGTGCTTTGAATGCACTTCGTGAACGCCATCAGATTATAGGTAGATACTCAATTCGATCCTGATATTCCTTCTCAAACGAGGTGCCTGCAATGATGATTAATTCCTCAACGATTTGTCCGATACCACGGTCTATATTAATCGTAAGAATTCCTGGAATATGGCGACCCAGCGCTAAATGGTCAGCTAAATGCTTAGGCATGGACTTCCGATTGTTCGTTACCAAAATAAATCCATTGATTTCACACCAAATCAAAATTTCTGGATCGCCTGTACCTTTAGGTGGCGCATCTAAATCGCCAATAATTCGCACCACCAACTCAGGATTGCATCTTACCAATTGGGAACGATACACCGGATTAAGATGTTCATCCAACAGATACCGAATGGTCACTAGCTTTCCTGTAGCTGCTTTTCAGCTTGTTCCGCTCGCATTTTCCGAAACCTCAGTCTGGCAGGAGACGGATTACGCTCCTGTTCTTCCCGCATCGTTCGAGAAAACTCTAGCCAATCTGCCAGATATGCATCAACCTCTGAGCGATGATGCAAGTAATACAAAATCGTGGCGTAAACCTGTTCGAGCGTCACCGTATGGAATTGCTCAGCGATTTCTTCGGGTGTTTTGCAGCGATAGATGTATTCGTACAAAATCGTCTCAATCCCAATCCGAGTTCCTTGGAGCCGAATATCGTCAGGTGCCAATACATTGAAATAGTCTTCCAGTTGCATCAGACAAAACCTCTTGAATCAACAGCTCTGTTCTCTAGTAGAAGCTTCATTCCATGTATTCTCGCATCTCTTCCAAAGGTTTATCAAAATCATCCGACATCCAAATTAGTCCCTTAGCACTACCTGCTTTAGCAGGACGACGTCGGACTGGCTCTACCGGAGTCAACTTCACAACAGGCTTATCCTCCTTAAGGATAATAATTTCTTCCCCGTGTAAAGCAGCTTCTACCAGTTGAACCAAATCTTGAGAGACTTCTGCCAAATTTACTTGCATGATGATGCTCCTTAAACGAGTGCTTTTGTTGCCAAATCCATGATTTTTTTATTTGCAATCCACTTTTTTATGCCCAGAGGGTTCTGCTTCAGATAAGGGCTGCTGCAAAACCTTGAGCAGACCCAACAGTGCCTGCACTAACTCATCGGGAGATTGCTCAATCGCTTGAATTAATTCTTATTTTGGAGTCATGGTCAAGTCGTTCTCACAAAAGAGACTCAAACGTTTGCATCTAATGATGGGCAATAACGTGGGCGATCGCCTCCAAACAATGCCCCACCCCACCACTCATACACTCACTCGAAGCGTCTCCAATCGCATGTCCCGCCTGACCAACTGCCTGCAGATCGCCACTATCCGGAACGAGACCCAACTCATAACAGGTCAAATCCACTTCAGGCTCTTGCTGCTTAGATAACCTGTGCCGATTGCGATAAACATCCACACAGAAATAACCCATTCCCAACGCCGTAGATGAACCAATCAATAGAGGGTGCAACGACATCGCAGCTACCTAGTACGTTTATACGACCCATTATAACTTCACCCAAAAAGCTGACTAAACGTAGCATTCATGGTCACCCGCCCCACACCACCCCTACCACGCCTCCTCCGCTACGGCACCCCCTACCAGCCTCAAATCATCGCCGCCACCCTCTGCACTCTCCTGCGCACCCTGCTCGACCTCGCTCCCCCCTACCTGATTGGTATCGCCGTCGATGTCGTGGTTCAACAACACACCTCCGCGATCGCTCGCCTCGGCATTTCAAGCCCCCTCACCCAACTGTTCGTCCTTTCCCTGCTAACCGTGTTGGTTTGGGGATTAGAATCCCTCACTCAATACGGCGCTGACAAACTCTGGCGCAACCTGGCCCAGACCTTGCAACATGAACTCCGCACTGACACCTACAACCACCTGCAAACTCTGGAACTGGCCTACTTTGAAAACCGCAGCAGCGGTACCCTCCTATCCATTCTCAACGACGATATCAATCAGCTCGAACGCTTCCTCAATGACGGTGCCCAGGAGCTGATTGGCTTTTTGACTCGGGTTGTTGCCGTGGGTCTCAGCTTTGTTATGCTGGCTCCCGGCATTGCCTGGTTGGCGATGCTGCCGATTCCTTTCATCCTGTGGGGCACCTTCACCTTTCAAGCCCGATTGGCTCCCCGCTATGACTCGGTGCGTGACCAAGCTGGACTAATCAGCGATCGCCTCGCTAACAATCTCTCCGGCATTGCCACGATTAAAAGCTTTACCGCTGAAGCGTTTGAGAGCGATCGCGTCTATCAAGACAGTCAGGCCTATCGCAACAGTAACCAACGGGCGATCGCGTTGAGTGTGGCTTTTCAGCCCGTGCTGCGGTTCTTCATTCTGTTGGGCTTTGTCGTCACCCTGTTTCTGGGGGGGCGAGAGGTGCTGCGGGGTGGTCTCAGCGTAGGCACCTACGGCTTCATGGTGTTCATTGTGCAAGATTTGCTGTGGCCCTTTACTGAGCTGAGCGAAATCATGGATGAGTATCAGCGGGCGATGGCTTCAGTGCGACGGGTGATGGGTTTGTTGGATACTCCGGTTGCGATTCCCCCAGGCGATCGCGCTCTGTCTGCCAGCACCATTCGAGGCGAGGTGCAATTTGATGGGATTACCTTTGCCTATGATGGTCGTCATCCCGTGCTTAAGCAGCTTTCCCTAACGATTCCAGTCGGCAGCACGATTGGTATTGTGGGGGCAACGGGTTCAGGAAAGAGTACCTTGGTGAAGCTATTGCTGCGCTTTTATGAGGTACAAAGTGGCCGAATTTCGATTGATGGGATGGATAGTCGAGCTATTCACTTAGCCGACTTGCGACGTTGCATTGGCTGGGTCAGTCAAGAGGTGTTTTTGTTCCATGGAACGGTGGCTGAAAACATCCGCTATGGCAGTTTTGACGCCACTCACGAACAAGTCATTCAGGCTGCAAAACTAGCTGAGGCCCACGACTTTATCGACCAGCTTCCCCAGAGCTATGACACCATCGTGGGCGAACGGGGGCAAAAGCTGTCGGGGGGGCAGCGACAGCGGATTGCCATTGCCCGTGCCATTCTCAAGGACCCGCCGATTCTGGTGCTGGATGAAGCCACTTCAGCGGTGGACAATGAGACTGAAGCGGCGATTCAGAAGTCGTTGGCGAAGATTACCCAGCATCGCACCACGATTGTGATTGCCCATCGTCTTTCCACTATTCGACAGGCAGACTGTATCTATGTGATGGCGGGGGGGCAAATTGTGTCGCGGGGAACCCATGAGGAATTGCTAACGTGTAACGGGCACTACACTAAGCTTTGGTACGTACAGTCGGGGCTGGTTTGAGGGTCGATGGTGGACAACGAAAGTTTGGTTTAGCCGACATTCGGAATTTAAGTCGTCATGGGGACGGTGTTGTGAACCTAGCGCTTTTTAATCGGGGTCTGGTCTTGATTCTGCCTGGGGGTGGGTGCAGTTTTGAGCTTTGGGTCGATAGCTGATGTGAAATAGTTGGCCACTAATGCCATGCAACCTAGCAGTAGTAAAACGCTCAGGCCAAATACGCCTCGATAGCCAATCGCATTGGCCAGTACGCCACTGACGGCAGCTGACAAGATGCCGCCCAGGGCAATCAGCGATGTCTGGAGCGTATAGTCGGTACCGGCTGTTGCTAGACGGCTATTGTCCATCATGATGGTGAAAGCCGTGGTACCGACCATCCCCAGTGCGAAAAATGCAAGGCTGACAATGCCATACAGCACAGGCAGTTGGGTGAATCCAAACGTCGGCAAAAAGTAAGACACAATCCCGAGCAAGGCAACACTGCTAGAGAGTAAGAGCGATCGCTTGCGGCCCCATCGAGTGATCAGCAAACCGGCGGATAACGTTCCCAAGATCGTTGTGCTGGTGCCGACAATCCCGAACAGTGACCCAATGTCCGATAGCGATAACCCAGCATCGACCAACAACGGGCGAAACATCGTGGCGGAGAGATTATGGGCAGCCGCATACAACCCCAATATCAAGAGCCAAGTTCCCATATTCGGCTGTTGGCAAAACCGGAGAAAAATTTTGAAGTAGGCCAATAGCCCCATGCCGTTCTCCACCCGCTTGACCGGGGATGGGATGGCTTCGCGGCGAGGTTCATGATAGGCGAGAACCGGCAAGAGGGCGATCAGCATGAGCGTTGCCAACATCAGCAAGCTGGGTCGCCATCCCCAACGGTTCAATCCAATCAACATGGCGCCGCCCCCAATCATTTTGCCGAGGGATCCACCCACGCCTTGAACTGCGTTCCCCGTGCCTCGTTCTGCCGGATCTAACAGCCTCACCGCCAAGGCATCGGTGGCAATATCTTGGCTAGCACAGCCGACCCCCAATAGCGCTAACCCAATCAAAATCAACGGCAGTTGGCGATCTAAACTCAGCAGACTGCACACCACGGTAATCCCAACAATCCAAAGCTGAAAAAAGATAATCCAAAAGCGGTAGTGGCCCCAGCGGGCAAAGCTGTAGCGATCAATCAAAGGTGACCACAGAAATTTGAATGAAACTGCGATCGCGACGAGGGGTAATAGCCCAATCGCTTCTAAAGACATGCCCCGCTGTCGCAGCAAGACGGGGAGCGCTTCGTAGAGAAACCAAAAGGGCATAAATTGAGACAGATAGAGACTGCCTAATAAGCCATATTTTTTGAGGGGTAGGGTTGCAATCACAATGGTGGTTATTTGCTGGGAGTAGGACGTTGGCGTTGAGCGTGAACATTAGATACGAGCTGTTGTTCAACGTAAATCATTTGCAGCTGAGGCTTGTGTCAGGGGCTTAAAAGCGAAAAGAAATAGAACCCACGATGGTGAACGGCTCACCGGGTTCAATTCCCCTCACCCTAGAAATAGGGGTGCCTTGGATATAGTTTGTGTTGAAGAGATTTTTGAAATTTAGGGCCAGCTGAAAGTCATTGCGGTCGTAGAAAATGGCTGCATTGGTAACCCAGTATTCGTCTAATCGAAAGCTATTGTTGAGATCCCCAGGCCGTTCTCCAACGTAATTAAGCCCAAAACCAAAACCGAGACCCGCTAAATCTCCATCTTGCAGGGTGTAAGTCGTCCACACATTGGCGCTGTGTTCTGGGATGCCCGCTAAACCATTGCCCAGGGGAATCGCATTATCTTGGGTGACTCGGGCATCGGTGTAGGCATAGTTGGCAATCACCTGCCAACCGGGCAAAATTTCCCCTGAGAGATCCAGTTCTATGCCCTGGCTGCGTTGCTCCCCTGTGGCCACTGAAGCGTTAGAAAGGGGAGGGGCGTTGGGGTCAAGGGTGGCGACATTTTGGCGGGTGATGTCAAAGTAGGCCAGCGTCGCAATCAACCGCTGATTGAAGAGTTCTGTTTTGAAACCGATTTCTAGCCCTTCCCCAGTCTCCGGTTCGAGCAAATTCCCGGCTAGATTGGTGGCGCTGCTGGGGGTAAAGGATTGGGAGTAGCTGGCATACACAGCAATCTCAGGAATAGGCTGATAGACTAGGCCAAACCGGGGGGTCACCGCATCGACAGTTTGCCTCGATTCACTGCCGGTGGCATCAAATAAAGACGGGGCATTGGTCACCGTCTGGCTAACAGTGTCGTAACGAATCCCCGCTAAGAGGTTGACCGTGTCAAAGAGTTCGATTTGATCTTGTAAAAACAGGCCTAATCGAGAGGTGGTGACGTCTTGAACCCGCGCGGGGTTTAGCAGTTGTTCAAAGGGCAACCTTTGGACATTGCCGTAGGTGGGATTGAAAATATCTAGGGGGGATAGGGCGGCTAGATTGACGCGACTTTCAATATCGCTTCTGTCTCGGCTTAGATCAATGCCAAAAAGCAGCGTGTGCTCGATGGAGCCCGTTGTGAAATTCCCCACAACATCTGTTTGCAAACCATAGAAGTCTTGATACCACTCCGTGCCGCCACCAAGGCGAGTGACGATGCCTGTGGTTTCGTTGAAGGTCAACGGCAAAAAGAAGTTGCTGCTATAGGTTTGATTGCTGTGGCGAAAGGCATGGCGAACCTGCCAGTTGTCGCTAAATTGATGCACCAAGCGATAACCCGTGGTGATAAAGCTGCGTTCAACCACGTCGTCAGGTTCGCCGACAATGCGATCGCGCGGTACATCCACAACGCCTTGTCCAAAGGCCAGTAGCCCCGCATCGTTGGGACGCTCATCCCGAAGATATTCAAAATCTAGGGTCAATGTGGTGCGATCGCTGATGTTCCAGGCCACCACGGGTGCGATGAATTCACGCTCAATACCCTGATTAAAATCCCTAAAACCATCTTCCCGCTGTACCAGCGCGTTTAATCGATAGCGCAAGCGACCATCGGCAGTCAGCCGATCTGAAAAATCAAGCTGGGGGCGAATCAAGCTGCGGCTACCGAGTTGCAGTTCCGCTTCATATAACGGTTCTGGTGTGGGTTGCTCAGTGACCAGATTGATCACCCCGCCGGGCTGAATTTCACCATAGAGAATGGAAGCGGGCCCTTTCAATACTTCCAATTGTTCGACATTGGCAATCTCGGGCAGTGCCAAGATACCGGTATTGGAGAGCGCATCTGACCCAGACAGACTAAAGCCATCCCGCAAGAGTCTGGCCGACGGAAAACCTCGCACGCTGAACTGAAAGCCAGCACCTTCGGTTGTGTCAGCGACGACACCACTGACGTTACGCAGGGCTTCATCGAGACGAATCACCTGCTGATCTTCTAATACCTGTTGGGGAATCACCTGAATCGATTGGGGAATCTCGAGTAGGGGCGTTTCGGTACGGGTGGCGGTGGTCGCTTGGGGGACAACATAAGCGCTGCCAAGTGCTTCGCCAGTCACAACAATCTGCAACGCATCTCCATTAGAAGAGGTATCTGATGGGGATGCAATATCGCCAGAATCCGCATTGGGAGAGTCAGCATCGGCAGGGTCAGCTTGGACAACGGCCTCACGCGTGATGGTTAAAGCCAAGGCGCGATCGCGGGTTTCTACAGTGCCGAGCAGGGGTTGCTCCTGACTAACCACCGTGACCCGGATGCCGCCGTTCTCTAACGGCTGGACAGAAACAGAGGCGATCGCTTCTGAAACCTCTATCTGTTCAAAAGCAGCACTATCTACAAGCTGGGCATTCGGAATGTCGACAACCCAAGTGGTGCCTGACTGGATTTGAAACACCTGGAGTTCACGACTGTCCTCAACCGCTAAGCGTAATTCAACACCCCCTTCAGTGACCGTCAACTCAACCTGAGTGATTTCAACCAGCGCTGCGTGTACTGGCGATGACAACGTTGCCACCCAAACGGCTCCGCTGATAGCCCATGCCCAACTGCCTGCACGACTGATATGCCTCAATTCCCCACGCTCCCAACGCATAATTGAGAAACATACGCAATAGAATCTGCCGACTGCAACTCTAAAACGGAGTTTCTTTGACCCCGAGCGGGAGTTTAGCCATTGTTGTTATCGTTTTTACAGTGGCTCTGATCACTGATGATGCTGGGTTCTATAGACCTTAGGAGAAACCCCAAATTTACGCTTAAACGCTGCTGCAAATTGGCTAGGATTCGCATAACCAACCGTTTGGGCAATCTGAGCCACTTGCAAACTTTGGGTATCCAGTAGCTGCTTGGCGCGCTCCATTCGATACTCGTAGAGACAGCCAAACACGGTCGTTCCAAACACCTGGCGAAACCCCCGCTTTAGCTTAAAGTCATTAATGCTGACTTGTTTCGCCAATTCAAGAATGGAAGGGGGATGTTCAATGTCAGCCAGCAAAATTTCTCTTGCCCGATAGAGACGATGCAGATCATCTGACTTTAGTTCAGTTTTTGCGGCATGGTGCAACTCACGCTGTCTGACTTGCTCTAATTTGAGGGCAATCAACTCTAGAACTTTGCTTTCCAAATAGATCTGCTTAATTTTGCCTTGGTAAGGGCAAGACAAAATTTGTTGAATCGCAGCCAGCATCGTCGGCGTTGTCCAACCAATCGTGCCAAAGATTTCTGCCTGGGCGGTTTGAATCGACACGGTTTCGCCGAGGGCTTCATAGTCTAGCCGGTTGGGCATCAACTCGCCTAACCCACTCGGGGCAACATTGATCGTCAAAACCGAAATCGGATGACGGGCTGAGTAGTCATTGGTGAAGTCAATATCACCTTGCAAAAGGCTGACAAAGTTCTTACCAGGCCCCGCAGACTGGGGCGCAGAGGGTGCATGATACCGTCCTTGAAACTCACCCGTCATGCAAAAACTCAGCTCCAGTGTTGAATAATCCTCTGTTTTTTGGATCACCTTGAGATTCTCATAGAGGTCGAGCCTGCTGATCGAGAGTTCCAACCCCTCTCGTAGATGAATATGACGATAGGCTAAACGACCAAAGGGTTTATCCAGGGTATAGAGCGATTCGTCCGGGTTGGCCCAACAGGCAGCCCCTGTCTGCTGTTGGGCTTCGGCAAACATTTCACTCAAATTATTGGTTGAAAACGAAAGTGCCATATTTGCCATAACAGGCGTTCACCCCTACAAATGCTAATGATTTTCATTAGTAGATAGTATATCGAGGTCGTGTAGGGAATACACCTGAGCCAAATTCAGATCTGTGGGTTTCTCTCGATTAAGAATGATAAGTTTCAAAGCAGACGGTAGTCAGTCAACACCTACTCGACAATTGCTGATCGGACGCTAACAGTTCTTAGGAATCAATCCCATTTATACTGGCTAAAACTGTTTCTGATTTTGCTATGGAAACGACGACGCGGGAAGCTTACAACCAACACTGGCATGAATGTCTTGAAGCCGGCGGTGCTGTTGCTTACAATACTAACGGCTTTGATCGCGTTAGCTATTGCCGTCACAGGTATAGCAACGATCACTTCTGGGAAGTGCAGCTCCAGTCAGGACTGTGTCTAGAATGGAGTGATGACGACTACCACCGGGGTTTATACCTAAAGTCTGGACACGAGGCCGATATGCCCTTGGTGGCTAAGTTTTATCTGTCTGGGGAGCATCACGTCCGCTGCCCTGGGATACCCAATGTTGCTGCTGAATACTCTGAAACCGCAGGGCAGAGCTATTTTTTTGCCCTGCCGGATATTGAAGAGGATGAGATCAGCCCAGCGAACCAGCGCGTACAGCTGATTCGGCTGGAGATTGACCCTAAATTTTTCCAGGCTCTAGGGTTTGATCTGGATGCGCTTCCCCTGCCACTGCAACGGGCACTAGAGCACGGTGATCGCTATCGTTTCCATCGTTCCCTGGGGAAAATGACACCTACCATGCGGGTGGTCTTGCAGCAGATTTTGCAATGCCCCTACCGCCACGAAACGAAGCGATTATTTTTAGAGAGCAAAGCCTTGGAACTGTTGGCGCTCCAGCTTGAGCAATGGCTGGCCCTGGATCAAAACAAACGTCGGTCTTCATGCCTCAAGGCAGGGGATATCGAGCGCGTACATGGCGCAGCGGATATCTTGCTACAAGAGCTGTCTCACCCACCATCGATCATTGCCTTGGCCCATCGGGTGGGGCTAAATGAGCACAAGCTCAAGGTTGGCTTCCGACAGGTATTTGAGACAACCGTGTTTGGCTATGTCAGAACCCAGCGGTTAGAGCAGGCCAGACAGCTTTTATTGGCAGGTGATGTCACAGTCACTCAGGCGGCACTGGCGGTTGGCTATGCCAGTCAAGGGCACTTTGCCGCTGCCTTTCGCCAACGGTTTGGGGTGAATCCGCGATCGCTCCGCCACTGAGGGTAGAAAACTAGTGGCGAATGGCTTCAGCAGCCACCTCATCCGATTCATAGCCTGATGGACGCATCACAATCACTTTGCCACTCACCAGTTCCAGGCGATGGTCTGGGTGTTGCGCCTGGAATGCCTCTAAATCAGTTTGAGACAGCAGCATAACCGCCTCCCCAAAAACATGGACTCTTCCTATTGTGTCATCCTCCATAATGCTGTGCACCCCAAAAGATCCCGCTGGGAACGAAAAAGATCCCGCCCGGAACTGACGCCGATAGTTTGTCTCCATACAATGCTTGCACTTGAGAATGATTAGCAATTATTTTGTGGTATGAGGCATGATCAGCATTCGAGGTGTGGGGAGACAGGGGCTGCTTGCCAGCCCTGTTCAGTTTGGTTATGGGTTGGCTTTGGCAGGGGTGTGGTTGGGTGTCTTAGCGTTAGCTGCTGAGGGGCAGGACGTCGCGGTCTTGGAAGCCAGAAGTGTTGATCAGCAAGGGCAAAGTGCCACAACCGTTGATGAGTGGATGGCGCAAATTGAAGCTGCATTGGTGCAGATTACTGGGGTTCGTTTGGCAGCTACAGAAGCGGGCTTACAGGTGGTGTTAGAAACTGCTGACGACCGGGAGTTGGCTGTTCCTACAACGACGGTGTCCGGCAATGCGCTGATTGCCGAGATTCCTAATGCGGTGTTGGCGCTGCCTGCGGGAGATGAGTTTCAGCAGTTTGAACCCGCTGAGGGAATTGCTTTGTTACAGGTAACGGAGGTACCAGGGGATCGGGTACAGGTTGCGGTGACTGGGGTGGATGCCGCCCCGATGGCAGAGGTGAGCGCTACTGCGACAGGATTGACCCTGAGCATTGTGCCAGGCTTTGCTCAGTTGGGTGAGGCAGATGAGTCAATTCAAATCGTGGTGACGGGAGAGCAAGACGAAGGCTATAACCCTTCAAGCACATCTGTGGGAACACGCAACGATACTCCGTTGATTGACATTCCCGCCTCTATTCAAGTTATCCCTGAGGCAGTAATTGAAGATCAGCGAGCCTTTGACTTACTGGATGTGCTGCGCAACACGCCTGGCATCGTCACCAATACATCACCCAGGGATCTCTTTTCCGGCTTTACAATTCGCGGATTTGATACAGGTAACACTTTCCTGCGCAACGGTGTCCCTGATAACGATGCGGGCAGAACTGGACTTGATCTGACCAATGTAGAGCGTATTGAAGTGCTACGGGGGCCAGCCTCAGTCCTTTTTGGTCAGATTGCTCCTGGAGGAGCCATTAATATTGTGACCAAAAGGCCCCTGCCATTCCCCTTCTATGATGTGGAGGTGACCTATGGCAGCTTTAATACCTACCAAGGCGCAGTCGATCTATCTGGACCATTGACAGAAGACGGTTCAGTCAGCTATCGATTCAATGCTGCCATCTTTGGTTCCGATACCTTTGTAGACGAAATTGACATCGACCGCTATCTCATCGCCCCAGTCATTACCTGGAACATCAGCGACAGCACCGACATTACCTTTGAAGCTGAGTACCTAGATGCCCAATACCCCAACGAACGAGGGTTGCCAATTGAAGGCACTATTTTGCCTAACCCCAATGGTGAGTTGCCCCGCAACCGCTATCTAGGAGAACCTAGCTTTGATCGCAATGATCGCATGACCTTACGAGTGGGATATGACCTAGAGCACCGCTTTAACGAAAACTGGCGTTTACGCAATACCTTTCGCTTCTCCTGGGAAGAAGACTATCAAGATTCCGTTGGTCCCAGCCCTCTACAAGCAGATCTTCGTACCCAGCCTCGGCGGGCATTTATTACCAGTAGTGAAGCAGGCTACAGCTTTGCACAGAATAACTACGAAACAACCCTCGCAGCTATCGGCAATTTTGAAGCATTTGGGGCAGATCATGAACTCACAATTGGAGCAGACTTCTCCCACGAAGTTGGCCTGAGTCCATTCTATCTACAGCGAGAAATTGGATCTATCGATATTTTTAATCCGGTATACAACCAGCCGCTTGGGCCAATTACTGATGTATTTGATCCGTCGCGTGATACCGCGACTAGCGTAGGGGTTTATCTACAAGATCAGATCAACTTCTCTGAGCAGTTTATTGTCCTGTTGGGTGGTCGATTTGATTACGTAAACCAAGCCAGCCTTGACTTTCTAAGCAACACGGGTAGTAGCCAGAGCGATACCGCTTTTAGCCCTAGAGTGGGTTTAGTTTACAAGCCTGCCGAAAACGTTGCGCTCTATGGCAGTTTTAGCCAGTCGTTTGAACAGGTAACCGGACGCAGTCTAGAAGGAACGCTGTTTCAACCTTCACGCGGTACTCAGTATGAAATCGGGATCAAGGCCGACTGGTTGGATAATAGACTTTCTACGACGCTAGCCCTATACCATTTGACACTTTCCAACGTCCTTACCAGCGATCCACGGAACACAAACTTTTCAATTCAGACTGGGGAGCAGTTTAGCCAAGGGGTTGAACTAAATGTAGTTGGAGAGATTTTACTCGGATGGAACGTGATTGCCGGCTATGCTTACACCGATGCTCGTATCACCCAAGACAACGATTTCCCAGTAGGTAATAATTTAGCCAATGTCCCCAATCATGCCATCAATCTATGGACAACTTATACCATTCAAGAAGGCGATTTATCGGGACTAGGATTTGGTTTAGGACTTTATTATGTCGGGAGTAGACCAGGAGATTTAGATAATACCTTTACCCTGCCCGATTACCTGCGGACTGATGCTGCCATATACTATCGGCGGGAAAATTTCCAGGCTCAGTTGAATTTCAAGAATCTATTCAACACCTACTATTTTGAGTCGGCCAATGGTCGTAACCGTATCTTTCCAGGTGCGCCGTTTGAAATGTCAGCAACTTTAGGATGGGAGTTTTAATGTCATCTTTACAGCGCCGACAGATTTTGAAAATTTGTCTGGGATTAATGCTGAGCATTATTCTAGGAGCTTGTCAGCGGGATCTATCTAATAGCGAGATAACAACAGACTGCCGACTTGTACAACACACCCTAGGAGAAACCTGTGTGCCCCATAGTCCCGAACGTCTGGTTGTCTTGGGTTCTCCTACGATGGTGGATGCCATTACCTTAGGTATCAAACCTGTTGGAACAATTCTTTATTTTGAGCAAACACCACCCTATTTGGAAGGGAAACTAGATGGAATTGAACTTGTTGGAACTGATGATCAGCCTAATTTAGAAAAAATTTTAACTCTAAAGCCTGATCTCATCATTGCTATGAATGATTGGGGATTAGCTTATGAGAAAATATCCCAAATCGCACCAACAGTTGTCGACAATTGGAAAGGTTACCCCTCTTGGAAAGACCATTTCGATTTCGTAGCTAAAGTCTTGGGTAGGACAGCCGAATCAGAGCAAGTTTGGCTTCAATACGAACAGCGAATTGAAGAACTCAGAGAAGCTTTGGACGATCGCTATCAAGATATTGAAATCTCAGTTTTGAGAATTTGCTGTAATAGACTGGCGAGTGATGTCAAAAATTCGTTTAGTGGCATTATCTTAGACGATGTAGGACTTAATCGTCCTATGAGTCAAGGTAAGGAAGAGAATGGCTTAGTTTTTTTTAGTGAAGAGTCTTTAATAGACATGGACGGAGACATCCTTTTTGCCATTGTCGATGAAGACAAGGATTCTAGAGTGGTCTTTGAACAGCTCCAAAATAGTCCTTTGTGGCACCAGCTTAAAGCCGTTCAGCAAGAAAAAGTATATCCCGTAAATCTAGCAACTTGGCGGGGGGGAAATCCATTGGCTGCTAATGCTGTCATTGATGATTTATTTAGACATTTGGTAGACGACCGAGCGCCATAAAAATTGCTTCTCATCGAGATTTTTAGTCTACATACAGCCCCCTTCTATTACGCTTGACCCGGTTGCGAGTTTTATGCGCACCTTTACCCTAATCTGGTTCGGTCAGCTCGTCTCGACCATCGGCAGCTACATGAGTGAGTTTGCCCTGATTCTATGGGCTTGGGAACTGACTGGTTCAGCTACGGCGATCGCGCTAGTCGGCTTTTTCTCTCAGCTACCCCGCATTCCCATTACCCTGATTGCGGGGATAATTGTGGATCGCTTTAACCGCAAGCGGTTAATGATGCTGGGCGATAGCATTGCCGCTCTCTCTACCGTCGGCATTGGCGTTTTGTACCTCAGCGGCGCGCTGAAAATTTGGCATCTTTATCTGGCAGCGGGCTTAATGGGTAGCTTTGGGCAAATTCAAAGTTTGGCTTACCAAACCTCCATTTCTCTACTGGTGCCACCGCACCAGCTCACCAGAGCCAACAGCATGAATTCGGCAGTGCACTATAGCGCTGTGATTTTAGGGCCAGCTCTAGCGGGGACGCTCTACGCAATAATTGGGCTGCTGGGCATTTTACTGATTGACCTGGCAACATTTGGCATCGCGATCGCACTGCTGATCAATCTCTCGATTCCCCAACCCCAAGCTCAACCCGAAACCAAACTGGAAACATTATTTGCCCAACTTACCTTTGGTTTCCGCTACGTTTGGCAACAGCCCAACTTGCAAGTCTTATTAATGGTGACGGCTGCATTTTGGTTTTTCCACGACCTGGGTGGCGCTGTTTATGATCCGATGATTTTGGCGCGCACCAACGGCAGTGCTAGGGTTCTGGCCAGTGCCGGGGCAGCAGCTGGCATTGGTGGGATTACCGGGGCCATTGCTTTGAGCGCTTGGGGTGGGCCAAAGCGACGAGTCGTTGGCATGTTGGCAGGCTTTATCGGTGCGGGGGTAAGCAAAACCGTGTTTGGTTTGGGGCGATCGCCCCAGGTGTGGATTCCAGCACAGCTTTGCTCATCCCTCAACTTTCCGCTGCTAGGCAGTTCTGAAACCGCACTTTGGATGAATCACATTGCCCCAGAAATTCAGGGCCGCGTGTTTGCCGCCAATGCGCTTGTGGTACAGAGCGTCAGCGCGATCGCAGCCCTATTGGCCGGGCCGTTAGCCGATCGATGGTTTGAACCCACGATGTCGCCCGGCAGTAGCTTGTCCAAACTATTTGGCCCAGCTTTTGGCACCGGGCCTGGGATCGGGATGGCCCTGCTTTACGTCCTTTGTGCATTGTCAATGACGTTTGTTGGCATCAGCGGGTGCTTGATTTCACAACTCAAAGCACTAGATCTGCAAGACTAACCTAGTGAATCAAACCAGCAACCTCGATCAATGGGTAGATACTGCTAATCGCGGATGCTCTTAATCCGACGAAAACGCTTGCTTTCATTCGAGCCCCGAACTGTTTTCAGACGTATACACCATTCTCCAGGCATCGACAGTGCCCTGTCCGATTTCACTGTCAATCGTTTCTCCACTTTCTGTCACCAGTCGGATACTGATGTTCGTTTCTGGTGCGTTTTGGAGTGCCTCAGCTAACTCATGGCTAACCGGGAACGTGCTGCCTTGGCCTGAAATTTGAAACACGTCATCATCAATTTTGATGAAGAGTTCGGTGATGTTCCGGGCGTTACTAAACTCTGAACAGATGTGATCGGGTACAGCAATAGATTGGCTCAAACAGTCGCGATCGCGAATCACTGACAAAACCCGAATAAACTCTTGACTCCAAAGACTTTGCACTTCAATACGAGCGTAAGTGTTGAGAAATCGCCCATAAAAAGAATGTCGATCAAATACGCCAACAAAGCGCCCTTCAAACGGATCGTCAATTTGCACAGGTTCTGACCAGGGGAGGTTGCGGTTAGTGCCTAATGCTGCTGAGTCAACCACAGCAAGATCAGTTGAAGCATTAACTGGCATCACACTGCTTGCCAAAACACTTAAGATGCTCAAGTTAACGATTATTGACCTGACCATAAGACTGCCCCGGTTTAATGAGAGCTATTCCGACCATAGCATAAGGGTTAGACATCAGATTTGTCTGGATGTCGTTAATAGGATGCTTCCCAATACTTGACTGAGTCGTCGAGGAACACAGCATAGATGGACTGTCTATGCAAAAATAATGCGATTGATTCTTATTAAGAAGCCTCCAGACTTAACTTCTCCATGCCTGTACCCGCAAAGATAAATCACATCCGCCATTGGAATTTATCCGGCAGCCCCGATGATCCTCGGTTACTGCATTCAGACCCATCAGACGCTGTTTTTATTTACCCAGATCACCTATGTCAGGGGTATAGCCAGGAAATTCGGCTACAAGATGATATTACCCTGGGTATTATTGACCGAACGCTGACTCAGGCTGTGATGGTGGATGCCCCACGCTACGGTCACTCCATCGAGTTTGAGTTTCAGTTGGCAGGTCCTCAGGCAGGGTATAGCTTTCTCTATCCTCACTTGCGCGTTAGAGATTTGCAGCTCATGCAACCCTCAAGTCGAACGTTTAAGGTTGAGGTTTTCTTTGATCTGCCAGTGCTGACAACCTACTTCCAAGCCTTTCTAGATAGCTTGCCACCCCAAAGAAAAATCCTTGCTGAACGGTTCCTACGGGCCATATATCGTTACTACAGTGGCGGAGTAGACCTGAATACAGCCAGCATTACTAATCGGCTTTTTGATCCTGCTGCTAATCCCTACGTTTACCTACCTTTTGAGCAAATTTTGTCCGATACCCTTTACTCTGACATCATGGCGTTGGCTCAGGAAATGCCTTGCCCCATCACTCCGGCCATGATGAGCGTGATCGGGCAGATTCTCAACTGCCCCTACTCTGGTGCTACCCGCCGCGCCTACTTGAGGCGAAAAGCGCTGACATTGGTTTCGCTTTATCTAGAAGCTTTCAAGCAGTTACCTCTAAACAACCCTGACTTTAACTGTGTTTATCAGGCAGAGGCGATTTTAAGAGCAAACATTGCTAATCCA
Organism: Cyanobacteria bacterium P01_A01_bin.123; assembly: GCA_039815185.1. GTDB lineage: Bacteria > Cyanobacteriota > Cyanobacteriia > Phormidesmidales > Phormidesmidaceae > JBCBZT01. Next base: position 14,651 of record JBCBZT010000046.1, on the reverse strand, counting down.
CCTACCTTAGATGTGCTAGCTCGACAGGTGGGCACTAATCGACGCAAGTTAAATGAGGGGTTTCATCAGGTATATGGCACCACGCCTTTTGGGTACTTACGAAATTGCCGCTTAAACCAGGCCAAGTGGCTGTTGATGACCTCAGAATGCCCCATTGAAGAGATTGCTAGCGTTGTCGGTTATACCAGTCGCAGCCGCTTTGCCACCGCTTTTCGTCAGCAGTTGGGAATCAACCCTAAGGCATTTCAGATCCAGGCTTGGCAGTGCGCTAGCTAATTCGGTGTTCTCAATCAAACCCGCCAAGGGTTCACATTCGTCGGGGAAACGTCCCTAAAAAGTGCATTTGGGGCGCAAAATCCCTAGCAAGCCACAGGGCCTTACGCCTAGGCTAATTGCAACTTATTTTCTTTAAGCCTAACGAGCAACTGCGGGGGTGCTACCACTGCTGGATCTGCCATTGGGCTTGGAAATGGCGTGTGAGGAAGAGGATGAAACAGTCGTTACTCGGTTTGAAGCTGCTGGCCCTATTGACTGTAACCAGCGGACAGCTACTCGTTGCAAAAGTTGCATTGGCGCAACAGCAGTCAAAAGCAGACACAGTCGCAGAGCTGATAGATGAAAGTCCAGAAGCCTCACGGGTACAAATTACTGGGATACGGTTAGATCCCACTGAGATGGGCCTACAGTTAGTGTTGGAAACCGTCAATGGTGACTTAGCCACGCCAACGACAACCGTTTCGGGTAATGCCTTGGTTGTGGAGATTCCCAATGCGGTGCTGACGCTACCGGACGGCAATGAGTTTCAGCAGTTTGAACCCGCTGAAGGCATTGCCTTTGTGCAAGTGACAGGGTTACCGGGCAACCGCGTCCAGATTGCCATTACCGGCACCAGTGCGCCCCCAACCGCAGCGGTGAACACCGTAGCCACAGGGCTAACCCTGGCCATTACCCCCGGCATTGCCCAAGCGGGGGAAGCAGATGATGCGCTCCAGATTGTGGTAACGGGCGAGGAGGGCAGTCGCTATCTGGCACCCAGCGCCTCTACCGCCACCCGCACCGATACGCCGTTAGATCAAATTCCCCAGTCCATCCAGGTGATTCCCCAGGCGGTGCTGGAAGATCAACAGGTATTTCGATTGAACGATGCCTTGCGGAACGCCAGTGGTGTGGTGTCTAGCTCTCTCGATCAGCGCGGGCCGCGCTTCATTGTCCGGGGTTTCGACGGTGCTGAAATTGTGCGAGACGGGTTTAGACTGCTGGACGCAGGCAGCGGCAACGTGGGTTATCAAGAATTGTCGAATATTGAACAGATTGAAGTGCTGCGGGGGCCAGCATCAGTGATTACAGGGGCCGTGCAGCCGGGCGGCGTGATCAACTTGGTGACCGAGCAACCGCTGCCAGAACCGGCCTATGAAATTGGTGTACGGGTGGGCAACCGGGGCTTGGTTGAACCCAGCATTGATATTACGGGGCCGCTAACGGCAGATGGGGCGCTGCTGTATCGGTTGAATGCACTGTATCGGCGTGAGGACTTTTATCGTGATTTTGATGTGCCGATTGAACGGTTCTTCATTGCACCCGTGGTGAGCTGGGCCATCGACGATCGCACTGACTGGGTTGTGGAGCTGGAGTACAGCACCGAAACCCGCCCAGCAGATTTTGGCGGGTTGCCTGCCTTTGGCGATCGCGTTGCCGAAGTTCCGTTTAACCGAATTACCGGAGAACCCGATGACGAGGCCCGCAATGAACGGTTTAATGTCGGGTATCGGTTTGAACACCGCTTCAGCGACAGTTGGAAAGTTCGCAATAGCTTTCGATATTTGCGCTTTGATCCAGAGTTCATTGCCAACGCAGCGTTTCAGGTGATTAACCCCACCACAGGGGATTTGTTTCGTGGCTGGGTTCAAAATAACCAGCTGATCAACAGCTATGAACTGCAAACTAACGTGGTGGGGGAGTTCTCTACGGGCTCTATTGCGCACACCTTGCTGATGGGGGTAGATCTGTTTCGCCGAGACTTTACTGCCTCAGGGAGAGCTGACCTCACGCCGCAACTACCATTCTTCAATATTTTTAACCCCGTGTATGGGGTACCGCGCCCTGCTAGCTTTAGTGACCCTTTGCCCGTAACAAACACTGCACGCACAGACAACCTAGGCATTTATGTTCAAGACCAAGTTACCCTGGCCGATAATTTATTTTTCCTAGCTGGTGTCCGCTACGACACCGTTAGCCAAAGCTCAGAGGATTTCACCTTAAATACCAGTGATAGTCAAAGTGACGACGCGTTTTCACCTAGGGTGGGGATTGTCTATCAACCGATTGAAGATCTGTCGCTTTACACCAGCTACAGCACCTCTTTCTCGCCGAACTCCGGCACGACACGCACCGGAGAAATTTTGGATGCCGAACGCGGCCAGCAGTTTGAAATTGGGGCGCGGGCCAATTTCTTTAACGATCGGCTGTCGGCAAACCTGGCCTTTTTTAACCTCACCAAACGCAATGTGGCAACGGCAGACCCCACAGCCCTACCCGGACAAAACTTCGTGGTGGCGACAGGCGAACAGCGGAGTCAGGGGATTGAGCTGGATATCACAGGCGAGATTTTGCCCAGCTGGAACATCATCGCCAACTACGCCTACACCGATGCTGATATCACTCAAGACAACAGCGGACTCCAAGGCAATCGTTTGTTTGGCGTGCCAGAGCACAATGCCAACCTGTGGACCACCTACGAAATTCAGCAAGGCGATTTGGCTGGGTTAGGGTTTGGTGTCGGCTTCAACTATGTGAGCGAGCGCTTTGGCGATAACGCCAACAGTTTTGTGCTGGATAGCTACTTCCTGACTAATGCGGGCATCTTTTACCGACGAAACAACTGGGAATTTGCCCTGAATGCCCGCAACCTATTTGACGTGGCCTACATTGACAGTTCTGAGGGCAGTCGAGACTTTGAAATTCGCCCCGGTGAGGGTTTCACCCTTTTGGGATCATTCTCTATCCGGTTCTAGGGCCGGTTTTAGCGCAAGGTAATGTTGAGTTGGGGACAAGGGCATGGCATTGTGGCAGCGAGTTTTGGGGTGGGTAGGTCTGTTTTTGTTGACTGCTGTACTGACCATTGGGTGTAGTTTGGGCAGCCATGATGCGACCCAGAACAATTCCTCTGACCCAGCAACCGTAGCTGACTGTCGGCGGGTCAACCATAATTTTGGTGAAACGGAAATTTGTGGGCAACCCGAAAATGCAGTGGTTTTCGGCATGCACACCTTAGGATTGCTGCTATCTCTAGAGGTGCAACCTGTTGGCCTGGCGATGGATGCAGATGTGGTGGGTGGGGATGTCTTCGACGATCCGGCTCGACAGATTCCTTACCTGGGCGATCGCCTTACCACCCAACCCGGAAACCTGGGTAACGGCAGCGAACCTTCCCTGGAGAAATTAACCGCGATCGCGCCTGACCTGATTTTAGGCAACAGGCTCAACGAGGGGAACTACGATCTGCTGTCTCAGATTGCACCGACTTTGCTGATGGGTGATCCATTGGTCAAAGGCCAATGGCAAAAAAATCTTCGGGCGATCGCACAGGCTTTTAGGAAGGAGGAGAAAGCCGAGGCAGTGATCGCGCAACAGTCGGCAAGGCTAGCTGAGGCCCGCGCCGATCTGGCGGATGTAGTCAAAGCCCATCCCAAGCTGTTGGTGTTGGGGGCCACCCGTTTGGAAGAAGGTATTTTCATTATCAATACCAATAGCTATCTGGGCGAACTATTGGAAGGGGTGGGGTTTGAACTCATTGTCCCCCCCGCTGCAGATGCTAATCCGGGGGTGCCGATTTCACTTGAAACTTTGCCCGAACTAAACGGCGCAGACAGCATCATTCTACTTGGATTCAACCGAGACTTAGGCGAGCTTAACGCAGAAAGCTTGGATAAATCAGTGGATCAGCCAATCCATGATTTGCTGGAAACCCATCAACTCCAAACTATCAAAGCCAGTTGGGAGAAAAATGCGATCGCCCAGAATCTGACAGCCAGCCAAGAAAGTCGCGTTTACTTTGCAACCTATGCCAGGTGGAGCCTGTTGAATAACCCGATTGGAGCCGAGCTGATTCTAGAGCAGTTATATCAATTTTTTGCCGTTGATTAACGGGATTTGATGTTGCCACTGAGGAGGGGGCATGGAGCACGATTTAACGGTGTGGTCGGCTGGGCGCAACATTCTAGCCGCCCGTCAAATTTTAAGCGATATCGCTCAGGTACTGACGGAGTAACCCAACGCCTTGGCAATATCCAGGTCTCCAAGTTGTCCCTAGGGGGTGTCAGGTTCTGTGCCTCACTCAAGTTTTCCAATCGGATGGGGATTTAATGCATGCGGATTTTCACGCTGATTTGGTTTGGCCAGTTTGTCTCCACGATTGGCAGCTACATGACCTATTTTGCCCTCACTCTTTGGGTTTGGGATACCACTGGATCTGCCACAGCGCTTGCCCTGCTAGTTTTTTTCTTACAGCTCTCTCGAATTCCAATCACCCTCATTTCTGGGCTGATTGTCGATCGCTTTAATCGCAAGCGATTGATGATCCTCGGAGATGGCATTACCGCCCTGGCGACCCTAACCATTGGTGCGCTTTATCTCATGGGTCATCTGCAAATCTGGCATTTCTACTTGGTCGCTATTTTGATTGGCAGCTTCGGGCAAATTCAGATGTTAGCCTATCAAACCTCCATGACCCTGATCGTGCCCAAGCAACACTACACCCGAGCCAATAGCATGGCTGCTGTGGTGCACTACGGTTCAAACATTATCGGCCCTGCTTTGGCCGGGATGCTTTATCCAAGAATTGGTCTGGCAGGCATTTTGCTGATCGACTTGGTAACGTTTACGATCGCGATCGCTACCCTATTGGCTGTCCCGATTCCCCAACCCCAGCCTCAGGAGAAATCTCAGTCAGAAACCATCTTGAGTAAACTGACCTTTGGTTTTCGATATATCTGGCAACGGTCTAGTCTTCGAACGCTGCTGCTGCTTGCGGCGATTTTCTGGTTTGCCCACGATTTAGGCAGTGCGATCTACCAACCGATGATTTTGGCCCGCACTAACGGCAGTGCTGAAATTCTGGCCGGTACGGCGACTGCGGCTGGCTTAGGCGGTGTGGCTGGTGCAGTGCTGCTAAGCCTTTGGGGCGGCCCCAAACGTCGCATTCACGGCATGTTAGCTGGGTTTATCGGGGCAGGCATTTGCAAAATCGGCTTTGGCCTGGGGCGATCGCCCCAGGTTTGGCTACCCACCCAATTTTGTTCGTCTCTTAACTTTCCCCTATTGGGGAGTTCAGGCAATGCCCTGTGGATGGAGCAAGTTGTACCTGAGAAACAAGGACGGGTATTTGCGGCTAGGGCACTGGTAACGCAGGTCGTGAGCGCGATCGCAGCCTTAATTGCTGGGCCTTTAGCCGATCGAGGAGTCGAACCCGCAATGTTGCCAGGGGGTAGCTTGTCCCAACTGTTTAGCCCAGCTTTTGGCACTGGGGTTGGGGCTGGAATGAGCTTGCTCTATGTCCTTTGTGCACTGATGATGATGCTAGTTGGCGTTAACGGATTCTTTATCCCCCAACTCAAAACTATTGCAGCTAGTGAGTCCAATTAATCCCCCACTCCCCCACTCCCCCATGACCAACTATATCCCCATCGACAACTGGCAACTCCTGCTCGCCGCTGCGCTGATTTTGATCAATATCATCCTTTCCCTAAGCTTGCGCCTTGGTTTGGCCAAACGTCTGGGAATTGCCGCGTTTCGGATGGTCATTCAGCTCCTTTTGGTCGGCTATATCTTGGGCTGGGTGTTTACCTTAGATAATCCCGTTTCGGTCTTGTTGCTGGTGCTAACGATGAGCGCGATCGCCGGCAATGCCGCTGTCAACCGCACTCGCCGCCGTTTTCCGTCTATCTATTGGAATAGTCTGCTGTCAATTTTGGCCTCTAGTGCCTTGGTCACCAGCCTGCTGGTAGATGGCATTATTCATATCCACCCCTGGTATGACCCGCAATACGTGATTCCGCTGTTGGGGATGGTGTTGGGCAATGCCCTCACAGGAACGTCTTTGGCTTTAGATCGATTCATGGAAGATGTGGTCAGTCAGCGATCGCAGATTGAATCTCTCTTAGCCCTCGGTGCCACCCGTTGGGAAGCTGCCAACGACACTATCAAAGAAGCCCTGCGCACCGGCATGATTCCTACGATTAACGCCATGATGGTGCTGGGCTTAGTCAGCTTACCCGGCATGATGACGGGGCAGATGCTGGCGGGGGTAAATCCAGCCAATGCCGTACGCTATCAAATTGTGATTTATTTCACCATTGCCGCCGGAACTGCCCTAGCGTGTATTGGCGTTATCCTGCTGGCTTTTCGCGTTTTGTTTAGTCCAGAGCATCAGCTGCGCCTCGAACGGTTGCAAAAGACAGACACCTAAAAAGGCGGGGATAGCGCTTGCAACGCAATCCAGCAGAGAGTCACACCATCGCCAATCGTGACGTAACAACGCAAATTTTCTGAATAGCAGTTGCTAGTTTGACAAGGACAAGACTGCGAGCCAGATTGCTTGTAGACTAAATATCCCAGCGATACTCGGTGCATTAAGCAATCTGACCAGCGCTATCACTAATCAGGGTTTAGGCTCGACAGCATTATATGGAATGGCTTGAACGGTGAAATCACAGCAGTGCTGATTTAACCGCAATGATGTCAGCCTTCCTTGGTTGTCCTATAATGCAACTTATTCTCATCAGTGATTAACCGTTTGTTCCAACGTCAATATGACAACGCGACTAGTTTTGAATCATTGGGACGACTGGCTTGAACCGGGTAGCCCAAACGATTCACGGCTTTTGCATGCCGATGCTTCGGATCGCATTCTGGTATGCCCTGCACACCTCGGTCAAGGCTATTTTCAAGAAATCTTGCTGCGCGATGATGTTAGCCTTTTTATCCATGATCACATGTTCAATCAGGACTTAGTGATGGACATACAGAGTCAGGGTGATTTACTAGAGTTTGCTTTTTCGGTAGCAGGTGCAGGTGCTGGATACAGTTTTTTAGTGCCTTACTTCGGGTGGAAAACCCTTAGGCCTAAACAAGCACGCAAACGGGTTTTCAAAGTCGAGGTTTTCTTCAAACGACCGACGCTGATCACCTACCTGAAAGCCTTTATGGAGCGTTTGTCCCCTCACACCCAGGCCATTGCAGAGCGCATTATTAAATTGATGTATCGTTATCATGGTGGCGGCTCTAGCTCAACTCCGGTGGGGAGGCTAAACCGGATTTTTGACCGTTCTATCGCACCCGATCCTCACTTTCTCTTCGAGCAGGTTGCCCCCAATGTCCTATATACCGAGGCACTCGACCTTGACTATGCTACTTGCAGCATGATCACGCCTGCTATGAAGCAGGTAATTGGGCATATTCTTAGCTGCCCTTATCAAGGGGCAACCCGTCGAACCTATCTAGAACGCCAAGTCTTAAAACTCGTTGCGCTTCGTTTAGAAGCGATGGTGCATCCCCCCCTCAATCAGGCTGATCTGGAGTGCATTCACCAAGCGGCTGCCATCTTGAGAGAACAAGCTGCTCATCCGCCAACGGTAGAAGCATTAGCCCGCCAGGTCAGCACCAATCGGCTGAAGCTCAATCGAGGCTTTCACAACGTGTATGGCACTACTCCCTATGAGTATCTCCGCGACTATCGCCTGTCGCAAGCCCACCGACTGTTGATGATTTCAAATCTTTCTATCGTTGAGGTTGCGGCAGCTGTCGGTTACAACAACCGTAGTCACTTTGCCTTAGCCTTTCGTCAGGCGTTTGGCATCAACCCAAAATCATTTCAGATGCAAGCTTGGCAACAAGCCAGCTAAAAAATGCGTTTACCGTTCAAAATCTCTAGGAAGTGCTTGGCAGCTCCCATACGCTAGTCGAGAATAATTCGCTTTAAGTTCAATCGATCGAGCTTTGGCAGTAACAGATGATGTTTGCTGCCTACTCGTTGGGCTGTAGCAGCAGTCGTGTGTGAGGAAGACGATGGAAAAATGGTTGCCAGGTTTGAGTTTGCTAACACTGATGACCGTAGTGAGTGGCCAAGGGGCGAATGCTCAAGCGCTGACTGGTCAGTTCGCATCCGAGCTAGAAGATGTTAGAGAGGTAGACACTGAAGAAATCGCCCGACCCATCGTCTCCCCCTTCCAAGCTCCCGTATTCCCTCCGGGAAGGCTACGCCTACGGCTGAGCGGTTCGGCTGAAGCTTCGACGGTGAACTCAGCCGAACCGCTCACCGTCGAAGCCTCACGTCGAAGCCAACCTACCACAACCGTCACAAACTGGCTGGCTCAAATCGAAGCCTCATTGGTGCAAATTACCGGGGTTCGTCTAGAAGCAACCGAAGCAGGTCTGCAAGTCATCCTAGAAACCGCTGACGGTGAGTTAACTGCACCCACCACGACGGTGTCAGGCAATGCCCTGATTGCCGAGATTCCCAATGCGGTACTGACAGGGGAGGCATTTGAACAATTTGAACCCGCCGAGGGCATTGCCCTGGTGCAGGTCACCGGGTTGCCGGGAGATCGGGTGCAGGTGGCGATTACTGGCACCGACGCGGCCCCTGCGGTTGAGGTTAATGCGGCAGCAACGACATTAACCCTGACGGCAGTACCAGGGATTGCCCAAGCGGTTGAAGGAGATGAGGCACTGCAGATCGTGGTAACGGGCGAGGAAGGCAGTCGTTACTATGAGCCCAATGCCACCACTGCCACCCGTACCGATACCCCCCTACGTGATATTCCCCAGTCGATTCAGGTGATTCCCCAGGAAGTGCTCGAAGATCAGGGGGTGACAAATTTGGATGAGGCCCTGCGCAATGCTAGTGGCGTCACGCCTTCTAGAAGTAATAACGATGGGACAGGGCTGCGATTTATCGTGCGGGGGTTTGAAAATGCCTCCGTGTTGCGGGATGGCTTTCGACTGACCTTTGGTGCCAGTGGGGCGATTAGTACTCAGGATTTGTCTAATATTGAGCAGATTGAGGTACTCAAAGGGCCAGCCGCTATCTTGTTTGGTGTCACCGAGCCGGGTGGCGTGATTAACTTGGTCACCGAACAGCCATTGAGTGAACCATTTTATGAATTTGGGTTCAGGGGCGGCAGTCGAGGAATACTCAACCCAAGTATCGATATTTCTGGCCCCCTCACCGAGGATGGTCGCCTACTGTATCGCTTGAATGCCTCTTATACCAATGAAGGCTATTATCGGGACTTTGATACCAATATTGAACGCTTTTTTGTAGCGCCTGTTGTCAGCTGGCAAATTAGCGATCGCACCGATTTAAGCGTTTACTTAGAGTATGTCAATGAAGAGCGCCCTGCCGATTTTGGTCTGGTCGCGATCGGCAATGAAGTCGCCGATATCCCCTCCGATCGGGCATTAGGAGAACCCGGTGATTTTTCCGAGAATGAAACATTACGAACGGGATACACCTTCGAGCATCGTTTTAACGACAGCTTGACCTTGCGAAACGCTTTCAGCTATTACAGAGTGGACTTTGACTCTCTAAACACCTCTGCCTTTGGCTTCTTGGGATTCAACGAGGCGACAGGAGATTTAACCCGATTCACTATCTTTTTGGGAGAAGACGATCCGCCTGATGAGACCTTTGACCTGCAGACGAATCTGGTCGCTGAATTTAACACAGGAGACATTGGACATACTTTGTTAGTTGGGGTTGATCTGTTCCGACGGAATAGTGGCACTGTGCTACGAAGTAATATATTTGCACCCACTCTGCTGAATGTCTTTAACCCAGTCTACGGTAATGTTTCTGATCAAAATCCAGCAGATTTTCCGATTGCTTTTTCTGATGTGTCTCGGACAGATGCACTTGGCATCTACCTCCAAGACCAGGTAGCCGTGTTGGACAATCTCAATCTCCTGCTTGGGGTTCGCTACGACACGTTTAATCAAAACACCACCAATAATCCATCATTCTTCGTGCCAACAGCATCCCAATCGACCCGTTCAGACGATGCTTTTAGCCCAAGAGTTGGCGTGGTGTATCAACCCATTGAAGAAGTGTCTTTGTTTGCCAGCTATAGCCGATCGTTTTCTCCCAATACTGTCACTACTGCCGCCGGAGATATCCTAGAACCGGAGAGCGGTGAACAGTTTGAAATTGGGGCTAAAGCAGAACTGCTAGCGGGGCAATTAGCCGTGAGTCTTGCCTATTTTGACGTTACCCTCCAAAATGTCGCCACACCAGATCCACTGTTTCCTGACTCTTTTATTGCCACGGGTGAACAGCGTAGCCAGGGCGTGGAGTTAGATGTCATTGGCGAGATTGTGCCGGGGTGGAACCTGGTTGCCAACTATGCTTATACCGACGCCAGAATTACAGATGATAATAGCGGTTTAGAAGGCAATCTTCTGTTCAACGTACCTGAACACAACGTTAATTTGTGGACCACCTACGACATTCAAGATGGCCCTTTAGAAGGCTTGGGGTTTGGCCTTGGCTTGAACTATGCCAGTGAGCGCTTGGGTGACAATGCCAATAGCTTTGGACTCGACAGCTATTTCCTCACGAATGCGGCGATTTCCTATCAGCACGATAATTGGCAAATCGGTTTCAACATTCGTAATCTGTTCGATGTGGATTACATTCGGAGTGGGGGAAACAGCAGAACCCAGAGAATCGATCCGGGTGAAGGGTTCACCCTAATTGGTTCATTCTCCATTGAATTTTGAGCCCATGCAAGAGCTAAAGCGATTGGCAAATTGGTTGGTGCTAAGTCTCCTGACCGTCGTTCTTACCGTTGGCTGTGGTCTCTTAACGAGGAATCATTCAGCCAATAACCCAGCACTGGAATCAACAACTCAGCCAGCAGCAGACTGTCGGGTCGTTCAACACGATCTGGGTGAAACAGAAATCTGTGGCCAACCGCAGAAGGTCGTGACGCTGAGTCTCCACGTCCTGGATTTGCTGCTGTCGTTAGATGGCCAGCCGATTGCTGGGACGATGACGCTCAATGTTCATCGGGGAGAAGTTTTCGACAATCCCGCCCAGCAAATTCCTTATCTGGGCGATCGCCTCACAACTCAGCCCGTAAACCTAGGGGATGATCATACGCCCTCCCTAGAAAAGCTATCTGCACTCAAGCCAGACTTGATCGTCGGCGAGGCGAGCCGCAATGCTGACGATTATGATTTGCTGTCTCAGATTGCCCCCACCCTCCTATGGCAGAATCGCACCGATAAAGGTAAGTGGCAGGAGAGCCTGCGAGATCTGGCAGCTGCTCTGGGCCAAGTTGAAAAAGCAGAATCAGTCATTCAGCAGTATGAAACCCGCATCGCCAATGTGCGAGCTGACCTGGCCGGTGTGGTTTCGGCGCATCCAAAGCTATTGCTATTGGGGGCTAACCACCTAGACGAGGGCTTTTTAGTGGTCAATCCTGAGAGTTATTTGGGTGAATTACTCAGTGGCGTCGGATTTCAGCTCATCCCCCCGCCTGCTGCCCTTGATGCTGCCAATCCACTCATGTCCATTGAAGCGCTGCCGACCCTCAATGATGCTGACTCAATCATTGTTCTGGGCTGGAATGCAGATGTCAGTGAGGGACTAGAAAATTTAGCCTCATCCGCCGATGTGGCGGCAACTCAGCGGGTTGAGTCCCATCAGGTGCACGCGATTCAGCAAAATTGGCAAGCCAATGACATTGCCCAGTCCCTCACCGCCAGCCAAGAAAACCGGGTTTACTTCGCCACCTTCTACAAATGGAATGGACTTAATGGCCCCATTGGTGCAGAGCTGGTTCTAGAACAGTTACGTCAGTTTTTCTTCCAGAATTGAGGGGCTGATTGATTTGAGCGATGAATTGGCAATGCAGGTCTATAATGCAAATTATTTTCATTAATGATTGGCCTTTGGACTGAGTGCCCCTATGAAAACGCCGCTGGCTATAAATCGTTTCGATGATTGTTTTTTACCTGGGAGTCCGAGCGATTCACGGCTGTTCCATGCCGATGAGGCTGATTTCATTCAGGTTTGTTCGCCCCACATGGGACAAGGCTATTGCCAAGCAATTCCGCTGCGAGATGATTTAAGCCTGGAAATTCACGACTATACTCTCAACCAAGAAACAGTCATTGACAGACCCGGTAAGAGCAATTACTTGGAATTTGAGTTTCGCTTGGCTGGCCCTGACGCTGGATACAGCTCCGTTATGCCCTATTTTGGCTTAAAAGAATTTTGGATAAAGCCACCCATAGAAACACTGTTTCAACGTTGAAGTTTGGTTCAAACGACCTGCCCTGATCGCTTATTTTCAAGCCTTTGTGGAACGCCTGTCACCTCAACTCCAAGGTACCGCCGCGCGCATTATTCAATTGATCGATCGATACCACGGTGGCGGTTCACACGCAACGCCGATGGGGATGCTCAATCAAACGATCGCGTCTACATCTAAAGATGTTAAACGCGTCAAACATGCCTTTGGCGAAACCGAGGTTCCCGCGAATCCAACTCGGGTGATTGCATTGGGATATACCACGGTCGAAGCGGTGGTAGCCCATGGGGTACAGCCAATCGGGGTGCCCAGCGGTGTCGTTGATGAACTGCGCCATCTCTCGTTGGATAGGGCAACAATGTCAGAAGCAGGCGATCCAAATCAGCCTAATTTGGAGAAGATTGCCGCCCTGAAACCAGACTTGATTCTCACCAGTAAATATAGAATTGGCGATGGATATGGCCAGTTGACACGGATTGCCCCCACTGTGGTGCTGGATATTGATGGCAGTGCTGAATGGAAAGAACTCACTCGCCTGTGTGGAGAAGCACTGGGCAAATCCACCGAAACTGAAAAGTTAACTGCCACCTACGCAGCCAAAGTGCAGCAAGTCAAAGATCAATTGTCCCAAAAAGCCACACAACCCCAAGTCTCTATCGTATCCATCTTGCCGGGGCTGATTAGGGCTTCGGGAACCGAACCCTTTGCGGGCAGCGTGTTAGCCGATGCAGGCATCGCCCGTCCTCCCAGCCAATCTCAGGCCCAAGGTCCGCAAAATGTTTCCTTAGAATCTCTTTTTGAATCCTTGCAGCTATCGGGCAGCTATATTGTTGCTCCGGCCATTGCCGGGAGCATATATGCCATTACGGGGCTTAGAGGGATTCTTGTGATTGATCTGGTGACATTTGCGATCGCGATCGCCACCCTTAGCCTGGTTGCTATCCCGCAGCCTCGCCAAACCGAGCACCTTCCCCATCAGTCAGCAGCCTCAGAAACGGTTTTGCAACAGTTGACCTTTGGTATCCGCTATCTATGGCAGCGACCGAATCTAAGAACGCTCCTAAGCTTTTTCTTAATTAGCAACTTTATCGACAGTGCCAGCTTTAGCCTTTTGCCGCCGATGGTGTTGGCTCGCAGCGGGAGCGATGCTGCCATGGTGGGAACGCTGTTTTCCTGCTTTGGTGTTGGTGGGGTGCTGGGCGGGTTAACCCTCAGTCTGTGGGGGGGGCCGAAGCGGCGCATTCATGGGGTGTTGATCACCAGCGCGATTTGGAAAGTGGGGCTTTTGATACTGGCCCTGGCTCAGAACACCGCTACCAAAATGGGAACGGCATTAGTGAGTGGGTTTTGTTCACCGTTTCCGGGCAGTTGCAGTCAGGCAATTTGGCGAGCCAAGGTAGAACCAGAGGTGCAAGGGCGGGTGTTTGCCACTCGATTCTTATTGACACAGTTGGCGACACCTCTAGATGCGGCAATTTCAGGCCCCCTAGCCGACCATGTCTTTGAACCTGCGATGCAACCCGGTGAGACGCTATCTCAACTTTTTGGCGGTATCTTTGGGACTGGCCCCGGTGCTAGCATGGCATTACAGATGACACTATTTGCGAGCTGTGGTGTGCTGGTTACTGCAGGGGGTTACAGGATACGTAGACTGCGACAGGTCGAGCTTAGTGATGTGGGATAGCAATATAGTCGATGTCGGCATCATCGATGTTCAGGCTGAGACAGGCCGCGATCGCCAAAGTTGAACCAGACTTGATTTTGGGCAACGCAGCTAACGCAGCTCAGTACAAGTCCCTTTCTCAAAATGATTTTGTGTAGCATCAGCTTCAGAGTCTCCAGCAGCAGTGACAGAAAAATGCGATCGCCCAGTCCCTAAATGCCAGTAAAGCCGGACGCGTATACTTTATTCCCGCTTATTTGTGTTTGGGATTACCCGGTCCCATTGACACGGAGCTATATCTCGAAGCGCTGAAAGAGCAACTGCTTACGCCAGACTAAGCATCAGAGTATCAGTAGCCAAAGTACTGAAGTCAGATTGCACCTCAAAAAGTCCATTTCGCGAAGAAAAAACTCCAACTGACAAAGGAATTTTAACCCCCAGAAGCATTACGATGCCTTTGCCCAGAGTCTCACCCCCCTCTGAGCGTACTTTTTAATGCCTCTACCACAGGAGAACATGACTATGTCTACCAAAACGGGCAAGCTAAGCTCCCATCTCTACGACTACCTGCTCTCCGTTTCCCTCCGCGAGTCCGAAATCCTCACCCAACTGCGTCAAGACACCGCCAAGCATCCAGCTAGTATCATGCAAATCGCCCCTGACCAGGGACAGTTTAT